>NZ_CANLXZ010000028.1 GCF_947495285.1 uncultured Nonlabens sp. | reverse complement strand
GACCATAAAATCAATAACTAGTAATCATCATTATAAAAATGCTTTCATAGAGACTTTTCAAAAGTAAATTGGTATTACTCCTCGTGGTCAACGATGACTTTTGTCAGCTTATAAGACATGATCTCACAACAAGGGTATTTATTGTGGTATTGCCGCAATCAATTTTTTAGTATAATCACTATGCGGATTTTCATAAAGAGCATCAGCCTCATTTTTTTCTTCTATTTTACCTTTATTCATTACAATAACCTGATCGCAAAAGTATTTCACTACCGCAAGGTCATGAGAAATGAATAAATAAGAGAATCCAAAATCTGCTTTAAACTCATTTAAAAGATTTAAAACCTGTGCTTGTACAGATATGTCTAGAGCACTCACACTTTCATCACATACGATTAACTTAGGTTCTAAGGCCACTGTTCTAGCTATACCTATGCGCTGTCTCTGACCGCCACTAAATTCATGTGGATACCTGTTATAATGCTCTTCAGTTAGTCCTACTCGTTTTAATAAAGCAAGTACCTTTTCCTTTCTATGGGCATGATTATCTCCTATACCATGCCATTTCATAGGCTCAATAATAGCTTGGCCTACTGTAAGTCTAGGATTTAATGAAGCAAATGGATCCTGAAAGATAATCTGAATTTCTTTTCTCAACTCGCGCATTGTTTTGCCTGTAAGGTGTGTAATGTCTCTATTGCGATAAATAATAGTACCGCTGGTCACATCTCTCAGACGCAAAATCAGGTTGCCTAGAGTACTTTTTCCGCAGCCACTTTCTCCTACCAGTCCTAAGCTCTCACCAGAATATAGATTAAGACTAACACCATCTACAGCTCTAAAATAGGTTTGCTTTTTAAAAAGCTTTTTCTTAAGTGGATAATCTTTTACTACATCTACTAGTTGCAATAGAGGAGTGTTTTTATAAATATCTTTGTGAGTAGCCGCTCGTTGCGATGGAGTGATCAACTCTCTGTCTACCCTATGTTGCATAAAATCGCTTATGGTCGGTAGTTTTTTAACACGCTCTGTAGTGCTAGGTCTAGAAGCGATAAGTGCTTTGGTGTATGTTTCTTTGGGAGTTTTAAAAATAGATTCACTTGTTCCTTGCTCTACTATTTTACCTTTATACATAACCAGTATCCTGTCTGCAATAGCGCGTACTAAAGATAGGTCGTGTGATATAAATAGAATACTCATGCCGTATTCTTGTTGCAATTCTTTGAGTAATAAAATAATCTCTTTTTGCACGGTTACATCTAGTGCAGTAGTAGGCTCGTCTGCAATTAATAAGGCAGGCCTGCACGCTATTGCCATAGCAATCATAACGCGCTGCATCTGTCCACCACTTATTTCATGTGGGTATTTTGAGAACGTTATCTCTGGAGTTGGTAGTTTTACCTTTTTAAAAAGCGATAAAACTTCTTTTCTAGCGCTAGAGGTATTAATTTTCTGATGTTGTTGTAGTATCTCTATGACTTGCTTACCACAGGTGATAGTAGGATTAAGAGAACTCATAGGTTCTTGAAAGATCATGCTTATCTCGCTTCCGCGAAAGCGAGACCATTCTCTATCTTTTAATAATAATAAATTCTTGCCTAACAAAGAAAGTTCTTGAGCATTTACTTGTGCTGTGGCACTAGGTAATAAACCCATAAGAGCCTTGCTTGTGACAGACTTACCACTTCCAGATTCTCCGACTACGGCTAGTATCTCGTTTTTAAATATGTTAAAATTAATATCATGTAGTACCTTAACGTTTTCTTTTCCATTTGAAAAGCTAACGTTAAGATCCTTTATGGATGCAACGGTATTATTTTGAGATGATTTGTTCAACTGTAAGTATAGGTTCTTTGCGCAATTTGAGAACTATCTGTGCTACTGCAACTACGTCTTTTTCACAATAATTTGCTATGCGTCGCACGTCATTTTCTACATAGAATACATCTCGTACTTGTGATCCATCTATGTCATCCTTAGGTGATGGAATACCTAGAATGCGCGTTAATAATTTTAAACTAGTGTAGTGCTTATAATCGCCAAATTTCCATAACTCCATAGTGTCTATGTGTGGAACTTCCCAAGGCTTTTTACCGAATAGGTTGAGCTTTTCTGGTATCTCAAGACCTGCGATAATCATTCTTCTTGCTATGTAAGGGAAATCAAATTCTTTACCATTATGAGCACACAACAGGTTATTTCTACTAGAAAAATGATCTTTTAAAAGACTAGAGAATTCTTCTAATAGTGGTTTTTCTTCACCAATAAAACTGCGTGTTCTAAATTGTTTTTTATTGCGATTAACAAAATAACCGACAGATATACATACTATTTTGCCAAATTCGGCCCAAATACCAGCGCGGTCATAAAACTCTGCCGCAGAGAATTCTTCTTTGCGCTGGTATTTAGTTTTATCTGCATATAGATGTTGGTCTATAGGATCTAATAAATCAAAACTCTCTTGTTGAGGTACGGTCTCAATATCTAAAAATAAAATATTTTCTAATGAAAGTTTTGCTATCATAATTTACATGTCAAATTCTCTAGAGTCGTCTTCTTCACTACCTCCTAATGGAGAGCTGTTCTGTAGCTTTTCATACTCCTCACAATCGGTCTCGATAGAGAGATCTTCTGGTTTTTTGAAAGGCTCTTTAGAGACATCTATCGTCTGGTCTGCATAAAGGCGTTTCATATAACTACCCCATATAGGTAACGCCATGGTAGCGCCCTGTCCGTATTTAGTAGATTTAAAGTGAATAGATTTACCATCTCCACCTACCCAGACACCAGTAACTAGGTTAGGAACCATTCCCATAAACCATCCATCTGAATTATTTTGAGTGGTACCTGTTTTACCAGCGATGTCGTTCTTAAAGTCATAAGGATAGTCTGTAATTACCTCTTTGTAGAAACTGTTATTAGTAGCCCAGTTACCTCTTAATTTTGCCCCACTACCTATTTTTGTTACTTCTTCCATAAGATTTACCGTAACATAAGCTGTTTCAGGATTCATTACATCTTTATTTTCTGGTATATATTGATAATGAATGGTGCCGTTTTTATCTTCTATACTGGTAACAAGAACCGGTTTTGTATAAATACCACTATTTGCATAAACACCATAAGCACCTACCATTTCATAAAGGTTAACATCTGCAGTACCTAATGCTAGTGAAGGAACAATATCCATACCTTTTGTATTTATACCTAATTGAGTAGCTAGATCGATTACAGCCTGTGGGCCTACTTCATCCATAAGTCTGGCAGATATTGTGTTCTTTGATTTTGCTAGCGCTTCTTTTAAAGTCATCATGTTACCATAATCACCGTTAGAATCCTTAGGCGTCCAGTCTTTTGTATTACCATGTTTACCTGCAGGTATGGTGTACTCTCCATCAGATAATGTTTTACAGGGACTATAGTGTAAAAGATCAATTGCTGTAGAATATAAGAATGGTTTAAAAGTAGAACCAGCCTGGTGTGTTCCTTGCTCTACGTTATCATATTTAAAATGTTTGTGATTAATACCACCTACCCATGCTTTTACATGACCGGTTTGTGGCTCTAATGACATGAGACCTGTATGTAAAAATTTCTTGTAATAACGTATGGAATCCATAGGTGTCATTATGGTGTCACGCTCGCGGCCTTTTGCTTTCCAGTCAAAGATGGTCATGTCTGTCTTTTCATTGAAGCTTTTGATAATGTCTTTTTCGGCAATACCTTTTTTCTTCATTTCTCTCCATCTTTCAGACCTTTTCATTGCAGACTGTAACCTCATTTCTATTTGATTATTTGTAAGATCTGTAAAAGGGGCTGTCTTGTTGCGTGTTTGTTGATGGTCAAACTCTGCCTGTAAACGTTCCATGTGTGCATAAACAGCTTCTTCGGCCATTTTTTGCATGCGGTGGTCTATAGTTACATTAATTTTTAATCCATCGTTATAAAGATTGAAGGGTTGATCGGTTTCTGGATTTATGTTATCCTTTGCCCAGGTTTTTAACCAGTCACGTAAATGTTCACGGAAATAAGTTCCCATTCCATCATTATGCCCTTCTGGATTGTAGTCTAAAACTATGGGTAAGGATGTAAGACTATCTTTTACCTCTTCTGTCATTTTACCATTACGTACCATCTGGAAAAACACCTGATTGCGACGGTTAAAAGATTTTTCTTTTGAGATTTCTCTATACGGATTAAACTGTCTAGGGTTTTTAAGCATAGCTACTAAAACCGCACTTTCTGAAACAGTAAGTTTAATAGGCTCTTTACCAAAATAGATGTTTGCCGCACTACGTATACCTATAGCTTGTTTTAAGAAATCAAATTCATTAAGGTATTGAGTAATAATTTCTTCCTTTGTATATTGTTTCTCAAGTCTAGAGGTGATAATCCACTCACGTATTTTCTGAATCAATCGTTCTATTTTGTTGCTACTAGCTTGTTCTGTAAAATAGAGCTTTGCTAGTTGTTGTGTGATGGTACTCGCACCGCCTTTGCTACCTAAAAACGCTGCAGCTCTAGCAGTTCCATAACCGTCTATACCACTGTGATCCCAGAAACGCTCGTCCTCTGTTGAGACCAGTGCATCTACTAAGTGTTTAGGTAAATCGTCAAATTTTACAGGTTTACGGTTATCGTTATAAAAACTACCTAATGTTTTACCATCTACGGTAACTATCTCGGTGGCTAGTTCTGTTTGTGGATTTTCTAGGGCGGTGTGGTCTGGTAAATCACCAAAAACCTCCCATGCTGCTAGTAAGAACATAAGAACTACGAGTCCTATTCCTACTGCATAAATTTTCCAGAAAAGAGTAATATTCTTTTTCTTGCTTGCTTTTTCTTTAGCTATTTGTGCTTTAGTTGCTGCCATCTTGCACTTGTTTTTCTATACTATATCCTACTTCAAGAATCCCTTTTAATGGGGTATCTCCTTTTACTTCTCCTGTTTTTCTCATTGCGTGTTTAAGTGCTAGTTGGTATATTCCGCTTTCGCGAAAGCGTACTCCTTCACGTAACCATAATTTATTTTCATAGATACCGTTGGATCCTGTGCCTAAAAAACTACCATCTGGTGCCGCCATTTCATACTGCAATGTATCTGTAACGATTTTTCCATGGGGGAATTTTATCTGTGTGATAAGCCACAGGTTATTATACTCATATTCATGCGTGTTGCGCAGGTTTAAATATAGATTATAAGCGGTAGTTGTGTCTTGTGGTGTAATGTTAAAAGAGGCTGTATCCTTAATGTCCCAACCAGTAGGTGGTAGGCTTTCATAATTTGCATCTACTAACAAGTCGTCACAAGAGACTATCGTTACTGTTATTAAAAGGCATATTAATAATCTCACTAATCTTCTTTTTTAGGCGGTTTATTAGGGTTGTTTTTATTGCTATTGTTACGATTACGGCGTTTATTGCGGTTGTTTCTAGGCTTGCTAGACTTAGTTTCACCTGTGGTTTTATTAGTTTCTGATTTATTAGTATTTCTATTTGCGTTAATAGGTTTTTTAGAGCTAGGTTTTCTATTGTTGTTAGTTTTAGCTTCAGGTGTTCGGTTATTCTTTTTAGGTCTAGGTTTGCGAGCTGGCTGTGCTTCTTTAGGTGAAGCAGCAGTTGCTGTTGCTGCGTTGTTTTGTGGTTTTGCAGGTCTGCGTCTTTTATTACGTTTGTTGCGAGATTTTGATTTAGGTTGATCAAAACGTGTTAAACTATCCTGACCTACTACGTTTTCAAAACTTACCTCTTCTTCAGCTATTAGTTCACTTGCATATTCTTCAATGCTAGTAACTGTTTCTTTGGCCTTGTTTTTTGATACTATTTCATGAACTTGCTCTGTAGTTAGAGTGTGCCAGCTCATCCAGTCACCCTCATAACAATACCACATTAGGCCTTTAAATATGTCTACTTTTTGGCATACAGCGGTTCCTTTTTCGGTATAAAGTTTTTGATTTTGTTTAGGAAATGCGCTTAGTGCATCCATGTAAGAATCCAGCTCGTAGTTAAGACAGCATTTTAATTTCCCGCACTGTCCCGCTAGTTTCTGTGGGTTTAATGATAAGTTTTGATAACGAGCAGCACCTGTAGTTACAGATCTAAAATCTGTTAACCATGTACTACAACACAATTCACGACCACATGACCCTATACCGCCTAAACGAGCAGCTTCCTGGCGCAGGCCTATCTGGCGCATTTCTATTCTCGTCTTGAATTCTGAAGCGTATTCTCTAATTAATTCTCTAAAATCTACGCGGTCATCGGCGGTGTAGTAGAAGGTCGCTTTAGAACCGTCACCTTGAAATTCTATGTCAGAGATTTTCATTTTGAGTTGAAGACGTATTGCTATCTCTCTAGCGCGTACTTTCATAGGTTCTTCCTTCTCGCGAGCAGTCACCCATTTTTCTACATCTTTTTCATCTGCGATTCGGTAAACTTTTGGGATTTCTCCATTTATTTTAATGCGCTTGCGTTTCATTTGTACACGCACTAACTCACCAGTTATGGTTACTATTCCTATGTCGTGACCGCTTTGAGTCTCTGTAGCTACTATGTCTCCTATTTTAAGCTGAAGACCTTCTGAGTTATGATAGAATTCTTTTCTACTATTTTTAAAACGTATTTCCACATATGGGAAAGCTTTTTGACCATCTGGCAACTCCATGTTTGCTAGCCAGTCAAAAACCGTTAGTTTATTACATCCACTCGTACCGCAGGTTCCATGATTTTTACATCCACCAGGAGTACCTCCACCAGTTCCACAACTATTACAGCTCATTCTTGTATTCTCTATATATTGAAATTGAAACGATTAACTCGCACAATTGATTTCTTTACTTGAAATGTAAATATAACAATTAAAACTGTGGGATATTGTTAGTAGTCGGGCGTAAAATCTATAAGAAGAAGATAAGATTGCTACAGGTGTTAAAATGAAAAAAGCCGCTCATTACTGAACGGCTATTTTTGCTCCTCCTCTTGGGCTCGAACCAAGGACCCTCTGATTAACAGTCAGATGCTCTAACCAACTGAGCTAAGGAGGACTGTGATATACACAAACTCAAGCTATTTGCTTAAGCGATTGCAAATTTAGTATGTTTTTTATATTTGACAAACTTTTAAACTAAAAAATTTAATATTTTTTTGAAATTTTATCCAAATAGTGCCTTAAAGAGGTCATTTCCATTTGCATAGAGCATTAAAGAAAGTAAAATAACTATACCTATTATTTGTGCTTTTTCTAAAAACTTGTCTCCTGGCTTTCTTCCTGTGATGATTTCATATATTAAAAACATAACGTGACCACCATCTAGTGCTGGAATAGGTAGTATGTTCATTACGGCCAGTACAAAAGAAATCCACGCAGTGGTTTCCCAAAATGCTAACCAATTAAAGGTATCTGGATATAATTTTGCAATAGTTCCAAAACCACCTAGCTGACTCGCTCCTTTTTTAGTAAAAACATATTTAAACTGTACTATGTAATCATGCACAACCCAGTAACCTCGTTCTAAACCAGCACTTACACTTTCAGAAAACGTATATGAAACTTTTGATATTTTTTGATAATCTTCATCAAGCGCTTTAGGTTTTATACCCAGCACTTTATCCTCATCTACCGTTCTCTTAAAAAATATGAAACTAGTTACTTCTTTAGTACCGAATTGTGTCTGACCAGAATATGATTTACCCTCATGTTCCCAGTTAATGGTAAATGGTTTATTTGTTTCTACATAATTATTTATCGCATAGGTATAATCTGTGTAGTAGTCGATTTTATGACCAGCTACAGAGGTTAGTTTTGCACCGGTAGGTATGTTTAAGGAATCTGCCTTAGAACCTTCTTGTACAAAACCTATAGAAAAAGGAAATCTAGGGGTCAACTTTGACGGTACACCATTTAGAAATAATCTATTACCTATATCTTCAGGTATAATAATGTCTAAAAGTTCATTATCTCTTAACACACTTACCGTTTTTACATCTCTAAAAATGAGGTTTTTATTTAAGTGTGGTGCATAATCTAATGTATCATTATTAACCAGTAGTACCTGGTCACCTTGTTTAAAACCTATGTCTTCAAGTGTTTTAGGGAACCCTAGGCCATATTTTAAGTCGGTTCCAGTAGATTGAGGTGTTCCATAACTTGCTGTTAGAATAATGTATATCACAAAACCTACCACAACATTAACTACTACACCACCCACCATAATGATTAATCGCTGCCATGCTGGCTTAGATCTAAATTCCCACTCTTTAGGTTCCTGGGCCATTTGCTCTTTGTCCATGCTCTCATCTATCATACCTGATATCTTCACATAACCACCTAGAGGTAACCACCCTATTCCATAAATAGTTTCTCCTATTTTTTTCTTGAAAAGTGAAAACTTAATGTCAAAGAATAAGTAAAATTTTTCTACTCGTATTTTAAATAAACGTGCAGGAATAAAGTGCCCTAATTCATGTAAAATGATGAGCAGCGATAGGCTCATAAAAAAATTTATGGCTATAACAAGATATGGATGCATTCTTTTATTTTTAGACCAACAAAAATAGGTCATTCATAACAGTTCACATAATGTAGTTATAGATTTAGCGTACAAGTAGTTTCTTTATGGTTGTACTTATTTCTGTAGTTATATTTAGAAAATAGATTCCACTGGTTTGAGTCATCTTAAAGGTCATAATTTCTAGTGCCTCCTTTATCACGCTATTTGCTTAGATGGATGCTGTAAATTTAAGAGACAGACATCTACATTTTCTGGACATGTTGTGATTTGTGCTTGTCACTGTTCCGCTTTCGCGAAAGCGAGAACTACAACTATCTCATACATTATTTCAAAATTCTTTATCAACCTTGAATTTCTAGTAAGGAAAGTGGTTAAACAGTCACCAATAGATCGATAAGGTTGTAATTTTGTAAAAAAAATATCATAAATGCTTCAATTTCTTAGTAAAAATAAATGGCGCATCTTATTCATGGCCATTTTATGCAGTGCAATAATGGCCTCTTTTCAATATGCTTTAACGCCAGAGAAGACCTTACCTGTACTGCAACCAGATAAATTTGATCCTACTCTAGTAGACGATTCCATGCTTTTTGTAAAAAAGTATCATAAAATAGCACCTTTTCAATTAGTGAATCAGAACGGCGATACCATTACAGATAAGGATTATGATAATAAGATTTATGTAGCAGACTTTTTCTTTACTACCTGTCCTACTATATGTCCTGTGATGACTGAAAATATGACGCTAGTACAAGAAGAATTTAAGAATGATCCTGATGTGATGATTCTTTCTCACAGTGTAACACCAGAAATAGATAGTGTACAGGTTCTTAAAGAATATGCAATTAAAAAAGGAGTGATAGATTCTAAATGGAATCTAGTCACTGGCGATCGCAAACAGATTTATGATCTAGCACGCAAGTCTTACCTAGCTGCCAAGGAAAATAAATACGGTGGTGACTATGCTCTTATCCACACAGAGAATTTTTTGCTGGTAGATAAAGAAGGACGATTAAGAGGTCGTTCTTATGACGGTACAAGTAAAGAAGACGTGTTAAAACTCATTGAGGACATCTATATTTTAAAGAGTACGTACCTTAAAAATCGTTAAGCATCTTTAAAAAATGCATTTAATCGTATTTCTCGTTATGCTGCAATCGCGTTTTAAGTGATTAGGTTATTTTATTGCTATTATTGTAATAATTATAACAATAATTACTATGAAAAAAATTTTATTATCTGTAGTGCTTTTATTTTCAGTGAGCACTGTAATTGCCCAGACTGAGGCCGAGTTAAAGGCATTAAAAAAGGTAAAGCAAGATTCAATTGCTCAAATCCAATCTAGAGTAAATGCTATTCAAGGGAAAATAGATGCTCTTCCAGGATGGAAAAAAGGTGCTTTTGGTACTTTGGGTGTTAACCTATCTAGTTTTGATAACTGGTACTCTCAAGGGAGTGCAAACGTATCTGCTGGAAATATAGGTCTTACTGCAAATGCATTTGCAAACTTAAAGCAGCCTAAATATTTCTGGAGAAACTCATTAAACATTAATTTAGGTTGGGTAAAATTTGACGATAAAGACGACCCAACAGATGATGATAGTTTCCAAGAGGCAACAGATGTTTTTAATATCTCATCTCTTTATGGTTACAAGTTAACAGAGAAGCTTGCAGTTTCAACACTAGCAGAATACCGTACTACTATTCTAAATAATTTTAATGATCCAGGTTACCTAGACGTAGGTGTAGGTGCAACATGGACTCCTATAGATAATCTGGTAGTAGTGGTGCACCCATTAAACTACAACTTTGTGTTTGCTAAGAATGATGCAGTTTTTGAATCTTCTCTAGGTGCAAAAGTAGTTGCAGATTATACACGTAGTATAGGTAAAGTAAGTTTTAAATCTAATTTATCTGCTTTTTACAGCTATGAAAACAGCGACCTTTCTAATTATACATGGATCAACTCATTCGGTTACACATTATGGAAAAATATAGGTGTAGGTTTTGAATTTGGTTTAAGAGGTAATAAACAAGAAGCTTTAAACTTTGCTAACAATAACCTAGCGGTAGGTGCAACTGAATTAGATTTTGATACGGTAGATAACAAGTTGCAGTCTTACTATCTAGTAGGTCTTAACTATAAGTTCTAAAAAAAATATATTTCATTTACTTAAAAAGGCTTTCCAGAAATGGAAAGCCTTTTTTATTTTGAGTAAGATTTAATGTAATTTACAGACCGACTTGTTTTTTAGTTGTGCGATTCTGTTCTTCTGGAGTGGTTATTTCATTGTTTTCTAGGCTGAAATTACCAAAGTTATAAGTGAAGCCTACACTTATGGTTCTAGTTTCAGGTAGTGCTAGATAATAATTATCTTGGTTTAAATAACGTGTAGTAAGTCTTTGATTTTGGGTTTTAAAGATATCATTAACGGCAAGGGTTAACTGTGCTCTTCTATCCCACAAGCTCTTATTAAAACTAATACTAGTCGGGAATGAACCACCCCATTTATAAGTACCGAATAGAAGGCTAGAGATATAAGATGCTTCTATGTCCATGGATAAAGTCCTATTATCTGCTAGATTGATTCTATTAAAAGAGCTTAAATACAAACCTGTGGTAGATGTTTTTACATCCACATTTCCAGATTGTACTGCTCTAGTCTCATTTTCCATATAGAACAAGCTACTGCTTAGTCCTGTATACCAGCTGTCATTTATGTATCTATAGGTTGCTGCATCTATACTATACTGTAATTCATAGTTTAAATTTATACTTTGCGAGTTTAACTGGTTATTACTGTTATTTTGAAAAGGCACCTCACTTAGTAAATCCTTTGTGTATAGAAAATAAGCATCTATAAACCAGATGTTTTTATGATTCCAGCTTAAGGTGTATTTATTATTGAATGCAGGTTGTAGATTAGGGTTTCCTGTACTGAAGTTAAAATCATTAATAAAAGAGCTGAAAGGATTTAAGTCTGCATATCTAGGTCTGTCTATAGTTCTCTTATAACTTAAAGTATAAGAGTTATTTTCATTAACTTGATTAGTTAAGGCTAGATTAGGGAAGAGCTCTAGATATTCTTGTGTGTTTACTTGACCTAAAGATTCAGAATCTCCTTCTACGTCTGTTTGCTCTGCACGCAATCCAGCTGCAAGAGACCATTTTTCCCAACTACGTTCTATTTGTGCATAGGCTGCATAAATGCTCTCGTCATATAAAAATAAATCAGAGAAGGTTGGGTTAAGTACCCTACCGCTATCAGTGTCAAAAAAGTTTTGCGAACTTGTAGATGTCACATTAGAAAATTTAAGTCCTGTACTTAATAGGTAGCCACCTATACTAGTGTTGTAATCTAATTTTGCAGTGTAGATATCTATTTCTTGAAAAGCATCTGTTAAAAAACTATTCATACCTGTAGTAGTCTGATCTGTATCAAAGAAAGTTGATGTGAGATTTTGTACCTGATCGCTATCGGTAAAGATGTAATTACCTTCTAGGTTTAATGTAGTGCCTTTATCATTAAAAACATGCTGCCATTGTGCATTTATAAAACCGTTAGTTCTGTTTTTCTCAAAATCAGAATCGGTATTAAAGCCAGAAAAAGTTGTGGCGCCTTCTTGTAGGATAAAAGTTTCATTTTGATAACTGGCATCATTATTTTCATTACTGCTGTAATTACCAGAGAAACTCAATGAATTCTTTTTATCTACCGTAATGTCTATTATTGTATTAAAATTATGAGAATCACTGCGTTCTATTTTCTCTAACTCAGTGAACCGTCTTTCAGATCTACTACCATCAGGATTAAAGAAACCTATTTGTGAATCGTCAAATTTGAAATCCTTTCTAGGGTTGTAATTATAGTTTGCATAAACATTTAACCAGTTATTTTTATAGAAGTGAGAGGTTCCTATCTGGTATTTAGTAAATGTACCTTGTGTCCATTTTCCACTTATGTTTCCTTTATAACCTAGAGAGATGCCTTTTGAGGTGTTGATATTAATGACAGCAACACCTTCTGCATCATAACTAGCAGGTGGATTTGTTATAACCTCTACACTTTTGATATTATCTGCACTATATCCACGTAATAATGCATCTAGCTCTTCATTAGTTAGGTACACACGTTTGTTATTAATATAAATTACAGCAGGAGAGTTTTGAACCATGTAAGTTCCTTCCATTTCAAATATTCCTGGTGTCTTTTTTAAAAGATTTTGTGTGTTACCAACGCTTAAAATGGTATTCTCAACATTAAAAATCAGTCGATCTGCTTTTTTATCTATAGTAGGTTTTACATCTGTTAATACTACTGCTTCTAGCTGTGCTGTGTCTTCTTCTAATATGAATTCACCCAGAGATTCATTAGTTGTTATGTTTAGCTTTCGCGAAAGCGGAACATATCCAACAGAAGAAAACTGAAATGTATAACTGCCTTGATCAAAATTAGTAAAGTTAAAAACTCCTTTTTCATTTGCTGCGGTGGCTTTATGAAAAACACTGTCAGGCATTTTAAAAGTAACTACAGTTGCATAGGGTATTCCTGCTTTATTTTTACTGTTCACAGTCCCTGTAAGATTAGTTTGTGCGGTCGTACTAAGTACTATAAGAAAGGTGAGAAAAGTTAGGTATTTCATTTTGAGCGATTAATGATTAGCTAAAATACCAAAGATCAAGAAAACTTAAGGACATCTTTTAGATTATATTTGCACACTATTGTAAAGGACTATGAAGAATATACGTAATTTTTGTATCATCGCCCATATTGATCACGGTAAAAGTACGCTGGCAGACAGGCTGTTAGACGCTACACAAACAGTTACTAAGAGAGAATCGCAGGCGCAACTCTTAGATAATATGGACCTGGAGCGTGAGCGTGGGATAACTATTAAATCGCATGCTATACAGATGGATTATACGGCGCCAGACGGTGAGCTGTATATCCTTAATCTAATAGACACACCTGGTCATGTAGACTTCTCTTATGAAGTGTCTCGTTCTATCGCGGCCTGTGAAGGTGCGTTGTTAATAGTAGATGCAGCACAAAGTATACAGGCGCAAACTATTTCTAATCTTTATCTAGCACTAGAAAATGATTTAGAAATCATCCCTGTTTTAAATAAAGTAGATCTTCCTAGTGCAAATCCAGAAGAGGTTACAGATGATATTGTAGATCTTTTAGGTTGTGATCCTAGTGAGGTGATACCTGCTAGTGCAAAAACAGGATTAGGTATTCAAGATATTTTAGATGCTATTATAGAAAGAGTTCCTCCACCAGTGGGAGATCCTGATGAGCCGTTGCAGGCACTTGTTTTTGATTCACAGTACAACCAGTTCCGTGGAGTAGAAACTATTTTTAGAGTAATAAATGGTTCTATTAAAAAAGGACAACACATTAAATTTGTTGCAACTGGAGAGAGCTATTATGCAGATGAAATAGGAACCTTGAAACTAAATCAAGTTCCTAAAAAAGAAATAAAAGCTGGTGATGTCGGTTACCTCATTACTGGTATAAAAGAAGCCAAAGAAGTAAAAGTAGGTGATACGATCACAGATCATGTGAAGCCTACTACAAATCCTATAGGCGGTTTTGAAGATGTGAAACCCATGGTTTTTGCAGGTATTTACCCTGTAGATACTGAGGATTATGAAGACCTGCGTTCCAGCATGGAAAAACTACAGTTAAATGATGCTTCTTTAGTATTTCAGGCAGAGAGTAGTGCTGCGTTAGGTTTTGGTTTCCGTTGTGGGTTCTTGGGGATGTTACACTTAGAGATTATTCAAGAACGTCTAGAGCGCGAGTTTGATATGACTGTAATTACTACCGTACCTAACGTTTCTTACCACGCATATACTCATAAGGATCCAGATGAGATTCTTATTGTAAACAATCCCTCTGACTTACCAGAGCCTTCTAGTCTTAATAGGGTAGAAGAGCCTTATATAAAGGCAACCATTATTACAAAATCAGATTTTGTAGGTAATGTTATGTCACTTTGTATAGAAAAACGTGGTGTGGTAACTAATCAAACTTACCTTACTACAGAGCGTGTAGAAATGACCTTTGACATGCCGCTAGCAGAGATTGTTTTTGATTTTTATGACAGACTTAAGACCGTTTCTAAGGGTTATGCATCATTTGATTATGCACCTATCGGGATGCGTGAATCTAAATTAGTGCGTGTAGATATTTTATTAAATGCACAGACGGTAGATGCCTTAAGTGCTTTAATACACTTTGATAATGCCTATACCATAGGTAAAAAGATGGTAGAAAAATTACGTGAGTTGATCCCAAGACAGCAATTTGATATTCCTGTGCAAGCTGCCATAGGAGCAAAAATTATTGCTCGTGAAACGATCAAAGCCCTACGTAAAGATGTAACGGCAAAATGTTATGGTGGTGATATATCTCGTAAACGTAAACTTCTTGAAAAGCAAAAGAAAGGTAAAAAACGCATGCGTCAAGTAGGAAATGTAGAGATCCCGCAACAGGCATTTATGGCGGTTCTTAAATTAAATGATTAACTAGTAAGAATTCAGTGCTGCCTTTTAAAGCTGGGCACAAATTAAAAACCCTCATCAGTTGTGATGAGGGTTTTTGCTTTATGTAAGAAGAAGAGAAATTAATCGTGATCTTCTTCCATAGTTACTTCTCCAGAGGCTTGTTCTACAATTTCTTTACCTATATAAGCAAGAATGCTGCCTTCTTTTATGTTCATTTTACCAGGCATAGAAGGTACTATGTCTATGGTTTTATCGTGTCGTATAAATAGTGGTACGATATCTTCGTCAGTTTTTGTAATCTCTATAAGACCTTCAAAATGTTCTTGAGACTTAATTGTTATCTCATAGATTTTACCATGATGACGAGTGACTTCCATGATGTTTACATAATCATCTGTTGCAGAAAACAAGCCGGCAACAGGGTTTTTATTAGGATTATTAATCTCGTTAGAATGCACTAGTCTATATGCTCCATTCTCTCCAAAACGTTTTTCAAATCGCTCGATGGCATAATCGTTAATTTGAGAGTTACCGGTAAGTGCTAGTAAGAATCCTATGTTGTTAAATTCAATATCGTCCGATATAGAGTCAGAGTAAATGTCTGCTGTGACAGCATCCAGTCCCATTTCTTTGGCTATGCGTATATTGTTTGCGTTAGTGTCTACTAATACGACACTGCGACCGTGCTCCTTAAGATAGGTCGCAATGATTCTAGAGAATTTTGATGCACCTACTATCATAATACCATTAGATTGTTTAAGGAAAACACCTACTATTTTTGCAAACATTCTTGCTGTAGTAGCATTAAGTAAAACTGTTCCTAGTACTATCATAAATACTAGAGGTGTAATGTACTCTGCACCTGGTATGCCCTGAGAGACTAGTTTAGAACCAAAAAGTGATGCAATACCTGCTGCAACTATACCACGAGGTCCTACCCAAGAAATAAATAATTTTTCATTTAATTTAAGGCCGCTGTTTATTGAGCTAGCAAAAACTCCTAAAGGTCTTATAACAAAAGCCATGACGGCAAATAGTGCGAGCGTTTCCCATCTGTAGATAAGGTAAAGATCTTCCATATTTATGTTTGCAGCTAGCAGTATAAATAATATAGAGATTAAGAGAACGCTTAAAGACTCTTTAAAGTAAAGAAGTTCTTTAATATTAGGCAAGTTAATGTTACCTAACACCATTCCCATTACTACCACAGATAATAATCCAGATTCATGAGCAAAACTGTCGCTTAAAACAAATACACCCAAAACGGCTGCCAGTGTAAAAACATTCAGTAAATAATGCGGTATAAGTTTTTTCTTAATAGAAAATGCAAGGGCATGTGCAAAAGAAAATCCAAAAGAAAAACCGAACAATACAATTTTACCAAATTCTTCTAATGCCACTAGTGTAAACTCTCCACCTGCACCAGCGCTTATGAATTCAAATACTAGTACGGCAAATAAGGCACCTATAGGATCAATAAGAATACCTTCCCATTTAAGGATGGAACTCACATCTTTTTTTAAAGGTATGTTACGCAATATAGGTGTGATAACCGTAGGTCCTGTAACGATTATCAATGCAGAAAATAGTAAAGAAATCTTCCACGTAAGACCAAATATATAATGCGCAGCAACTCCACCACCTACAAATGTGATGACAACTGCAACTGATATTAATTTACCGATAACAGGGCCGGTATTAAGAATTTCATCTCTCTTTAACGTTAATCCGCCTTCAAAAAGAATGATACTTATGGCCAGTGATACAAAGTAAAATAAACTGTCACCAGGGAATAAGCCATTTTCCCCATTCCACATAGGTTCGATAATTTTTGAAGCTTCTGCAGTGTATAGAGACGCTATAGGCCCTACGAGTAGCCCTATAATGATTAATGGTAAAATAGCAGGGATTTTTAATCTCCATGCCATCCATTGTGCAAGTATTCCAAGTATAATAATTCCTGCTAGTTCTAGCATATTTTTAAATTTTCAGGAAAATTACAACCTTTTTTTTCGATTTTATAGCTGTTACGCTTTCGCGAAAGCGAAATAAGTAATAATTAAGTCTATATTTATGTTTTTTTAACAAATAATAAGCATTGAGTCACACCTCATTTAAAAGTATAGCAATAGGAATCGCTTTTTCTCCTACACTAGAAGCAAACGTACACGAGGCTGCAAGATTATGTTGCATGTTCGGTGCAAAGCTGTCTTTGATTCATGTAGGGCAAAGAAGTGATGAAAAAATAAGAACTATAGATCAATACATAGGTAATGATGAGCAGTCACAATTATCTTATGAAATTATCTTTAACGAGGGCGACCCTGTAGAGGTTATCTTAGAAACCGTTAAAAAGAATAAAATAGATTTGTTACTTCTGGGAGCATTAAAGCAAGAAAAATTTGTCCAGTTTTATTTAGGCTCTATTGCACGTAAACTTACTAGAAAGGCAACATGTTCTGTTCTTATGATGACTAATCCTAGTGTGATAAGAAAACCATGCAAGCACATGGTGGTAAATGGTCTCAAGGATGCGCACACAGAGCGTACTATAGAGACAGCTTTTTATGTAGCACACAGTTTAGGAAGCAACCAGCTGACCATAGTGGAAGAGATAGAACAAGAAAAGATTTCTATAAAAATTGATGACGATCAAAGTTTGCGTAAAGCAAATTTGCTCAAAGAGAAACTTAAACGACAAGAAGAATTACGTGTTCAGGGAATATTGAACCATATACCTAGTGAAGAAAAGAAAGATATTCAGGTAAGTACGCAACCTATCTTTGGACAGCGTGGTTATTCTATAGGTCATTATGCTCAAATAGTAAGAGCAGATTTACTGGTCATGAATGCGCCTAAAAAATCTAGTTTTTTAGATCGATTTTTCCCGCATGATCTAGAGCATATTTTAAATGAACTGCCTACTGATGTACTTATAGTAAGATGACGAAGAAGAAAACAGATATCAAAGGTTTTTTTAAATCATTACCTAAAAATATTTTTAGTGGTTTTGTAGTTAGTCTTATCGCCCTTCCATTAGGGCTGGGTCTGGCTATGGCTAGTGAGGCACCACCTATTGCTGGTGTTATTGCTGCTGTGGTAGGTGGAGTTTTAGTCTCTATTCTAGGTGGTAGTAATGTCACTATCTCTGGTCCTGGTAATGGGCTAGTGGGTGTCATATTAGTCGCTGTTGCGACATTAGGTTTAAATGGCACCTATGCTGCTATTATATGCTCTGGTGTGTTGTTAACCCTACTAGGCTTTTTAAGAATGGGGAAACTAGCAGACTTTTTTCCATCCAGCGCTATTCAAGGAATGCTGGCTGCAATAGGACTTATTATTTTAGGGAAGCAATTTCATATCATGATGGGTAATGAGATGAAATTGCCAGGTAGTATAGATTACTTACTTGCCATACCATCTACTATAATAGGAGTCTTTTCTTATAACCATTCGGGCTTTACTTATGCCGCGATATCTGGGGTTATAGCACTAGCGATTATGGTGTTTTATCCTAAAATTAGAAATAAGTACTTTCACTTAGTCCCAGCGCCTATGTGGATAGTTTTGATATCTATAGGAGTTAGTTACTTCTATGAATTAGTGTTGCAACAGCCGCACCCAGTAGATCCTAGATACATGATCTCAAATATTCCTACAGGTAGCCAGATTGTGTCTGACATACCTACTCCTAACTTTAATCTGGTTAACTCTATAGGTTTTTGGGGTAGTGTTCTTGCGATTACATTAATAGCTAGTATTGAGTCTTTGTTAAGTATTAAAGCAGTGGACCAGTTAGACCCAGAAAAAAGAAGGTCTAATGTAAATAGAGATCTTAAAGCGCTAGGTCTTGCAACTATAGGTAGTGGTTTTTTAGGAGGTCTTAATGTCGTTACTGTAATAGCAAGAAGTTCTGTAAATGTGAATAATGGTGGTAGCAATCGCTCTTCTAACTTTGCTCACGCTATTTTTCTAGTTGTTTTTATTCTTTTATTCAGTACGCAATTAACACGCATACCGTTGCCAGCCTTAATGGCCATTCTGGTTTATACCGGTTATAAACTAGCCTCTCCTAGTAAGGTAGTAAAGATTTTTAAGATAGGAA
Source organism: uncultured Nonlabens sp. (assembly GCF_947495285.1). Lineage (GTDB taxonomy): Bacteria > Bacteroidota > Bacteroidia > Flavobacteriales > Flavobacteriaceae > Nonlabens. The sequence goes on along the minus strand of NZ_CANLXZ010000028.1, from coordinate 25,482 downwards.
AAGAGCAGCTTATTATCTTTTTCACCACATTATTAGTAACACTTTTCATTGGGTTAATTTCAGGGATTCTGGCTGGTGTTTTAATGACTTTTGTTATTCATGTGATTTTAAATAAGGACCTGGAGCTTTTTATAAAAAACTGGCGCAAACCTAATGTGTTGATGTTTAAAGAGAAAAAAGGAGATCAGCATTATTATATTAATGTCAAGCATTTCTGTACTTTTTTAAATTTCTATAGGCTTAAAGAAAAATTAAATGCCATTCCAGAGACAGAAGACGTTGTGGTAGATTTATCGTTATGTGAATTTGTCGATCACACAGTAATGGAAAATCTAAGTGCTTATCAAGATGTGTTTCATAAACGAGGTGGACATCTAGAAATTATAGGACTCGATTTACACGGTACAGATTCAGAACACCCATTTGCATTGCGCAGACTCATACCTGGTATTCCATTTCTTACAGATAATCTTACTAAAAGGCAGACTACCTTAAAAGAAATTGCTCAAGATTATTCATTAGAATATGAGGCAGACGTTAAGGAGAATACAGAAGTTCTCGATGGTTTTAGGTATTTCCAGACTAAGAAAATTATAAAAATATATAACAGACTATTTAATGAAGACGATTCATTCTCCCTATTTGATATTCATTATTCTGAAGGTGAATTTATAGCCAAAGAAGATGTGCGTACCACAATGTTGCATATTAAACTAGAGCATGCTATTCCAGAGTTTACGCTAGATAGAGATGGTTTTATGGAGCGTCTATATGCTATCGCTGGTTATGATGACATACCTATTGATAACCATTCTGATTTTACAAAACGCTTTTACCTTATAGGGAAAAACCCTTATAAAGTTCAGGGGTATTTTAATGACGATTTAGTAAAATTCTTTGAGTGTAATTCTTATTATCATGTAGAATCTGACGGTGTTTCCTTGTTGATTTTCAGGTCACAACGTACTTCTGGTATTAAAGAAATAAAGAAATTGATCGATTTTGGTATCCGACTTAGAAAAATTGTGGTTAAAGAAGCGCTAGTCACTTATTAAAATGCTTATTTATTCTTAAAGGCATTGTAAGCATGGTGCTACATTTTGTATTTTGCATGCACTATGAAAATACACTCAATAGAATCTGGTAATTTTAAGTTAGACGGTGGTGCTATGTTCGGTGTTGTGCCTAAAAGTCTATGGACACGCACTAATCCCGCAGACTCTAATAACATGATCGATATGGCGGCAAGATGCCTGCTTATTGAGAATGGAGATAGACTGACTCTAGTAGATACCGGAATGGGTAATAAGCAGTCAGAGAAGTTTTTTGGCTATTATTATATGGATCATAAATTTGATCTAGATAGTTCACTAAAAGAAAAAGGATTCTCTCGCGACGACATTACAGACGTTTTTCTGACGCACTTGCACTTTGACCATTGTGGTGGTGTTATTAAGAAGAGTAGTAAAGGTGATTTTTTTGAGCCCGCTTTCGCGAAAGCGGTATGCCACACCAACTCTAGTCACTGGAATTGGGCAATAGAACCTAACGATCGTGAGAAAGCTAGTTTCTTAACAGAAAATATCAAACCCATAGAAGAAAACGGGCAGCTTAATTTTATTTCTCAAAACAGTACTTATGAGAAGCAAAATGAAATGGATTTTGATATCCTTTTTGTAGATGGTCATACAGAAAAGATGATGATTCCGCATATACACTTAGATGGTAAAACATTTGTCTACATGGCAGATTTGCTTCCTACAGTAGGACACATTCCATTACCATATGTAATGGGGTATGATACCAGACCATTAATCACGCTAGGTGAAAAAGAAAAATTTCTAAATGAAGCCGCAACTAAGGGATATTACCTGATTTTAGAACACGATCCTTTTAATGAAATTATTACCGTAAAACATACGGATAAAGGAGTGAGACTAGATAAAACCTTTACTTTCAAAGACTTATTTTAAAACTAACAAACAATAATTAATAGAAAATGAAATACTCAATTTTAAAATCTACATTTTTAACTGTTGCAGCAGCTGGTTTACTAGCTAGTTGTGGTAGCGGTGGTGCGATAGTATCTCCAGCGATAGGTAATATAGACAGTACGCCTTTAAAAACACAAGCGCTTACTGAGGAACAAGCAAAGAACTGGAAAGACATGGATCTTGTATCTGATACTATTCCAGGTATGAGTGTGAATAAAGCTTACACAGAAATACTAAAGGGTAAAAAAGGTAAAACAGTAATTGTTGCCGTTATCGATTCTGGTATTGATGTTGAGCACGAAGATCTAGATGGAGTTATCTGGACTAATAAAGGCGAGATCGCTGGTAATGGTAAGGATGACGATAATAACGGTTATATAGATGACGTACATGGATGGAATTTCTTAGGAGATATAGTTGATGAAAATCTAGAATATGAGAGAATAGTAAGAGATAAAGCTATGCTTCCTGCAGATGTTGTTGCAAAAGCACAGAAAGAATATGACGGTAAAGTAAATGAAGCTACACTGCAAAAAAACCGTTACGAAGAATTATTGCAGAGTCTAAATGAGGCAGATAAAGTTTTAACTGCTCATTTAGGGAAATCTGATTATACTAAAGAAGAAGTTTTAGGTATAAAAACAGAGGATGAATCTATAATTAATGCACAAGGAGCTTTAAATTTCTTTTATGTTAGAGGTTTGAGTAGTGCGCAGGAAGGAAGAGAAACGTTAACAGGTCTTATAGATGGTGTAATAGGTTTGTTAAATGGAGATAAATTAAAAACTAACTATCGTAAAGACATCCTTAATGATGATCAGTACGTATGGGATACACCAGTTTATGGTAATAATGAATACTCTGGTCCAGATCCAGAAAAAGCAGATGCTTTTCACGGTACGCATGTCGCAGGTATTATCGCTGCAGAGCGTGATAACGGTCTAGGTGTTAATGGTGTTGCAAATAATGTGGAGATCATGGTGCTTAGAGCTGTAAGTACTGGAGATGAATATGACAAGGATATAGCAAAAGCAATACGTTATGCTGCAGATAATGGAGCGAAAGTAATTAATGGAAGTTTTGGTAAATACCATTCTCCTAATGCACAATGGGTGTGGGATGCTATTAAGTATGCAGAGACTAAAGATGTTCTTTTTGTAAATGCAGCAGGTAATGAAAGTACAGACACAGATTTTACACAAGTATATCCTCAAGATCAAATAATGGCAGGCGCTGAGATTTCTGATAATTTCTTAACGGTAGGAGCTTTAAACTTTGAGTATGGTTCTGGTTTATTAGCAGGTTTCTCTAACTATGGAAAAAGTAGTGTAGATGTATTTGCTCCAGGTGCAGCTATTTACTCTACTGCACCACTTAATAAATATCGTAATGCAAGTGGAACCTCTATGGCATCTCCGGCAACTGCAGGTGTTGCAGCGGTAATAAGATCGCAATACCCTAAATTAACAGCGTCACAAGTAAAGCATGTTATTATGGATAGTGGTTTAACAACTAGTGCTAGAGTAATAGTAGGTGGTAATCCAGAAGATACTAGACCGTTTGCAGAGACTACAGTTTCTGGTAAAATGGTAAATCTTTATAATGCTTTAATTCTTGCTTCTCAAATATAGTTAGAGTTGAAAAAAAATATAAAACAGATGTTCTTACTGTAATGTAAGAATATCTGTTTTTTTTGATTTAAAATGTAATCCCTTTATACTAAAACTTACTTTATAAACGTTAATTAGTGTGTTAATACAGCAAGTTATTAGCATAAAAATATTTTAATGGATGCCTTATGTTAGGTTTAAGTACACAATTTATATTTGTTTAAACGGTGTAATCAGTAAAAAAACCGATAAAATACGTATATTTAAAAGATAACGTATAGATTACGATTCTTTTTTGCTCTAATTCATTTTAATTTTTACATTCGTATTATCTATAATGACTTACTTTATGTTAGTAAAAATTCATTTTCTTATATTACTTTTAATACAACAAGCGCCGCCACCTCCTAATCTTGAGAGAGCGCCGCCAACGCCTGTGGGAGATGTCGTGCCTTTAGATACTAATTTGTGGATACTACTTTTAGTTGCTATAGCTCTAATTGGGTATGTGGCTGTTTTTAAATTTAAAAAGATAGCTTAAAGGTTCATTAACCTTTTCACATATTTACCTATCACATCAAATTCTAAATTTACGCTATCGCCTTTTGATAAAGTTTTAAAACCTGTGTGCTCATAGGTATACGGTATAATAGCTACAGAGAAGCCGTTGACTTTTGAGTCGACAACAGTAAGGCTCACGCCATTGATGCAAATACTTCCCTTTTCAATAGTCACGTTATTTAATTCTTGATCATATTCAAAGCTAAATTTCCATGAGCCATGGTTATTTTCTAATTCAGTACAAATAGCCGTTTGGTCTACATGACCTTGTACGATGTGTCCATCTAGTCGTGCATTCATTTTCATAGCTCGCTCTATATTTACGATAGCACCTTCTTTAAGATCCCCTATATTTGTTTTTTTAAGGGTCTCTTCTATCGCGGTTACGGTATATTGATCATCATTTATTTCTACCACTGTAAGACACACCCCATTATGTGCTACACTTTGATCTATTTTTAACTCGCTAGTTAAATCACAACGCAGGGTTAGGTGTAAATTTGTACTTTCTTTTCTTACCTGCATAACTTTTGCAGCACTCTCTATAATTCCTGTAAACATAACTGATTAAAAAACTTTATTTTTATACTTTCAAAAATAAGGCTTAAAGCGCGCAATACATGAATAAGAATGAGAATATCAAAATAGGTATCACTATTGGTGATCCTAATGGAATAGGTGGAGAGGTGATTTTAAAGGCATTTGAAGATTCTAGAATGCTAGAGATGTTTACGCCGGTTGTTTTTGCTAGCACAAAATTACTATCATATTACGTTAAAACGTTTAATCTTAAAATCAAAATTCACGGAATAACGTCTTTAAATGATGTCGTTCCTGGTAAGTTTAATGTATATAGATTAATTAAAGAACCTTTTAAAGTAAAATGGGGACAGGTAAGTGCTGAAGCAGGTGAAATAGCGGTAAGAAGTTTAGAGGCTGCTACTGCGGCATTAAAGAATAATGATATAGATGTACTAGTAACTTCTCCTATAAATAAAGAGTCTATACATTCTGATAAGTTTAAATTTCCTGGTCATACAGATTATTTAAATCAAGAATTAGAAGGCGAGAGTCTTATGTTTATGGTGTCTCATAAGTTACGTGTAGGCTTACTTACAGATCATGTGCCAGTAAAAGATGTTTCTGCTAGTATTAATGCCAGAGTTATTAAAACTAAAATAGGTACGATAAAAGAATCTTTGAAAAAGGATTTTGGTATAACTAGACCTAAAATAGCTGTTTTAGGGATTAATCCACATGTAGGAGATAATGGTGTTATCGGGACAGAAGATCAAGATACTTTAATACCAGCTTTGGAGCAATTAAGAGAAGATGGGAACATAATATTCGGTCCATATGCAGCAGATTCGTTTTTTGGAAATCAAAAATATAAAGAATTTGACGCTATTTTAGCAAGTTATCACGACCAGGGATTGATTCCCTTTAAAACTTTAGCATTTGGTGATGGAGTGAATTTTACTGCAGGACTTAGTCATGTGAGAACAAGTCCAGATCATGGGACAGGCTTTGATATTGCTGGAAAAGGAGTCGCAAATCCAGACTCATTTATAGCTGCTATAAATTGTGCAATAGAAATCTATCGCAAGAGAAATGAGTACAATCTTCTTAATGAGAATCCATTAAAAAAACTTTCTCGCAAACGAAGATAATATTAACACTAGATTTTTAATAACTTTTATTATCTTTGCCCGCTCTTTGAAAGAGTAAGATTATGGAACTCAAAGCTTTTATTATATCCTATGCTGGGTTAAAGGAAGGGAAACATCAGTTTCAATTCGAGGTCGATAATACGTTTTTTGAAAATTTTGGATTTGAAGAGTTTAATAGTTCAGCACTTATTGTTGATGCAGAGTTAGATAAGAAAAACACCATTATGGAACTTTCTTTGGAAGCTACTGGATCAGTTAATGTTAATTGTGACCTGACTAACGAGCCTTTTGATTTAGATATAGATACGTCTATGGATCTGGTCATCAAATTTGGGAATGCTTTTAACGATGATAATGAAGAATTATTGATCCTACCACATGGAGAATATGAATTCAATATCGCGCAATATGTGTATGAAATGCTTGTGCTTTCCATACCACATAGAAGAGTTCATCCAGGTGTTGAAGACGGTTCTTTAGAGTCAGACGTGTTAGATAAACTAGAAGAGTTAAGAGTTTCAAATCCTCAAGAAGAGAATAACACAAAGATTACAGATCCCAGATGGGACGCATTAAAGAAATTAAAAACGGATAATAACTTATAGCCATGGCGCATCCTAAGAGAAAAATCTCGAAAACGAGAAGAGACAAAAGAAGAACACACTACAAAGCGACTGTTCCTCAAATTGCAACAGATTCAACAACTGGTGAAGCTCACCTATATCACAGAGCGCACTGGCATGAAGGTAAATTATATTACCGCGGTAATGTACTTATTGATAAAACTGAGGTAGCCGAGGCTTAATCTAAAATATATTTTTCTTAGAAAACCTTAGTTTTCAATATGAAATCATAAAAAATGGCACGTTTTATTAAAAATGTGTCATTTTTTGTGGTTTCTAGAGCTTTTTTAGTAGCTTTCGCAGCTCTATTAACTCCACTAGAATCACCAGTATGAGTAAAGTCAAAGCGGCGATAACAGCAGTAGGAGCCTATGTACCAGAGTATAGGCTTACTAATGCTATATTAGAAACTATAGTCGACACTAACGATGAATGGATCACTTCTCGTACAGGGATTAAGGAAAGACGTATTCTTAAAGATAAAGATAAGGGTACTTCCTATCTTGCTATTATGGCTGCAAAAAACCTAATAGAAAAAAAGAAGTTAGATCCTACTACCATAGATTTAATAATCGTAGCAACCGCTACGCCAGACATGCCAGTGGCATCAACAGCAGCCTACGTTGCATCAGAAATAGGTGCGGTAAATGCATTCTCATATGATTTAATGGCAGCCTGTTCTAGTTTCCTTTATGGTATGAGTACGGCAAGTAGTTATATAGAATCAGGTAGGTATAAAAAAGTTCTACTTATTGGGGCAGATAAGATGTCCTCTATTATAGATTATGAAGATCGCGCGACCTGTATCATTTTTGGAGATGGAGGTGGCGCGGTTCTCTTTGAGCCTAATACAGAAGGTAACGGTTTTGAAGATGAAATACTACGCAGCGATGGTATAGGGCGTAATTTTTTAAAGATAGAAGCAGGTGGTTCATTAACGCCGGCCTCTCATGAATCTGTAGATAACAAACAACATTACGTTTTTCAAGATGGTAAAAATGTTTTCAAATACGCCGTATCAAAAATGGCCGATGTTTCTGAACAAATTGTAAAACGCAATCAATTAACAAATGAAGATATAGACTGGCTAGTACCACACCAGGCAAATAAACGCATTATAGATGCGACGGCAAGAAGAGTAGATCTTCCAGAAGAGAAGGTTATGGTAAATATTCATAAATTTGGAAATACTACCAGTGCTACATTACCTTTATGCTTAAATGATTATGAAACTCAGTTAAAAAAAGGAGATCGACTAGTATTTGCTGCCTTTGGTGGTGGATTTACTTGGGGTTCTGTATATTTAACATGGGCTTACGATAGTTAAACTTAATAACCACCCTAATTTATGGACATTAAAGAAATACAAAATTTAATCAAATTTGTTGCAAAATCTGGAGCAAGTGAGGTAAAATTAGAAATGGATGATATTAAAATCACCATTAGAACTGGTAGTGAAACAGGTGATGTAACTTACGTTTCTCAGGCTGCTCCTATGCAAATGGCTCCTGCTCAACAAGCAGCACCTATGCAACAAGCTGCTCCTGTAGCAACACCTGCTGCACCTGCACCAGAGGCTGCTCCTGCTGCTAGTAATGATAAGTATATTACTGTAAAATCTCCTATTATTGGAACTTTTTATAGAAAAGCATCTCCAGATAAGCCTGCATTTGTTGAGGTAGGAGATAGTATTAAAGAAGGTGAAACATTATGTATTATTGAGGCCATGAAACTTTTCAACGAGATTGAAAGTGAAGTTTCAGGTACTATCGTAAAAGTGCTTATCGACGATTCCTCTCCTGTAGAATTTGATCAGCCATTATTTTTAGTAGATCCGTCTTAAGTAATAGAAGGATTTTTATGTCTTAGTGTTGGTATGGTTTCCGCTTTCGCGAAAGCGAACCACATACCGACACCTTAACTAAAAAGAAACATCATGTTTAAAAAAATATTGATTGCAAATCGCGGTGAAATAGCTCTAAGAGTTATACGTACTTGTAAGGAGATGGGAATAAAAACAGTAGCTGTTTATTCTACTGCCGATGCAGAAAGTCTTCACGTAAAATTTGCAGACGAAGCTGTGTGTATAGGACCACCTGCTAGTAGTGAGTCTTACTTAAAAATGTCTAACATTATAAGTGCCGCAGAAATTACAAATGCAGATGCAATCCATCCTGGTTATGGATTTTTATCTGAAAACGCAGATTTCTCTCGCATTTGTGATGAACATCAAATTAAATTTATAGGGGCGAGTTCAGAAATGATCTCTAAAATGGGAGATAAAGCAACTGCCAAAGAAACTATGAAAGCCGCAGGTGTACCTTGTGTTCCTGGTTCTGAGGGAATCATGGAAGATTTTGCTGACTGTTTAAAAACAGCTAGAGAAACCGGTTACCCTGTAATGCTTAAAGCTACTGCAGGTGGTGGTGGTAAAGGTATGCGTGCTGTGTGGAAAGAAGAAGATCTTCAAGATGCATGGGATAGTGCTCGTTATGAGTCTAAGGCTGCCTTTGGTAATGATGATATGTATATGGAAAAGCTTATTGAAGAGCCGCGCCATATTGAAATACAAATCGTAGGAGATAGTTATGGAAAAGCATGTCACTTAAGTGAGCGTGATTGTTCTGTACAAAGACGTCACCAGAAACTAACTGAAGAGGTACCTTCTCCTTTTATGACGAAGAAATTACGTAAAGATATGGGTGAAGCGGCTGTTAAAGCTGCAGAATACATTTCTTATGAAGGTGCAGGAACGGTAGAGTTTCTAGTAGATAAGCACCGCAATTTCTACTTTATGGAGATGAACACTCGTATCCAAGTAGAGCACCCTATTACAGAACAAGTAATAGACTTTGATCTTATTAGAGAGCAAATTCTTGTTGCCGCTGGTGTTAAGATTTCAGGAAAGAATTATGAGCCTGCCTTACACTCTATTGAGTGTAGGATAAATGCAGAAGATCCTTATCACGATTTCCGTCCTTCTCCAGGAAAAATTACAACATTACATGCACCTGGTGGTCATGGTGTAAGATTAGACACGCATGTATATGCTGGCTATTCTATCCCACCTAACTATGACTCAATGATTGCAAAGTTAATTACTACAGCGAGAACACGTCAGGAAGCTATCGATAAAATGAAAAGAGCTTTAGATGAATTTGTCATTGAAGGTATTAAAACGACAATTCCTTTCCATAGACAGCTTATGGAAGAGCCGGCTTATGTAGAAGGTAATTATACAACAGCTTTCATGGATACATTTAAAATGAAGTCTAAAGCTTAATTAGGCCTTAACTATATGATAAAGATCCTATCTAGTTTTACTAGATGGGATTTTTTTTATGGAATTAACCTGTCTTATATAGTTTTATTACTAGTTATTTAAAATATTTTTGAAAACCATTTGTTTATCGTTAATATGAAGTTCAAGTTCTTTCTTATTCTTTTGTGTTACAGTGGCATTGCTGGTGCGCAAGAATATGTAGGCTTGTTATCAAAACGAGTTGCGGTTAAAGATTCTGTTCTTGTGGATTCTATAAGTATAAGTCCCGCTTATTTTAAGGTTATGGATAAAAAAGGCGTCGTTATAGATAGATCTAGATATACCATCGATTATTCTAGGTCTTTACTTTTATTTAAAAATAAACTAGAAATAACGACAGATTCTATAGATTTGGTTTACAATCCGTTACCAGATTTTCTTACCAGAACGTATAGAATTTACGACCCTAAGATTATACTCGATAATGATAGTAAGCAAGAACAGCTTATCGCCTTGCAAGAGCCTACTGTTACTAACACTTTTGTACCTTTTAACGGTCTTCAAACATCTGGTAGTATTACTCGAGGTTTAAGAGTAGGTAACAACCAGAATAGTGTTGTAGACTCAGAATTAGATTTAAGGATTACAGGAAAATTAAGTGAAAAAGTTTCTTTGCGTGCGTCTATACAAGATGCAAATGTACCGCAAACTCAAAATGGGTATTCGCAGCGTCTAGACGAGTTTGATCAAATATTCATTGAATTATATAGTGATGACTGGAGCATAAGAGCTGGAGATGTAGATTTAATTCAAGAAGATTACCAGTTTAACAACTTTACAAAGCGTGTTCAAGGAATTTCTGGGCAAGTACAATTTAATGGAGAAGATTCCAGAGGTTATGCAGGTGCTGCAGGTGCTCTAGTTAGAGGAACATTTAATATAAGCAGGTTTACTGGTCAGGAGGGAAATCAGGGACCGTATAAGCTTACAGGTCAAAATGGCGAACTTTTCATACTTGTAGTTTCTGGTAGTGAGCGTGTTTTTGTTAATGGAATTCCTTTAACACGTGGTGAGAATAAGGATTATGTAATGGACTATAACGCAGGAGAGTTGCGATTTACACCTACATTTCCTGTCACTAGTGAGATGCGTATCTCTATAGAATATCAATACAGCGAGCGTAATTTTACTAGATTCATAGGTTATGGTAAAGGTGGCTATGAGTCTAAAAAGCTCAAAATAGACAGCTATATTTATACAGAAACTGATGCAAAAAATCAGCCTTTACAACAAAACCTAAGCGATGAGCAAGTCGCCATATTAGTACAAGCAGGTGATAATCCTGAACTAGCTATCGCACCTAGTGCTATTCCTGATGATTTTTCTGAAAACCAAATTCTATACCGCAGGGAATTCATTAATGGAGCAGAACGTTTTATATTTTCTCAAGACCCTAATGATACTTTATTTAATGTAAGGTTTAGTTTTTTAGGAATTAATCAAGGTAATTACCGTCTTATCAACGATCAGGCGATTGCAAATATTTATGAATATATCGCTCCTATAAACGGTGTGGCTCAAGGTAGTTATGAGCCGGTGATACAGTTGTTTACTCCAGAAATTCTTACTATAACTGGTCTTAAAGCAAGTTATGAACCTACCGCAGGAACTCAGGTTTTTACAGAATTTGCAGCGAGTAATAAAGATTTAAATAAATTTTCTAGCATTGATGATGGTGATAATAAAGGGGTTGCCTTAAAAATAGCGGCACAACAACAGTTGTTAGGTAAGGATAGCTTACAGTCGTTAAGTATTCAACTCAATACAGATTTTATACAAGAAAACTTCAGAAATGTAGAACGTGTCTATAACATAGAATTTAATCGCGATTGGAATTTAGAAACGGTGCAAGGCAGTCAGTTATTCACCACCTTAGGTCTTAATTATGAACGCGATTCTACTATTGCTGGCTCTTATACCTATCAACATTTAGAATTTGATAAGTTCTATAAAGGAAATCGTCATGAATTAGTAGGCTCTTATCAAGATAGTTTGTGGTTAGCTCGCTTTCGCGGAAGCGTGCTTAACACCAGCTCTATAGAACAAGAATCTCAGTTTAATCGTATAAATGTAGATGTTCTAAGAAAAATAAAAAAATATTATGCCGGTACTCGTATAGAAAGTGAAGATAACCAGCAGCGACTAGCTGTGACTAACGAGTTATCTGGATTATCTCAAAGATTTGCTGGATATGAGTTTTATGCTGGCCGTGGAGATACTACTACAACTTATGTGGAAGTAGGATATAGAAACCGCGTGAATGATAGCCTGCGGGATGATGGTAACCTGTCTAGAGTTAATACTTCTAATGATTATTACGTAAAATCTCAACCTATAAAAAATAAGGTAAGTACTCTATTAGTGTATGCCAATTATAGAAAATTAAAAAGCGTATTAGAAAACGTGGTCGACGAGGTTTCTTTTAATTCTAGAATTCAATACAAGCGTAAGATTTATGGAGGTAAAATTCTTTTAAATACTACTTATGAGACCAATAGTGCGAGAATCGCTAGGCAGGATTTTACTTACCTTTCTGTTAATCCTGGGCAAGGAACGTTTACGTGGATAGATTTTAATAACGATGGTATTCAGGATCTCAACGAGTTTGAAGTGGCTCAATTTCAGGATCAGGCTAGTTTTGTGAGGATATTGCTGCCTAATCAAGTGTTCTTACCTAGTCATCAAAATAAATTTTCACAAACACTTACTTTAAATCCTATCTCGTGGACTAGTGAAAAAGGTTTAAAACAGTTTCTATCTAGATTTTATAACCAGACCAGTTATTTAATAGATCGCATGGCAGCTAGAGAAGGTGAGAATTTTAATCTTAATCCATTTAGTACAAGTAGCGATCAGTTAGGGTTAAATTTAAGTTTTAGAAACAGTTTGTTTTTTAATCGTGGTAAGCAAAATTACACCACTAACTATACCTATTTAAGCACGGCAAATGAGAACCTGCAAAGCATAGGTAGTATCGCCAGTGATATAAAGAGTCATCAACTACGGTTTATACATAAGTTAAAAGATACGTGGTTGTTTAGTTTCAATGCGCAAAAAGGGAACAGTGCCAGTAGTAGTGAGAATTTTTCTAATAGAAATTTTGAGATTGAAGATGTTTTAGTAAATCCCCAACTTTCTTATTTGTTCAATAATAGCAACCGTCTAGAAGTGTTTTACGAATTTCAAAATAAGGATAATCAGGTGAATGATGTAGCTGTGTTAAACCAGCATAATATAGGTTTAGGCTGGGCATTTAATAAGGCTCAAAAATATGCTGTAAATGGCGAGATTAAATATGTGAAAAATGATTTTGAGGGTCAGGCATTTTCACCGGTAGGCTTCCAGATGTTAGAAGGTTTACAGCCAGGTACTAACTTTACTTGGAATTTTTTATTCCAGAAAAACCTGACTAAATTTCTAGATCTTAATTTAAGTTATAACGGGCGTAGTAGTGAAACAGCCCAAACCGTTCATACAGGTAGCGTGCAATTGAAGGCTTTTTTCTAGATAGCAAGAAATCCATTAATAGTAATTTCTAAATCTTTTTCTGCTGGTCTTCTTGCATTATCATCTACCATGCGGCCATTTTTATCAAACAACATATATCTAGGTATAGAGCTCACATTGTTATCTTGAAATAACTTTGCCTTAGGGTAATTGCGAGCGAGATAACTATTTTCTGTTAAGTTAAATTGTCTTGCAGCTCGTTCCCATTTCTCAGGATCTTTGTCTGTAGAAATAAAGATAAAAGTCACATCTTTTCCTTTGTATTTTTCTTGTAATTTTTCAGAATAAGGCATCATCGCCCTACACGGTCCACACCAGCTAGCCCATACATCTAGATATACTACTTTACCTTTATTATCTGCTAATATTTGTTCCAGGTTAGTGTAATTATTATCAAAATCTGTTAGGTGTACGATGTTATTACTAGAAATATCAGCGTCTGCAAATTTTACGACTTGTGTCTTTTCTGTTTTTTCAGCTTTTTCACCACAACTTGTGATTAGTATCGCTGTTATAATTAAAAGAATATTTTTCATTTTCTTGTTTTTGACTTTGATGTTCTTTAAACCTATTGTTTCTAACTAAACAAATATCGAACTAAATCTTCAATTTTTGAAAAGGCTTGTACTTCAGTTCCTGTGTTTTTAAATTCTTGTTTGCTAGGCGCGATAAAAACCTTATCAAAACCTAATTTTGCCACCTCGTTTACACGTTGCTCCATGCGGCTTACTGGTCGTATTTCACCACCTAATCCTACCTCTGCACTGAAACAATGCTGTGAGGATAACTCTAGGTCAAAGTTAGAAGATAAAATAGCAGCGACAACAGCAAGGTCTATCGCAGGGTCATCTACAGTGATACCACCAGTGATATTTAGAAACACATCTTTCTGGCCTAGTTTAAAACCAGCTCTTTTTTCAAGAACAGCTAGAATCATGTTGAGCCTCTTAAGATTGTAACCTGTCGCACTACGTTGTGGTGTTCCATAAACAGCTGTGCTTACTAGCGCTTGCACCTCTATCATAAGCGGTCGCATTCCTTCCATGGTAGCAGCTATTGCAGTACCGCTTAGTGTAGCGCCACGTTGTGAAATTAAGATCTCACTGGGGTTAGTCACTTCTCTTAATCCATGTCCTAGCATTTCATAAATGCCTATTTCATGCGTACTACCGAAACGGTTTTTAAGCGCTCTTAATATTCTATAGGTATGATTGCGATCTCCTTCAAATTGTAATACTGTGTCCACCATGTGTTCTAAGATCTTAGGACCAGCAATGTTACCATCCTTAGTAATGTGGCCTATAAGGAGCACAGGAGTGTTCGTTTCTTTGGCAAATTTAATAAGCTCACTGGTACATTCTCTTATTTGTGAGACACTTCCTGGTGAGCTTTCTATATGATCTGTTTGAAGTGTTTGTATAGAGTCTATAATCAAGACATCTGGCTGCACTTCAGTTATCTGTCTGAATATGTTTTGCGTTTTAGTCTCTGTTAGAATATAGCAATTAACGGTATCTTCTTTAATGCGATTTGCTCGCATTTTAATTTGTTGAGCACTTTCTTCACCAGATACATAAAGTGTCTTATAAGGTAAATTAAGACATACTTGAAGGAGTAAGGTGGATTTACCTATACCAGGCTCTCCTCCTAAAAGTGTAATAGAGCCAGGAACTAGTCCACCGCCTAGAACTCTATTAAACTCTGCATTTGTGGTGTCTAGTCTAGGACTCTCGGCAGCATTTATTTCTGATATTAATTGTGGTTTTGGGGTGCGCTTTCGCGAAAGCGGAACTTCTCCAACAGCACTTTCCCAAGTTTTTTTCTGTAATTTTTGAACGACCTCTTCAACTAGTGTATTCCATTCTTTGCAGGTAGAACACTGTCCTTGCCATTTAGAATGTTGCGAGCCGCAACTTTGACAAAACCACGTAGTCTTTACTTTAGCCATTTACTCTTTTTCTTTTATTTGCAGCAGTTCAACTTTATCAAGAACGTCTTCTTTAGTTATACCTACTGCTGGTTCTAGTCCATATGCGGCATTAAACGCTTTTATTGCTCTAGATGGTCTACCTATTCCTTCATAGCCTAATCCTTCTATATAATGGCCATAAAGAATGTCAGGATATACCTCGTTTGCTAGAACACCTATGTCTATAAGTTGATCCCAGTCCTGTTTTGCCTCTACATAATCAGCTATGGTGACTAGATCTACCAGGCGCAGTTTCATGTCTACTCCATAAACCTCTTTTATCAATCGATATTTTTCTTGAATACGATCAATGACGCGCACCATTCCTTTTTTCTTCTCGTCGCCTTCAAATTTAGCTTCTTCAGTGAGATCTTGTTTTAGTAATTTTTCTTCGTCTATAAGCTGGTATTCTTGAAAAATAAACTCTAGACCACGAGGTATTGCATGTGCTGCAACTGAGTATTTGTTAGTTCCTTCTATTTTCTCGTGTTTTAGATTAAGATTTTTTTTAGTAGTAAATAAGGAATCTGTCTCCTTTGTTATTATCTCATTTAGTGAGTCGTCGTTATCTGGTGTTGCTACGTAGAAATAGTTGTATTCCTGCAGTTGACTAAGTTTAGGAATCAGATTTTCCTGTATTATAGAAGAGTAATCTGGATCAATCTGTATCAATGCATCTACAGCTATTTTTTTACGCATGAGATAAAAACTGGCGAGGTTTGCTGTAATATCTTTGGCAACTATAACGGTAAAAGGTGCAACTCTATATTCATTTACCATGGTTTGTTTTATCTCCATCACAAAATCCATGAATTTAAGAGATTGTTGCTCTGGAAAACCTGACTCTCGATTTATTTCAGTTTCATCATAACGGCTTTGTCTTTGATTTATTCCTACTACAAAGCATTCTGGCATCTGATCCCAGTAAGCGAGATAGTCTGCAGTTCCTGCAACTGGTTCAAATAGATAATCTCCGTCTAAGACTATAATAAGAGGATAAGTCTTTTCTGGATTTTTAGAATAATTACGTGGTTTTAAAATTTTCACATTACGGTCTTCACCCAGTACGTCACTTGGAAAAGATCTATATAATGCTTGAGAGAATACTAGCTGTCCTATAAATAGGAGAATTGTGAAGGTTATAAACTTGTTCATATGGAAAATTTTATGATGGGAATTTACAATTATTTACTTGAAAGACTACCTCTTAAGGATAACAATAGTAAAGAAATTAGACCATATACGAGAACTAATATGGTTTGAGAAAGCCATAGTATCCATCCAAAGGATGTTCCTAATGTTTCTGAAATACCAAAAACTAACAATACCTGAGCAATAAAGTAAGGATATGCACCAAAGCCTCCATTTGTAAATGCAACTGCAAAACTACCAGCTACAAAGGCGCATAAAATAGCGCTTATAGGTATAGTCTCAATACCTGGGATAGCATAAAAGCTTACATAAAACATAACTAAGTACATGCCCCATATAAATAAAGTATGGAAGAAGTAGAGCCACTTTTTTTTCATGGTCCATATGGTCATAAAACCTTCTTTCATTCCTATTAAAAAGTCTTTTACTTTATAGAGGAATTGAAATTTTCTAGATATATAAATAATGGATATGATAATTAATAAAAAGACAGCAAGGTAGAGAGTTGCTTTTATAGGGTCCGCTTCCGCGAAAGCAGATTCTAAACGTTCTTTAAAAAAACTAATAATAGCATCGCCTGCACTAAGTACTGCGGTAGCGGTTATAATTAAAAGGATAATAAGGTCTAGAACACGCTCTGCGATAATAGTTCCTATTGCTTTATCCATAGGAATGTGGTCAGATCGGTTAATTATGGCTGCTCTTGAGATCTCTCCACTGCGTGGTATGATAAGATTCATGGCATAACCGGCACCTACGGCCATGACATTAGTGATGAATTTAGGTTTTTTCCCCAAAGATTCTAGCATGTAATTCCATCGCCATGCTCTTGACAAGTGACTTAAAAAGGCAAATGTAATGGCAAGCGCTATCCAGCTATAGTTTGCTTCTAGAAGGTAGAAGTAAATTTTTTTTCTCTCTTCATCGGTAAACTGGTTATAAGAAATGTAAATAAGAAAAAAGCCCAATAATAGAGGTAGAGCAATTTTTATTATTTTAAAAGCGGTAGGCTTCAATATTTATGAAAGCGTGTTGTCTTCTTCATTAGGGAAGAGAAGCGTAGGTTTAAATTTCTTAGCTTCGTCCATGCTCATTTGTGCATAGCATATAAGGATTAATACATCGCCTTTAGAAACTTTTCTAGCAGCGGCACCGTTAAGTGTTATTTCTCCACTACCACGAGGTCCTGGGATAGCATAGGTTTCTAAGCGATTACCGTTATTATTGTTAACGATTTGCACCTTTTCTCCTTCTACGATGTTTGCACCGTCCATAAGGTCTGCATCAATTGTGATGCTACCTATGTAGTTAAGATCTGCTCCGGTTACCTTAACGCGGTGAATTTTTGATTTTACAACTGTAATTAACATGTGGCAAATATACGATTTACTATAAATTATTTTATCATAGCTTTTAATTTCTTGTTTAAGAGCTAGTTTTGGGGTAGGGAGATGTTATCTATTAATCGCACTCCTTCTATACGGGCGACTATAAAACCTCTATAATGGTGTTTTTTGTACTTGCGTTTTACTGGGTGCAATGTCTCTTCACTAGTAATTGTGAAATACTCAAGTGTGAAGTCAGGTTGTTGTTTAAAAAAGTTTTCTATAAGTTTTTGTGTTTTTAAAATACTATTACTTTTAAAATATGGCTGGGCTTTACTAATGGTAGCATATATAAAAGCTGCTTTTTCTCTCGCTAGAGGGGATAATTGTTCATTTCTAGAACTCATTGCAAGACCATGAGGTTCTCTTTTTATTGGGCAACCTACTATTTTTAGGTCTAGATTTAGGTTTTCAACTAGTTTTTTAACTATTTGTAATTGTTGAAAATCTTTTTCTCCAAAAAAAGCTTTGTCTGGTGATACTGCTTTAAAAAGAAATTCTAAGATAGTACCGACACCATCAAAATGCCCAGGGCGATTTGCGCCTTCCATCACATTTTCTAATCCGCTGTAAGAATATTTTTTTGCGGCAGTATTGTTCCCATAAACATCTTCAACACTGGGTGCGTAGACAGTTAGCTTGTTAGAATCTATATGTTTTTTAATAAAAAGAACATCTTTTTCTACGGTACGTGGATATTTGTCTAAATCATTTCTATTATCAAACTGGGTCGGATTTACAAAAATGGATACGACTAGATGATCACATTCTGAAATAGCTTGTTTCATTAAAGAAATGTGACCCTCATGAAGTGCGCCCATTGTTGGGACAAATCCTACAGTTTTTTTACGGTGGATATGATCGTTAAGGTATTCTGTAAGCAGTTTATGTGAATCAAAAATCATAACATTCTTTAACATGATAGTGCCTACAAACATAAGGTTTACAAAGCAAAGTGCAAGAAATTGCTTATTTTTGCAACTTGCTAAAAGTTAGGCAACAATAAAAAGATCTATGAAGGAAAAAAGAGTTCTATACGTATCATCAGAAGTTATACCATATTTACCAGAGACAGAAGCCTCATCTATGTCTTATTTTGCTCCTAAAATGGTGAACGATCGCGGTGGTCAAATACGTATTTTTATGCCAAGATTCGGTAATATAAATGAGAGAAGACACCAGCTGCACGAGGTGATCCGTCTAAGTGGTATGAACCTGATTATTAATGATCTAGATATGCCTCTTATTATAAAAGTGGCGTCTATTCCTAAAGAACGTATGCAAGTTTACTTCATTGATAATGAAGATTACTTTAAAAGAAAGGCGACTCTTACAGATGAAGATGGTGAGTTGTTTCCTGATAACGATGAGCGTGCTATTTTCTTTGCAAAAGGAGTTATTGAAACTGTAAAAAAATTGAACTGGGCGCCAGATATTATTCATGTTCATGGTTGGTTAGCTAGTTTGCTTCCGTTGTATTTGAAAAATTATTATGGTAATGATCCATTATTTGAAGAAAGTAAAATAGTTACCTCTATATATAATCAATCTTTTGAAGGAGCGTTAGATGATGAGATGGTTGAGAAACTTCAGTATGACGCATTGGACGACGAGGCACTCGAAGAATTTGAAGATCCTACGTATGTTAATTTAATGAAAAGCGCTATTAAATATAGTGATGCCGTTATTAAAGGTAGTGAAGAATTAGATTCAGAAATTGATGAGTATATTGATGGGCAAGTGGATAAGCCTGTTCTGAAATATTACTCTCCAGAAGAATTTGCCGATGCTTATGAGGAATTCTATCTTGATCAAGTTTTAAACGAAAAACAAGAAGAAGCTTAAGAAAATGAAAAAAATGTTATGTAGTGCTGCGGTTGCTATCGCGGTAGTGTTAGGAGTGGTGTCCTGTGATAATGATTTAACTCCTTTGGGAGCAAACTTTTTAGGAGAAGATGCTTCTGATGTGATACAAGAAGCGGTATTTGATTTAAAGACTTATAGTGTGCCAGTTCATCCTGTCCAGACTAATAATTTCACCTCTTTTCCTTTGGGTACTTATAATGATCCGGTTTACGGTAGGACTACTTACGGTATCGTAAGTCAGGTTAATTTAGCAAATTCTAATGTTGATTTTAGTGGTAATGCTGTGTTGAAGGATGTTTACCTTGATGTGCCTTACTATTCAAGAGCGATATCTATTCAGGATGAGGCGACCACTTATCAATTAGACTCTATATATGGAAATCAATCAGTTGATTTAAAAATTTATAGAAATGGGTATTTTTTAAGTAGCTTTAGCGGTGAGGATGTTACTCAAGGCGCGGTTTATTACTCTGATCTAGATCAGATCATAGATTCTAATAAAGGAGAATTGATTTATAGGGATGAAACGTTTATACCTGTTAATGCAGAAGAACTGATAACTGAAATAGGTGATGAAGGTGTAAGTGAGGTTGTAGAGCGATTAGCTCCAAGGCTTAGAGTTGGTTTAACCATGGATCAATGGAAAGAGTTATTATTTCAATTAGATACTGATGGTTCTATTATTGATTCGAGACCTGAGTTATCATCTGCTAGTAATTTTCAAAATTATTTCAGAGGACTTTATTTTAAGATAGAAGCAGCAAATGGTGATGGGAATATGATTCATCTAGATTTAAACGCTGCATCAATAACCTACGTGGTAGAGGCTGATACAGGTTTAATAGATGAGAATGATAGTGATGGCGATGGCGACGTGACAGATGCTATAAGGGTGGTGTCGGAATATCGTATTAATTTTAATGGCAATAAAGCTGTGTTGATTGATAACGATTTCTCACCGACTGTGCAGGCAGACATAGCAGCCTCTAGCGATCCTATTAATGGTGCTGAAAACTTATATTTAAAAGGTGGTCCTGGTTCTTTAGCTGTTATAGAGTTATTCGGTCAGGCTACTAATGATGTGGATGGCGAGGCTCCTGAATTAACCCAAATTATTGAAAACGATTGGTTAATTAATGAAGCCTCTATTGAGTTTCATGTGAATCAATCTATTGTTGAAGGCGGAGAATCAGAGCCAGAACGTATTTTGATATATGATTATGACGATAATACAATACTTGCTGATTTTGTTTTCGGTACATCTTCGGCGGCTATAGCTCCTGTTAACGCTAATACAAATCACTTAGGTAGGCTAGAGAGAGTTGTTGAAGATGATTTAGATTCTGACGGGACGAGTTATAAAATTAGAATTACCCAACATTTAAATAATATAATTCAAGGTACTATTGAGAATAATAGATTAGCTATTGTTACTAGTCAAAACGTAACATTACTAGGAAATACAGGTGTACAGGACACTCCTGTTAATAATTCAGATTTAGAGATGATACCCCTAGGCGCAGCTATTTCTCATGAAGGAACAGTTATTTATGGAAACCTTTCCCCTGAGGTGGATAAAAGGCCTGTTTTAAAGGTGTATTATTCAGAAACAACCAACTAAAAAAAACAAATATGTGTGGAATCGTAGGTTACATAGGGCACCGTAAGGCGTACCCTATAGTATTAAATGGTTTAAAAAGACTTGAGTATAGAGGTTATGATAGTGCAGGAATCGCTATTTATGACGGCAAAGAATTGAAATTCTCAAAAACGAAGGGTAAAGTAGTAGATCTAGAAAAAAAGCTTGAAGCAGAGATTTCTACTGAAGGTACTATCGCTATAGGTCATACTAGATGGGCTACTCATGGGGTTCCTAATGATATTAATTCGCATCCTCATTTTTCTAATAGTGGTGATTTAGTTATCATACATAATGGTATCATTGAAAATTATGAGCCTTTAAAGCAAGAATTAAAAAACAGAGGCTATTCTTTTCAATCAGATACTGACACAGAGGTTTTAGTGAACCTTATAGAAGATGTAAAAAAGAAAGAAAAGGTAAAGTTAGGAAAAGCCGTTCAAATTGCATTGAATCAAACTATCGGCGCTTATGCTATCGCTGTTTTTGATCGTAAAAAACCCAATGAAATTGTTGTGGCTCGTTTGGGCTCACCACTTGCTATAGGTGTAGGTGAGAACGAATACTTTATTGCTAGTGATGCAAGTCCTTTTTTGGAATATACTAAAAACGCTATCTATTTAGAAGATGGCGAGATGGCTGTTGTGCGTACTCATAAAGACATGAAAGTTAGAAAAATTCATGATGATTCTTTGGTAGATCCATACGTACAAGAATTACAAATGAATCTTGAGCAAATAGAAAAAGGTGGTTACGATCATTTTATGCTTAAAGAGATTTATGAGCAGCCAGACGCTATTAGGGACACCTTTAGAGGTCGTATGCTTGCAGATCAGGGTATTATCAAAATGGCCGGAATAGATGATCATATTGATAAGTTTATCAATGCAAAACGTATATTAATAGTCGCTTGTGGTACCTCATGGCACGCAGGTCTTGTGGCAGAGTATGTTTTTGAAGAATTAGCACGTGTGCCAGTAGAAGTGGAGTATGCGTCTGAGTTTAGATACCGTAATCCCGTAATAGATAAGGAAGATGTTCTTATCGCTATTTCTCAATCAGGAGAAACTGCAGACACTATGGCTGCTATTAAACTGGCCAAAGAAAGTGGCGCATTTGTTTTTGGTGTATGTAACGTAGTAGGTAGTTCTATTTCTAGAGAGACTCATGCAGGTGCTTATACACATGCAGGGCCAGAAATAGGAGTGGCGTCTACTAAGGCGTTTACTACTCAAATAACTGTGCTTACATTAATAGCATTGCAGTTAGCTAAGAAAAAAGGTAAAATTTCAACTAGCGATTTCTATACTTATCTAAGAGAGTTAGATAGTATTCCAGAAAAAGTTGCCGAAGCATTAACGTCAAATGAGCATATTGAAAAAATAGCCGCTATATATAAGGATGCTAAAAACTGTCTTTACTTAGGGCGTGGTTTTAATTTCCCTGTAGCGTTAGAAGGTGCCTTAAAACTTAAAGAAATTAGTTACATCCACGCAGAGGGCTATCCTGCTGCCGAAATGAAGCACGGTCCTATCGCCCTTATAGATGAGCAAATGCCAGTAGTTGTCATAGCAACTAAGAAAGGTCATTATGAAAAGGTAGTAAGTAATATCCAAGAAATAAAGTCTCGTAGTGGTAAAATTATCGGTATCGTTACTAAAGGTGATGTAGATGTTAAAAACCTTGCAGACCATGTTATCGAGGTGCCGGAGACCATTGAGTTGATGACACCATTGTTAACTACTATCCCTTTGCAATTACTTTCTTACCACATAGCGGTAATGTTAGACAAGAACGTAGATCAGCCTCGTAATCTTGCAAAAAGTGTTACCGTAGAGTAGGTAGGCCATATGTATATAGTTGAATAGCCATTTCTTTAAGGAATGGCTATTTTATTTTCGCTTTCGCGAAAGCGGAATTTCCTATATTATTATCGATCTCATTTACAGATTAATACGTACATGCGTTTCTTCGTACAGCTCTAATATTAAAGAGCGCTAAAAAAATTAAAAAACAGCTTAATTTTATAAAGATGAAAGCAGTATCTTTGCGCGACGAAAAACAGCCGTTAAAAGCTGTATCTTTTTAAGTTTTAAAACATTATATAAATGTCTCAAATTACAGGTAGCGTTTCACAAATCATCGGACCGGTGGTAGATGTAACATTTGACAGTGCAGAAGGCGCACTTCCTAAAATTTATGATTCACTAGAAATCGCAAAAAAGGACGGTTCTTTACTAGTACTAGAAGTACAATCTCACATAGGTGAGAGCACAGTAAGAACAATATCTATGGATTCTACAGATGGTCTAAGTCGTGGTACAGCGGTTAAAGCAACAGGTAATCCTATTAAAATGCCAGTAGGTGATGACGTTTACGGTCGTCTATTTAATGTAATCGGTGATGCCATTGACGGTTTAGGAGACCTTCCTAAAACTGGAAAAGATGGTCTTTCCATTCACAGAGATGCACCAGCATTTGAAGATCTTTCTACTTCTACCGAAGTCCTTTATACAGGTATAAAAGTAATCGATCTTATCGAGCCTTATGCAAAAGGTGGTAAGATTGGGCTTTTTGGTGGAGCAGGAGTTGGTAAGACAGTATTAATTCAAGAATTGATTAATAACATTGCAAAAGGTCACGGTGGACTTTCAGTTTTTGCTGGAGTTGGTGAGCGTACTCGTGAAGGAAATGATCTTTTACGTGAGATGTTAGAGTCAGGTATTATCAAGTACGGTGATGACTTCATGCACTCTATGGAAGAAGGCGGTTGGGATTTACAAAAGGTTGATAAAGCCGGAATGAGAGAATCTAAAGCAACTTTCGTATTTGGACAAATGAATGAGCCACCAGGTGCTCGTGCTCGTGTGGCACTTTCTGGTCTTACGATAGCAGAATATTTCCGTGATGGAGCTGGTGATGGACAAGGGAAAGATGTTCTTTTCTTCGTTGATAACATATTCCGTTTCACACAAGCAGGTTCTGAGGTGTCGGCGCTATTAGGTCGTATGCCATCTGCAGTAGGGTATCAACCTACACTAGCAACAGAAATGGGTGCGATGCAGGAAAGAATTACTTCTACTAAAAAAGGATCTATTACATCTGTACAGGCGGTTTATGTACCTGCAGATGATTTAACAGATCCTGCACCAGCAACAACATTTGCTCACCTTGACGCAACTACTGTATTGTCTCGTAAAATTGCAGAATTAGGTATCTACCCAGCGGTAGATCCTCTAGATTCTACATCTCGTATTCTTGCAGCAGATATTTTAGGTGATGAGCACTACGATTGTGCTACTCGTGTAAAAGAATTATTACAGCGTTATAAAGAACTTCAGGATATTATTGCCATTCTAGGTATGGAAGAATTATCTGAAGAAGATAAAATGGCTGTAAACCGCGCGCGTCGTGTGCAACGTTTCTTATCTCAACCTTTCCACGTTGCAGAGCAGTTTACTGGTCTTAAAGGTGTGTTAGTTGATATTAAAGATACTATCAAAGGATTTAACATGATTATGGATGGAGAGTTAGATCACCTTCCAGAAAGTGCATTTAACCTTAAAGGTACTATCGAAGAGGCTATCGAGGCAGGAGAAAAAATGCTTTCTGAAGCATAATATAAGTATAACAGTTACCGTCGTCTTGATCTGATTAAGACGACTGTATACTGTGATATAAAATTATACAAATATGATTTTAGAAATAGTTACACCAGAATTAACACTTTTTAAAGGTGAAGTAGAATCTGTGTCTGTACCTGGTATAAATGGACAGTTTCAGATGTTAGATAATCACGCGCCAGTAGTGTCGTTATTATCTAAAGGTGCTGTAAAAATATTTGGTAATGTAGTGTTAGATAAAGATAACGCTGCTCTTTTTACAAAAGAAGATGGTACAACTAACTTTGCTATTACTGGAGGAGTGTTAGAAATGAAAGATAATAAGGCGATAGTACTAGCAGATTAATAACGTTCTTATAATAATATATTAAAGCCTCGATCTATGGATCGAGGCTTTTTTTATATAGGACATTTGATTTCTTAAGATTATTTCTATTAGTTCTTTAAGGAGCTTCTTGTGTGTTTTACTAGAACGTTCTTAGGATTATACCAATTTAGTTCTTAAATGCCGCATAAAAAGCTTTTAGATAATGATGATTTCCTGTGATTGATTTTATAGTT
>NZ_CANLXZ010000027.1 GCF_947495285.1 uncultured Nonlabens sp. | reverse complement strand
TGATATCTAAATATGCTGTTCTTCCCATACATAAATATACAAAAAATATATGACATTATATAACTATATTGGTATTAGAATACCCTACTTCCCAAACACATTCATCTAGTAAGCTCTGACAGTAACGTATAAGTTCTAACTCTTCTTCAATACAATTATCTATACTTTCTTTTAATTGCTCGTTAGTGGTTATGTCTATAGAGCTTCCATCTGTTAATGTAGCAGCGATAGGGTAACTTATACTTATCGAGTTGGTACTAGGTAAAGTATCTAAAAAATCTCGGAAGACTTCATTTCCTATAATAAAGGTATTAGCTATTTCAATATTGTTGGAATCGTAGGTAAAGATATTGATAGGATAAATAACCTGTATACAAGATATCGTATCCTCATCAGTTTCAGGATCACTGGCCACATCTGTTATTAATTCATATAATTCAGAGTCTACCGTTATTAAATTTTTTGATATAGAGTCGTCATAATCTTCATAAGTACAGGAAACGATACTTAATACAGTTATGAGTAAAAGGATAATTTTTTTAAGGTTTTTCATAGCTTATAATTTAGGTTATATCTTATAGTACAAAACTCATTGTAAAGGTTGCGTCCCATTCTACACGATTGTATAAAATGAATTCTTAAAAGCATTAACGATTCACATCATCTTTGTTAATAGTCTTTTAATAGCTTGTTAATTAAAGGCTATAATAAGAAGTCTTGATTTTTTATTAACGCATTTACTGCAATACGACCCATACCTTTAAATAAAAAACAACATGAGCACTAACATCACAACCATAAACCCAGCAACAGGAAAAGAGATTAAAACATATGAATTAATGACAGAAGAACAGACTTTAAAAGCTGTAGAAAAATGTCATAATGCTTTTACTCAATGGAAAGCTACTCCTATAGAAGAAAGAGGTAAAATTATTCAGAAAATAGGCGAGAAATTTAAAGAACATAAAGAAGATTTTGCACAATTAATGACCGAAGAAATGGGTAAGATTATCGCCCATGGTAAGGATGAAATAGATCTTTGTGCTGCTATTTGTGACTATACCGCAGCAACAGGAGCAGAAGAACTTGCAAACGAAGAGAAAGAGCTTGCCGGCGGTGGTAAAGGAATCGTTTCTTATTCACCTCTAGGTGTCATCTATGGCATACAACCTTGGAATTATCCAGCTTATCAAGTAGTGAGATATTCTATCGTTAATTTAATGGCAGGTAACGGTATATTATTAAAGCATGCAGCAAATGTTACTGGTAGTGCATTGAAACTGAAAGAGATTTATGAAGAAGCTGGTTTACCTAAAGATCTATTTACCGTATTGATTATTGATCATGACGTGAGTGAAAAAATTATTGAACACGATCTTGTAAGAGGTGTGACTTTTACAGGTAGTGCAGGAGCTGGTCGCAAAATAGGAGAACAGGCTGGTAAGGCAATTAAGAAAACTGTACTAGAGCTAGGTAGTAATGATGCGTATATCGTACTAGAAGATGCAGATGTAGAACACGCCATTAAAACTTGTACAGAAGGTCGCATTTTTAATAATGGAGAAACCTGCGTCGCTGCAAAAAGATTTATCGTAGTAGATGCTGTTTATGACCAGTTTAAAAAAGGATTTGTAGAACGTATGAATCATATAAAACTAGGTGATCCAACAGATGAGAATACGCAATTAGGTCCTATGGCTAGAAAAGACTTGAGAGAAAAAATTCACAATCAAGTTAAAGAAAGTATAGATAATGGCGCTGAGGTATTGTGCGGTGGTGAAATACCTGATGGTCATGGATATTATTATCCATCTACCGTATTAGGAAATGTAAAACCAGGACAGCCAGCATATGATGATGAATTATTCGGTCCCGTAGCTTCACTAATTAAAGCAAAGGACCAGGATGACGCCATGCGCATAGCAAATGATAGTCGTTTTGGACTAGGTGGTGGAATTTTTAGTAAAGATGAAGACAAAGCAATAGAGCTAGCCCAAAATCACTTTGACACCGGTATGGTGTTTATCAATTCATTTGGTATTGCACAGGTAGATATGCCTTTCGGTGGTGTGAAAAATTCAGGTTTCGGTAGAGAACACGGAGGATTCGGTATTAAAGAATTTGTTAATGTAAAAGGAATTAGTATTCTAAATTAAGGACTTAACATCAGTAATAGAAAAAACCACTGTTAGAGCAGTGGTTTTTTTGTGTCCATAATCTCGCTTTCGCGAAAACAAAACCTGATTATTCTACCTCATTAAATCTATAAGTAATACATGAAGAAAGGTTTAAATGTTATGAAAACGGTTCTTAAAAGCTATACAAAACTATTTTAAAGCCAGTTTTCATCCTATTAAATAACGTATGTACGTACTGTTGTGCCTTACAGATGATGACCGTCCTAAATAGTGATTATGATAAATCGATATTTCATCCATTTACTGCAAGTAAAACCATTCTACCATTTTATTTTTTGTTAAATAAGTTCTACAAGCATTATAGATAGAACATTCTTTTATCAAGATTAATAAATTTAAACCTTCTATTTCTTGTATTTTATCTCTTTTAAAAAAACTATAGTAAAAAAGTTAAATGACCTACGGCTATTTAATCTGTAGCTCTAGATCTTTGTTATATCACCACTACCTAACACACTTTTTTTAATTGAGCTAGTGGTACCTTTATAGGTTAAATCACCAGATCCTACTATAGACGCTCTAAGTTTACCACCTGTGCAGTAAACAGACACATCACCACTACCAGCAATACTAGCTTCTACATTATAAGCTTTTAAACTCATAGCTTCTATATCACCGCTACCAGCAATGTTTGCATCTAGGTTTTCTGTACGTCCATTTAATGTTACATCACCGCTTCCAGCTATGTGTACCTCTAAGTTTTGTGATTCTACTTGTGAAATGATATTACCGCTACCTGCTACAGAAATTTCTAGATTTCTAGATTTTAAATTCATATGACTCTTAATATCTCCACTTCCTGACATACTTAATGCGTTAATAGACTCTACATTTACAGTTACATTTATGCCTTTACGTGTGTTGTAGTTCGTACCATCTTTAAGGCCTATTTCTAGTTTTTTACCTTTAACCTCTATCTCAATATATTCCATGATATTAGATTCGGCTTCTACGGTTATGATACCTTCTTTTCCTTCTACTAGTATAATATCGATGCTACTCTTACCAGATATCTTATCAAAGTTAGCAATATTAAAAGTTTTTGTAATAACCTCTCCGTTTCCTTTAATTCTTTTATTATTTCCCCACCATTGAGCATTTGCACTATTAAATCCTAAAATGGCTACTAGAAGTAAGATGATATGTTTCATGTTATTATTATTAAGTTATTTATTGTTTTATTTTAGTTTTTTCTTAGATGTACACTACCAAAGCTTGATCTTATATTGATAACAGATGTAGAATTTTTTTCTTTATAGAATCCAGCCTTTTGCTTATCGGTAGAGTTCTTTTCTGAGTCGGTAACCGTTACATCGTCTGCTAGTTTGATACCTGCAAATTCTGTGTCGATGTTAAATTTAAAAGTAGCCTCTGGATGAAAATTAACTTTAATGCTAGTGTATTCACTAGTAATAACTGCCTCTTTAAAATCAGGACTCAATTCTTCAATACCTATGGATCCAAAATTAGTTACCAGGTTTACACTTTCTTTGATGTGTCCTAATTTAATAGTAGAATAATCGCCCCTACCTACTAGTTTTATTGCATCTAGAGACTGTATAGTTGAGAAATCTCCGTTAAATTTAATGTCTTTTACGTTATCAAACTTTGCTTTAGTGTATTCTCCACTATACTCTACTTTTTCTGCACCATGTAGTTCAAAACCACTGAAATCAGCTCTAATCGTTCCCGATTTCATATAATCGATATGTGAATTTTTTGTGTAATCAAAGCTTAGTTCGTTATCAACAGCTAGTAGTTGTCCTATATCTAGTCTACCAAAATCGCACTGTATTTTTGCATGACCTAATAACCTGTCTATAGATACAGATCCATACTCATTACTTATGTCCACAGCAGCTGTAACTGGCATTCTAATGATGTAATCTATTTTCATATTAGAGCTATTCTTAGAATTATTGCTACCCATAAGAGTACTCCATAAACTATTACTACTATGGCTATTACTGCCTTTACCTGTATCAGTTCTAGCACTTACATTAGAAGAGCTAGCGTTAAAATCTACATCTATATCTCTAAGCTGCTCACTAACGCTACTCTCATTATTACCACTTACTTCTACAATAATATCTATAGAAACAGTGGGTTTATCCCATGTAGTAATAGTAATGTTACCAAATTCGTTTTGAATATCAACCATACAGTTTTTATGTACCGTAAAGGTTTTACTCAATTTTTTAGTCTTGGTGTATTTTCCATAACCTGGACCGGCTAGAAGTAATGCTGGTAGTAAAAACAGCAGTACACTAAGTTTATATATATGTTTCATCTTCTTGTTCTTTTAAATTTTTCAATTGTTCTATTTGCTCTAGAGCATTCTCTAATAAATCGATTCTATTTTGAAAATTTTGTATCATAGCAGCGATAACAGTTTTACTATCCTTATTTGTGGCAAAGTCAGCTTCTATTGTTTTATAATCCTTTTCTAATCTAGCTAGTGCAGTTTTAGCTGCGGTAACAATACGGGCAGCATCTGGTGACTGCTCTTTATTTAATCTCTCTAGTTCTTCATTTATCGTACTGGTAAAAAAGTCTTGTGCCTGCGCCATTTCTGGAGATACACTAGACAGTCCATTTTCTACCGGGCTAGCAGGGACCAGATTTAAACCAGTAAAACCTAATAAAATTGCAAGTCCTGCCACCAGCGACCATTTAAACCAGGAATTCATTTTTATCACCTTGTTATTTTCATGATCTCCATCACTATTCTCTGTCGCAATAGATATAGTAGCATCTTTTATTTCTTCCAGGTCATCGTTACAAGCATTTTCTAGCTTATCAAAAAATCTATTTCTATGGCCACTAGGCAGTGATTCTGTATTAAAATCTTGATCTGCAAACCATTCTTCCATGTTCTTTTTCATATCTGTTGCAATTTATTTCTCAGACTTTCCTTTGCTCTAGATATAGTAGTCCTACACATCGCATTAGAAATACCCATAATTTCACTTATTTCTTCATTATCCATTCCTTCTATAAGACTTAGAGTTAGAATCTGTCTGTAATTATCTTTTAAGAGTTTCATTACTTCCAGTACTTTTTTGGCAGTCATACCAGCAGCCTCCATATCTATTTGTTCGTCTGCTTTGTTTTCCATTTCATAAGCAACATCTTCATAATCCACTTTGGGCATTTTACTTTCCTTTTTCAACTGTGTAAGGCTGTTGTTAACGACTATTCTTTTTAACCAGCTGCCAAAGGTTGCCTCTCGGTTCCATTGTTTCATTTTAGCAAACGCCGCTATCATGCTGTCTTGCATAATATCTTCGGCAAGTGCGGTGTCTTTTACGATTCTCAATGCGACATGATACATACCATTTGCATACTGATCATAGACTCGCATTTGCGCCTTGCGATCACCTCGTTCACAGAGGTTATAGAGTTCTATTTCGGTTATTGTTAAGGTCACTTGGTTAGTGTTATGCTTTAAAGATGCAATTTATTCTAGCATGTTACACTTCATGGCAAGGAATTTGAAATTTTATTTATTCGGCACATGTTGTAAAACGAGTAAAACCGTCATTCTAGATACTGTAATAATAGTTTAATAGTTTGATAATCTGTTTTTTAAAGGTTGTAATTCCGCTTTCGCGAAAGCGAATTTATAATAAACATCGTGCTCAAATTAATTTTAAAAAATAAAAGCCAGCAGTCTTTATGACATTGTGGCGACTGAAAAAGATATGTTCAAACCAAAGAAATTTTCGATAGACAACTTGTCACTTCAAGAATTAGATCAAGATGCGGAATTTATTCCTCTATTGAGCAGCGAGGACGAGGAAGAAATGAATAATGAAAGTGTGCCAGAGACCTTACCTATACTGCCATTACGTAATATGGTACTGTTTCCAGGTGTAGTAATTCCTATTACAGCAGGGCGCGATCGCTCTATTAAATTATTACAGGACGCGCATAAAAAAGGTATTGCGATAGGTGTAGTTGCACAAAAAAATGAAGATATAGAAGAACCTTCTTTTGAAGACTTACATAAAACAGGTGTAGTTGCAAAAATCTTAAAGACTTTTAAGATGCCCGACGGTAATACTACGGTTATTATTCAAGGTAAAAAACGTTTTGAAATGGGCGAGATCGTTACAGAGCAGCCTTTTATAACTGCTATCGCAAATGATGTACCTGATCTAAGACCAGTAAAGGAAGATGAAGAGTTTAAGGCGATTATTGAAAAAATAAAAGAACTCGCTCTAGAAATTATCAAAGAGAGTCCTAACATCCCTACAGAGGCGTCGTTTGCGATTAAAAATATTGAGTCAGATTCTTTCTTAGTAAATTTTGTGTCTTCTAACATGAATCTTAAGGTAGAGGAGAAGCAAAGAATTCTAGAGATTAATGATCTTAAAGAAAGAGCGCTAGAAACGTTGCGTTTTATGAATGTAGAACGTCAGAAATTAGAGCTTAAAAACGATATACAGTCTAAAGTACAGACCGATATTAATAAGCAACAACGTGAGTATTTCTTGCACCAGCAAATGAAAACCATTCAGGATGAATTAGGTGGTGGTGTCTCTTCACATCAAGAGGTAGATGAAATGCGCCAGCGTGCTAAGAAAAAGAAATGGGACGATAAGGTAAAGGAGCATTTTGAGAAGGAACTATCAAAAATGCAACGTATGAATCCGCAAGTGGCAGAGTATTCTATACAGCGCAATTACCTAGATCTTATTCTTGATTTACCATGGAATGTGTTTTCTAAGGACAACTTTGACCTGAAACGCGCCATGAAAATTCTAGACCGCGACCATTATGGTCTAGAAGAAGTAAAAAAACGTATTATAGAGTATCTAGCAGTTTTAAAATTGCGTAATGATATGAAATCTCCTATTCTATGTCTTTATGGACCTCCAGGAGTAGGTAAAACATCGTTGGGTAAATCTGTTGCAGAGGCATTAGGACGTGAGTATGTGCGCATTTCTTTAGGTGGTTTGCGAGATGAGGCAGAAATACGTGGACATCGTAAAACCTATATAGGAGCAATGCCAGGACGTATCATTCAGTCTATAAAAAAAGCAAAAACCTCTAATCCTGTATTTGTACTGGACGAGATTGATAAATTGAGTAACTCACATAATGGAGACCCATCTAGTGCGATGCTAGAAGTACTAGACCCAGAGCAAAACAATGCTTTTTATGATAACTTCCTAGAAATGGGATTTGATTTAAGTAAAGTAATGTTTATCGCAACAAGTAATAGTTTAAATACCATACAACCTGCACTGCGCGACCGTATGGAAATTATAAACGTTACAGGTTATACCATAGAAGAAAAGGTAGAAATAGGAAAGCAACACTTACTACCTAAGCAATTAAAAGAACACGGGCTGGATAAGTCGCATCTTAAAATCGCAAAACCACAAATAGAAAAAGTAGTAGAAGGTTATACTCGTGAAAGTGGTGTAAGATCGCTCGATAAACAACTTGCAAAAATGGTACGTTATGCTGCCAAAAGTATTGCAATGGAAGAAGAGTACGATCTTAAAGTAACTAATGAAACGGTTATTAATGTATTAGGCGCTCCTAAGATGGAACGTGATAAATACGAGAATAATGATGTGGCTGGTGTGGTAACTGGACTGGCATGGACTAGAGTAGGTGGCGACATACTATTTATAGAGTCTATACTATCTAAAGGTAAAGGAAACTTAACCATAACTGGTAACATAGGTAAGGTGATGAAAGAAAGTGCTACTATAGCAATGGAATACATCAAAGCAAATGCTGATGTACTAGGTATAGAAAGTTCTATTTTTAGTAATTATAACGTTCACATACACGTACCAGAAGGCGCTACTCCTAAAGATGGACCTAGTGCTGGTGTAACCATGTTAACCTCTCTAGTATCTTTATTTACACAGCGCAAAGTAAAGAAAAGTCTTGCCATGACTGGAGAGATCACTTTAAGAGGTAAAGTACTACCTGTAGGTGGTATTAAAGAAAAAATTCTTGCTGCAAAACGTGCTAGAATTAAAGAAATCCTTCTTTGTGAGCAAAACCGTAGAGACATAGAAGAAATTAATGCCGATTATTTAAAAGGCCTTACTTTCCATTATGTAAGCGATATGAGTAATGTTCTAGACCTGGCTCTTACTAAGCAAAAAGTAAAAAATGCAAAGAAGTTGAGCTAGCACTCAAAATCTAAATATCAAAAAAAGAAGCTGTCTCATTAATTTGAGGCAGTTTTTTTGTTTTAATCTATAAGATCATTATCTAAATTCAAAAAAAAAAGGAACAGTTCTACCTGTCCCTTTTTTCTATTAATATTAGTTCAATACCTAAGTAAGATTTACTTCACTTTTTTAAACCTAAAACATGTAGATATAGTAGGACCTATCCCAATAGTATTAGAACGTAAAAGAATTCCATCATAGTAAGTTGCAGATACCGTGGAGTTATAAGTACTTATTATTCTCCACCTATTAATATGTGTACTATCTTAATTTTATAGAATCGATACTATTTATTATGATTTGAGAATGATTAAAGGAAATCTGCCCTATTAAAATTGAGTTTTTATGTTGTAAAGATCAATTTAATAAGGCTAGGCGTACACAATTATAATTACATATTTAATCTGGATGAAACGGTTTAGATTTTATGTGTACTCTTATCTGTGGTATTAAAAATATGTTAACTTAATAGGCACAGATTTAGGAATGTGATAAACGTTCTTCATGATCAAATACAACTCATCTAAAAGTTCTTTCTTATCGTTTTTTGAGTTAATGAGATAATCTTTGTTGTAGTTAAAAGTTTCCATGTGAATATTATTCAATGAAAACCCAAGTTTGTTCAAGTACTTAAAATTAGGATCTTTAATCTGGTTAGGGTTTTTAAAATGATCACTTCTACATTCACAAAAGATTCCAAATTCAGAGTCTTTATTATCAAAAAGGTATTGAACAAAATCACCATTAAATTCTATGATAAGAGTCATAAAACTTTCTTGTTCAAAGAGTATTCTTAAAATTTCAGTTTCAAATTCAGACTGTTGTTGGATTAAATTATAAGTTTTAGAAATGTTCGTTGCTTTAGAAGAAGTATTACCGCTATGATTGTAAATAAATACAATCGCTATTATGACAACTAAAAACGTAATGACGGTTATAATTAATCCCATGATATAATTTACAGTTTACTATAATCCACTACCAACTTAGTATACCATTTTGCTAGATCTCTTGCAATAGCCTTATGGTTGTTCACTAGCTCTGTAGCGAGTCTAGAATTAGATTTTTCTTTTAAAGAAGGATTTGCGGTTAAATATCCTTGAAATTTACCAGTATCGTCTATTATTTTAGGTGCTTTATTAGAAACCGCATTCCATGGAGATAGTGGGTTATTATCGTCTCCATAATTATTTAAATCGTTCCAGATAGATGTATTGCTAAAACTACTTCCATAATCTCCAAAGGCATTCCAGATGGATTTACTATCAAAACGAGAACAGTCCAGACAGCCTAAATATACAGAATAATCGCTACCACCATATAAATGTAGATTTTGTGATGTAGCGTAAGAACTGCTTATGATAAAAGTCGTTATAAAAAGTAATTTTTTCATCTAAGTAGTGTTTAAGATTTGAAGTTTTTAGAATTATGTCCATATTAACTCACATATCCCAAATATGTTTTCATTTAGAAATCTTCATTCAAAATTAATCGAAATAAGCACAATCATTCCTAATTTTCTCATAACTCATCTATTGATATCCTGCGGCTTGTAAATTAAACAGTTTTTCATATAAATTGGGTTGTGCCATCAATTCTTCATGCGTACCTATTTCTGCAACGACACCATCTTCTAGAACTAGAATTCTATCTGCCATTCTAACAGTAGAAAAACGGTGAGATATAATGATGCTGGTCTTTCCCTTAGTCAGTCCTATAAAGCGTTCAAAAACGTCATATTCTGCCTGTGCGTCTAGTGCGCTGGTAGGCTCGTCGAGTACGATAACATCTGCATCTTTCATATAGGCACGGGCTAGTGCCACCTTTTGCCATTGTCCACCGCTTAGTTCTTGTCCTTTGGCAAATCTACGTCCTAGTTGTTGATCAATTCCACCCTTCATAACAGCCACTACCTGGTCTGCAAGACTGCGCTGTGCCGCGTCGGTAATCATGACATCGTTATTTAACTCATCAATATTACCTACCGCGATATTCTCACGCAAACTGAATTCATACTTAAAGAAGTCTTGAAAAATAACACCAAAACGTTTTCTAAACTCTTGTTTATGAAACTTAGAGATATTAATTCCATCTAATAAAATCTCTCCTTGGGTAGGCTCGTAAAACCTCAATATCAATTTAATAAGTGTTGTTTTACCGGCACCATTCTGACCTACAAAGGCTATTTTTTCACCTACTTTAATCTTAAAACTTATTCCTTTAAGAACTTCTATATCACTACCAGCATAGCCAAAATGTACATTTCTAATCTCAAAACCTTCTTTAATAACGTCTGGAATAGGAGTGTAGCTGGTTGCCTCGTCAGTGATTTCTATATCTAGAAAGTCAAAGTAGTCTCTCAAATAAAGCGAACTCTCTGATATAGCAGTAAAACGAGAAAAGAAACCTTGTAAATTATTACGCAATCTGTTAAAAGATCCAGATAAGAAGGTAAGTTCTCCTATACTTAGTACTCCAGTTATTACTTTAAAAATAATGAATATATAAGCTCCATAATAAGATAGAATACCTATAATATTAAACAGTGATCCATAGATACTTTGCTTAATAGATAGCTTTTTATTGATCTCATAATAATCGCTAGATAATCTATTAAATCTGGCTGCTATATAATCGGTAAGCCCAAAGAGTTTTACCTCTTTTGCTGTTTGATTATTAGCTCCTATAAAACGCAAGTAATCTAGTTCACGACGCTCTGCAGTCCAGCTGCGTGCTACAGAGTATCTATGCGAGCTGTATTTTGCCTCATTGATAAATGATGGTATAATACTTAGGACCAATAAGATAATCAATAATGGCTCAAAGTAGATCAAACCAGCGATTAAGGATGTTATAGAGATAATACTTTGCACCTGACTCAATGAAGCACTCATTAAACCTACACGACCGCTAGTTTGCTGTCTTGCACGCCCTAGTTTGTCATAAAAATCTGGATCTTCTAACTGTTCTAGAGTCAGCTCATTAGTCTTTCTTATAATTTTTTCTGAAGACGCGTTAGAGTACAAATCTCCTATTAATCCATCAGTTAAATTAATTAATCTATTGAGCAGGTCTGCAGCTATGGCTACTGCTAGCTCTATAATCACATATTTCCAGAGCAAGTCTAGATTTTGATCTTCTAACGATATTTGTAAAATAACCTCGTCTATAATCAATTTACCTACCCATAGTAGAACTACCGGACTAATTGCGGTGAGTAATCTAGCGGTAAAATTGGTTATAAACAGTTTAGGACTCACTCTCCAGATTTCTTTAAAAAATCTAGGTAGTGTCTTTAATGCACTTAAGGAGAATGTTTTTCCCTTTTTACTTTGTTCTTTTATGGATGCAGGTGCTCTTCTCGCCACGATGTAGTTTTAGAACACAAAGGTACGTTACAAGGATTTGTTTTGTGGTGTTCTCGCTTTCGCGAAAGCGGAATTATCAACCGTCTATTAGGGTAATTCTTTTCCTAAGGCAGCTATATAAATCTGGAACCATTGCTCTAAAGTCATCTCTACATCTAACGAACTCACTGCAGTTTTAATACGCTCGATTTTACCAGTTCCTATAATAGGAATTATTTGAGAAGGATGTTTTAATAGCCACTGATAGGCAACTTTATCCAACTTAGGCTCCTGTATTTCTTGAGCCACTTTTTTAATGGCGTTAAGAACACGGATTCCTTTTTCTGTTTTAGGAGCTAGTAATTCACCACCGGCCAGTGGTGACCAGGACATAGGTTTTATGTTTTTAGAGATAAGATAATCGATATTTTGATTTTCAAAATGCTCTAGACAATACGGCGATATTTCTATCTGGTTAGTTACTAGAGGAGCAGTTGTGTAAGCTTGCAACGATTCTAGTTGCTGGGGCAGGAAATTAGACACTCCATAATGCAAAACCTTACCGCTAGATGTTAATTGGTCAAAGGCGCTTGCTACCTCTTCTGGATTAAAAAAGGGTGATGGTCTATGTAATAAAAGTACGTCTATATAATCTGTATGTAGATTTTTAAGAGATTGTTCTACCTGAGAGATGATGTAACTAGCGCTGTAATCATAGTATTTTACCTGACGATCTGGAAACTTATCAGATGTTAATTTGATCCCACATTTAGTAATCAACTGCATACTATCACGCAGTGAAGGTTCTAACTGTAGCGCTTTACCAAAGGCGGCCTCACATTCATAATTTCCATAAATATCTGCATGATCAAATGTGGTGACTCCAGTTTCTATGGATTTTTTAAGAAAAGTAAGCAACTCTTGATCGTTTTTATTCCAATCTAGAAGTCTCCATATCCCCAAAACTATTCTTGATATTTCTAAATCTTTATTTAAGGAGGTTTTCATGTGCTTTTTTTCAAATTTGTGGTTATAAATAATCTAGTTCTAGTTTCAGGAATTACAATTTAAGTAAGGTTATCGTACTCCTTTTACTTTAAGATCTATGTAAACTTCTTGTGTACCATGAAATTCTGTTTGGTAATCTATATCTATCGTGTACTTGATATTGTATAGTACTAACACCTTATCTAGATCTTCTTTCTTACTTTTTGCCACTTTTAAATGTTGTAAATAATTTATGAAAGTCGATATACCCAAACCCATAGGTGCAAAGCTTATAGCAATAAATGTTAAGGGATAAGTGTAGAATCTTACAGATGTTTTATTAGCAACATCATTAATATGATAAGCTATTAAATAACCAGTAGCTATAATTATAAAACCTATCAATATATAACCGACTGTATAAGAATAAGTGTGTAAACGTTTTCTTTTTAATTGATCGTATTCTAGATTTATTTGCTTCAGTTTTTCTTCAAAATTATCTCTAAGTAGAATTTGAGAGCATGTTTTATTAAAAGCAGGCTTGCGAGAGGTAAGACCACATACTAAGCCTAGTTTAAAATCACTTTTTTTACGCTCACATAGATCACAATGTCTGGTTAGTTCCATAGATATAGATGTGTTTATTTGAGACTGAAATATTTGAGAAGAAAATACAAAAATATACAATTAATAAAGCCAGTTAAATTACAACATAATGTAAATCTAA
Organism: uncultured Nonlabens sp.; assembly: GCF_947495285.1. Taxonomy (GTDB): domain Bacteria; phylum Bacteroidota; class Bacteroidia; order Flavobacteriales; family Flavobacteriaceae; genus Nonlabens. The sequence continues at coordinate 33,920 of NZ_CANLXZ010000027.1, read as the reverse complement.
CTGGCTATTTCTATATTAAAATTATGGATTTGTAGACCATAGTGCTGCACTTTTAAGCATGGCTCTTTTAGGTAGTTTTAATCCTGCGATAATTAGCTCTGCAAAGTCTTCTGGTTGTAAAACACTGTCCTCAGAATCTTTAGTAGCGATTCCTAAATCTATAGACATGTCAGACGCGATCGTACTAGGTGTTAACGTACAAACTCTAATATTGTTTTTACGTACTTCTTTCATTAATGATTCTGACATACCGATTACAGCAAACTTTGATGCAGAATATGCTGAGGTACTCGCATTACCATTTAACCCTGCAGTAGAAGAAACATTGATAATTTCTCCCTCATTCTGGTCGATTAAATAAGGTAATACTTCTTTAGTAACGTAATACATTCCCATCACGTTAGTTTGCATAATTTGCGTCCATTGATCTACAGGCATATCGTTTAAAGTACCGAATGCTGCTATACCAGCATTATTTACTAATATATCTATAGAACCTAGAGTATCAACTAGTGTTTTTACACTCGTTTTAACCTCTTCATAATTGCTCACATCAAAAACGGCATAGGTCGCTTTTACTCCTAATTTTTCAATCTCGGCAACAGTTGCCTTTAAAGCCTCTTCATTTCTACCAGTGATCGCAACATCTACACCTTCTTGTGCAAATGCTAGTGCTGTAGCTTTTCCTAGACCGCGGCTTCCACCTGTTATGATTGCTTTTTTACCTTTTAAATCTTGCATTTATTTAATTTTTGAATATGTATTTATATGGTAAAAGTTAGACTAAATAGTATTGTAAAACATTCCTTACAAATCTCTAAATTGTATAACTTTAAGTAGCTAAATTATAGATTTTGAATGAATCTTTTGCTCTTTTTTACGCTAATGATTTGTAAAAGTAAAGTGAAATATTAATGCTACCCATAGAGTATGGATTATAGCCATGTTGTAGGATTATAATTCCGCTTTCGCGAAAGCGGAACAGACACAAAAAAATAATTTATAACCAGCTAGAGATGTGTTCTAAGAGCTCTATTACTGGTGATGTTGCCATACAGTCTGCACAATGGTTATACATGAAAAGGCAATCTATTAAATCTGTCACCATGTGAAATAATAATCCTATACCTATGATTTTAAATGGTTTCTTGAAAAAAAGTAAGCCTATGTAAATTAAAATGGCATAATAGGAGTGTAGTGGATGGTAGTTAATGCTGCATCTATGGGCTTCAAATACTGGTGAGGCTAGCAAATGGTCTAGATCTACTAACATAGTAGCTAGTAGAATTAAATAGGTCTTTTTCCATTCATTTTTAAAAAACACAATAGCTATGGCTAGTGGAAAGAAAATGTGTAAAAAGTAATGGACAAAGGTTTGCATTAAAATAGATGTATGAATAACTTAAAGTAATACACAGTTATAAGTATTTACTTTAATTCTTTCTTAAGATCGTCCATTTCTAGAACGTATGGATCTGTACCTAACATGATAAAATCTACTCTTAGGGTGAAAAGAATGTCTTTTTGAGTCTTATCTTCTATAACTAATAATGCTTCAAAACCAGGCTGGCCTAGTTTAAAAACAGTTTTTGATTTATAGAGTAATTCTACGTATTTCACTTTTTTCCAATTGATGTTATATGATTTTGCGCTAGTGATTATAGCGTCATAATCTTCTTTGAGTAATTTGTTATACCCTTCTCTTTTTAGTGATTTTACTATGGCCTTATTTTTATCTGACATGCGCAATTCTGGAGCATCTGCAGCTTTTCTTAAAAGTTCTATGGCTACCATATGTTCTTTAAAGATGGTGTAGGTGAAAGCATCTTTTTTGGCAATTTGTTTTGTCATTTCTTCCATTTGCGCTTTCATCGCAGTAATGGTCTCATTTTGAGCAATACTTAATTGAAAAAAAAGAAAAAGGAGTAGTGTGGCGGTTAATTTGTTCATGTGATATGCTTAGAATAATCTATTACAGTTTCAAAGATATACATACTATCATTTTAAATGGGTATAATATCGATTTTTGAATAGAAGATAGCGGTTCAAATTTTAATAAAAACTCTAAAGATGACGCTGTAATTTTTTAAATATCATATTTTAAGAAACATAAATGTTGATAAATTCTACTTTATTCTAATGTCGTTTTACCTTTCATTTTTAAAGATTTATTGATAGTTAGGTTACCTATTTAATTACTGGATTTTATCATTTTAATATAAGAATCGGAGATGTTCATTAATTATGAATTATAACCTTAATAATGTTTTAAAAACTTCGGCGAGTTCTTTATTTTTAAAAATTACAATTAAAGACATACATGGGAACATTTATAATAGAAGGTGGACATCAATTAAAAGGTGATATACAACCACAAGGAGCTAAAAATGAGGCGCTTCAAATACTTTGTGCTGTTTTATTAACAGACCAGCCAGTAGAGATTAATAACGTACCTGACATTATCGACGTTAATAAATTGATCGCTTTATTGAATAACCTAGGTGTAAAAGTGACTAAGAATGGTCCAGAATCTTACACTTTTCAAGCAGATAATATAAATCTAGACTGGTTACAGTCCGAAGAGTATAAAATACAAGGTCGTGGACTACGTGGTTCTATCATGTTAGTAGGTCCATTATTAGCACGTTTTGGAAAAGGATATATTCCACGTCCAGGAGGTGATAAAATAGGTCGTCGTCGTTTAGACACACACTTTGAAGGTTTCATAAAACTAGGCGCAAAATTTAGATACAATAAAGAAGAATATTTCTATGGTGTAGAAGCAGACGAGCTTCATGGAGCGTATATGCTTCTCGACGAGGCGTCTGTAACAGGAACTGCAAATATTGTTATGGCAGCTGTTCTCGCACAAGGGAAAACTACTATTTATAACGCTGCATGCGAGCCTTATTTACAGCAGTTGTGTAACATGCTAGTGCGCATGGGAGCAAATATCTCTGGTATAGGTTCTAACATGCTCATCATAGAAGGTGTAGAAAAACTAGGTGGCACAACACACCGCATTCTACCAGATATGATAGAAATAGGTAGCTGGATAGGTCTTGCTGCGATGACCAAGTCAGAGGTTACCATTAAAAATGTAGCTTATGATGAATTGGGTATCATACCAGCAACTTTTAGAAAACTAGGAATTACCATAGAACGTCGTGGAGATGATATTTTTATTCCTGCACACAACGAGGGTTATGAAATCCAGAACTACATCGATGGTTCTATTCTTACCATTTCTGACGCTCCATGGCCAGGTTTTACTCCAGATTTATTGAGTATCGTTCTAGTAGTGGCAACACAGGCTAGAGGTAGTGTATTGATACACCAGAAAATGTTTGAAAGTCGTCTATTCTTTGTGGATAAATTGATCGATATGGGAGCAAAAATTATTCTTTGCGACCCACACAGAGCGAGTGTAATAGGCTATGATTTTGAATCTCAATTAAAGGCTACCACTATGACTAGCCCAGATATTAGAGCTGGTATTTCTTTACTTATCGCTGCTTTAAGTGCAAAGGGAACCAGTACCATCCACAATATTGAACAAATAGATCGTGGTTATCAAAACATAGATAGCAGGCTGCGTGCAATAGGTGCCAAAATCAAGCGATTAGATTAAATTTTTAAAACTATAAGATTTCTGTTTTAGGTTACGCTTTTGCAAAAGCGTAACCTAAATAGATAACTAATAATAAATTTCATTTGTTTAAATCTTACTTAAATAGCGCTAGTTATCACAACATTTTAACTTAAAATAACTTCTCTGTGATCATTTTAGGCAAGGAATTTGATAACTTGCAGGTATGAGAAATCTTATTGCTTACTTATGTATACTTACGGCTAGTTATTCCTTTGCGCAGGAAATACCTAATTCAACACCGCGTACTATAGAACCAGTACCGCAAACTACTACAGGAGGTTCTATGTTGTTTCCAAAAAAGAAGGAGACTAGAACATATACCAGACCCAAAGAAAATAACGAGATCAAAATGCGTCAAGAGACCGATCTTGTAGATCCAGGAATCAAGTTTAAAAATCAGAAATTTAAAAAAGACGCTCCAGTAGGTGCAGGTTTTAGAAGTGATACTTTTCTAGGCGAAATAAGAACAGGTGAAAAATTACTTAGATTAGTCTGTAGAGATCACCAATTTGAAGATGGAGATCTAGTGCGTATATGGCAAGATGATAAGATTCTTGTGGAAAAAATATATCTTAGAAACGTCTATCAAGGAGTTAGTATACCTCTTAAAGATGGATTCAATAAAATAGAAATAGAAGCTTTAAATCAAGGATCTTCTGGACCCAACACTGCAGAGTTTAAAGTAATGGATACTAGAGGTAAAGTAGTACAACAAAACATATGGAATCTCGCGTCTGGTGTAAAAGCTACTTTGATTATTTTGAAAAATGAGTAAGGCTTTACTTCTCATAAAGGTAGATTTAATGCTACCCTTATGAAAATACAGATTTTTTAATTCTTATCGATAAGGTCGGTAATTTCCACCACGGTTTTTTTATTTAGATTTTCTAAAGTAAATGCTCCTATACGTACACGAGCAAGTCGCAATACTGGAAATCCTACTGCGGCACACATTTTACGTACCTGTCTAAATTTTCCTTCTTTTAAAGTCACAGAAACCCAAGAAGTAGGACCGTGTCGATCGTCTCGTACACGTTGTAAAGTTACTGGTAAATTAGGGGTTTGATCTACTATTTTTGCCTGACATTCTTTGGTTAAGTAAATAGAGCCGTTTATACTTATCTCTAGTCCAGAGCTCATTTTTTCAATAGCCTCTTTTGTAATAATACCATCTACCTGTGCATAATATTCTTTTTCTACCTTACCGTGTTTATTAATATGACTGCTCAATTTGCCATCTGTAGTAATCATTAATAAACCTTCACTAGTTTCATCTAGTCTGCCTACAGCCATGCTATCTGTCGGGAAATCAAATAGCTCTCCTAAAAACTTCTTGTTTTTTTGATGCCTGTCGTTAGTCATAAACTGACTAAGCATTTTATAAGGTTTGTAGATTAAAAAGTGTCGGTGCTCCATGTGGCAAAGTTCTTAAAATACAGCTTATTTACTAAATAAATATTAATAAATTGAATCGTAATAATTACGTGATATTTATGCAATAAACTTGTATCATGAAAAAATTACTATTTATTTTCCTTATTGTTCTATGTTTTTCTTGTAAAGAAGAGTCGTCCCCAGCTGTTGATTTATCCTTATCACCTGGTAACTGGAGACTTACCTTTGATTTAGGTAATGAAAAAGAATTACCAGTTCAATTAATGGTAAATGAAGATCGTACATTAATGATACGTAATGCAGATGAAGAAATTACCGTTACAGAGATTATCATAGAAGGCGATTCTATTTTTATAAAACCACCAGTTTTTGAAGGATACTTTAAAGGTAAATTTCAATCTAAGGAATTGATAACAGGACAGCACGTTAAACCTAGTCTAGATAGAGCAGTACCGTTTACAATGACTGCAGGAGTAGACTATCGTTTTGAGTCGCTAGATAATGCTAGAACCTCTTCTTTTTTATCTGGTAGTTATGAGACAGTTTTTAGTCCTGATAGTAAATCAGATCGTTACATAGCAAAAGGTGTTTTTACTCAAGAAGGAAATCAAGTAACAGGTACATTTGAAACCACTACAGGAGATTATCGATTTCTTCAAGGTGCTGTGGTAAATGATACTTTAAAGTTATCCACTTTTGACGGTGCTCATGCCTTTTTATTTGAAGCGGTTGTGAGGGATAGCACTCTAGAAGGAATGTTCTACAGTGGTAATCACTGGAAAGAACCATTTACCGCAGTTCTTAATAACGATTATAATCTACCAGATGCGACGACACTTACTTATTTAAAAGAAGGGTATGATTCTGTAGATTTTAGCTTTAAAGATGTAGATGGAAAGCAAGTTAGCTTGCAAGATGCAGAATTTAAAGATCAGGTTGTTGTAGTACAGTTATTAGGTAGCTGGTGTCCTAACTGTCTAGAAGAAACTAGATTTTTTCAAGAATATATCAATTCACAAAAATCTGATGTAAAATTTATAGGACTAGCATTTGAATATGCTCCTACCGAAAAAGCTGCTATGCGATCCATAAAAAGACTTATAGAGGCAGAGAATGTTACGTATCCTATTTTATTAGCTCAATATGGTTCTACAAATAAGAAAACGGCAAATGAAAAGTTACCGATGCTTAACCACGTTTTATCTTATCCTACCAGTATTTACATAGATAAATCTGGTAAAGTAAGACGTATACATACTGGTTATAATGGCCTTGCAACTGGTCAAAAACACGCAAGATTTAAAGAAGAGTTTTATCATTTTTTAAAAGAACTGCAAACAGAACCTTTACAATAGCTCTTTCATAATTTGAGCCGATAATTTGCTTTTTATAGGGACAGGAATTTTGAGTAGTTGAAATAGGTACAGCCTAGAGATTAATAATAATATTTTAGATTTTAAAATATTGATTTCCTTATAAAGTAACGAGATTCATACTTGGAGAACTTTTATATAACCTAGCAGCTCTAGTGTTACTTTTCCTAAGATCCATAATTTCATTTTTAAGAGTTTAAAACTGTGTTTATTTATGAAAAGGGCATAGTGCTTTATGAATATTCCGCTTTCGCGAAAGCGGAATATTTATCTTATGATAAGAGAGTAAACACTAATTTTACTATAACGTTTTCGTAATAATGTGTTAAAAATTTAGGCGCTTTACTGAAAATAAATGAAAATTTACAGTAAATATTAACCATATAATTACTTAACCCCTTAATGATTATGAAATACCTAAACCAAATTTTAGCGTTTTGTGTTGTTTTGCTCTTTTCTAGCATGCAAACATTTGCTCAACGTACCAATGATGACCGCATCATGCTACAAGGCTTTTATTGGGAAAGCGCAGCAAATAATCCAGATAACTGGTACAACGTTATCAATAATAAAAGTCAAGAAATCGCCGATATGGGCATAGACATGATCTGGTTGCCGCCACCTAGTGATGCAGGATCTCTTGAAGGCTACTTGCCACGTGAACTGAATAACTTTGCAAACAATTATGGATCTCTAGCAAATCACCGAGCAATGCTTAATGCATTAAATTCTAAAGGAATTGATCCTATTGCAGATATTGTAATTAACCATAGAGTTGGAAATACAAATTATGTGGATTTTGCAAATCCTGCTTGGGGAACTGATGCCATTACTTCAAATGATGAAGTATGGAGTGTACCTCAATATTATAACGTATATCCGCGAGGAGGAAATGATACTGGTACATCTTATGAAGCAGCTAGAGATATTGATCACACAAAACAATATGTTCAAAATAGTGTAATAGATTTCTTAAATAATCTTAAAACTCTAGGTTATTCTGGTTGGAGATATGATTTTGTACATGGTTTTGATCCTTATTACTTTACCTTATATAACAATGCTACAAATCCTAGTATTACCGTAGGAGAGAACTATAATTCTAACAAACAAGTAGTTCAAGACTGGATAAACAACACAGGCTCGGCTGCTTTTGATTTTCCTACTTACTTTACACTTAAAGCAGCAGTAAGAGATAACAATTATTCTTATTTAGTTAACAGCGGTGCTGCCTCTGGAGGTATAGGTTGGGATTCTAGAAACTATGTAACTTTTATAGAGAATCATGATACACCACGTTATGATACACCTAATAATGTTCTTAATGCTGGAAACGTAGGACAGACCTATGCTTACTTACTTACTCATCCAGGTGTACCATGTATTTACTGGCCGCATTTAATGGATTGGGGAAATGGACCTAAGACAGAAATAACTGAATTAATAGCAGTAAGAAAAGATGCTGGTATCCATAGTCAAAGTAATCTTAGTATTGAAGCTTCACAAAATGGACTGTACGCAGCTATCATAGATGGAGATAATTATCAAGTTGCTATGAAATTAGGACCTAATGACTGGAGTCCGTCAGGATCTGGATGGAACCTTGCTAGTTCAGGGAATAACTTTGCTGTATGGACAAAGAACTCTAGCTCTAGCACACCAGTAAACACATCTTTTAAAGTTTATACTCAGGATTATAGTACTATTTACTCATGGGATAACGGTTTAAATGCTACTAATGGTGGCTGGCCTGGAACAAGTCTAGTAAATGAAGGTAATGGCTGGTTTTCTGGAACGGTTCAAGGAGATTGTTCTAATTTAATTTTTAGTAATAACGGTGCATCACAAACAGCTAACTTATATACCTGTAGTTCTACTCCTTATTATTATCAAGGTAACTGGTATGCTAATCCTCCTGTGGGCGGTGGTAATTCAAATACTATGACTGTATATGTTCAAGGTTATACTCATTTATATTCTTGGGATGATAATTTAAACGCTACTAACGGTGGTTGGCCTGGAGTAGCACTTTCAAATGCTGGAAACGGTTACATGAGTGCTACCATTTCTTCTAACTGTTCTAATTTAATTTTTAGTAATAATGGTTCTAATCAAACATCTGATTTATATACTTGTTCTGATGCAACTTATTACTTCAATAATCAGTGGAACGCTGCACCTCAAAAAAGTGCCTCTTTAAATAAAGAATCAGAAAGCTCTATTATTTATCCTAATCCTGTTAATGAGCATAGTGTTATTACTTTATATGCTAATACTTCAGTGCCGTCAAAACTAAGTATTTATAATATATCAGGACAGTTATTGAGTAACACAACTATAACGGTAGAAAAGGGAAGAAATGATATTCCTTTTAGTGATATTACATCTTCTTTAAAATCAGGTATTTATATCTGTAAAGTTGAGAATGAAAATCAAACAACGTTTAACAAATTTGTTGTTAATTAGAATCATTGCATGGATTTAATGTGGAGACAGTAACCGCTCTCATTATTTTTATAGCTTATAATAAAGAGACTGTCTTAAAAGGCAGTCTTTTTTTTTGATTAGTATTTATATTTCTTACATTCTAAAGTAATAGAACAATACCCTATAAGCTACACTCATAAAAAGTTACAGTTAAGTCTTATTCTATTAGGTTATAAGATTTTGTTTCTGATCACTTTACCTTTATATGGTCAGTATGGTTAGGATTCTATAGATATAAACTCTTTATAAATGAGATATAAAAAACACTGGCATCGCGTGTTGCATCTCATATGATCTCGTAAAATATCGATACTGATACATTTACTTATTTTATAATCATTAAAAATGGCTCAGTTTATAAAATTTATTTTAACTGGCTGTGCAATTTTAAATAAGACCGTAATACACTCAAAAAACTAGTAAAATTAAACAAACCGATAAGCATCAGATGGGTTTTAACAGTTGTAATCATTTAGTGTTTTTCCTGTTCTTTTGGTTTGTTCTTAAAATCGCATGGCTTGCCGTCAGTAAATAGCATTGAAGAGTTGTATAAAGCAGGATGAGATATTGAAATCCTTTTTAGATCTATAAAAATAATAGCATTACATCAAATCATTTATAGAAACATGAGCAAATGCAGTCGTGATACAGGTAGGATAGGAGTTGATATCTATTTTCTTTAAGAATATTTATAGACAACAGAACAGTGTAAATGGTATTTATTATACCTCGTAACTTAAATAAGACACAACTTATTTGCAAAATTTAATTTTCAGCATGGTCTTTATCATCCTTATGAAGAGAGACGGTCTACACTAAAGCAAAACATAAACAAATGCCTTTACTTTAATAATCAACCAGAAATGTTTTAAAGTACACTAAACAAGAGGGATGTTCAATACCGTAACTTTATTTAGAATAGGATGAAGTATAGGTTTAAAAAAACGGCTTTTAAAATTTATAAATCTACTTTTATAAATCTATAGATCCTTTACCTTCCCGTATAACCACTGGATTATCTGTTGTAAGATCCACTACAGTAGAGCCTATATTACCACCATAACCACCATCTATAACATAATCTACTAGATGATCCCATTTCTCTGCAATGAGACTAGGGTCTGTAGTATATTCTACCACTTCATCTTCATCTTTAATAGAAGTAGAGACTATAGGATTACCTAGCAGTTTTACTAATTCTATGGCAATATTGTTATCAGGTACACGTATTCCTATCGTTTTCTTTTTCTTAAAAACAGTAGGTAAATTATTACTACCTGGTAAAATAAAAGTATAAGGCCCTGGCAAATTGCGTTTTAAAATTTTAAAAGTCTGAGAATCTATCTGGCTTACATAGTCACTTAAATTACTCAAATCTTCACAAATAAAAGAAAAGTTTGCCTTTTCTAATTTAATACCTTTAATTCTTGCAATTTTTTCTAGTGCTGGTTTATTTGTAATATCGCAACCTAAACCATAAACCGTGTCTGTAGGGTATATAACTAGAGCACCAGCGCGCATAGCTTTGGCGACACGTTCTAGTTCTTTTTGATTTGGGTTATCCTCGTAAATTTTAATTAACTGCGCCATTATTTAATATTGTGGATTAATAATCGATTTAATAGGACTCCATAAAAAGGCAACCGCTATAATAGCTATCATAATTTTAATCCAAAACTTAAGATTGCTGTTACCAGAATTAGGAACTGTTTCATATCTATATTTTCCGTTTCTATCTATTTTAATAGAAATAGAATTTTTACCAGCGTTTCCGTTTTCAGAGCGTAAACATTTTAAAAACCATAACAAGAAAACGGTAAGGATGCTCGCAATTAAAAACAAGCCCAAAATGTTTTGTGTACTAGAAACTAGCAACTTCTGTGATGGTATTAATGATAGATCTAGCATGAGTATATTATGTGTTTAAATTTAGTCATTTAAAACTATTAATCGGCACGTTCTACTTCACTTTCTAATTTTAAAACGCTGTCCCCATCATCTTGCTTAATAAAAAGTGCTTTGTTATTTTCTTCCCCATTTCTAGTGACTTCATTTCCATTGATTTTTCTTGTCACTTTTTTAGTAAATGTAGACTTTACTTTGCCAGTTGCCGTACCGTTTCCCCATTTCCATTTTACTATGGTTCCTTCCTTAATCATGTTTTTTTTCTTTAAAGATAGTAGTGGTTCCGCTTTCGCGAAAGCGTGCTAACAAGATCTTAACGACACTTTATGACCGTCTTGTGAATTACATTCTATGTACTTATAACCACTGAAGTAATTTTTTTACAGTTTTTAATTTTCCTTTATAAGGGGCATATTTTAAAGGAAGATCTATCCACGTGCCACGATGCACAACGCTTTTATAATGTGAGAAGGTTTCAAACGTTTTCTCCCCATGGTACGATCCTATACCACTATTTCCTACACCGCCGAAGGGAAGACGGTCGTTTATAAACTGAACAATACTGTCATTTATAACACCACCGCCAAAGGAGAACCTGTTCAAAAACCATTTTTCAAATTTAGAATTACTGGTAAAACAGTAAGCACCTAGCGGTTTTTCATAACTATCTATCCATAGTTCTAGATCTTCTTTGTTTTCAAAACTGATGACAGGTAATATAGGTCCGAAAATTTCTTCTTGCATTACCTTGCTATCGCGGCTAGGCTCATCTATTAATGTAGGAGCGAGGTACAACGATGCTCTGTCATAATCACCACCTTCTAGAACTGTTTCATTTTCTAGCATTTCTATGAGTCTATCAAATTGATCGTTTTTTATAATTCGTGGCAAGTCTGGTGAGGTCTTCACCTCGCTACCAAAGAATTCATAAATTTGATTCTTAATTTCTTTAATCAGTTTCTCTTTTACATCATTGTGCACGAGTAGATAATCTGGTGCAATACAGGTCTGTCCTGCATTTAAGAATTTCCCCCATACGATGCGTTTTGCTGCTACTTTTATTTGAGCGGTATTATCTACGACGCATGGGTTTTTACCACCTAGTTCTAATGTGACAGGTGTCAGGTGTTTTGCAGCAGCCTGATATATTTTTTTACCTACAGCAGGGCTGCCTGTAAAAAAAATGTAGTTCCATGGTAAGGCGGTTAATTTTTGTGCAATTTGTGCATCACCTAGAAGTACATAAACATGTCCTTTTTCAAAAGCCTCTTCTATAATTTCTTTTATTAATTGAGATGTCGCGGTAGTAAATTCACTGGGTTTTAATAGCACTGTATTACCTGCAGCGATTGCACCTATCAAAGGACCTAATGCGAGTTGAAAAGGATAGTTCCACGGTGAAATAATTAATGTATTTCCATAAGGTTCTGGATATCTTTTTGATCTAGATGGAAAGTTGAGTATAGAAGGTCTTACCTTTTTAGGTAAAGACAGTTTATTTGTTTTATAAATATAATTTTTAAGCTCTTCTATAATGACATTGTATTCTGTTAGAAAAGCTTCAAATTCACTCTTAGAAAGATCGGTAGCGAGTGCTTTATAAATATCTTTTTCGCGAGTTTCTATGGCTATTTTAAGACGCTTTAAACACTTGATGCGATAAGATACGTCTACCGTTTGCCTAGTTTTAAAAAAGTCTTGTTGTGATTTATGGACTTGCTCTACATTCATAATAAGTACTGTGAATAGTAAAGCTAAGAAATTATTATGCTAAAATGATTAATTTTAGTATAACATAAAATTAAATATTTGAAACAGCTTTCCAGATCGCATCATTATTATTTACAGGAGCTGTGATTTTTACAGCTTCCTTTTTTACGGGATGGATAAATTCTAAAAATCTAGCATGTAAGTGTATACTGCCATCTTTGTTGCTGCGTTTTGCACCATATTTTAAATCACCTTTTATAACACAACCTATCTTACTTAATTGGGATCTTATTTGATGGTGCCTGCCAGTTTCTAATTTTACTTCTAATAAAGTATAACGGTCTAATTCTTTAATTACGGTATAGGAGAGTGTGGCCTTTTTTGAATTAGGTACTTCGTGGGTATGGGCATAACTTTTATTTTGCCTCACATTACGTACAAGATAATGCTCTAGGCGGGCAGCCTTATGAGGTGCCTTACCTTCTATAACTGCCCAGTAGGTTTTTTCTGTTTTATGTTCAGAAAAGAGCTTATTCATTCTAGGTAATGCCTTTGAGGTACGAGCAAATATAACCACACCACTAGTAGGCCTATCTAGTCTATGTACAACACCTAAAAATACAGCACCTGGCTTATCATATTTTTTTGCGATATAGTCCTTAATTAAATCTGGCAGTATTTCATCGCCAGTTTTATCTCCTTGAACTAAATCACCAGACTTTTTATTAATTGCTATGAGATGATTGTCTTCAAAAAGAATGCGATGAGTTATGGACATATTATAAATTCTTGGTACAAAGATAAAGTACTTTTAGTTTTTATGAATATCTGTGTAGTGCTATAAAAAACAGTTGTCTATTTAACTCTTAATGGGGAATGTTGATTTTTTTTTAGGTTGATTACAAGTCAGATTTTTTAAATGTTGCTATTTATTAATTTAATGGAAAGTCGCCTAATTTTTTAATTTGACAACTTTCCAATTATTTCTTAACTTTTAATTAATCAATTTTCAATTTAAGCGAATCAAATGAATCAGATTTAATTCCGATTAGTCCATATTTCGTTTCCCCCTTTTTAATCAAAGTTCCATTAATATTATATTCCAACATTTCAGTTTTGAATTTCTTATTAGCAGTTCCAGCTGCAATCATATTTCCTCCGGCTAAACCTGGACCAACTATAAGTCCTATAGGTGTTGAACTCGTTTGTTCTCCATTTGATCCTGTAGTATATAGATTTACAGGTGTTAACAGTAAATACCACAGATAGGATGCAGGACTTTGTTTTAAGGTTTTAAATACTTGACTATTCTCCATCACATAAATCTCAGTTCCATTTTCGTATGTCAATTTTGCATCTCTACCGAACATTATGTCTTTTTCAGAATCATTAGTTATTTTAATAGCAACTAATTTCACTCCTTTTTTCACTTCCTTTTTTGCGTATTTTTTGTCAAGTAAATCATACTTATATTCAAGTTTTACATTGTCATTTACGTTAGTTGATACATAGTTAATTTTTTCAGGCTCAATCATTTTGTAGCCCGATGCACAACTTGTTAAGGAAGCGATTACAACAAATAAAAGTGCAATTTTAATAATTCTCATTACTAGTTTATTTTAAATTTTTAACAATAGCAAAATTACAACACAAATTTAGAATTAGTGCATGTCATAGGTTATTCATCTATTCCTAAAAATGTCCATTCTGAGACACTTGAAAATCAATATTTTAATACTTAGTTAAAACAAAAAAAACTGCCTTAAATTAATGAGACAGTCTCTTCATATTAATTAGTCAGTTATTAAATTGCTGATGCTCCAGCTTCTGCAACAGTATGGTCGTTTTCAACCGAACTTCCGCTTACTCCTATTGCCCCAATAATTTCGCCATTTGCGTTTTTAATTGGTACACCACCTGGAAAAGTAATCAATCCACTATTTGAATGTTCGATATTAAATAAAGGTTGTCCTGGTTGAGATAACTCTCCAATAATTCCAGTATTCATATCAAAAAAACGAGCTGTTTTTGCTTTTTTAATTGATATATCAAGTGACCCTAACCAGGCACCATCCATTCTACCAAATGCTACTAAATTTGCTCCAGCATCTACAACTGCAATATTCATTTTTGTGTCAATTGCTGTAGATTTTTGTTTTGCTGCTACTATTGCTTTTTCTGCTTGTTCTAATGTAATGTTCATAATTTTATATTTTAGTATTGTTATTATTCTGATGTAAAACTACAATGAGAGTTGTCTTTATAAGTTACTAAAAAAGTTCAGTAACTTATGAAAAAAGGTCAGGCATAAAAAAGAAGCTGAAACAAGATGTTTATGAAGTTATTTCACTTGGATTAAATCCGAATTTGTTTTTAAAGGCAATACTAAAGTTTGAAAGATTGTTATAACCAAAATCCAAATAAATGTCAGAAGGTTTTAAATTATCGTGCTCTAAAGTCTCTTTTGCTTTTTGAAGTCGTTTGTCCTGAAGCCATTTACCAGGTGATGTTTTATATTCTCTAATAAAATGGCGTTTAAAAGTAGATAAACTCATATTACATAAAAAAGCAATTTCTTCTAACTTTAAATTTGAATGTATTTTGCTTTCTACAATTTTTTTAAAAGGTGAAGTTTCCTTAATGATCAAAGAATGAAGATACAGTTCAAATTTTTTTCCATATTTCTGTAGAAGATAAAGCATCAATTCTTCAAATTTTACTGAAAGTAAATTATCAGCAAAAACTGTTGGCGCTTCACTAATTGTGGATAATGAATTTAGATATGAACTAATATATGAGTCATTTCTAATTATGAAATAAGGCGTTTCTTCTTTTACTATTTTGCTGTTTTCTGTATGCTTTTCTAGAAACTCTTTTAGTTTTTTTTCTGAAAAAAAGAAAAGTTTACAATAATAAATAGCCTCTGTATCTAGTAACTCTGTCCAAAGCCAATTCCCTTTTTTTAACAGTAAAGATTGGTCTTTGTTTACTGCAACTGTTGTTCCTGCAAAATGTACTTGCTTTTTTCCAACTTGTAAAAAGCTAAACATATTCATTCCTAAATTGACCTTAGTTTTAACAACATCATTGGTCATTTTAAAATCATACACGAACAAGTCATATTTTTTTTGCTTGTTCTTAATGTACATTTCAGGTATGTTTTCTATTGGCATTTAGATATTTTTTCAGCTTGCAGGTAATTGGCCTGAACGTGTTTGTGTATGGTTAGTTGTGTGGTTAAGGAACTAAGTTAATAAACATTTACCAACCTGTGAATATTCCGCAGGAATATTGGCAAGTAGGGAAGAACCTAGCAATTAATTACATACGTCTTAATTTTGAAATAACTAAATTAAAAACGTATAAATAGAAAGAAAAAAAGAGAGAAATAAGTTTATTATATACGCAGAGACTTTAGATCCCGTTAACATTGAAAATCCCCTCTCTTTTCTACACAGATTTCGTACAGTTCTATGAGGCTTTTAAACCTCGATTTTAAGTTGTTGAAACTTGCGTAGCTTGTCCTTTCAAAAAGGAAATATTATAATGAATAAAGATACTAAATATTTCGGAACAAACATTAGTCATTTGGTATATCATGTTACCGATTCCGGTGGTACACACTGTCAGTTTAAAAATAGTTTTTAAGGCTTTAAAAAGTTGGAAAAATTGTTGGATTTTAATAGTCATTGTGTAATAGAAGCTACGGGATATTATCACTGCCGACTGGCTTATTATCTATTAGAATCAGGTAAGAAAGTATCGGTAGAGAATCCTTTATTTGAATAATAATTATACCCTTGACTTTTACGAGTTCGCTTTCGCGAAAGCGGAATTAAAGAAAGACATCTCACAAAAAATAAAGAAAGACAGACAAGAATAATTCATAGCAGATTTGTGTTTATGCAAAACAGGTAGATTTAAAGCTATGGCAAGGTAATTCTAAAGATCAAATTCAATGCCTTTAAATGACAAGACTGCTGTCCATGCTGACTAAACAAAGCACCATGTATAAAAATAAATTACATGCAGTGGCCGTTTTAGGCAACCTATGTAAAGTAGTAGTTAGCTCCTTAAAACGCAGTTTAAAACAGGTTCAGAAAGAGCTAAAAATGATAGAAGATAAATTGTTAGCTTTAGTAAAAGAAGTGCATCAGGATGTTTTAACACGCTTAAAAAGTATTCCAGGAATTGGTTCCAGAACATCATTAATGCTAGTTGTTTTGACCGATGGTGTTGATCGTTTTACAAGCGGAAGTGAATTGTGTAGTTACGCTGGTGTAACACCAGTAATTCGTCAAAGTGGGAGTAGTGTAAAAGGACGTCCACGAATTAGTAAAATAGGGAATCAAAAGCTCCTAAATTTATTATTTATGTGCAGTTTTAATGCCTGTAAATATAACTATGCTTGCAAAGCAATTTATGATCGATTAGTAGCCAAAGGGAAGAGCAAAAAATTAGCCTTAATAGCGGTGTGTAATAAGCTATTAAAACAAGCTTTTACAATAGCAAAATCAGGATTAATATATGATGACGGATATAGAAGTGTACTGGTTAGAAATTAAGTGAAATTCGCTTGTTTTTTACAACAGTTCTTTGTTGTGTGTAGTTTTATTTAACTTTCTCAAAACAATTATTACAAATTTTCTGTTTGATGTATGCTAAATGGTTTGTGTCAATTGTTTTTGAACAAGTAGGACATTTTATTCCTTGGCCAACAGCTAAATTAAACTTATCAAAAAACTCATCTTCTATTGAAAGAGACCTAGCATCTCTAATATTTTCAATAGTTTTTACTTGATTTATCATTTCATTAAAATCAGTGTCTAGTGTGTTTTTTGTAATATCTAGACTTGTGTAACTACCATAATCGATAGAATAAACATCATAATTCTTACTTTGTATATGTCGGTGAGAGATACCTTTTTCTCTCAAGTGTAAAGCTCTTAAGTCTACAAGTTTTTTAATCTGTAAATTGTCTGAAAATCTTTGAGGTAATAAAAAGTGTGTTTTATTTTTTTCTATTACAATTTGATTTACTAAATCTTCAAAAAACCTTTTAGTAAGTGGGTCTTTATCTATTTCCTCCTTTTTATCTGATGAATACCATTCTGTTGTTGCATTTCTTACATTTTTTAATATTATTCGTTGTTTTTTATTTATTCTATTATTGTAAGAAAGTATAAATAAGTTGATGAAATCTCTAGGAATGCCAGCTGATGCAATTAATATTTCAGATAGTGCTTGTGTTGCAAAAAATATGTTGATGAATTTATTCTCATCAATTTCTTCAAAAACTTCTTTATCTATCTGAATTAGGTGATTTCTTAAAAGCTCATTGTAAAAATTTCGTGTTGTGTTTTTATCTTTTTCATATATATATCTATTATCAATATTTATTGGAAAAATATCGCCACCTTCTTCAAGCCCTATTTTTATATTACCATATGTTGTTGACCGAAGTCTTGTTCTGTATGGAATAGCAGCAATTTTAAAAGTATAATTAGATGCAATAAAAGTTCTTTTCAATAACTCAGCTAAATATGGTTGAAGATTTATAGGAATCTCTGACCATTCATCAAGTAAGCATAATATCCTAACTCCATTTATGTGGTATGTTAAATCATCTAATATTTTAGAAATTTCATTGAATGAAATGTATTGTATATTATCTTGAGAATAACTTACTTTTGAGCCATTTTCTTTGTTTATACCTAAACTAGCATTTTCTGTAGATACATTTAAACTTTTCTTAAGATTATTTTGTTCCTCAACTGAAAATTCAAAATCTCCAAGTTTTTTAAATACTTTACCATCAAACTCAATATTTATCTTTTTTAGAATATTTTTCAGTTTTTCAATTCGTTCTAGTTCTAGTTTTGAATAAGTCCCGTATTCATTTGTTCCAAAGATATATTTTGAATGATCAAGTATTTTATTTACTATTTCATTTAGTAATGATTGAAATATAATTATTGAAGTTTCAACGTTCGGATTAGAATTAGCAGTAAATAAAGGCAAAAATTTACGTAAATCTATATAAATAGGGAAACTTGAGATTTCTCCTTTTTCGCTTGCTTTTTTTTGTATTGAATCTTCAAAAGCGTATAATAAATGTGTTTTCCCTGTACCTCTTCGGCCAAAAATGACCTGATTGTTATTGTTATCTAATCGACTTATAATAGATTTATCGGCATAAAGTGATAGGTAATTTTCTAAATCACTTCTTTCTGTTCTTATGTTATTAGAAAGTTTGTTAATACCTTCTTTTATAGGTTCAGAGTTTAAATATTCAATTTCTGTCATTTGGTCTCTTTAATTATGCCTAACGGTCTAGTATATGGCTCGTAGCGTGCAAATTAGAAAATTATTTTCGGATGAAGCACAAGCCATATTTTTAAATTTTACTATTTATCTTTTTTGTTGGAAAATCGTCAAATTTAAAAATTTGGCGACTTTATAAATAAACACAGATCTCTCAGAAAGCCTGAACAGCCCTATGTTTTTTATACATTGTTACCCATAGTGCTTTCCGCGATGTCTTTAATAATCTTGTATCAACACTTCTGTTGGGATATGTAACTTTTCGTTTAGTTTTCTAATCATATCTAAAGTCAGTTTGCGTTTTTTGTTCATTATTTCGCTTACTCGACTTTTAAAACCAATCATTTCGACCAAGTCTTTTTGTTTCAGTCCCATTTGCTCCATTCTAAAATTAATAGCTGAGATTGGGTCTGGCATTCCGATTGGAAAATTATCCGTTTCGTAGTTGTCAATAACTATTGCAAGAATTTCCAGCTCGTCGCCATCCTCAGTATTTTTTTTAGCATCAAAGATTACCTCCAAACGCTTAAGTGCTCGTTTGTAATCTGCCTCGTTTCTAATTGGTTTAATATTCATCTTAAATTTCGTTTGCGTTAATTTTGTCATATTCTGCGTGCGTTCCTATAAAACGTACCCACGCAAGTTGATACTCAAAGTTAAATTTTACAATCAATCGGTAATCATTTCCTTTGATATTAAAAACAATCCGATTCTCTTTTAAAATACTTGCATTTGGGTATTCCGATTTGAGGTCGTTAATAGTTGACCAATTTGATTTTTCAGTTTCGCGATACCACGTCTTCAATTGTAATTCGCAATTACCGTGCTTTTCCCAAAAATCCCGTAATGTTCCTCTCGAAAATATTTTCACTTTAATTTGTTTGACGCAAATATACTAAAAAAAGTTACCAAATTGATAACTTTCGTTTTTTCAGAATTATGGGTAACGGGCAAAGGTATAAGGCGCTTTGTGCTTTGTTCACGCCAGTTATTTGTGGCAGCATTACTATTGCACAAGTATGTACCGTATTTAAGACAAGGCATCATAGCTGACAAAGTACGAGGTTGGATTCATTACTACGGCAAGGTACGAATGAGTGAATTACACTATGTGTTTGGTTTTTTGAACAAACGACTGGCAAAATGGGTACGTAACAAATATCGGCGATTTAGTCATAAACACTGGTTTGCTGCCTACAAATTGTTACAAGAAACTGCAAAGCAGTATCCTACAATGTTTGTACACTGGCAATATGGATTTATGCCATGACTTGTTAAGAAAAGCCGTATGATGGGAGACTATCACGTACGGTTCTGTGAGAGGTTTAGGGGTGAGATTCCCCTTTACCTACTCGACTTTATTTTTGTCAACCCTATCCATTCGTGTTCAATGTCTTTCATTAAAAGTGCATTATCAAATTTTACTGAGCCTTTTGGAAAAATACTCTCATCCTCAAAAAAGCTCGATTTCACATTCTCAACATTTAAAAGGGACACTTTCCAATCATAGGCTTTCAATTCAAGTCCATCATAGCCATTTTTGTTTGGTGAATATCCAATAGAACCATCTTCAAAGAAATCAGACACACATTGAAGGTTCTCAAATACACTTTCATTATTCCAAATTTTAGTCTCTTTTGCTTTAATTGATAGTGAAGTTTTGTCATCACTAATAAACCCAACTTCGTAATTACCATCACTCTCATTTACTTTAAAATCTGCTAAATGATGAATTCCAGGAAATATAGTTCCTCCAGCTAAGGAATTTAGTTTTGAAGAAGTATCTCTTCGTGGAATATAAACCCCTTCTTTTTGTTCTCCATTTTCAGTCCATTCAACAGCGATTCTATGTGCTCCGTTTTCAGAGGAAATACCAACTTGTTTAGGTAAACCTTTAGGTCTTATTTCTTTTAGTCTTATTAGACAAATTCCTGCAATTCCTTTTCCGTTCACTAATTTGGGTTTAAAAGGTCCCGGTAGATAATTAGTCAAAACTTCTTTGTCAATTTGGTAATTGATTAAAATTCTTCGTTCTATTACTCCTTTTATTCTTGGTATTTTCATTGTTGGGAGTTTTTAACTTCAAGCTTTCATAAGTTGGAAAAGAGATTAGGTGACTAAAGTCAACTTTACAAAAATCCAATTCGAAAAGTTTATCATTATTGTCACAAGTCAATTCGATATCAACTAAAACTCCGTCTTTATCAATATATTCTGCTGAGATTATTTGTCTTTTACGTGATTGTGAGTTTTCTATGTCAAATGATATTGAACCTATTTTACCATCATTTAGTTCTTGCACCATTTGAGGAATATCAAATTGACCGTTGGTAAGTCTTTCTAATAATTTAAGTTCTATTGATTTTAGCGGTCTCATTTTTTTATTACACCTAACGTGGTTGTATATGTTTTGTTGCGTGTTTAAGCACTAAAGTTAGCAAATAAAAACCGAATAGAAAATCCGAGAGGACTTTCGCAAGTAGGCAAGAAGCCAGCAATAAATTATATACTTCTTAAGTTTGAAATCACTAAATTAAAGACTTATAAATAGAAAGAACAAAAGAGAGGAATAAGGTTATTATATACGCAGAGACTATGATCTCTTCAATATTGAAAATCCCCTCTCTTTTCTACACAGATTTCGTACAGTTCTATGAGGCTTTTAAGACCTCGATTTTAAGTTGTTGAAACTCGCGTAGGTTGTCCTTTCAAAAAACATTTTGTTATGAATAAAGATATTAAATATTTCGGAATAGACATTAGTCATTTGGTATTTGATGTTACCGATTCCGATGGTAAATACTATCAGTTTAAAAATAGTATTTCGGGCTTTAAAAAGTTCGTAAAATTGTTAGATTTTAATAGTCACTGTGTAATGGAAGCTACGGGATATTATCATTACCAATTAGCTTATTATTTACAAGAAGAAGGTATTAAAGTTTCAGTAGAGAATCCTTTATCTGTATAATAATTATACCCTTGACTTTTACGAGTTCGCTTTCGCGAAAGCGGAATTAAAGAAAGACATCTATCAAAAAAAAAGACAGATAAAAGTTACTCAAAGTTGATTTGTGAATATGCCAAAGATGTAAAATTAAAGCTTTGGCAAGGTAATTCTAAAGATCAAATTCAATGCCTTTAAATGACAAGATTACTATCCGTGCTGACTAAACAAAGCACCATGAATAAAATAAATTACATGCAGTGGCCGTTTTAGGAAATCCATGTAAAGTAGTTGTAAGTTCTATAAAACGGAGTTTAAAACAAGTACAGAAGGAAATAAAATTAATAGAGGATAAGTTGCTAGCCTTAGTAAAACAGGTGCATCATGATGTCCTAACTCGTTTAAAAAGCATTCCAGGAATAGGAGAGAAGACTGCTTTTATGTTAGTTGTTTTAACCGATGGATTTGAGCGTTTTAAAAGTGGAAGTGAGCTATGCAGTTATGCTGGATTAATACCTATTATAAGGCAAAGCGGAACCAGCATAAATGGAAGATCACGAATAAGTAAAATAGGTAACCAGAAGTTAAGAAACCTACTGTTTATGTGCAGTTTTAATGCTTGTAAATACAACAAAGCATGCAAGGCAATTTACGATCGAATAGTAGCCAAAGGAAAGAGTAAAAAACTAGCCTTAATAGCTGTCTGTAATAAGCTCTTAAAACAGGCTTTTGCTATAGCAAAATCAGGATTAATATATGATGACGGATATAGAAGTGTACTGGTTAGAAATTAAGTAAAATTCGGTTGTTTTTTACCACAGTTCTTTGTTAGCCACTGGCATTATTTCCGAGCTAAAAATTCTTTCGCAGTTAAAACAGGAATTTTCGAATTTTTAAAGTCCTTTTTATTTCGCGTGATAATGATTTCTATTTGATTTTCGATAGCAGAATAATATTGCAATCCGTCTTCGAAATCCGGAAAATTATCATCGCTCAAAGCTAATTCCGTAATCTTGTCATCTAAACTTAATAACTCAACGAGTACTTTAAATTTTCTCAATATTTCTCTCGCTTCTTTTGCTGATTTGAGTTTGGAAAGAATATAGTTTGTGTTCGCAAATGTTAAGGATGAAATAGTCAGTTCTAATTCTTTTTTGTCAGCACGAGAAAATAAATCGGCAGCTTCATCATAGAATTTATCTCTTTTTGAAAGTAAATCTATTACAATATTCGTGTCAATTAATAATCTGCTCATTTATATTTCTCAATTAGGTAATCAGTATAAGCGTCTTTTATGTCAAAATCCTCATCAAGATTAATTACTCCACTTAAACTTTCAACGAGAGGTGTGATTTCCGTTGAATTTCTTTTTCGTTTGGTCAGCGTTGTCAAATAAGATTCGATAAGTTTCGACAAGCTAATGTTATTCGATTTGGCATAATCCTTTGCACTTTCGATAATTGATTTGTCTAAACTCAATGTCAATTTTTTGTCCATAAAACTTGTTTTACGTACAAAAATAATAAATTATTACGTAATTTTGATTTAATCACGGATTTTTTTGCTTGTGGCTAACGTTAAATATATGGTAAGTTGGGTAGAAAACAAGCGATTATTTTCGGTTTAGCCACAAGCCAAATTTTTTGTATTTTGTTTTAATTTTTCTCTTTTAATACCAAATCAAAAGATTTGGCGACTTTGCAAATAGACAACAATTTTTCGATTAAACACTAATCGCCCAATTTGCTATATATAGTGTTGTGAAATGTCGTGTGTCCTGCGTTGCTTTGGGATACAATTTAGTAAAATAAATAAGGAGCAACAAAACTGTAATTGAGATGAGAGGCTCATTTTTTTTTAGAAACAACCTTGGCATTAGTTTCAAGTGGAAGTACGGAAAAAAAAAGTGAGGATTGGTCTCTCGGCTGGGATGTTAGGCATATCAGTCAAACCGCCTTATGGGGCTTACTTTTCACGAGTTGGTCTTGAGCGATAAGGTAAAAGGCGCTACCATTTTTGTATAATGAGTAGTTAAGTTAAGCTATGGTAGGAGTAAAGAAGCTGAAAGAGATGAGATTGAACCCTTGTAGAAGTGTCGTAAACAACTTTAGTATTGTCAAAATCGATGGATGGGCGGTCTTGCGAGACAGAACTTGACGGGAGAAACCTATTTACTGGTCAAGTGGCAATCGGCATAAAGAGGGCAGGAGCTTTACTTACAGCTCAATTACGGAACAGGAGAAACTTCTTATGTGGTGTTAAGGGAGAACGGTATAACCCCAAAGGGCAAGCCCAAGAGTACCAATACACAAAAGGAGTGGCGGACTAACTCGTAGTAGCGAAAAGTATCAAAGAGATGTCTTTTGAAAATTAGACGTAGCGAAGGGGTTAGCAAGACCAATAATGATTTGATTCTTACAACTCTACGGAGGATGATTTGGTTAAATCAGCGAAGCATTGATGGATATATACATGCTTCGGTCTTGAAGAGCCGTATGATGGGAGACTATCACGTACGGTTCTGTGAGAGGTTTAGGGGTGAGATTCCCCTTTACCTACTCGACTTTTCCTCACAAGTATTAAAATCAGTCCGATAATAATGAAAGGAATACTCAAGATTTGTCCCATATTAATTAACATTCCGCTCTCAAAATCGACTTGATTTTCTTTAAAAAATTCGATTATAAATCTTGCGGAAAATATTAAAATTAAAGCCACGCCTAAAATCAGTCCGTTTGCTTTTACTTTTTTCTTGTTATAGATTAGCATTAATATTCCAAATATTAAAATATATGAAAATGCCTCGTAAAGTTGAGTTGGATGTCTTGGTATTAAATCATCTCTTTGAAAAATAACTCCCCAATTTCCGTTTGTCGGTTTTCCATAAATTTCAGAATTCATAAAATTCCCAAATCTTATAAACGCAGCTACTATTGGTGAAACAAGTGCAATTCTGTCTAAAACCGATAAAAAATTTGTTTTATACTTTTTACAATAAATTCCGATTGCAATTAAAACTCCAATTGTTCCTCCGTGACTTGCTAACCCTTGAAATCCGATGAATTGATATGTCTCTCCGATTTTTTTAATTGGCAGTAAAATTTCGAGTGGGTTTGCAAAATAATATGAAGGGTCATAAAATAAACAATGTCCGAGTCTTGCTCCCAAAAGTATTCCTACAACAACGTAAATAAATAACTTTTCTAAATTTTCAACCGGTATATTTTCTTTAATGTAAATTCGTTTCGCAACGTAATGTGCTAAAAGAATTCCAGCCATAAAAAACAATCCATAATATTTTAAAGGGAAAGTTTCTGTTATCCAATAAATTACTGGGTCAAGATTCCAATTTATAATTCTATCGTTCATTCGTTATCGTGAGTTTTTTCAGCCTTGTGTACAACGGTCTTGTGTATGAAACGTAGCGTATAAATAAACGCTAACTTTTCGGATTTAGCACGAGCCGAATTTTTTATTTTTATGTTTAATTTTTTTTCTAAATATAACCAAATAAAAAATTTGGCGTACTTTGTAAATATACAAAAACCTCTCGAAAAGCCTATATTAGCTATGTTTTATACACGTTGTTGTGCATAGTGCTTTTGCGTTCAGATTAGTTTTCCGATGTTTGTTATTTAGTTCAGATTGAGCGTCGGCAAAGACATACTCTTTTACAGTTTTGGTGAAGCTTGGATGATGCGACTGTAAATGTGCATGGCTTTTAGCGCTGGCTTTTTGTGTTACTAATTATCAAACTTGCAATAAGTCCTATTCCGACAATTACGTCCACAATATTCCATATTTCTCTTCCGAGTGCTATTTTAAAAAACGGTTGAAAGAGTAGTGCAAGTCCTCCGTAAATAATCATTTCCGTTTTACTTTCCTTTTCACTTGCTGAATATGCTAAAATTCCAAAACCGATTAATGAAGCAAAACGCACTAATTGATAAAATCCATAAGGCATATCTAATAAGCATAATAACAATAATATTGCTAATACAATTTTTATTATTGTACCGCTATTCTTCATTGCTTTCTTTTAAGCTATCAAATGTGTCGCTATCTATTTTACTAGTTAACTCAAATTTATTTGAAGTATGCGTATTAAAAAAATCTTCTTGAAGTCTTGATAAATATGATTTGTTTATAATATCCTGTTCTAAATAGTCTTCAAAATCAGGATGTTTGTCCAATATTGGTTGATTAGATATTTTTAATTTAGAGCGAATAACTTTAAAAAACTTAATTTCACTATACTCAACTTTATCATCTGCTTTAATTGTATCTATTGCGACTTCTACTAATTTTAATTCATCTGCTTGCGTTAGGTTAGAAGATGTAAGTTCAATAAAATAATCTTTTAAAAATTGGTGGCCATCTTTATTGATTGTGATTAGTAAATTATCCATTTCTGTATTAAAATCTATTTCGCCAAAAGTCTTTTTCTCTTTATGTAATTTTTTTATCAATTTCACTTCTCTCTTGTCAATATCTCCATCACAAGCCATACAAGAAAACGCAGTCTTTAATAATAATTTGTCAAAGTTTATTGTTTCCATTTTAGTTGTTTTTAAAACCAATAGTTGGTCTTTGGTTAGTATTATCTGTTAAGCCTTCCATTTTAGCTTTAATAGATTTATAACTATTCAATTCTTTTAAAGAAATTGAAGAACGATTTTGTTTTATTGTTTCAAGTAGAATTCCTTTTGAAATTCTGGATTTTGTTTTTAATGCAGTTCTCGAAGCTTCATCACACAAAAACTTTATATCACTTGAAACATAATTTTCTGTAGATTTTGCTAGACTAGAGTAGTCTAAACCAATTTCCCTTGGTCGTTTTTCTAAATGTAATTTAAACATCAATTCACGAGCTTCAAAATCTGGTGGTGGTAAATAGATTACTTTATCTAAACGACCTGCTCTTAAAATCGCTGGGTCAATAGAATTAGGTCTGTTTGTCGCTCCAATAATAAATACACCATCATCACCACAATTATTCATTTGTGCTAAAAATTCATTTACAGCACTTGTATTCATATGATTTACACTTGAATTATCACGATTTGGAACAACAGCATCCAATTCATCAATAAAAATGATACTTGGTGCGTTTTCACGAGCTTCATCAAAAAGGGTTTTAATATTTTCTTGCGATTGATTTACAAATTTGCTCTGAATATCAGAAGGCTTTATTTGGTAGAAATTAAACCCAATTTCCTCCGCCATTCGTTCTGCAAAAAATGTTTTTCCACAACCTGGTGGACCATAAAGCAACATTCCGTTGGGAATTGTTAAACCATATTCTGCATATTTTTCTTTGTCATTTAAAGCATCAATCACATCTAATTGTATGGTTTCTTTAAGTTCTTGCATTCCTGCAATTGCTTTGAAACCTTGACCTTTTTTTATGTTTTTTAATTTTGGTTTGGTTGATTCGTTAGAATTAGAAACTTGTTTGATTTCTAACTCTCCGTTAATAGCTTGAATAAACTCCTTTACATTTTTAAAACGATTTTCTGCATTTGGTTGTAATGCTTTGCTAATGATTTTTATAGTTTGTTGGTCAATTTTAATATTAGATTCGTCAAACTTTAAAGGTTTATTTCTTTCTTCTAAAACAGCATCTTCTAATTTTATCTTATGGGATTTGTACTTTGAAATTTCAACAAACCAAGGTGGCAAACCAAAAAGTAAATGATAATATAAAGCACCAACTGAAAATATATCACTTTTCACAGAAAACACTTTGTTGAAATTTTCGTTGGCTTGATAAAATGGGTTTAAACCATCTTTTAAAAAGTCCTTGTTCGATTGGCTTAAATATCTAGCGTAACCAAAATCAATAATCTTGGGAACTGTTACTTTACCTGATAAATCAGTCATAATATTTAAGTTCGTAATGTCATTATGAATAACTGGATTATCAAGATTATGTAAATAGTTTAATCCGTTTAAAACGCCTGAAATCACATCTTTTGCTTCATAAGGATTAAATGTTTGCTCACGCTTCATTTTATCAGCCAAAGTTTCTCCACTAATAAAATCGAGAATTACAAAAGCATATTTTTGTTTTTCTAAAAGCAATTCGCCTTTATCACAATACTTGACCAAATTAGGATGTTTAATTTGTTTTAAAATCTCAATTTCTAAAATGTCACCATTCTCATTAAATTGTGTTCTGTCTAATTTAGAATAAGCAAACAGTTTTAATAATTTTGTTATTCCTTCATGGTCTTTTACACGATACGATTCGGCATAACTTCCTTTTTTCAAAAAGAAAGTTACTATGTATTTGTTTTCAATACTTTGTCCTTTTGATAATATGTGATTTGTTTTGCTCATTTATCTTAACCTACTAAAACATTATTGTCTCCACTAGGCACTTCATCTTGTGGTAATAAGCTATATAATGAAATTAATATCTGTCTCAATTCTTCCTTGTCAGGATTTTCAGATATCATACTAATTCCTTTATTTACTAATTGTCTTGCTCTATTAGAATCACTCCAAGTATAGTCTCCAAAATTGTCATTAAAATCTCTTAGCATTCCAATAAACTGATATATTTCGGTTAATTTAAAGAAGAACATATTAATTTCTTCTAATAAGGTAGTACCAAGTTTTACATCCTTGCCCCTTATAACTTCTTCTAATTGGTTACGGAATTGATTAACTACTTCTGTGGTTTTATCATTTCCTAAATCATTGTTGACTTTTTCTAATCTGTAAAATTCTTCTTTGAGTTCCTCTTCTAATTTTGGCCATTCAGTTGTTTCGTTTAATACGTCAATCTCTTTTAATGACTTTCTTAAATCAGTTAAAACTTCTTGTTTGCCATCAATATCATTCTTATTGTTCTCAAACGACTTTTCTATCTGCTTTAATTCAGTTTCAATTTGTTGAAGTTTGGCATTTTCAGAATTTTCATCTTGTTTCAATTCAGCAATACTTCCTTTAGCTTTTCTAATTTCGTTTGCTAACCAATCAGTTTCAATAGATGAAACAGTCCTTTCAACAGTTGCTTCATATGAAAAATCCAAGTAAGGGAAATAAGCCGTTACTGTTATTTTTTCAGACCTATCAATATTTACGGTTAAATCAACATCACTATTTTCAGGTAATAGTGATGGCAAATCTGCACCACTTATTATAATATCTTTAACGTGTTCATTATAGATAGCTCTTGTGCCTTCAGCGTTATGTTCTCCTTCATATACAGGTATTTTGATAAAATCAGAATCCATTCCTGGGCGAATTTGTTTTTGTGTTTTTAACCCATTTAAAGTGCCAACTGCTGGAATAGATTGGTTTTTTTCTAACCCTTTAATGGTTTTGAAACGCACTTTCCCTGTTGTTTTGTCTTTTAATTCTATTCCAACATTATAGGCTAATGTAGCACTTCCAATTTTCGAGCCTTGAATTACGCTAAAATTTGAAGGTTCACTTTCTAAAATATCTCCTTTATCGTTATATAAAACAACATCAAAAATATTTGTTTTGCCTTCGTTCAATTGAATTTCCACAATTTCGCCAATAGTGTTTATTTCAATTTTTCCACTAGACCACGCTTTATCTCCTCTAGTAACTTCTGCAAATACTTTTTCAGGGATTTCGCCTTCTGTTTTGTCTGCTAAAATTTTGATTGGTACAAATTCTTCTGTTTCTACTGTTGAAGATTCGTTTGCTATTTCTAACTGAATTTTAGTTTTATCTCTTGTTTGTTCTCTTACTTCTTCTGAAACGTCAACGGTTGAAGCATACAAAGCAGCACCTTTTGAAACTACTGTCATTGGGTCTGCACTTGTATCTGGTTTGCATATTTGTGCTTCCAACATTTTTCGTAATACAGGTGAAAAAGTTGGTCCACCAACAAGAATTAACGAGTCTAAAGACGAGCCTTTTAAATTATTTCTTTCTAAAAGATTTTTGCTAACGTCAATTGCTTTTTGAAAAACTGGTGAAAGTGCATTTGATATGTCAGTTTGTGTAACAGTAATATCTAATTCAAGTTCTTCTCCTTCATCATCTTCCGCGGGAATTTCTCCTAAATCGGAAAGTATATTGTGTTCATCTTTAAATGATAATTGAATTTTTGTAGTTTCTGCAAATCCTTTCATTGCATTACGTAAAATTTGCTTTTTTGAATCATCTGCTAAAATGCTATCAATCACAAAATTCTCTTGCAAGTATGGTAATATGATCTCATCAACAATTGCAAAATCTAAATTTTTACCACCTAAATAATTGTCTCCTTCTGTATCAATTACTTTCATTATTCCTTCTTCAACCTTTAAAAGTGCTGAATCAAAAGTTCCTCCACCAAAATCAAAAACAAGCCAAAAACCATCTTTTTTATCTTTAGAACTCTCAAACAAACCATAAGCCATTGATGCTGCAACAGGTTCTTGCAATAATTCAATATGGTCAAAACCTGCTAATTTTGCAGCTTCTCTAGTTGCTTCTTTTTGATTGTTTTTAAAAGCTGCTGGTACTGTAATAACTATAGAATTTACATTTTCATCTTTTACGAAAGATTTTAATGTCTTTAAAACTTCAGCAGATAATTCTTCAGAAGTTAAATCTTTACCAAGGTTTGAACTTGTATAAGTTTTATCGCTGCCCATTGTTCTTTTAAACTCGATATATGAATTGGAATCAGAATCATTCCAGGTTTTCATAGCTCTTAATTTATCTCGTTTTAAAACATTGTAGGCACTATCTCCAACTTGTATTGCTTTCTTTTTGTTTATGTAAACAGAGGAAGGCATTGTGTCTTTCAATGTGTCCGTTTTTTTAATGGTTGCTTCTCCATTTTCCATTCTTGAAATTGCAGAATTTGTAGTTCCTAAATCAATTCCATAATCAATTTTTGTTCTTGCCATTTGATATTTTTTACTCGCCTACACTAACTTCAATTTGAGCTGCTTGTATCATCTCTCCTTTAAAGTTTACTTGTGGTTTTATAATTCGTGATATAATTTGTTTTCCTGTTTCTAAATCTTCGCTAGGTGTGAAATTTGCAGTTACTTTCATTCCTTCATTGTATTCTTTTCCAAGCATATCTACTAATTCATAGCCATTTGAAGTAAAGTTGTCTTGAATCCGTTTTACAGATGAATTTAACTGTTTCAAACCTTTTGTTTTATCATCCATTCTACTCAAATTCTTTTGAATCCTTATTACTTCATCTGCTACTTTTAGTGCTAAAGAATGGTCTGCTTTTTCATTTGATGTTGTTGGTTGTACTTTAGTTTCTTCTTGTTTTAATTTCAATTGTGTTTCCAAAACGTCTACCAATTTGTTGTCTAATTTCACGCTTTCTTCTTCTAAAGCGGTTTTGGTATTCTTTATTTGAGTTTCAACATCTGTTTTACTCGATTGAATACGTTTGCCTAATAACCAATAAACCAAACCACCTAATAAAAGTGTTGCCAAAGTTGCAATTATCCAATACAAACGGCTCTTACCTAAACTACTGTCTAATTCTGATATTTTAGAATTTGCGTTTTCATCTGCTTTTTGAATTTTTGTGTTTAGTTGCTTGTTTATAAAAGATAATTCTTGCTTGCTTTTGCTAATTAGAGTGTTTAAACTATCCACAACTTTTACTTGATTGTCAATAATTGTTTGGTTCAAATCTTCTTTAACAATGCGATATGTTCTGTATTCTTTATTCAATTCGGAATAAAGTTTTTGAATATCTGATTGCTGTTGGTTTATTTGAGTTTGTAAATTTTTAATTGTCTCAATTAATTCAGTATTTGGTTGCTCTTGAGCAAAAAGATTGGCTGCTCCTAAAAAAGCAATTATTAGTAGTGTTTTTCTCATTGTTAGTATTTTGCTGCTGAAAGCTCCATTTTTAATTTATAAATCTTTTCTTCTTGAGATTTGATATTTCTTCTCTTTTCTTCTTTTGATTTTTCTGTGAGCTGATCAATTATTTTTTGTTGGGATTGAATTTGTTCCTCCTTTTTAGAACTACCTCTAAACAGTTTGAACTTTTGGATATCGCTCATTTCATTGCGAGCAAATCTAATTTCATTTTCGACGAAATTAGTCTGATTTATTTGTCTTAATTCCTTTTCAGCACTTGATATTTCCTTTTGTAATCTTTCAGAAGGTGCTAATTCAACAACATATTTTTTGCTATGAATCAAATATTCATCCACATATACTTCGATACGGTGTTCTCCTATCGCATACGTACATTCATCAGAATTTCCCCAACCTGGTAACTCAATTGTTTTTAAATCATTATTTATTTCTTTTGTCGTTGATTGAGAGTATCCAATTGGTGAAATTTTTGTGTTTCGTTTGAGGCTACCATCAGGATTTATATACTTAAGGTAAAAGTTTACAGAAGTAGGACTTTCAACTTTTATATAGAGGTTTAATCCAATATACCTCACAAATTTAGTGTACAATGGATTGTTGTCTGTATTTGTAATCTCGGATGATAAAATCTCAAAAGATAATTTTGGTGGTATATTTTTGTATTTAGAAACTATGTTAGTTATGGTTGAGTTACTTGAAGAATGTTCTTTTAACCACTTTGTCAATTCAATAAATTCTGCTTTAAGTTCATAATTAGAACTGTCTTTAATCTTCTCTAAACTATTGTCATCCAAAATTGCATCTAGCAAATTATTTACCTCTTTCCAATTTATTGAATTTTTAATATTTTCCTCTACAGCAAATTGATTTATAGATTTCATTCCTAATCTTATTTCAACATCTGTTTCCTCTAACTCTTTAACCTGTGCTCTTATGGCTGTTTCATTTGTTTCATAAGCATCTTTTACTGATTGTAATAATTCAACTGTCTGCGATAGACTTTTGTCTTTCATTTCTTCGAGTGAAGCAAGACTATCTTTTGCTCGGTCTTTAGTTAATTTCCCAACGGCTATTCTATCGGCTATTTTTGTAAGTTTCTGTGCAGACTCAAGGTAATTATCACCAGAATCATTTTCTTGACTTTCATTGAAATAATCGATACCACATTGCATTATTTCATTTGCAAGCTTGTCAGCAATTGTTTTATATTTCAAGTCAGTTGTTCCAAGTAAAGATTGTAGAAGTACTAAATCACTTTTACATTTTGTAGCTAAATTCAATCCGAATTGATAGGCTTTACTTTTATTCTTGTTTCTTTTGTTTTTTGTGCTTTCAATTTGACTTTCAATATTGTATATTGGTTCTTCTGTAAACTTTTTTGAAAGATATTTCTGTGTTGAACCATTGCAATTACTGAACAATTGTAAAGTTTCAGAACTGGAATATTGGTTTTTGAATTGCGTCAGCAATTCATCAAGCAATATTTCTATTTGTTTTTTGTTGTCAATCGTAAAGGTTTCATCTGCAACAGAATGAACAAAGTTCTTAAAGTATTCTGATTCTATCAGTTTTATTTTAGCTTCAATACCTTCTTTGATTTCTTCTTTGTTTTGACTTAATAATCTGAAAGTTCCCAAATTATTAAAAGCTGAAAAGTTCTTAGAATTTACATCCTTGTTTTGGGTTACTTTATCCCAGATTTCAATTGCCTTTTGTTTGTCCCCGTTTTTTAGATAGTCAAGTGCTGTATTGTCAAAAGGATTTGCATTTAAGAACCAAAATAAAGCATAATTCACTTTATCTTGATTTTGTTCAACATTTGAGAAAGCTTTGTTGATTAAATCTTCGGTTCGAGTAATCTCTGAAAGAATATGGAAGTCGTAGTCAGATTTTATTTCTTTTCCCACTTTTGCAAACGCTCTGATTTTCCCTCTTTGTCTTTCAAATTCTTTTGCAGTTGCATTTGAGAGAATACCCGCAATTCGGTAAGGGTTCTTTTGGATTAACTCCATATTTTTTCGGTTGGTTTTAAGTCTTTCAAAATACGTTTTTTTTTAATTCAGATTATGGTTTTCCTCATTTCGGTTAAGCGTTGGCAAAAAACAGCTCTTTTGGTTTTTTAAGCGTTGGCTTATGTGTTGGCAAAAAACCAAATGTGCTGTTTGTGCGGCTGGCTTTTATAGTTCAAATATTCAATTTAGCACGATTTTCGCATTATGCACAACGGTAAGGCTATGATTCGTTTTACTCATCAATCCTTACCTTAAAATCTTAATTGATGGCTCTAAAGATATTA
>NZ_CANLXZ010000026.1 GCF_947495285.1 uncultured Nonlabens sp. | reverse complement strand
TGATATCTAAATATGCTGTTCTTCCCATACATAAATATACAAAAAATATATGACATTATATAACTATATTGGTATTAAACTTACAAAGCTTATAACGAAACGTCGTTCCACCTTTCGCGAAAGCGGAACTACAACAAACAAAAATGCCTCTTAAAATCTCAAGAGGCGTTTTAATATAATAGAAAACGTGGTATTAAGCAGCGTTATCTTCTTTAATTTTATTCAATGCACTTCCTTTACGGTACCACTCAATTTGAGCAGCATTATAGGTGTGATTTACTTTTATGGTATCCTTAGAACCGTCTGCATGAGTTAACTCAATGGTTAATGGCACATCTGGAGAGAAGTCTGCAAGATCTACAAAGTTGAAGTTATCATCTTCTTGAATAAGATCATAGTCTGCCTCGTTTGCAAACGTAAGTCCTAACATTCCTTGTTTTTTCAAGTTAGTTTCATGAATACGTGCAAATGATTTTACAATCACTGCTACTACACCTAGGTGGCGTGGCTCCATTGCAGCGTGTTCACGAGAAGATCCTTCTCCATAGTTGTGATCTCCTATTACTACTGAAGGAATTCCTGCTGCTTTATAAGCTCTTGCCGTGGCTGGCACAGCCCCATACTCACCATCTAACTGATTCTTAACAAAGTTAGTCTGTTTATTATATGCGTTTACGGCACCTATTAAACAGTTGTTAGAAATGTTATCTAAGTGGCCTCTATAACGCAACCATGGTCCTGCCATTGAAATGTGGTCTGTGGTACATTTACCAAATGCTTTGATCAATAATTTTGCCTCAGAAATATCTGTCCCAATAGGTGTAAATGGCTCTAATAACTGAAGACGATCAGAGTCTTTGTTAACTTTAATCTCCACGGCACTTCCATCTTCTTGTGGAGCTAGGTAACCATCGTCTTTTACTTCAAAACCTTTAGGAGGCAATTCCCATCCTGTAGGTTCGTCTAGCATTACTTCTTCTCCATCTTCATTAATCAACTTATCTGTGATAGGATTAAAGTCTAGTCTACCTGCAATAGCGATGGCAGCAACCATTTCTGGTGATGCTACAAAGGCATGCGTGTTAGGATTTCCATCGGCACGCTTTGCAAAGTTTCTATTAAATGAATGTATGATAGAGTTTTTAGGTGCGTTTTTAGGATCTTCATAACGTGCCCACTGGCCGATACATGGCCCACAAGCATTAGTAAAAATCTTTGCGTCTAGATTTTCAAAAATTCCTAAAATACCATCTCGCTCTGTGGTATAACGCACTTTTTCTGATCCTGGATTTATACCAAAATCTGCTTTAGTCTTTAATTTTTTATCAATTGCTTGTTGTGCTATCGAGCTTGCACGAGAAAGATCTTCATAAGAAGAGTTTGTACAAGAACCTATAAGTCCCCATTCTACTTTAAGTGGCCAGTCGTTTTCAGTTGCTTTTTCATTCATAGAACCTACCTCAGTAGCTAGATCTGGAGTAAACGGCCCATTTAAATGTGGCATTAAGGTATTTAAATCGATTTCAATTACCTGATCAAAATATTGCTCTGGGTTTGCATACACCTCATCATCACCGGTAAGGTATTCTTTAACTTCATTTGCAGCGTCTGCAATGTCAGCTCTATCTGTTGCACGTAGATAACGTTCCATTGAAGCATCATAACCAAATGTAGAAGTCGTTGCTCCTATCTCTGCTCCCATGTTACATATTGTTCCTTTTCCTGTACAAGAAAGGTTTGTAGCACCATCACCAAAATATTCTACTATTGCACCTGTACCACCTTTTACGGTAAGGATCTCAGCTACTTTTAGAATCACATCTTTAGGCGCTGTCCAGCCTGATAATTTACCAGTTAGTTTAACACCTATAAGTTTAGGAAATTTTAATTCCCAGGCCATTCCTGCCATAACATCTACAGCATCTGCTCCACCTACACCTATAGCTACCATTCCTAATCCGCCAGCATTTACGGTATGAGAATCTGTCCCTATCATCATACCTCCTGGAAATGCATAATTTTCAAGGACTACCTGGTGAATGATACCTGCACCTGGTTTCCAAAAACCGATACCGTATTTATCTGACACTGACTCTAAAAAATTAAAAACCTCGTTAGAAGTATTCAAAGCATCTTGAAGGTCAGAACTAGCGCCGTTTTTTGCTTGAATCAAGTGATCACAATGCACCGTGGTAGGTACAGCAACTTTTGTTTTACCAGCTTGCATAAATTGTAACAACGCCATTTGCGCGGTGGCGTCTTGACATGCGATACGATCTGGTGCAAAATCTACATAATCCTTGCCTCTAGTAAAGGGCTTACCTGGAATTCCATCCCAAAGGTGAGAGTACAAAATTTTCTCAGCTAGTGTAAGAGGCTTACCTGTGATTTCTCGAGCTTTATTAACACGAGATGGTAACTCATTGTACACTTTTTTAATCATGTCGATATCAAATGCCATAAGGTATATTATTAATTTGTTAGTGTTTTAAATGTACAAAATTATAGAAGGACTATTTATAATATAAATATAAAATTGACTACTGTGCTGATAGTTAAAATTAATAATAAGTAAATATCATACTAATCAAAAAAGCCTGAATCATAAGATTCAGGCTTTAATTATAGTAAGTAGTTTGTAGTTTTAAGCAACAACTAAGTTCTTAGTAGAAGGCTTAAATTTAGTTAAAACTATACCTTCCACTGCTGCTTCATATTCTTCCATTGTAGGTGTTCTTCCTAAGATAGTAGATAGTACAACTACTGGAGTAGAAGATAATAAAGACTCTCCTTTTTTACCATCTGTATCTCTTACCACTCTACCTTGGAATAAACGAGTAGAAGTAGCCATTACTGTATCACCTGGTTCTGCCTTTTCCTGGTTACCCATACACAGGTTACAGCCTGGACGCTCTAAATACAACATATTTTCATACTTAGTACGTGCCAGTCCTTTAGGCGCATTATCATCAAATTCAAAACCTGAATATTTAACTAGAACATCCCAGTCTCCTTCTGCTTTTAATTCATCTACGATATTGTATGTAGGAGGCGCTACAACTAAAGGAGCATTAAATACTACTTTTCCTTGTTGTCTCTCGATATTCTTTAACATCTGGGCTAAGATTTGCATATCTCCTTTATGAATCATACAGGATCCTACAAAACCTAAGTCTACTTTCTTAGTACCTCCATAATAAGATAACGGGCGGATGTTATCGTGAGTATAACGTTTAGAAACATCTTCATTATTCACATCTGGATCTGCTATCATAGGTTCTACGATCTTATCTAGATCGATAACCACATCAGCATAATACTTTGCATCGGCATCTGGTTTTAACGCAGGTTTTACACCAGTTTTAATCTCAGTAATACGGTTATTTGCTTTGTCAACTAGACCTTTAAGATCTTGTTTTGGGTTATCCATACCCTTATCAATCATAATCTGGATACGATCTCTAGATATTTCTAAAGATTCAATTAAGGTCTCGTCTTCAGAAATACAGATAGAAGCTTTTGCTTTCATCTCTGCAGTCCAGTCTGTAAAAGTAAATGCTTGATCAGAAGTTAACGTTCCGATATGTACTTCAATAATTTTTCCTTGGAAAACGTTTTCTCCATCAAATTGATCTAACATTTGCTCTTGAGTAGCATGCACTACATCACGGAAGTCCATGTAAGATTTCATTTCTCCTTTAAAGGTAACCTTCACTGATTCTGGAATAGGCATAGTAGCCTCTCCTGTAGCAAGAGCTAAGGCAACGGTTCCTGAATCTGCTCCAAAAGCAACACCTTTTGCCATACGAGTATGTGAATCTCCACCTATAATCACATCCCAGTCGTCAACTGCGATGTCATTTAATACTTTGTGAATAACGTCTGTCATTGCATGATACTTCCCTTCTGGATGGCGTGCTGTTACTAATCCGAAGTCGTTCATGAACTTCATTAATCTAGGGATATTAGCCTTAGACTTATCATCCCAAACTGAGGCAGTATGACAGCCAGATTGATAACCACAATCAACGATAGGAGAAATAACAGTCGCTGCCATCATCTCTAATTCTTGAGAAGTCATTAAACCAGTAGTATCTTGAGAACCTACAATGTTTACTTCTACTCTTACATTAGAACCAGCGTGTAATGTTTTTCCTGGTGTAGATCCTACGGCATTTTTATTGAATATTTTTTCAACTGCAGTTAAACCTTGACCATCTATAGATACTTCTTTTGCAGTAGCATATACTTGTGGTACGTCTATATTTAAAACCTTACAAGCAAAGGTTTGTAATTTTTTACCAAAAACAACTGCATAAGATCCACCAGCTTTGATAAACTCCATTTTAGGTGGTGTTAGAGCTGTAGAGATATCCTTTAATTCTTTGTCACCGTTATATAATTTCTTGGTTTTTGTATTGATAGTAAGAACCGTACCTGTAGCTACAGAATATTCTTCTTTAAGAATAGCCTCACCATCTTCATCAACTATCGTATTACCGTGAGCATCTTTTTGCTTTACCCAGTTTTTTAAATCAATACCGATACCACCAGTTACTCCTACCGTAGTTAAGAAAATAGGTGCAATACCATTTGTACCTGCGATTACTGGAGCGTAATTAATAAATGGTACGTAGGGACTGAAAGGAACACCAGTCCATAAAGCTACGTTGTTAACACCAGACATTCTTGAAGAACCTACTCCCATAGTTCCTTTGTCGGCAATTAACATCACTCTTTTGTCTGGATGTTGCTCTTTTAAGGCAAGCAATTCTTTTTGCATATCTTTATTATGCTCAAACATAGACTGACCATGTAACTCACGGTCTGATCTTGAATGCGCATCTGCACCTGGAGATAATAAATCTGTAGAGATATCACCTATACCTGCAACAAAAGTTACAATTTCTATTTCTTCTTCAACATCTGGTAATTTTGTAAAAAACTCTGCTTGTGCATAGCTCTCAATAAGCTCTTTAGCAATAGCATTACCATCGTTAAATGCTTTTTCTAACTTTTCAGTATCTGCTTCATACAAGAATACTTGAGTTTTTAAAACTTTGGCAGCTTCTTGAGCTATTTGAGAATCACTACCTAGAGCAAGATCTAATAAAACCTCTACAGAAGGTCCACCCTTCATGTGAGAAAGTTGCTCAAAAGCAAAAGCTGGTGTAATTTCTTTTACTACTTCCTGTCCTAAAATAATTTCTTTTAAGAACTTAGCTTTAACAACAGCAGCACTAGTCGTACCTGGTAAAACATTATAGATAAAGAAGTTAAGAGACTGCTCTCTATACTCGTTATTTACGTCTTTAATTTGCGAAATAATTTCGCTTAACAATTCAGCTCCATCTATAGGTTGTGGGTGAAGTCCTTGTTCTTTTCGGTCTTCAATTTGCTGAAGGTAGTCCTTATAAGTATTCATATAGCTTGTTATAGTATTCGATTCAATGTAAATTAAGAAACACCCTTATGATGTAAACTTTTTCTTACTGATAGTCTTACATCCAAGGCCATATTCATTAAAATAATTCATCATTTTTTATGGTTGGTAAATCTACAAAAAGGAGACGTTAAATGAAAGTTTAACACACTATCGCAGTAGTTTAGAAATTATCAAAATAGCAGGGTATGAAAGTATCGTACTATGCTATATCAATAATTTAAACAGCTTTAAACTATCGATATGACAAAAAATCGTGTAAATATTTGTGTTTTAGCTTTCGCGAAAGCGTAATCATTTATTTTTATACCACTATTATGAGATCTTTTAAATAATAAAAGCACCTTATTTGAGGTGCATTTATAAAATAGAAATCAAAAAACTAATCAAAGTATCTGAGCGATGATACTTTCTTCTGTATGACCTTCAGCTTCTGCCTTATAGTTTTTAATAATTCTGTGTCTTAAAATCCCAGTCGCGACAGCCTTTACGTCTTCAATATCTGGACTGTATTTACCATTAACCGCTGCATGTGTTTTTGCGGCTAGAATTAAATTTTGAGATGCTCTAGGACCGGCACCCCAATCGATATATTGTTTAATAATTTCTGGAGCCTCATCACTTTTAGGCCTCGTTTTACCCACTAATTTAACTGCATACTCGATAACGTTATCTGCAACTGGAATACGTCTAACTAGTTGTTGAAAATCTACTATTTCCTTTGCGGTGAATAATGCATTTATCACTGGTTTTTTATCACTAGTAGTTGCCTTAACTACATCTACCTCTTCTTTATATGTAGGGTATTGTAAAAAGATAGAAAACATAAATCTATCTAACTGAGCCTCTGGTAATGGATAAGTTCCTTCTTGCTCGATAGGGTTTTGTGTAGCTAGAACAAAGTAGGGTGCATCTAACTTGTAATTATGACCGGCCACGGTTACCGATTTTTCTTGCATTGCTTCTAGAAGTGCTGCTTGCGTTTTAGGTGGCGTACGGTTAATTTCATCTGCCAGGATTATGTTAGTAAAGACTGGTCCTTTAATAAATTTAAATGTTCTATTCTCATCGAGAATCTCACTTCCTAGTATGTCACTAGGCATTAAATCTGGCGTAAACTGTATACGTTTAAAATCTAGTCCTAGTGCTTGCGATATGGTATTTACCATTAAGGTTTTTGCTAGTCCTGGGACACCCACCAGAAGCGCGTGACCGCCAGAAAATATAGAAATTAATATTTCATTAATTACATTTTCCTGGCCTATTATTACTTTGGCTATTTCCTTTTTAAGTTCCTGATGTTTTTTTACCAGGTTATCAATCGCAGCTACATCTGACATGTGGTGGGGTTGGTTTATTAACTATTTACTTCCAGGTATTCAAAATATCACACTCGTTATATTCTGTTCCTATCTTAATATATGTATCGGCTATTTTATCATTACGCCATTTATTGATCGCTTTTACTTGCTTATCTTTTAGTGCTAGATCTTTAATTTTTAAATAATCTTGAGCATAATTTGCTTTATGATCTGGGATTTTATCGATTACATAAACTAGTTTAAAGGACTTTGCTCCTGTCTGGCTTTTCTCTTCGATTATACCGCTCACATCTCCCTTTTCCAGAAATTGTAATGTAGATGCCATATCAGATTCCAATCTTGTAATTTCTACTCTACCAGTTCCTGTGTTAGGGTTGATAATTTTACCTCCATTTTGAGCTGTTCTTTCTTCGTCACTTATTTCTTTTGCAGCCTCCCCAAATTCAATTTCTTTAAGAATAATGCGGTCACGCATGGCATTTAATTCTGCCTTTGCTTTTTCCATCT
The DNA here is from genome assembly GCF_947495285.1 of uncultured Nonlabens sp. Classification (GTDB taxonomy): domain Bacteria; phylum Bacteroidota; class Bacteroidia; order Flavobacteriales; family Flavobacteriaceae; genus Nonlabens. The sequence continues at coordinate 40,545 of NZ_CANLXZ010000026.1, read as the reverse complement.
GACTTACCGATATATAAGGAATTAATAAGATGTGTCTTACCTGTCTTATCTGGCCTATAACTTTCTCTACATAAAGAATGTGCCAGCCGAATTGAGTTTCAAAAGGCTCACTAATTTCTCCTTCTCGCAAAGAAAAAGCCTGATCTTTAAATTCTTTTACAAAAGGACTAGATCTTTGTAATTCTAACACTCCGCCTGCACGCTCTGTACCAGTATCATCAGAATAAAGAGTTGCTTTTGCAGCAAAATCTGCACCGTTATCAAGAACATCTTCTCTGTATTCTTTGAGTTTATTAACAACTAGGTCTATTTCACTTTGTTCAGGCTCTGGTATAACTACTATTTGAGCCATTTCTACTTCTGTATTGAATAGAGGTAATTCTTCTTCAGATATTTTACTAAAAAACTCACGTACTTCTTCTGGTGTGATCTCTACTTGCTCCGTGATTCTTTCTTGCATGCGCTGTGCTAGTAACACGTCGCGATTTAATCTATTAAGGGCTTCTCTTACCTGACCTATATTATCTTTTTTATAGAATTCGGCTACCTTTTGCTCATCAGTAGTCTGTAAACCATTCTTAAAATATTGAATAGTTTGCTCTGTTCTACCTTCTATCTCCCGATCGCTTATGGTTATACTGTCTTGAATTGCATGGTGGGCATACATTTTTTCTGACAGTAGGCTTTCCATTAATTCACAATTTGAAATATCAGCTATTCCAGACTGTCTATTTGCCTGCTCTTTGGCACTTACAATATCAGACCCTAAGATTACATAATCTCCTATGACACCAGCGACACCTTCTATAAGGAATCTTTTCTTTACAGGCTTTACACTGTCCATGGCAGCCAGCGTTTCTGCAACGATCTGGTCATCTACGTCTACCACATCATTATCTGTGATAGTTGTTTGTGCGGTTACCGCTTTCGCGAAAGCGAGAACTATAAAAACACCTAAGTATTTAATTGTTGATTTTAAGTTTATCACTGTTAATAGCGTCATTTAATAAATCTTTTTCTAATTTTTTAATATAGGCTAGCTTACTTTTATTGAGCAAAACCTGTTTTACCGTAGGCTTAATATAAGATAAAGGCGCACGATCGCCGCGTTTGAGCACTTTATTGAAGCGCACCAAATATACACCAAGACTATCTTCTAGCTTCCAAATTTTGTTCTCTTTTATATATAACTTTTCATTTACTGGATTGATTACATTCATAGCGTCAAAAAGATGGCTCTTTTTAACCCATATGCTATCATTTAAAAAGTAATTACGGTACGTTAATTTTAAGCTATCGATTTTTTTCAACGAAGGTACATCACCTTCATTGAACCATTTTGTTATTTTTTGCAAATCAGTGTTAAGAGGGTCTAATTGCAGGTATTTAAATTGTACTAAATCCTCATTTAATTTAAAGTCTTCTTTACGTAATTCATAAAAAGCTCTAATTTCTTTTTCTGATATTATAGTGTCTAGATTTTGTTTAGTTAGGTCTTTTAAGTATTCTTGAGCATACAATTCTACACGGTAATTCTCTACTAATTCATCTAGCTCTTGTTGCCTATCTTGTCGTATATTATCTCGAGCGTTATCTAACAATAAATAATCTGTAGCCCACTTATTTATGTATGTATCTATTATTCGTGTACTATCTGCCACGGTATAATAAGGCGGTAAGACACGTTTTAAATCGCTTTTATCTAGATAATGCTTTCCTAAACTGACTACAGGGTCTGGCACTGTTTCTTTTTCAAAAAACTGACAGGAGGCTAGACTTGCTGCTATGAATATATATATAAGTCTATTAATCAAGTTGTTTTTCTATTTCTTTTTTAACCTTTTTCAACACTTTTCTACTCACCTTAATTTGATGACCTTTTCTTAAATTCTCTAACCAGTTCTTTTCTAGTTGTTGCTGGTAGGCATTTATTACACTTCCTCTAGCTTCTTCTAGTGTTTTATTAGTAGGTTCTTTGATCTTTTTAACGTTTATTACTTTATAAAAATTATCCCCTACGTCATGATAAACTGAAGACACTCCTAGCTTTATTTCAAAATTATCTGGTAATCTATTATAAGTTTCTTCTACCTCTCCACTAGATACCATGACTTGTGTCTTATTATCGATATTTAAATTGCTTTTTATAACGTCTATCGCTACTTTTTTAATGAGCTGTTCTCGTACTTTTTCAGCTACTTCTTGAGATATATTTTGGGTTAAATCTATGTCTAGTCTTCGTTTCCATTTGTAGTCTTCTTGATGACTTTTAAAATAGTTGTTTAAACCTATAGAATCGTTCTTTGCTTTGTTCCATATTTTTTCTTCAATAAGATCAAAAATTAGAAAACCTTCTTTAAATTCATTGTACAGAAATCTAAATTCTTCATTATCTCTCTCTAGGTTCTTATTGTGGTAAGCCATCAACTGCTCGTTAATGTATTCTTTATAGTAGGCGTCTAATTTTACTTTTTTAGATGGATAAGGCTGTAAATCCTTAACTATTTTAATTTCTACATATTTTAGAAAGTCTTCTACTTTAAAAGAGGATTCTCTAAGAGTAAAAAGTTTTTGATCCAGACCCTTAACCTGATTATCAAATTTATACTTACCTGACAGTAGTAAAGTATCATTTACGATCTCATACACGTTTTTAGGCAACGTATTTTTTGATTTCATGTTATACAGAGTCTTTAATTTATTTATAAAGCCTTCTGTTATTTTTCTAGATCTGGGAGATTTTTTAATTCTATTCTCTAGTTCTTTCTTTAAATCTTCATAAGATTGAACAGGGTGTTTTTCTAATAGCTTAATAATATGCCATCCATATTTAGTTTTTATAGGCTCACTGTAATCTCCTACCTTGTTTAATGCAAATGCTGCGTTTGCAAAATCTTCGTCCACACCACCTGTGCCGAATCTATTCAATTTACCTCCACGAGCGGCGCTATTACCATCGTCAGAGAACTCTCTCGCTAATTGTTTAAAATCTTTGCCAGATTGCACCTGTTCATAAATCTCCATGATACGTTCTTGTGCGGTTTTACTAGCTGCATTTTTTTTATCAAAAGTCATGATATGTGCCACAGTAAGATCACCAGGATTAGGTCTAGTATCGTTAACAAATACTATGTGATAACCAAAGTCTGTTCTGAACGGCTTTGAAAAACTCCCCTTTTTTGTATCAAATGCGGCATTTTCAAATTCATATACCATTTTAAAGGAACCAAACCAGCCTAAATTACCCTCGTTACCTGCGCTAGGACCTTCACTCTTAGTTCTTGCTAGAGAAGAAAAACTAGCACCTTTTTGCAACTCTTTTTCTATATCATGAATTTTATTCCATGCTTTTAAAGTGTCTGCAGGTGAGGCTGTGCGATCTACCTTAATGAGAATATGACTTACATTTACTTCTTTATTCTCACGCTCATAAGCCTCTTTTATCAATTTATCTGAGACTTCATTATCAGTTAGAAATGCCTGCGCGATACTAGAACGAGTGCTCTGAATTTCTTTGAGGTAATCTACTTTTTCATGTAAACCTAAGCTATAAGCTTGTTGTAATTTAAGGCGGTAATCGATATAGAGATCTAGATAATTATCAATATTTTTATGACCTTCTTCTTTTACTATATCTATGTTTTTAAAGTAAAACTTCATAAAAGTACCTGCGTCATAGTCTGTACCGTCTATAGTCAGCAGTGTTTTATTATCTAGGTTTTGTGCCGTTGATTTTACGGTAAACAAAAAAACACTTATCAAAAATAATAAACTACTTAAATTTTTCATACCGTTCTTTTTCAAGTATTGCAAACATAGTTATTTAAGATTGCCTTTCAAAACGCTTTAAACTAGCAATTATTTTAAAGTTACCATATAAGTTTTAGATCTACATTACGACTGCACTCTCATGATAAAAAGTGAGAATGTAATCGAGATACTTTTACCTATTGAACAGGTAATGAAACTGTTTAAAAATGAGGACTTTTTTCAATACTGGCAAAAAGGCTTAGTGAGTTCACGTCCTCTATCTGGCATTCCTGGAGAGGTGGGAAGTAAACGTGATATGAAAATTAAGGTAAGTGGCACCGTTATTCATATGAAAGAAGAGATTACCGCTGTAGATCTACCTCATCTTTGGGAAGCTACTTACCGCACTAGTGGTGTAGTTAATTTACAGAGTAACCGCTTTCGCGAAAGCGAAACTATCATAAAAAATGAAACAGTACCATCTACTTTATGGAAAGCTACAAGCATTTTTAAATTTACTGGTATGATGAGAATAATTGCTAAAACAAGACCTCAACTCTTTACTAGCCAAACCTATCAACACATGAAAGATTTTAAGATATTTGCAGAAAGTAAGACACCTATAAAGTAATAGTATTTATGAGAAAACTAAAATTAATTTGGGATTTTAAAGGTCCTGATTCTGAAAAAACTGCAGCACACCATCTTATCCATTTAAAGGAATATGTAAAGGATAATAAAATAGCTTCTCTAGCAACTGGAACAGAGCAAATAAATAAAAATCATTTCATAGCATTTCTAGCACTAGAAGAATTATTCATGCCAGCAGTACGAGATGCATTAAAACCACACCGAGGACAGTTATTTGAACCGTCTAATTAAGTTGATTCACTTTTTTAATTCAGAAAAATGCGTAATGGCACGTCTAGCTAATAAGTGAATTAAAGAAGCCCACACTAAAAGATATAAAACACGAGCGAGATAATAAAAATCTATAATATCGCTGTAAAAGGCGACTAACAGAAAAGTATTTGATAACAAAAAGCCGAATGATATGTAAAGATAATTACTATCTCCTGTACGGTTATCTAGTTGTAAATATGATATTACTGTAATAGAACAGTACACCATTCCTGCTACAGCATAAACATAATACACATATAATAACCAGTTTTCGATACTAAAAACTACAATCTCTAACAGGTAATTTAAAAAATAATAAAGCCCTGTATTAGTTAAAATTAAAATCAATAAGGTAGTTTTACTAATTGATTTCCAATTGATAAATTCATTTATAGAAACTATAAATAATAAAAATGTTGCCGTAGAGGTGATTAAAAAAAATAAATGTGGTATTGTTAAATGGAGATAAAGGTAAAAAACATCGGTAAGTACGAGTAACACTGCTCCTATTATAAATCTAGGAATTAAGTGTATTTTATATCTATACATTAAGTAACCACATCCCACAAGACTAGTCAGTAACCTACTCCATTTTAATATAGATACATCTTTTATATAAACCGAAACAAGATTTAATAACAACAAGGTTGCTATTATCACTATAAATTCTTTATATAAAAACCTTTTACTCAACTAATTCTTGCTTTTTCTAAAGATAGATCAATAAGATTAAGTGTCTGTTATGATAGATGAAATCAAAATCGCATATCGATTAAATACTTATTTATTGGTTAAAACGATATTATTATAGATAATTCACGTATTACATCCTTAAAATCTATTCAATAGAATAAGTTTAAGAACAATTAAAGTTGATTTTTAATTGTGTTTATAGAATGTTATAAAAGTCTCGTTTTGATTAATAAACTTTAGATTTGAAATTATATTACATTTTCATACGTTTCATAGATTATCCGTTTATTTAATTACTTTTCTCAAATGTCTATTACCTCCTTATTCACTACCATTTTAAAATCAGATCAGGTTTTAGGGCCTGATGATCTATCACATCGATATCATCACATATGGCACATGGATCAACCATTAAAAGCTTTATGTGTTTTACTACCAGAAACGACACAACAGGTAAGTGAGATTCTAAAAATTTGCTATGCAAAAGAGCTTCCTATAGTTGTTCATGGTGGATTAACTAATCTGGTAGGAAGTACAGAAACAACAGGCGATGAAGTAGTTATATCTACAGAAAGATTAAATAAAATTGAAGAAATAGACACCGCAAGTAGAACAATAACTGTGCAAGCAGGTGTTATTCTAGAAAACATACATAATGCAGCTGCAGAGAAAAAGCTCTTATTTCCATTAAATTTTGGAGCAAAAGGCAGCGCACAGATAGGTGGTATTATTTCTACTAATGCGGGAGGTTTAAGAGTCCTTAAATACGGCATGACTAGACAACTTATTTTAGGACTAGAAGCAGTAACCTCTGACGGCACAATAATCTCTTCTATGAAAAAGATTATTAAAGATAATAGCGCATATGACATAAAACAATTATTTATAGGTAGTGAAGGGACACTAGGCGTTATCACAAAAGCTATACTTAAACTAGAAGAGGCTCCACAAAGTCGCAATGCCGCATACATCGCGTTTAATCAATACGACCATGTGGTAAAATTTCTTAAATACATGGACAGTAGTCTCGCAGGTAAAATGAGCGGCTTTGAACTTATCTGGAAAAACAGTTATCAGCAAATGACTAGTGTAAGTGATGCTGTAAAACCACCGCTACCTTATGATTATAATTATTATGTATTAATTGAGGCCTTAGGTAGTGATCAAATAAAAGACCAAGAAGAATTTCAACATATATTAGAAAACGCATTAGAAAATGAATTAATTCTAGATGCGGTTATGGCGCAATCTCCTAGTGATATAGAGTGGTTTTTCAGAATTAGAGAAGATGTCAATAATCTGGTAGATTTCATGAAATACGACCAGCACTTTGATATAAGTCTGCCTATACCATTAATAGGCACTTATATAAAAGAGAGGTATAAAACTCTTGCTTTAATTAATGGTGTGGAACAGGTATATGCTTTTGGTCATGTGGCAGATGGTAACATACATTTCATTATAGGTAAAGAGAATTTAAAAGACGATCTTAAAAAAGAAATTGACCATTGTATATATGACGGTTTAAAAGATATAGGTGGATCTGTAAGTGCAGAACATGGTATAGGTACACATAAAAAAGATTACCTAAAACTATGTAGAACTACTGAAGAAATATCTTTAATGAAATCACTTAAAACATTAATGGATCCTAAAAACTTATTGAATCCTGGTAAGATTTTTTAAGTAGCGCAGCGGCTTTAACCGCTTCTTTTTGCAAATATGCCATGTAAGCATGCCTTACTAAAAAGAATAACGAAAATAAATAAGCTGCTCTATCGATTAAATAAAACAGCTTAGGCTCTATCTTATAATAAAAAGCGAGCATAGCAACAAAATCAGAAAATATTAAACCAAACAAAGCGTACATAAAGTAAGCGGTTCTAAAACTAAGACGTGTTGCATTTAAAAAAGCAGAGAACAAACAAGACACTAAACCAGTGAGGCCAGAGAGTTTTATAAGGTAATAGGCTAACTTACTTTGAAACAAATCACTTATATCTGACAAGGTAAAATGAAGTATATACACATTAAAGAGAAAAACTAGTATAAAAACAAGATAGTCCAAGATAGTAACGCGTCGCCATTGTATTTTTCTTAAAGCAGAAATACTTAACGTTAGATAAATTGCAATAGACCACATCGCATACGTCATTAAACCCAAATAATGTTCGTAAAAAATCATAGAAACATCAGAGCACACTAACATTATAAAAATGCTATAAATTATCTTATTCTTATAACTTATATAAAAATGAAAATAGAGTAACGCAGTTATTGAAGATAAAAGCCTCACTAACCTAAATATAGTGAGGTCAAAAAAGTATATCGTAATAATGTTTAAAACAACAAATATCAATGCAATAAAAAGCATCTGTTTATTTTTAGATAGTCTGTCTATTCTATTCATTTACATACATCTCAAGAACAAACATAATCATTAAATAACTTACTATGAATAATTTTAAAGCGCATATTTCAAATAATGAGGCTTAAAAAATGTTTTAAATGTTCACATAATATTTCTATCTTTTAAATAAAAAACAGTCCATAAGTCCTTTCTTATTTTATTTACATGTACAGTTTTTTACTAACGACACTCATTTAAAGCATAAAAATGTAGGTCTATTAAAAAAATATTTATCCATTAAAACCTCTCAGTTTTATAGCTGTGAGAACTTTTTTTGTGTAGAGTGGAAAATCTGCGTTTTGAATCCAGTTATAATAACCTGGCTCTTTTTCTAGAACGTCCACTATTCTTTTTCCTTTATGTTTTCCAAAGTTAAAACACTCTTCTCCTTGATCATTAAATGCTAGCATCCCAGCAAAATCAACAGGTTTTCTACGTGTAGAGAATTCTGCAAGCGATTTCATATCATTATCTAATTCTGGATAGCGATCTAACTGTCCTTTAAGAACCTCATAAGTTGCGATAGTATCAGCCTCTGCACTATGTGCGTTAGTAAGGTCTTTATCACAATAGAATTTATAAGCAGCAACTAGAGTACGCTGCTCCATTTTATGAAAGATGTTTTGCACATCTATAGCATTACGATTACCCATATCAAAATCTACACCAGCACGCAACATCTCTTCGGCAAGAAGTGGAATATCAAATCTATTAGAATTAAATCCAGCAAGGTCAGAGTCTTTTATAATATTATGCACCTCGTGTGCTCTTTCCTTAAAAGTAGGCTCATCTTTAACCATATCATCACTTACACCATGTATAGCAGTGGTTTCTGCTGGAATAGGGATGGTAGGATTAACTTTAAAAGTATATGTTTTTTCTTCTCCATTAGGAAAAACCTTATGTATAGAAATCTCAACGATTCTATCTTTAGAAATATTGGTTCCTGTGGTTTCTAGGTCAAAAAAGCAAATAGGTCTGTTGAGTTGCAAATTCATAATAATATGGGATATTTATTTTAAAGGATCCGCTTTCGCGAAAGCGGAACAACCACTAATACAAAAACAGAAATTAACTAACTTTACAAATATAAGTTTGTGCTGGGCAGCTAGGCACAAAATTTGAATGCATTTATTAAAATATTATCATGAAACTTATTACTATTCTTTTTTTACTCTTATTTATCACTCCAGAACAAAATTCTCATAAAGGCATAGATATAACTGTGCGCAATGAGCGTAGAAGCATTGTGTACGTAGCAGAAAACACGACCGACAAGGATATAGATCTTTTCTTCAGGGTAGCGAGTACCGGTTTTAGACGCAGCGCAGACCGACCTATGATTACCACCATACCTGCAAAAAAGAAAATAGACCTTATAGAATTAATACCTCTTAAAGGTGCTGACACGATACATTCTTACATGGCAATAGTTACAGAAAAAGATAATAGCATGATTTTTAAAAAATCGGACTCTGTAGTGAAACAAGTAAGACGTGTGACGCCTAATGGTAATTAAACGACTTATATTTTACTAAATAGTTCTTTGCGCAATAAAACTAACAACACGACTAGGTAGAATAGATAGTTAAATAAATATGCCATGACTACACCTTCTTCTCGATAAATGGGTATGAAATATAAAGAGAGTAAATAAAAAGATAGAATACTAAGAATCTCTGCGGCTAGGTAACGCCATAAATCGTTTATTGCGATAAATCTAAACGCGATTACAGTAGTAATTACCTTTATAAAATCACCTAATAATTGCCATTTAAAAAGCGGTTGTGTCCCATCAAATTCTTTAGTAAATAGTATGGAAAGAATTAAATTTCTAGAAAAATAGATAGTTACTAATCCTGCTATAACTATAGGCAGCATCGTTTTATAAAAATGCACTATAGTTTTTCTATAATTCTTAAGGCTACTATCCTTACTTAGACGAGGTAATATATAAAGACTCACTAAGCTGGTTACAAAAAGCATGTAATAACCAGAAATACGCACTACAGCTTCCCACCATCCAGCAGCTACATCACTCACCTCTACCCTAACTGTATTACGCACTAGAATATTAACAAAAGGTATGAGCAATGTACTAAATAATGCCATCGCACTATATTTTAATAGTTGCCCACTTATACGCTTATCAAAATTAAAGGCTAGTAATTCTTTAAGTGGTTCTAGAGACTCTACTCTAGTAAACCAAAACCAAACTGCTGCCACACATTGCGCAAATGGAACTAGCGCAATAGCATAAAGCGCTCCAGTTAAATTATGCTCAAAACTTAAATAAGCTGATATTAAAAAAACAATTAAGCTAATTATAATATGGAGCGTAATAAATTTTTTATGCCATTCATATCCTTGCATCAAACTGGTTATAAAAATGAAAAGAACATAAAATGGCAACCCTATGGCAAACAATTTAAATACTAGAGAAAAATCTGCCTCTACGGCTATGAGTTCTTGATCTAGCCATCTTGCCGAAAAAAATATAACAACAGCAACAACTATACTGGTTATAAGAGACATGGCCCAACCAGTATTGATCGTCTTTTTTAAAACTAACGGATTCTCCTTATGCTCTGCCGTGTTTTTAACGAGTCCATTTTCAAGGCCTAAAGAGGCAAAACTCCATACTCCTTGTGTAAAATTGCGTAGGTTGCCTAATACACCCATTCCTGCGGCACCTACATAATTTGCAAGAACCCATGACATAACTGCTCCAGTTGCTATCTTAATGAGTATGTAAATAGAATTAAAACCTGCTACTTTGAGTAGTAGATTTTTATTGAGTTTATTGATCAGTCTTCTCATTTAATAAGCATTTACTGCCTTTATAATGCGATCTACATCTCCATTACTCAATAAGGGATGGCATGGTAAACTTACCTCGGTACGATGCAACTCTTCGGTAACAGGAAAACTAAGATGATTCAATTCTTTAAATGCCACTTGTTGATGTGGAGGTATTTCATAATGTATACTAGTACCTATACCTATATGATCTAGGTAATCCATAAATACTTTTCTATTATCAACATAGGTAGGGAAAACATGTGATACACAGTTATTCAAAAAATCTACCGGTAATAATTTTACTTTTTTATTATCAATATGCTGGTAATAATAGCTAGCTATCTCTACCCTTCTATCATTATCAACATCGAGTTGTGGTAATCTATTTAATAAGAAACCAGCTTGTAATGGATCTATTCTAGAGTTAACCCCTATAACATGATTTACAAATCTACTCTCTCTACCATAATTAGCCACTTTACGACACATGGCTGCTAGCTCAAAATCGTTAGTGGTAATTGCACCTGCATCTCCTAATGCACCTAAATTTTTAGTAGGGTAGAAAGAAAAAGCGCTAGCACGAGCTAGATTACCAGATTTCACTCCTTTATTATTAACTGCGCCATGGGATTGTGCGGTATCGCAATAGATAGGTAAAGATTTATCTTTTGCAAACGCGTACACCTCATCTTTAACTAACTTACCATAAATATCTACCGCTACAATAGCATCGTATGAGATGGTCGTATTTTTAAGTACACCAGCAGTTAGAGTAAGTTCTTCTACGTCCACAGGTACAGGTTGCATTCCTGCATGTATGATACTTAAAAATGTAGCGATATATGTGTGTGCCGGCACTAATATAGAAGCATTTTGTGGTAAATTACCTAGAGCAACGTCTGCCTTTAAAATAATAGTTAAAGCATCTAACCCATTTCCAGTTCCTATACAATGATTTGTACCACAGTAGGTTGAAAATTCTTTCTCAAATCGATCTACATATTCACCTCCTATAAATCTGCCAGAAGTATGGATTTCTTTAAATGACACGAGGTCCTCCTGAGCAAACCTATCGTTAAGCGGTTTAAGGTCTAGATATGGAGTGTAAGGTGGAGTCATCTCAATCATTGATATTTAACGAATATATTAAAACTAAAGTCCTTTTAATTAAAAGCGTCTACTATGTCTACCAGATTTCCTAGTAAACCCAGGACTAGTAGAATAAATAAAAATGTATTAATTCCTATACCGACGTACTTTTTCCAGTGGTAATTTTCTTTAATACTCAACAAGCTTAAAACAAAACCCATAACCACAGTAACAAAAAACAAGGTCATCAAATAACCTGTAATATCATTAATATTATTTCCTGCAGTTCTAGTCGTATAAGATAGTAAAGTAAAGACTAACAGTAGCACACTAGAAAAAATGGCCATGTGAAAAGATCGCTTTGTATTCTTCATTTGTTAATATTCTGTTGCAAACATAACTGCTTTTTTCAATTTTATAGATAACACTACTTAACATTGCTTAACGGCTCATTAGCACCTCAAACAGGGTCATTGTATTAAATTTGTACCATCATAAGATTAGAAGTTCTTGTTTAGATTATTGAATTAGCCTTTAATTAATTGTAAACACCTCAATATATTATGAAAAAGAAAAATAAGTTAAGTTTGGTTGGTAAAACCGCTAGTGAATAAGTGTCTCATAAGACCTTTTACTAGTGGTTTTTATCATTTATAGAGTTTTTAAAGCTCAATCACCCATCTTTTCCACTCTTCTTCTACACAACCTAATTGCTTCTTAAAACGCAACAACCCTTCATTTACAGTACCATCACGCTCATTTACTGGCCCATAATCCATTATAGAAAACCCTTTTCTTTTAAACTCTTTCATCGCTTCCATATAGATAAATCCCACAGCATCAGTTTTCATACCTTTTAATGAACTGGCTGCATATTGAGATTTTACTACTTTACCTTTTAAAAAAAATGTAATACCTGCAAGTAATTCTCCATCCCGCCACGCATTGTGTTGAACTATTTGTTCAGGAAATCTAGAGTGTAACAGCTCTACCTCTTCTACATGATGTACTGGCCTAGATGCGTGTCTAGATGCTAATTGAGGTATAAGTACAAGATTCCAAAAAGATTTAAAATCAGCTTCTTTTTCAATAATTATATCTTTAAATTTTCCGTTACGATATCCGACACTCTTTTTAGCAGAAACATTAATCTCTTCTTCTAGATTCACATATTGATTATGTAAAACACGATTTATCTTAAACCCATAATTTTTTAGTGACTTTGCTATTTCAGTATTAATAGTATGATAGGATAATGGTGGTGGTTGTAATTCCGCTTTCGCGAAAGCGTGCCCCTTAACATACCCCACAAATAACTCTAACACTAAGTCTATATTCTGGGCGCTAATTTTGTTTAAAATCAAACCTCCATAACTCAAACCGCGATGGCTATAAATAGAATCCTGAACCGTGTGTGCAGGAATACAACAAATTAATCTGTCCTTATTAAAAATAAGCAAACTATGATCTTTAAACCGGTCGTTATGGTAGTCCATAAAATCTCTATGCAATAGAAATGTCCCATTAATAGAATGATCTATAAAATCATTCCATACTCGTTTAAGATCAGGATGGTACGGTTGTATCGTTAAAGTCAAAAACTAATGTAATTTAATGCTAAGATAAGAGAATGCTACACCTTTAAACAAGCTTAGTAGTCAGTAAAAATATAGAGCAAAAAAAAGCAGATTCTTGCGAATCTGCTTTTTTCAATATTCATAACTTAATCAGTGATTAAGAAAGTTGTTTTCCAGCACGTTTGCGTTCCCCTTCATCTAGAATAACTTTACGTATTCTTAAGAAGTTAGGAGTTACTTCCACATACTCATCTTTCTGGATATATTCTAGGGCTTCTTCTAGAGTAAATTTCACTGGTGGAGCGATCTTTACTTTATCATCATTACCTGCACTACGCACGTTAGAAAGTTTCTTAGTTTTAGTAAGGTTAATTGCTAGATCATCAGGTCTAGAATTTTCACCTACTACCTGACCACCATAAATCTCTTCACCTGGGGCGATAAAGAATTTACCACGATCTTGTAATTTATCCATAGAGTAAGGAATAGAAGTTCCTTTTTCCATAGAGATCATAGAACCGTTAATACGGCCTGCTATTTCACCTTTATAAGGTTCAAAACCTACAAAACGGTGATTCATAATCGCCTCACCAGCAGTAGCAGTGATTAATTGGTTTCTTAAACCTATGATACCACGAGAAGGGATTTTAAATTCACAAACCATACGTTCACCCTTAGGCGCCATACTAGTCATTTCACCTTTTCTCAAAGTAACCATTTCAACAGCTTTACCACTTACCGCTTCTGGTAAATCGATAGTAAGCTCTTCTATAGGCTCACATTTAACACCATCTATTTCTTTAATAATAACCTGTGGCTGTCCTATCTGTAATTCATAACCTTCACGACGCATGGTTTCAATTAATACAGAAAGGTGTAGTACCCCACGACCGAAAACCATAAACTTATCTGCACTACCAGTATCATGTACCTGTAGAGCAAGATTCTTTTCTAGTTCTTTAGTAAGACGGTCATTAATGTGACGAGATGTTACAAATTTACCATCCTTACCGAAGAAAGGAGAATCGTTAATTGTAAACAACATACTCATCGTAGGCTCATCGATAGCGATAGTTTCCATCGCTTCAGGGTTTTCAAAATCTGCAACACTATCACCTATTTCAAAACCTTCTAGTCCTACTATAGCACAAATATCACCAGCCATTACTTCTTCTACTTTGGCTTTTCCCATACCATCAAAGACATAAACCTCTTTGACTTTAGTTTTAGTTTGAGAACCGTCACGCTTACAAAGAGTTACGTTTTGACCTTCTTTAATAGAACCTCTCTTAATACGTCCTATCGCGATACGACCAGTATAGTTAGAGAAATCTAGAGAAGTAATCAATAATTGAGTAGTACCATCTTCTACTTTAGGGGCAGGTACATGCTTAATAACCATATCTAGAAGTGGCTCGATGTTAGTCGTCTCATTCTTCCAGTCGTCAGACATCCAGTTATTCTTTGCACTACCGTAAACAGTAGGGAAATCCAGTTGCCATTCTTCAGCACCTAATTCAAACATTAAGTCAAAAACAGATTCATGCACCTCATCAGGAGTACAATTTTCTTTATCTACTTTATTTACTACAACACAAGGCTTTAGACCTAGGTCTATCGCTTTTTGCAACACAAAACGAGTTTGTGGCATCGGTCCTTCAAATGCATCTACTAGAAGTAGCACACCATCGGCCATATTTAATACACGTTCTACCTCACCACCAAAATCGGCGTGACCAGGAGTATCAATAATATTAATTTTTGTTCCTTTATACATTACCGATACGTTCTTTGCTAGGATGGTAATCCCGCGTTCACGCTCGATGTCATTGTTATCAAGGATCAATTCTCCAGTGGATTCATTCTCACGGAAAATCTCACAGTGGTGTAAAATCTTGTCTACTAACGTAGTCTTACCGTGGTCTACGTGAGCAATAATTGCAATGTTTCTAATGTCTTTCATAAAAATAACGCTTGTTAGCGGCTGCAAAAATAGGCTTATTTATTGGTTTTTAGCGGTTTATTAGCATAATTAAGCCATTTATCTCAAATACCTGATTTTCAACTAGATTTATTGTTATTAGTTTCGCTTTCGCGAAAGCGAGATTATTACTACTATAAATCTCCATAAAATGTTCCTATATTTCGTGCGTAAAAAAAATCTATTTTAAGACAATGAAAAAGCTATTTACTATTCTATTTCTCTTACTATTAAGCTGTAAAAACGAAGGGTATAAAAACGGTGTCTTAAAGAACGCCATGGAAGATATCTCTGAAGAATCTAAGCCTGCATTTTCACAAGCGCAAAATATAGAATTTGCCTACGTGAACGCACCGTCTGGTTTAAACTATAGAATAGAACCCAAAGGAACTATTTTAGGCAAATTTATGAACGGGCAGGAAGTACGCATAGTTGAGCGTACGGCAATTTATGAAGAGGTCTTAGACTCTCAAGAAGTAAAAAAAGGAGAATGGGTAGGTGTTGCTTTTAAAAAAGATACGGTTTACGTTTTTGATGCCTTCTTATCATCTCAAAAAAGCGATAGGGATATCTGGTCTCAATTCCCAGTTAGAAAAACGCCGTTTATAGACTCCACAAACTTTGATAATGTAAAGAAACATTACGCTCTCAATAAAGATGATATAGAGGTGCTGCAACTTAAAAAACTGTATCCTGATATAAATCAACACGACCACAATTATAGGTTTTACGTATCTTACCAGCTGCCATCTAACTATTACAAGACTATAGTCCTAAATGTGTTCAAGGGAGATCATGAATTAGAGTCGGTACTTATTCCATATGACCAGGACGATAGGATCATACAATTCTATGAAGGTGATCAAGAAGGTGATTTACCTTCTGTAAACGCATTGATCATTACCTATGATGACATCGTAGAAGGCTGGTCTAAAAAAATCGCCTATTTAAAAAACGATTGCATCACTGTTATAAATGAAGTCTACACCGACCCACCAGGTATAGATTCTACTCTATACCATATAAATGGTCTTAACGAGATTAATAAAGTTGAATTAGATTTTCAAAACAACATAAGACCTAATGAAAAAATTGAATTAAATACGGTTTATACAGACACTTTACAATTTAAAAACTATAATGATGACTATGACTATTTTTTCTTAACAGGTATTAAGAATGATAAAGATATATCACTTATCTACAACTGGGATATGACAGCTGATAAGGATTTTAAAGAAAATGATATTTTAAAAGTGACCTGGAAAATGGATAGTATTTATACTGCTGGCGATGGAGAGACTTTAAGTTTTTATGAAACGGCGATAGACGCGGTTTTAATAAGCAACTAAAATAAAAATGCGGTATTTGTTTTACAAATACCGCATTTAATCAATGAGTTAACAGTTTTTAAGACTCAGATTTATTAGAAGCAAGTACAGCTAGATTGTAAACTACTAGTCCAAAACCGATCTTGTTAATCGCATCACCGATGTTGTAAACTACGTCCAGACTAAGTCCTCCAAAAATACCCTCGTACCATCCTGGAGTCCCTGCCATGTAACCTATAGGGTAAATAGCCCATCCTACTAGTACAAACCAGCATAATGTTTTGTGTGCTGCCAGCACATCGCCTCCAGCTGCAAGAGCTAGTTTTTTTGCCTTACCGAACCATATATCATAAACAATTACAAAGTAAGCAATCCCTGATACAAGACCCCACAACCAGGCATTATCGCGATCTACAGCTTCTCCAAAGTAACCAGTAACTAACATTACTACAGACAGAAAGATTAATCTCCACATGAGGGATTTTTTTGCTCCTGCTACTTTTAAAATTAAATAGAATTCCACACACATTAATGGTACGGTAAGCACCCAATCCACGTATCTAAAGAACACTGGCGACTCTGCAAAGGAGGACCAGTAATCTCTCATATACCAATAATGTACTGCTGCAATAAAGGTAATAATTCCTGAGACTAGAATAGAAGTGCGCCATTTCTTGTCAAAACTACTCAGTGATAAGAAAAAGAAAGCACTTGCAGCCATCATGGCCATGCAACCTACAAAAAATGAAAAGCCTACATAATCGTCAGCAGCTAATCTAGCTACTTCTACAGTTAAAGATAAATTTATCATAATTAAGTTATTTTGTTTAGGTAAATTTACAAAACATTAAACGATAGTGTCTAACCTTTACCTGTTAAACTTAAACAAAACTTTTGATAAACTCTTCTTCAAATTTGTACAATATTATTTTAGTACTCAGCTTTTTAGCCCTTTGGATCGCGATTCAAATACCAGAAAATCTAGAATATTACATAGGTTATTTTTTAGTTTTAACCATAGGAATAGGCCATGGAGCAAATGACTTAAGGATTTATTTTAATCACAGAAGGATGAGCATAAAAAAAAGTATAGCATTTACCGCTCTATACGCAATGGCTGTTCTTATTGGTTTTGGTTTGTTCTTTTTGCAACCAGCTGCTGTTCTTGGATTATTTCTTGTGGTAAGCGGTTACCATTTTGGTGAAGAACATTTTGAAAGGTTCTCTTGGAATTCTTCTATGTTAAAAAAACTGTTTGAAACCTTTTATGGTTTAAATATCATTCTTTGTTTGTTATACCTAAATGCGACCGATAGCTTACCTGTCATAAAAGATCTCACCACTCTAGAGCTGTCTGGTATTTCATTAGAGTGGTCTTTTTACACCGTTTCCCTTCTTACTTTACTCACAGGTTTTTTTATGTTCAAAAATGTAAAGGCTACTTTAATTTTTAAGGAGCTATTATACTTGATTATTATATTTATAATTTTTAAAACAAGTAGTCTAATTTGGGGATTTACCATTTACTTTATTTTGTGGCACAGCATTCCATCGATACACCACCAGATAATATATCTTCATGATAAGGTAAACAGAGTCTCTGTGTTAGATTATTTAAAGGCATCCATATTCTACTGGATTGCGTCGCTGTTTATGCTAGGTGGTCTTTATTATTTCCTTAAAGAAGACCTCACGCTGCTGTTATCCATTATAGTAGCGTTTTTAGGTGGTATTACATTCCCTCATGTTTTTGTAATGAATAAACTGCATAATTGAATAAAGAGTTTGTGTATGTTTCGCTTTCGCGAAAGCGATAACAATTTAAGCATCTATTACAATTACTTTACCCTTATGCCATTTTAATGTATCGCTTCATAAATTAGATTTATAATAAGAATACTATAAAAACAGTATCAAGATCTTACCTTTGCAACTGATACAAAAATATCAATTTTTATGAGTCAAGTTAAAGCAGATGACACTATCAAAGTGCATTACACAGGGAAATTAAAATCTACCGGACAGGTTTTTGACAGTTCTCTAGATAGAGAGCCATTAGAAGCTCAACTAGGTCAGGGAGCGTTGATACCAGGTTTTGAAAAAGGCCTTGTAGACATGAAGATTAATGAAAAGAAAACTATTGAGATCCCTAAGGAAGAAGCTTATGGAGAAATCATTCAAGAGCTTTTTCATAAAGTACCTAAGGAGCAATTACCACAAGAAGTAAAACCAGAAGTAGGCATGGGATTAATTTCTCAAAATCCTGATGGTTCTGAGCGCCAGTTACGTGTTGCACAAGTTGAAGAAGATCACATCGTTGTAGATGCAAATCACCCACTTGCAGGTCACGATCTTGTATTTGAATTAGAGGTTTTAGAAATTAACTAATAGGTTAACTTTTTTACATAGAGTCCCATCGAGTTTATTCTCGATGGGACTCTTTTTTATTAATAATGTAGTTTTTTATATTAGAGGTACGTTATATAGACTTTAAAACAAATTTTAAATACATACTTAAGAATATGGATAGAGTCATGAAACAAGGACATATTTAAAGGTCAAAAATCTTCTAAAGTTTCCTCACAGACCTAATACTTATGAAAATCGTAAAATATTTTTTTTCTAAATCCAAAGCAATTATTTTGAGCTCATAATAACAGTGTACCGTCTTTATGGGTAAGAAGCGGTAATATAATTTTATATTTTAGTGAGTTATTTAATGGAAAAATTAGATCTCTATCGCACCACAGCTTGTTCCGTAACTTTTATTAGAAAAAGAAGTACGGTGACAATTTTACTAGTGAGATTTAATGGGTAACTAAATACTAGTCACCATCTCTATTATTTCATTGATAACAAAGCACTTTAAAATCTTGAACATAAAGGCATGAAATGGTATCTTTGCTATCTTCTAAAATTGAGTCAAAAATATGTTTAATAATTTAACTGACAAACTAGATAAAGCTATGCATGTTCTTAAAGGACATGGAAGCATTACTGAAGTTAACGTTGCAGATACTCTTAAAGAAATACGTCGCGCCCTTGTGGATGCAGATGTTAACTATAAAATCGCAAAAGAATTTACATCTAGAGCCAAAGAAAAAGCTCTAGGTCAAGGTGTATTAACTACTCTTAAACCAGGACAGCTACTTACAAAAATTGTAAAGGATGAGCTTACTGAATTAATGGGAGGCGATGTAGCTGGAATTAACTTAAGTGGTAATCCTAGCATTATTCTTATGTCTGGTTTACAAGGGTCTGGTAAAACTACCTTTTCTGGTAAGCTTGCTAAGTTTCTTAAAACTAAAAAGAGTAAAAAACCTCTTTTAGTAGCCTGTGATATCTATCGCCCTGCCGCAATAGACCAGTTGCATGTCGTAGGAGAAAGTGTAGGTGTAGAGGTTTTTTCTAATCGTGAAGAGAAAAACCCTGTTAAGATTTCTGAGGCGGCTATCGCATATGCAAAGCAAAATGGCTTTAATGCAGTAATTATAGATACCGCTGGACGTCTAGCTGTGGATGAGCAAATGATGACCGAAATTGCTGATGTACACGCAGCGATTCAACCACATGAGACTCTTTTTGTGGTAGACTCTATGACAGGACAAGATGCTGTAAACACTGCAAAGGCGTTTAATGATAGACTTAATTTTGACGGTGTTATACTTACAAAATTAGATGGTGATACTCGTGGTGGAGCCGCACTTTCTATTAAGTCTGTAGTTAATAAACCTATTAAATTTATAGGAACTGGTGAAAAAATGGAGGCTATCGACATTTTCTATCCAGAACGTATGGCAGACCGTATTCTAGGTATGGGAGACGTTATCTCTCTGGTAGAACGTGCGCAGGAACAATTTGACGAGGAGCAGGCTAGAAAGTTGAGTAAAAAAATCGCAAAGAACCAATTCGGTTTTGATGATTTTCTTTCTCAAATCCAGCAAATTAAAAAAATGGGTAATATGAAGGATCTTATGGGCATGATTCCTGGTGCAGGAAAAATGCTTAAAGATGTAGACATAGATGATGACGCGTTTAAAGGTATCGAGGCTATCATACACTCGATGACTATTGAAGAACGTACTAAACCGCAAGTAATCAATGGCTCTCGTAAAAAACGTATTGCTAAAGGTAGCGGGACAACGGTTACAGAAGTAAATCAATTGCTTAAACAATTTGACCAGATGAGTAAAATGATGAAAATGATGCAAGGCGGCAAAGGAAAAGCTATGATGAATGCTTTAGGAAAAATGAAATAAATAACATTTTTTAAATTTTATGATATAGAAAAAATCCCCAAGTTAACACTTGGGATTTTTTTTTCTAATAAATTAAGCAACGTAAAGCTTATCGTTAACAAATAGATAATAAATGTAGTCGATTTAATTTCTTAATTTGACTCTTATTAACCAATTTTACCACGGAAATAACCATCACACACAACTTATGATTATTCTAGACGGAAAAAAAACCAGTAATGATATTAAGAACGAGATCACAGATACCGTTCAAGCAATGAAAGATAACGGTGAGAAAGTACCTCATCTTGCAGCCGTTATCGTAGGTAATGATGGCGCGAGTCTTACATATGTAGGTTCTAAGGTGCGCGCTTGTGAACGTGTAGGTTTTGAAAGCACTATGGTGCGCATGCCTAACACGACTAGCGAGACAGAGCTACTTAAAGAAATTAAAAAGTTAAACGATAATCCAGAGATAGATGGGTTTATTGTACAACTACCTTTACCTAAACAAATTGATACTCAAAAAGTATTGATGGCAGTAGATCCAGATAAAGATGTTGATGGATTTCACCCTACTAACTTTGGTAGAATGGCGCTAGATATGAGCACATTTATTCCTGCAACACCATTCGGTATTCTAGAATTATTAGATCGATATGGTGTAGACACAAAAGGTAAGCATACGGTGGTTATAGGTAGATCTCACATAGTAGGAAGACCTATGAGTATCTTAATGGGTAGAAAAGGATTTCCTGGTAACTCTACAGTAACACTTACACACAGTCACACTAAGAATATTACACAAATTACATCACAAGCAGACATTATAATCACAGCACTAGGAGTTCCAGGATTCTTAAAAGCAGAAATGGTAAAAGATGATGCAGTGATTATAGATGTAGGTATTACTCGTGTGCCAGATGAATCTCGTGAACGTGGTTACTATATCACTGGAGACGTAGATTTTAAAAATGTTGCAAAAAAAGCTAGCTACATCACGCCGGTTCCTGGTGGTGTAGGCCCTATGACCATAGCCATGTTGTTAAAAAACACATTACTTGCTAGAGAACGCCATAGAGCTGCAAACAGATATTAAAGATGAGATAAATAAAATCCTTGTCTAGCAAAATAAGAATGCTAGACAAGGATTTTTTTATGTACCTAACTAACCATAAAAAGTAAGGTCATTGAATAAAATTCAAATGCACTGATCAACGTACCTCATCAACTCTTTATCCTCATAACCACTTATTTTACCGATTAAGTGAATAAAAAGTACAAATACTACCTTTTAATGAGTCTTTAAAATTATTTTTGTTCTCAACACATTCACAATATGAAAAATACTTTTAAACTCATACTAGCTTTATTATTAGTAACCACTCTTGCCAGCGCGCAGAAAAAAGAATCTTATCAATCTTTAATGATGGAATACTTTTCTGTCAGTGGTATTGATGCAGAATATGAAGGTGCTTATGATGGTATGGTTAAAATGGTACAAAACGCATATCAAAGTCAAGAAGTACCAGCAGATACGTGGCAAAAACTCTATGAAAATAAAAATGTTTCTGTTGCAAAGTTTAAAGGAATCCTTGCATCAGAATACCGTACTGTTTTTGAGGATAAAAAAGACCTGCGCAATTTGATTAAGTTCTACTCTTCTAACACTGGTATCCAATACAGAAAAAACAGAGAAGGAATGACAGATAGTCAAAGAGCAGAGCTGCAAACTTTTAAGGAATCTCCTACTGGATTAAAACTATTCAGTCGTGTTACTCAAATTAATAAAGCAAAAGAAAGCGCCAGTGTATACTGGTCTAGAGAATTAATTTGCTCTGTAACTACACAGCTCAAAGAACAAGGCTATCAAAGCTCTATGCACATGCCTAGCTGTAATTAATGGAAGATTTTCTTAAAAAATTACCTCATCTAGCACAGCAAAACAAAAAAGAAAACTCAGATTACTTTAAAAAACTGCGCAAGAAAAAACCTAAAGGTCTGGACGGTAAAGTTCAAGAAATACACAACGAGGTATTTGAAGAAGTGGATTGTTTAAAGTGTGCCAACTGCTGTAAAACTACTGGCCCACTCTTTACACATATAGATATTAATAGAATATCAAAACATTTTAGAATGAAACCTAGTGACTTGATCGATCAGTTTTTAAAAATCGATGAAGATCAAGACTATGTCCTACAACAGACCCCTTGTCATTTTTTAGGTGCAGATAATTATTGCTCTATCTATGACGTAAGACCTAAAGCTTGTAGAGAATACCCACATACAGATAGAAGAAAAATTTATCAAATAGGAACACTCACCGTTAAAAATACAAGCATTTGCCCAGCTGCTTTTAAAATAGTAGAGCTTATGAAATCACGTATTAACTCCTAATCAAAAGAAGTTTAAAACATCTTAAACGTTATATTTATTCTAAATCATAGCCAAGAATAGTTAAACCGTAACTAATTATTCCATTGTATCAATATATTTGTTAAGATGAGAAGGTTACTGATTATTTTTACACTATTTATTATTTGCACAGCATGTGACAACAGGCCTGTAGCGACCGTTACAACCATAGGGCAAGACGGTCTTAGAGAAACAGTTCTACCTGGTGATAAGATTAAAGTGATAAATTTTTGGGCCACGTGGTGTGCACCTTGCGTAGAAGAATTACCTTATTTTGAAAGTATAAGTAGTTCTTACCTAAGAGAAGTTGATATGATTTTTATTTCTCTAGACAATAAGAATAATATTCAAAGTGTCGTAAATCCATTTCTTAAAAAGAATGAAATTAAATCCACTGTTCTTTTATTAGACGACCCATATGCTGCAGAATGGATACCCATAGTAGACCAACACTGGGATGGTGCAATTCCTGTAACTTTAATCATTTCAAAAAATAAAAAACAGTTTTATAATAAAGCATTATCAAAAGTAGATTTAGAAAATGCTATAAAGGAATTCTTATGAAAACTTTAAAAATTCTAACCATTGCAGTCGTGGGCGCTGTTATTATTGCAATAGTGTCTGGCATGTTAAAAACGCAAGAGCGTCCTGATCTTTTTGCACAACGTCCTGTACCCCATAAAGAAAATAAAAAGAAAACTTCTAAAAAAGAAAAAGTAAATACCCTCAAAGGATACAGCATAGGAGACGCTGCAACAGATTTTTCACTTAAAAACATAGATGGAAAAATAGTATCTCTCAAAAATTATGAAAATGCTAAGGGTTTTATGGTCATTTTTACCTGCAATCACTGTCCCTATAGTGCCGCTTACGAAGATCGCATCATTGAATTAGATAAGAAATATAAAAACTTAGGTTATCCTGTTATAGCGATTAATCCTAATAATCCCGAAGAATATCCATCAGATAGTTTTGATGAAATGAAGGTAAGAGCAAAGCAAAAAGGATTTACCTTTCCTTATTTAGTAGACGCCGGCCAGAAAATTCACCCACAGTATGGCGCCACTAAAACGCCCCATGCCTTCTTACTTAAAAAAGAAGGAAATCAAAACATCGTTAAATACATCGGTGCGATAGATGATAATTATCATGATAAAAATGCAGTGAAAAACAACTATCTAGAAGACGCTGTACAGTCACTAATAAGTGGAGAAAAAATAGCTGTAACCACCTCCACAGCTATAGGATGTCGCATTAAGTAAACAACTATAATTAATTTCTATACAGGCTCATGATGTACTCATGGGCTTTTTACATTTAGAGCGTTATAAATTGTATTTTTGCATAAAATTTAACTCATGATTCTTGAACAGTATTACACAAAGTGTCTCGCTCAAGGAACCTATTATATTGCTTCAAAGGGTGAGGCTGTAGTCATAGATCCTTTGAGAGAAGTACAACAGTACATTGATCGTGCAGCACAAGATGGTGTAAAGATTAAGTATATTTTTCTTACTCATTTCCACGCAGACTTTGTCTCTGGTCATGTAGATCTAGCAGATAAAACAGGCGCAACTATAGTTATAGGACCTCATGCTGTTACTAGTTACGCTTTCGCGAAAGCGGAACACCTACAAACATATAACGTAGGAGACATAACTCTTCAATTACTGCACACTCCTGGACATACTATGGAATCTTCTTGCTATTTATTAAGAGATGCCGAAGGAAAAGAACAAGCTATTTTTACTGGAGACACTCTATTTATAGGTGATGTAGGGAGACCAGATCTTGCTGCAAAATCAGATCTAACCACTGAAGACCTAGCCGGTTATTTATACGATTCTCTTAGAAATCATATCATGCCTTTGCCAGATCACGTGATGGTATATCCGGCGCACGGTGCAGGTAGCGCCTGTGGTAAAAGTATGAGTAAAGAAACTAGCGACACGTTAGGTAATCAAAAGAAGACCAACTATGCTCTTAATCCACAACTGGATAGGCAGGCTTTTATAAAAGAAGTAACCGATGGTATTGCACCACCACCTGGCTATTTCCCTAAGAACGTATCCATGAATAAAGGTGTTAATTCTAGCATCGATGAAATTATCGCTAGAGGAATCACTCCACTTAAACTCAACTCATTTAAAGCACTTGCCGAAGATGAGGACTACCTAGTTCTGGACGTGAGATCACCACAAGAATATACCGCTGGCTCTATTCCAGGATCTTGGTTTATAGGTTTAGATGGACAGTTTGCTCCATGGATAGGAGCTCTTATTGAAGACATAGATCAAAAGATAATAATCGTTGCCCCTAGTGGTAGAGAAGAAGAAACGGTGACTAGACTTGCTCGAGTAGGTTATGATAATGCTCAAGGTTATCTAGAAGGTGGTTTTGATACTTGGAAAAATAGTGAGAACGAAATATCTGTAATTAAAAACATCACTGCTCAAGATTTTATAGACGGCCTAGAAGATGGCAGTATTAAAAATCCCATCGACAGTCGTAAACCTGGAGAATATGAAGCTGGCCACATAGATAATGTGCCTATGCATACTCTAGAGTTAGTTCATGAAGAGGTGAAAAATCTTAATCCTCAAGATACCTATCACGTGCATTGTGCTGGTGGTTATAGATCTGTTATATTTTCAAGTATAGCAATAGCTAAAGGTGTACCTAACATGGTAAATGTAGAAGGTGGTTACGGTGCGATCAAGAAAACAAATCTAAAAAATCAAACAATAGTTGCCACGAGCAGCTGTTCCCTATAAACTATGACAAATTTAAATAACCAAGAGTGGAAAGAGCTAACAGCTCAAGATGATAATTTCATTATACTAGATGTACGCACCGATGACGAGGTTAGTGAAGGTATTATCCCTAACGCGCAACATTATGACATCTTTAAACCACAAGAGTTTATGGAAGCTATTAATGGTATGGACACAGATAAAAATTATTACGTTTACTGTCGTGCTGGTAGTCGCAGCATGCAAGCCTGTCAGATTATGGAACAACTAGGGATTAAAAATACATTTAATCTTGCAGGAGGTTTTAGCAACTGGGATGGGGATACAGCAATGAAATCATAATGAAAAAATTAATAAACATCATTGTTATATTTATCATAGCCCTAAGTTTTCAAAGCTGCTTTGAAAAAAAAGATGGTGTGATTAATAAAGTGTCTGTACAACAGGCTGAAGAGATGATCGCGGTCGAGAAGGTAAGAGTTATCGATGTGAGAACTAAATCAGAGTTTACAAGCAAACACATTAAGAATGCAGTTAATATAGAAGTAGAGAATGACGACCTCAACTCTTATCTAGATACCATGGATAAAAGTGAACCTTTATTAGTCTACTGCAATAAAGGAGGTCAAAGCGCCAGATGTGCAAGAATCCTGCAGGATAAAGGCTTTACTCTTATATATGATATGAAAGGCGGTATAACTAAATGGGAAGAAAGCGGCAGACAAGTGATCGTTAAAAACTAACAAATAGCATTCATGGAACTTAATAAAATACCTAAAATAAAGCATACAAAATCAGACAATTTCTTTTTACTTGCTGGGCCTTGTGCCATAGAAGGTGAAGAAATGGCACTGCGTATTGCAGAGAAAGTTTTAAAAATAACAGACAATCTTAAAATTCCTTACATCTTTAAAGGAAGTTTTAAAAAAGCAAATCGCAGTCGTATTGATAGTTTTACTGGAATAGGTGATGTAGAGGCTTTGAAAATATTACGTAAGGTCTCTGAAACTTTTGATATCCCTACCGTTACAGACATTCATGAAGTGAGCGACGCTGCACTTGCATCGCAGTATGTAGATGTATTACAAATCCCTGCTTTTTTAGTTAGACAGACAGACCTGGTAGTTGCAGCAGCAAAAACTGGTAAGGTCGTAAATCTTAAAAAAGGACAGTTCATGTCTCCTGAGGCTATGAAACATGCAGTACAAAAAGTAAAAGATTCTGGAAACCAGCAAGCATGGATCACTGATCGTGGTACGATGTTCGGTTATCAAGATATGATCGTAGACTTTAGAGGTATTCCTACCATGAGAGAGTTTGCTCCTACTGTACTAGATGTGACGCATAGTTTACAACAACCTAATCAATCTAGTGGTGTTACCGGTGGTAGACCAGATATGATAGAAACCATAGCCCGTGCGGGAATAGTGAATCAAGTAGATGGACTTTTTATAGAAACTCATTTTGATCCTGCAAATGCAAAAAGTGATGGAGCAAACATGCTAGACTTAAAACACTTAGAAGGCTTGTTATCTAGATTAGTTACTATTAGAAAAACGATTAATTCTTTTTAATAAAACCTATTTTTATAAAGCGGTGCTATTTACCTGGTAAATAGCACCGCTTTTTTGTGCTTATAATTCTCAATAAAAGGGATGAAAAATTAAGCTAAATTGAAACTGTCGTACTTAAATATGCCGTTTTGATAATTTTATACCACCTAAACATGTTCATTTTATGGTTAGAGCAAGAGTAAACCACATACTTTGAACATTTTTACAGCTTTTAAAAAATCACCTAAGCCTGAGTAAAATTAGGCATTTAACATTTCATTTGTTGCTAATTTCACATGATAACGTGAACATATTGTAAAGCTATTACACAGCGATAAAACAATATAGATATTTGCATGTCTATTAAGTAAACTACTAACAATTAAAACTTTAAAACATGAAAAAGCTAATTTTATTAACCGTTATTCTTTTGGCAGGTATATGTACTGCACAGTCTATTCAAGAAGTAAGTAACTTCTCAAAAATTAAAATTGATACCGATGCACAAGTAGAGATAGTTTACTCTTTGAAAAACAAAGTGCTTATCAATAAAGATGTTCCAGATTTAAGTATCACAACAGAAGGTAAATCCTTAAGAATAAAGCAACATTCTAATGCTAAAATTGAAGGCTTAAAAATAAGAATCTATACAAATGAATTGACAGCTCTTTCTGTAACAGGAGATACTAGAGTAACTTTATCAAAATTCAAGTATCAAAATAAAATGGTAGTCCTAGTACAACAAGGTGCTATAGTTGATACTGGAGATACTGAAATAAAAGATTTACAAATCATACGTAGCGATGATAGTAAGGTAATTGCTACAAAAGCAAAAAACAAAAAAGAAACAGTAAATGGAGTTCTAGTTGCGTTTAACTAGATATAAACTCCTATTATGAATTAAAGGCTTCTTGAAATGTAAGAAGCCTTTTTTTATGTCCTATTCATTAGATTTTAAAGTGGATCAAGGAATGAGCAAGGTATTAAATCTATTTAGAGACCCTTTAAAAACATTAGCATCTACTAGCGTTCCCACCCCATTTATGGACATGCGATCTGTATACTGCCAGAAATCCCAGTCTGCGTCAGGTAAATCCACACGATTATAATTTGCTATCCATATATTAGGATATGATTTAAAATAACTGTCTGGTGCTAGAAACGAATTATAAAAACTATCGCCCGTATATATAATAGGTTTTACACCATAATGATCTTCTACTAGTTGTATCCAGTTTTTTAATCCTTTTCTTAGCGAGGTCACATTTTGGATAGAGCTTATATCTTCTATATCCAGCACAGGTGGTAAATCACCCTTTACTAGTTTTACCGTTTCAATAAAATGATTTGCTTGCGTGGTACTATTTACATCGCTCCAGTAGTAATGATATGCGCCTCTTGATAATCGTGCAGTACCAGCGCCATTCCAGTTTTCTGCAAAACGATTATCGTTTTCTATACCAACAGTGGCTCTTATAAATACAAATTTTAATTCTTGGTTTATATCTGGATGTTTTACTTCTTCCCAGTTTATATCTCCTTGATGGTGTGAGATATCTATCCCCTGAATTTTATATTTTTTAATACGGCTATGCAAATAAGCATTGGTCGGTTTTCTAGAAGAATTGTGGTACGAGTAACGCTCCATGACCACTATCGCTGTAATGGTAGTAAAGATTAAAAACACAACAACCAGTAAGATCCATTTACTTCTACTCATTTCTTTTTCATGGATTTGCGTATTACCCTTAACTCCTGTAAAGTCTCAATAATAATCGTATCATTTATATCGTCTAGATTTTTAAACCTTAAAGATCTCAACATTTTTCTACCTTCTCCAGCTATTAAGACACCGTGCTTATTACTCAATCTATCCCCATAACTCAGTCCTAAATCGACAAAATTCTTTCTGAAATTAAAAAAACAGAACATCATTTTATCATCCAGATAATAAAAAGGTATGTGCCATTTAAACTTCAATTGCATCTCAGGAAAATTTGATTCTATTAAAAACTGCAAGTGTAGCATTACCGCACGATACGGTTCTGGTTTGTTGTTGATATACTCTTCGGCTGGATTCATGGTTTAAAGTTAGAAGTTATTCCGCTTTCGCGAAAGCGAGATCTCAACAAACTTTACAACACATAAAATAAATAATAAAAAGCTTTCATACTATCCTGAAATACATTTACTTTGTATTTCAAAGTACTTTAATTATGACAACAGATAAATATCTAGACGACATTAAAGAGATTAAATCACTCATGAATAAATCTACCAGATTCATATCTTTATCAGGTATGAGCGGTGTCATGGCAGGTATATATGCACTGATAGGTGGTATTTTTGGGTACTTTATCATTGAAAAAGCTAGAGAAAATGGTACAAGAGACACTCTTAGCAGGCTCACCACTACTCCATGGGATCAAAACCCATCTTTACAAATACTAGTGGTCGCGGCTATCGTTTTATTCATGGCTGTACTGACTGCATTTTTTCTCACTAAGGCAAAAGCACTAAAACACAAACAAAAAGTATGGACCAAACAGTCCATAAGATTAGTAGTTAATTTTATGGTTCCTCTTCATATAGGAGCGTTATTTACACTGGCTTTATTACAATATAATTTAATAGGACTGGTAGCACCAGCGATGTTAGTTTTTTATGGACTAGCCTGTATAAATGCAGCACAATTTACTTTGGGAACGGTTAAGTATTTAGGTTTAAGCTGCGCCATACTAGGCTTAATCAACACACAATTTATAGGCTACGGATTGTATTTCTGGACAGCTGGTTTTGGGTTATGTCATATCATTTATGGTGCTGTAATGTACTATAAGTATGATAAATAGTAGTGAGTGATCTTATAAAAAGTCATAAAATATGACTTAATTTTATTGATTAATTAAAACAAGGATTTGAGTCTTATAAACAAACTAAATAAAGCATTTGATCACCGTATACGACTAGGCATTATGTCTGTGCTCGTAGTAAACGATCATGCCGATTTTAAAGAGCTCAAGGAACTACTCGATGTAACCGATGGTAATCTAGCCAGTCATGCTAAGGCTCTTGAAAAAGAGGCCTACATAAGAGTAGAAAAGAGCTTTATAAGTCGCAAACCCAACACTAAATATATCGCTACAGATCTAGGCAAACTAGAGTTTAAGAAACACATCGAGGCGCTAGAAAAATTAATAAGTGGCTAGGGGAAAATATGAATACTTAAAAGCAAGTACCTATTCCATAGATACTGTAAAACTAGAAATAAAACTTATTGAGTTGTACCGCCCATAAGACTCGGATCAAAAACTATAACCCAAATTAAAACAGCATGAAGAACCCATCACACATACCTAAAAGAACGAGAACTTTTTTTTTATACATTAACTTTGAAATTCAAAGTACTTTATTACTGTTAAGAGAAGTATTCGTCAATTTTTCTTTTGAGCTAGCCAGTACGATTTATATAAGATTTAAAACAGGTCCATCATGGAATGTGCATACTAAGCAACTACTCTCCTATCCGCCAGATAGTTTAGGATATCACTTAGGCTGCTTTTTAATTCAACATAAATTAGAACCTCAACCTAGATGTGAAGATCACGATGTTTTTCATCTTCTTACAGGTTATAGAATAGATACCGCTCAAGAAATAGCTATGCAATACTGGTTATGGGGCAATGGAAAACGCAGTCCTTTTGTACTGCTTGCCATGCTGGTAGGTGTCGCTCTTTATGTAGATCAATACAGCTTATTCATTCATGCCATCCAGGCAGGACATAAAGCATTTCCTATTCATGATATAGATTTTAAACAAAATTTATACTCTCCTATATCTCTTTTAAAACCTATTCATATCACTTCAAACTAAAACCATGAAAAAAACAATTATCATCATTCTAGGCGGGATCGTATTCTCGACCTTATTTTACACACAAGATTTAGGAATTAATGCCTTCATTTATTCTCTATTTCTCATCATAGCATTGGCTATTTCTAGGCACTCAATACTTTTAAAAAGTACCATTATATTAAGCGCAGTAGGAATGCTAGCCAGTGCTACCGCAATAACTGTTCATGGTTCTTCATGGAGTATAGTCGGTTATTTTTTAAGCACCTTATTATTTATAGGTTATGTTGCCAGTCACCAAAGTAGTATTTATTTGAGTTGGCTCAACGGCCTTTACAATACCGTTCTAGGTGTTTTTCATTCCTTTCTTTATCAAATAGAAGAGCCTGAAATCACAACACCTAAAAAAGCTATAGACATAGGACAACTAGTTAAGGTGATTGTTATCCCTCTAGTTCTGGTAATAATATTTACCCTTTTGTACAGTACTGCAAATCCTGTTTTCAGTGATTTCATTACCGCTATAGATCTATCGTTTATTGATATATTCTGGGTATTCACAGCAGTTTTAGGCGCTTTAATTATGGCAAATATTCAATCGCCTCAACCTATAATCGATATAACAAATCAGGATATTAATTACCCAAATGAACTGGCTCCTAAAAAATTAAACGACCTACAACTACTCACTGTAAAAAACGAAAAACAAATAGGTTTTATCTCTATCATCTGTCTTAACATCTTACTAGTAGTTGTATTAGTTACTGAGGTTTTATTTATAACCAACATGTCTGGTTCTAGTAAAGCGAGTGTACTATCTGACGCAGTACATCAAGGTGTGTATGCTTCTATAGTCAGCATTATACTCGCTATAGGTGTAATAGCATTTATATATCGTGGTGACTTAAATTTTATTAAGAATAATGAAAAGTTAAGAATGCTCACTTATAGCTGGATAATTCTTAATTCTATACTAGTTATAAGTATTTTTATTAAGAACTATACTTATATCACAGACCATGGATTAACCCATAAACGTATAGGTGTGCTGGTGTATTTATTACTTACTATTATAGGATTAATCACTACATATTTAAAGGTTAGTTATCGTTTAAACTTTGTTTATTTAATAAGACGCAACATGGCTATAGGATATACAGTCATCGCTATCTACGGCCTTATTAATTGGTCTGCTATCATTACCGCCTACAATATTAACGTACAACAAGTAGACCGTCCTTACTTAGAAAGTCTATTGCCTCAAAACGCATTAGTCCTTAAAGATCATGGTCTTTATGAGGAGTACATAAAACAAGTATATCGCAGTGGTAGCAGTCGCGATAGATATTATGAGTCTAAGTTTTTAAATCGCAACTGGCAAGAGTTTAACTACATCGCTTATAAGATAAAAAAAGACCAGCATGAAGTTGCCCAATAAACTAACTGCCAGTTGTAGATTATCCATACAGTTTGCTCTGGCTTCTTTTGCATTAGGAACCTTAATCCTAGGATTATTTTTAATCACGACAGATATTGTATTTGCCGTCCTAGGATTTGGTTTTCTAGTAATAGCCGTACCGTTTAATTTAGCAATACTATTAAATGTCTTTGTAAAATTATTGACAGGTAGAGTAAGCATCAAAGAGTTCTTTTTGAGCAGTTATGTAGTATTACTTAACGTACCTATCGCCCTGTTTTATTTTCACATAGTCACCACATACACACGTTTGTAAAATGAAAGAATTTATCGCACATCGGTTTACAGAGTTTAAACAAGTTAGTTTACTGACCTTATTAAGTCTTTTTTTACTCGCATTGCGCATGAAAATTACACACGACTTCTTTCTACTTTTCTTAATCTGGAACTTGTTTCTTGCTTTTATTCCTTATTTAATGGTGGTTAGATTACGCTTTCGCGAAAGCGTATCTACAGCAAACATCATTCTTACTGGCATAGTATGGCTCGCGTTTTTACCTAACGCGCCTTACATCATTACCGATTTAATTCATGTACGACATGCGAGTAGTGAGTGGATGGTTTATGAAGCGTTAATGCTAGCTAGTTTTGCCATTACAGGTTTATATCTAGGACTTTTGAGTCTGAGAGATATGAGCACAGTACTCCAGCAAAAAGGCTGGATTACCTCCTCAAAATACCGCTCTCTTTTTGAATATACCGTTCTTGCACTTTGCGGTTACGGCATTTATTTAGGTCGTGTATTGCGATGGAATAGTTGGGATATTATCCAGCAACCAGAAAAATTGTTTTATGACATGAGATACCTTTTTATACATCCTTTTTCTAATCAAAAAGCATGGTTACTTATTATAAGTATGAGCTTATTTTTAATCGTTATATTTTCACTTTTTAAAAACAACACCATTGTTACTAAAACTGCACCGTAAACAAAGACGGCTGTACATTACTGCTGCCGTCTTTTTATTAATTATAGAAGTACTTATAGAACGCTACGTGCACGACAGTTTTGTAAGACCTTATTTAGGGGATTTACTTGTGGTGATATTGATCTATGCCATAGTCATGGCAGGTAGTAAAATTAAAGTATGGACTGGTGCGATAGCCACCTTACTATTTAGCTATGCCGTAGAAACAGCACAATATTTACAATTAGTAAGTTTATTAGGACTAGAAGAAAACAAATTTGCCCGTATCGTTATAGGTACTAGTTTTTCCTGGTGGGATATGTTAATGTACACTTTGGGATTTCTAACGGTTATTATGTTAGAGAAAATCATTTCTATGAATAGCAACTAGATCTATACAAAGACCTTTTAAATTAAAAAGCGAGTTATTTAACAGTAACTCGCTTTTTCATATATCTTAAAACTCTGATTTTACAACTTAGTCTGCTCTTCATACACATAATCATGCAGGTAAGAAAAGCGTTCAGTTAATCGACCATCGCTAGTAGTCATTTGTGCTCTCTCTAGAATACCATCTTTGTCACCATTAAAAAAGGACGGTATCACATACTTTTCAAACATCTCGCCAAAACCTTCACTCGCATCCTTAGGTAATTCACAAGGTAAATTATCTACCGCCATGACCGTAATAGATCCTGGAGTTTTAAATGCGACCTCTTTTTCGCCTTGAGCGTCATAAGCATAAATAGGGTCGGCTATGGTGCTAGGTCTTAAAGTAGATGCAATAGGACCATCTATATCACAACTCACGTCTGCCACAAGGCTTATTTTAAAATCAGGTAGTTTTGCATCTTCTCTTGTAAATAAATAGGGTGCGTTATTGCCATAGAAATGCCCGGTGATTAACATATCAGTCACCTTGGCAAATTTCATAAAATCACTTGCCAGTAATTCTGGGTTATTATAACACTCTGTTTTAGTAGGCTGTAAACCATCTTTGCGAGTATAATAATCTTCTACGTCTAGTATGGTAAAAGTAGTTTGATCATTTTTTAACTGACCTAATTGTAAATATTCTTTAGGTCTTAACTCTTTAATTTCTAGTTCTTTTAAAATCTCTAGAATACCACCTGCAACCTTTCCATTACCTGTCATAGCTATATTGATAGCTGGCAATAGATTTTTAATACTTTTTAATTGTGCT
This sequence comes from uncultured Nonlabens sp., assembly GCF_947495285.1. Lineage (GTDB taxonomy): Bacteria > Bacteroidota > Bacteroidia > Flavobacteriales > Flavobacteriaceae > Nonlabens. The sequence goes on along the minus strand of NZ_CANLXZ010000026.1, from coordinate 5,608 downwards.
TTAAGAGCTGCATAATCTGGTAAGGATTCTACCTTAGGTAAATCAAATAAACCATCTCGCAAACCTAGTGCTCTAAAACCGTTGTACGCTCCTACTATACCGGCATATCTACCAAAACCGATTAATCGCGCACCATTTTCTCTAGTAATGGTTTCATGATCATACAGTTCTATTTTTTTATCCAGTATGGTTTTAAGCAACTCTCTATTATAAGGTTGCTTTTTAATAGTATGAGAAAAGAAAAAATACTTTTTATGGGGTATCAACGCCTCTTTAGGCACTTCTTTTACACCTATCATAACGTCTGCTGTCGTTACATCTTCCTGTACGGCAATACCATGAGATGCGTACTGACTATCTGGAAAGATTCTTATCGGTGAGGATTCTACTATAAATTCCGCTTTCGCGAAAGCGAGATCTAAACGGCTTAACTGCTCTGGAGTAAAGACTACTCTTCTATCCGGCGGGCTCTTTCTCTCTCTTATAATCGCAAATTTCATGGGCTAGGTTTTATAGCAGCAAGATAAGGAAATAGACCAAAGATTACGAGTAGGGAAAAAATGAATAGTAGTAGGGAAAAAAGACCCAATATCGCACTGGTAAAGCATCGCATCTTTGCCTTGTAAATAAAAACAATAATTAAAATAAATAAATCATGAAAAAATTAATCGCACTAGTAGTAATCGCTTTAGGAATGGGTATGACAACACAAGCTCAAGATAAAATGATGGATAAGACGGTAAAGACTATCGCTCTAGAGCAAGTAACTGGAGAATTTGTACAAAAACAAATTACGGTAGACGCTGGCACTTATGTTTTTGATATTAAAAATAACAACGTAGGTCACAATGTAGGTTTTGTACTTGTAAAAAAAGGAGAGGATATATCTAACCCAAAAAACCACATTAAAACTGCTTATGTAACAGAGCAAGTAGCAAATAACGGTACACAGCACTCTAATGCTACAAAATTAGAAAAAGGAGAATATGTTTATTTTTGCCCATTAAACCCTACTTCTACAGATAACTTACTTATTGTAAAGTAAGTAAAATAAAGTAATAGCTTTTCCCCTCGATTGAGACTATTAGTCTGTTCAACTAGTTTCAATTTTAAATCCCAGTTTTAATACACTGGGATTTTTTATGTAGTTATTTGGCATATTTTTTACAGTAGTATGCGTGTTAGATTCTTATATTTGCCATCCATGTATTGAAATGCAGGTTTTATACGAGCATTTTAAACAGGAGATTCATTTTCTTTAAATGATTAATGAGGATGAAAAAAATGGGGTCGACTGGTTTTGACAGCGAGACCGACTTGATTGTAAGCATGTAGAGCGCTGGGAAACAGCTCTTAAATCTCATTTTTCAACTTTTTTTAAACGGCGAGAATAACTACGCCCTAGCTGCATAATCTGAATTACAGTAAGATAGTGCCTCGGTCTACTAGGTAGACAAGCAGGAAATCTCTCGGGAGCCTTGATTTACGGCGACCGATTATGAGATTTCGTAAAAGTAAATCTATTCTCATTAGGGCTTTGATGATGAGAAGAAACTCAATTAAAGACAAGCGTAAAATTGGTAGTTCTTGACCGGCTTTACGACTGAAATTAATTAAGAACTAAACATGTAGAAAGCGATGAATTCGCTCGTTTGGACGAGAGTTCGATTCTCTCCGACTCCACAAACCCTTATAATCAACAGATTATGAGGGTTTTTTATATAATGTTCATACTACTCTCCTTACTTACACTTATTAATAAATCGATATTAATGTTTCATAAATGAAACCAATAACGGTATATTTGTGTTTTATATGAAACATTATGACTAAAAAGAAAACAATATTGTTACCAAAAGCAGAGAAAATCCTCTCTCAATTAGGAGAAAATATCCGCTTGGCACGATTGCGTAGAAAATTAAGTGCAGTACAAGTTGCTGAAAGAGCAAACATTGGTAGGTCTACACTTTGGAAAATTGAAGAAGGCAAAGGGTCTGTATCGATGGGTAATTATTTGCAAACCTTACTAGTTCTAGGTTTAGAAAAAGATCTCTTAACGGTAGCAAATGATGATGTTTTAGGGCGAAAAATTCAAGATGCTGATTTAACAGTTAAAGAACGAGCTCCAAAGAAAAATAATAAATAATGAGTGCAGAAAGAAGAGAAATATTAGTCTATGCTCACTGGGTAGGTTTTAATGAACCTACCCTAATGGGAATATTATATGCTTCTCTCAATAAAGGAAAAGAACTATTTTCATTTGAGTACAATGCAGAATGGTTAAAACTCAAAGAAGCTACAGCTATAGATCCAGATTTACAACTGTTTTCTGGACCGCAATATTTAAATGTTGATAAGTCCAATTTTGGCATTTTTCTAGACTCATCTCCAGATCGCTGGGGAAGATTATTAATGAGAAGAAAAGAAGCAGCATTAGCTAGAAAGGAAGAGCGTAAACAACGTAACCTTTTTGAGTCTGATTATGTTCTTGGTGTTTTTGATGCTAATAGAATGGGAGCACTACGTTTTAAAACAGCTATAGATGGAGCATTTCTAGATGACAATGCACAAATGGCTGCTCCACCTTGGACAGCTCTAAGAGATTTAGAATATGCTAGTTTACAATTAGAACGAGATGATGCACCAGATGATCCAGAGTATTTACAATGGTTAAATATGTTAATGGCTCCAGGTTCTTCTCTTGGTGGTGCTAGACCAAAAGCTAATGTTCAAGATACAGACGGTTCCTTGTGGATAGCAAAGTTCCCTAGTGGTAATGATGATAAAGATATTGGTGCCTGGGAACAGCTTATATATGAAATGGCTATACAGTGTGGTATTGATATGGCCGAGTCCAGAATACAGAAATTTTCGCACCATCAACATACTTTCATTACTAAACGTTTTGATAGAACTGCAGATGGGCAACGCATTCATTTTGCTTCTGCCATGACCTTATTAGGCTATACCGATGGTGTAGACCATCAAGACGGCGTAAGCTATTTAGACCTTGTAGAGTTTTTGATGAAAAATGGTGCAGAAATAGATGAAGATTTAATAAAACTATGGACTCGCATCGTCTTTAATATTTGTGTTTCTAACACCGATGATCATTTACGTAATCACGGTTTTATTCTCACAGATGCAGGCTGGATATTATCACCAGCGTATGACATTAATCCCATAGAAGGCGGTAATGGACTTAAATTGAATATAGATAGTGAGGATAACTCTCAAAATTTAGATTTAGCGCTTTCTGTAGCGCCCTACTTTAGATTAGATCAAGAAGATGCCCAATTAATTATCGACCGTATTCTTAATGTTGTTTCTAGCTGGCAAGTTTTCGCTAAAAAAATAGGTCTATCAAGAGCGGAAATAGAAAGAATGAGTGCTTGCTTTACATTTTAAAACTGTTTGACGTTGAAATAATTAACTCAATATCGTGAGTCAAAAAGTTCGATATCTGTCGCTCCGACTCCACGATCAAGCAGAAAGCCGCGCCATAAGGCGTGGTTTTTTAGTTTCTGGAAAAGCTAAACGCAGTTTTAAGCTTTGGAAGAAACTAAAAAAATGTAATGCGATAGCATTGCTGCTTTCTATTTACAGGACTGGCGTTATTAGAGATCATGTAAATAATCTCTCCGACCTGCCTGCCGGCAGGCAGGCTCCACAAACCCTCATAATCAATAGATTATAAGGGTTTTCTTATTTACTTTACTTGTGATTTATATCATTAAACGTATAATAAGTGAAACAAATTCAAAACTATATTTAATTACATATAATTACTATCTTTGCAAGGTGTTTATATCTAAATACATATAAAATGAATTTAGCTCAATTAGTCAAAACTAAAAGGAAAGCTGTAGGCTTGACGCAGGAAGAATTTGCTGAACGTACTGGTGTCGCATTAACAGTAGTTAGAAAAATCGAACAAGGAAAAACCAATCTAAATATGGAGAAAGTAAACCTTGTTTTAAAAATGTTTGGACATCAACTTATTGCAGCTCCCATTATAAAAAAATGATGATAAATGAGACAGGCTAAAATTTTTTATGACACTATTCTTGCTGGAATACTCACAGAAACAGATGATGGGTATTACACCTATCGATACGACCAGGACTATATAACTAACTGTCCTGAATCCTTTATAACATTCACCATGCCTGTTAATGATACCTTGTACAAAGAAAATAGGCTATTCCCCTTTTTTGAAGGTCTTATTCCAGAAGGCTGGTTACTAGATATCGCCTCCAAAAATTGGAAAATCAATCCTAATGATAGAATGGGATTACTGCTAGCTTGCTGTCAAAACTGTATTGGAGCCGTAAGTGTAGAACCTATAATGAATCAAGAAGATGAATAACTGTCTCTATTGCTATAAGGAAATAGATCAAGGAAACGATTTTCATAAGCACTGTGCTTTGGATTTTTTTGGCACTAAAGTAGTGCCAGAACTCAACTACTCGCTTGATGAAATGCAAAAACTCGCTAAGGACATAGTATCACGAAGCATATCCGTGCCTGGAGTACAACCTAAGTTATCTATGAGTCTATTTGATCATAAAGAAGAAGATAGAAAACATAGACTTACCGTGGTAGGAGCTTTAGGTGGAAATTATATTTTTAAACCACCTAATAGTGCCTTTGCTGAAATGCCAGAAAATGAACATCTCACTATGCGAATAGCCGAGGCTATTGGAATTAACGTTGTTCAATCATCTTTAATACGTTTAAAATCAGGAGAACTATCATACATAACAAAACGTATCGATAGAAATCCCGATGGTTCTAAAATACATATGCTTGATATGTTTCAAATTACTGAGGCTTTTGATAAATACAAAAGTTCTATGGAACGCGTTGGCAAAGCGCTAGGAAAATATACCAGCAACACACTTTTAGATAAGTTATACCTTTTTGAACTTACCGTATTCTCCTTCATTACTGCAAATAATGATATGCATCTTAAAAATTTCTCAATGATCAAAACAGAGTATGGTTGGGCTCTATCTCCTGCTTATGATTTACTTAACGTCACTATAGTAAATCCAAAGGATCCTGAGGAATTAGCATTAACTCTATTAGGTAAAAAGAAAAAAATTACTAAATATAACTTCGTAGAATTTGGTATCCAATTGGGACTTAATAAAAAGCAAATTACAAGTGTTTTCTCTCGATTTAACAAAAATAAATCTCAAGCTTTGAAATTAATCGAGGCGTCATTTTTATCCTCTGAAATGAAGACCAACTACATCAACATTTTACATGAAAGGTATGAGAGACTGAATGCTAATCTTTAAAACTGTTTGATTGTGAAACAATTAACTCAATACCCTCATTTAAAAAGTCAGATATTTGTCGCTCGGAGTCCACAATTAACGCCGCTATCCTAATGATAGCGGCTTTTTTTAATTATGGTTGACAAGTTAAAAAGTGAATTTTAATCCTTCTACAAAAATCTTGAATCACGACGAAAAGTATCTTTATTCTCATAATTTGAATTAAGAATTGGGTGTCTCATTGATGTTTTATACCAATTTAGTTCTTAAATGCCGCATAAAAAGCTTTTAGATAATGATGATTTCCTGTGATTGATTTTATA
>NZ_CANLXZ010000025.1 GCF_947495285.1 uncultured Nonlabens sp. | reverse complement strand
AAATGGTTGCACACAACAGTAGTTAGTATGAGTAGCCAGACCATAAAATCAATAACTAGTAATCATCATTATAAAAACGCTTTCATAGAGACTTTTCAAAAGTAAATTGGTATAAGATATCTTTTAAATTTTTAATAACGGGAATCCTTTTTTAATCGAATACACGTAGGCATGTCAAATGTGAATAATTCTATCAAGGACAAGAAAGGTTTATAAAGATGCATCACTATCCATCTATCTACATGGTTTGTTATGCGGGAAGGTAGTTATTACTTTTCGATCCTGTGTTAATTGAGCATCCACCAGAGCTTATAGTTTTATATATAAAGTATTATTATAAAAAATGCCTTGAATATGAATTCAAGGCATTTTTTAATAAGGTAAAATGGTTTTATAAATCAAAACCGATCTCTACGCCTAGTTTAGTAGCAATAAGCTTAGTGATGCGAGATTTAATCTCTGGTATTTTAACAGATTCTAGTACGCTATTTGCAAATGCAAACATCAATAAGGCACGAGCTTCTTTTTTAGGAATTCCACGTGCTTGCATGTAGAACAGTGCTTCGTCATCTAGTTGACCTATAGTACAACCATGAGAACATCTTACATCGTCTGCAAAGATCTCTAATTGAGGTTTTGCATTAATAGTAGAAGTATCGCTTACTAATATGTTATTGTTTTGTTGATAAGCGTTGATTTTTTGAGCAATCTTATCTACAAGAACTTTACCATTAAAAACTCCTACAGCACGCTCGTCAAAGATTTGCTTGTATTCTTGGAAACTCTCGCAATTAGGCGCTGTGTGGTGTACTAGTGTAGAGTGATCTACATGTTGTTTACCTTTTATAATGGTGACACCATTAAGTACAGAGTTACAGTGCTCGCCACGCTGGTAAAAACTCAAGTTATTACGAGTTATTTTACCACCGAATGAGAACGTGTGAATACGTACCTCAGAGTTGTATTTTTGCTCTGCAAATGTGTGATCTATTAAAGAGGCACTCAATTTATCGTTCTGAATTTTATACCAGTCTACAAGAGCACGCTTTGCAGCATATATTTCTGTAACACAGTTAGTAAGAACAGCGTTATCACTTAGACTTTGATGTCTCTCGATAACTTGTACCTGAGAATTTTCTCCTACTACTACTAGATTACGAGGTTGCGTCATCATCTCTGCCTCATTACCAGTAGAGAAATAAACGATCTCGATAGGCTTTTCTACCGCTATGTTTTTTCCTATATGTATGTAAGCACCTTCTTTTGCAAACGCTGCATTTAAAGAGGTAAGTCCATCCTTAGTTGCTAGTTTGTTATAATAATTCTCAATTACAGATGCATATTTAGGATTATTTAATGCGCTAGACATTAAACAAACGTCAAATTTATCATGCGTAGTTTGAGAAAGATGCGAGCTATAAATACCGTCTATAAATATAATGCGATAAGCATCAATTTGATGGATAAGGTATTTTTTAATATCTCCATAATCGATAGATGTTTCCTTTTTAGGGAACAGGCTATAGTCCTTATTAAATAAGGATTTTAATGAAGTGTATTTGTATGCTTCTTCTTTACGCTGTGGAATCCCTAGATTTTCAAAATCTTTCAATGCCTCACCACGTAGTTTATGCACGTAGTTATTAGTTTCTACCTCATTTTCTAGGGCGATAAAAGAAGAAAGAATATGGTCTTTAAAACTCATAATTGTTGTTGTTTAAAGAGTTGGATGTTGTTTCCGCTTTCGCGAAAGCGAGATCATCACAATCCTATTAAATTTATGCTTCTACTTCTTCTTTGATCCAGTCATAACCACGTTTCTCTAATTCTAGAGCTAGTTCTTTACCACCAGATTTTACAATGCGTCCATTATAAAGAACGTGTACAAAATCAGGAACGATATAGTCTAGAAGTCTCTGGTAGTGTGTGATAACTATAGTTGCGTTATCCTTATTTTTTAACTTATTTACACCATTTGCCACGATGCGCAGTGCGTCTATGTCTAGTCCAGAGTCAGTCTCATCAAGAATGGCAAGTTTAGGCTCTAGCATGGCCATTTGAAAAATCTCGTTACGCTTTTTCTCTCCACCAGAAAATCCTTCATTTAAGGAACGAGAAAGGAATTTACGGTCTATTTCTAAAAGCTCTGACTTCTCACGTATCATCTTTAACATGTCCTTTGCGGTCATGTCATCTTTACCTTGAGCCTTGCGAGTCTCGTTGATAGCGGTTTTCATGAAGTTAGTTACAGAAACACCAGGAATCTCTACTGGATACTGAAATGAAAGAAAAACACCTCTGTGAGCTCTTTCTTCAGGATCTAACTCTGCAATGTCTTCACCTTCTAGAGATATTTCTCCACCAGTAACTTCGTATTCTTCACGACCAGCGATTATATTTGCTAGTGTAGATTTACCAGCACCATTAGGTCCCATTATTGCGTGAACTTCTCCTGGGTTTACCTCTAGATTGATTCCATTAAGGATTTCTTTTCCCTCTATAGTTGCTTTAAGGTCTTTAATCTTTAACATATCTGTTATTTAACTTCTTTAATATCTAACGTTTTTCCAGTCTTAATGACGTTTGCACTTGTAGCTGGAGTTACTTCTATAATTTTTGTAATGGACACCATTTGATCCCATCCTTCACCTAATTCTGATTTTAATGGGTTGGGCTGTATGGTTCCATGAATAACGACATTTACCATGTCAAATTCTGTTTTCTTCAATGCTGTTGCAACTTCATTAAGTTCGTGCATTTTATCATTGATCTCTACGGCATAGATCTCGTTTCTTGTAGTAAGAACAGCAGCGTCTGAGAGGTAAATAAATTCACCTTTATAAATCTGTTCTCCTTTGGGAAGTGCCTCTTCCTTGACCTCTTTAGTTACTAAAGTTTCTCGGTTAGACTGGCTCTCGTTTTTACATGAGGCAACACTTAATACTAAAAAACTAAAAACGATTAATCGTTTCATATCTGATAAATTAATTGGTTATCGGTTGTTGTTTTTATCCTACAGATCCTTCTAGACTTATTTCTAGTAGTTTTTGCGCTTCTACGGCAAATTCCATAGGTAATTTATTTAATACTTCTTTAGAAAAACCATTTACGATAAGTGCAATTGCTTTTTCAGTATCGATACCACGCTGGTTGCAATAGAAAATCTGGTCTTCACCTATTTTACTTGTTGTAGCCTCGTGTTCTATTTTAGAAGTACTGTTGCTATTTTCTATGTATGGAAATGTATGCGCACCGCACTCATTACCCATTAATAAGCTATCGCACTGTGAGAAGTTACGAGCATTAGTCGCACGAGGACCTATTTTAACAAGACCGCGATATGAGTTTTGAGATTTACCAGCACTAATACCTTTGGAGATAATGGTACTTTTTGTATTCTTACCTAGGTGAATCATCTTAGTACCGGTGTCTGCTTGCTGGTAATTATTAGTTACTGCAATTGAATAAAATTCTCCTACAGAGTTGTCACCTTTTAAAATACAACTTGGGTATTTCCAGGTTACAGCACTACCAGTTTCTACTTGTGTCCATGAGATTTTTGAATTTTTTTCACAAAGTCCACGTTTAGTAACAAAGTTAAAAACACCACCTTTACCTTCGGCATTACCAGGGTACCAGTTTTGCACGGTAGAATATTTTATTTCTGCATTATCCATAGCGATTAGTTCTACTACAGCAGCGTGCAGTTGATTTTCATCACGTGATGGTGCGGTACACCCTTCTAGGTAGGAGACAAAGCTGCCCTCGTCTGCAACAACTAGTGTTCTCTCGAATTGTCCTGTACCACCTTCATTAATACGGAAGTATGTAGAGAGTTCCATAGGACATTTTACACCTTTAGGAATGTAACAAAAAGAGCCGTCAGAAAATACCGCGCTGTTAAGTGCTGCATAATAGTTGTCTTTTTGAGGGACTACAGTACCTAGATATTTTTTTACTAACTCTGGGTGATCTTGTATAGCCTCAGAAATAGGGCAGAATATGATTCCTTTTTCGGCAAGGGTTTCTTTAAATGTAGTCGCTACAGAAACTGAATCGATCACAATATCCATGGCTACACCAGCAAGTTTCTTTTGCTCGTCAATAGATATTCCTAATTTTTTAAATGTCTCTAGTAATTCTGGATCTACTTCGTCTAGACTGTCGTACTTAGGTTTAGAATTAGGTGCAGAGTAGTAAGAGATGGCTTGCAAATCTGGTTTTTCATAAGTTACATTTGCCCACTCTGGTTCTTCCATCTCGATAAATACACGATAGGCTTGTAATCTCCAGTCTAACATCCATTGTGGTTCATTTTTCTTTGCAGAAATAATGCGTATCACATCTTCACTTAATCCTACAGGGATAGTATCTGATTCCATTTCTGTATAGAATCCGTACTCGTACTCCTTATTTTGAAGCTCTTTTTCTAATTGTTCTTCTGTATACTTTGACATATATTTTCTTTTAATTCCGCTTTCGCGAAAGCGTCATTACCTACTGTTTCTTATAGAGAAAACGATTCTCCACAACCACAAGTTCTTTGTGCATTTGGGTTATTAAACACAAAACCTTTACCATTGAGACCACCACTAAATTCTAGAGTAGTACCTACTAGATAGAGAAAACTCTTCTTATCTACGGCTATTTTTACATCGTTTGCTTCAAAAACCTTATCGGTTTCTGTAGTTACCTTATCAAAATTTAAATCATAAGAAAGTCCACTACAACCGCCGCTCTTCACGCCTACGCGCACAAAGTCCTGGCCTATTGTAAAACCTTCCTCACTCATTAATTGAGTAAGTTTAATCTTTGCAGTTTCAGATACACTTATCATATAAATTGCTTATTTAAAATGCATACAAATATACGACACTAAGAATGGTAAACATGAGACGGCCATGATATTCTCATATAGTGATATACAATCTGTTTATTGTAAGTGATATTTTAAAGATTAGGTTCTTTTTATGCTGTCATTGTGGGGTATATCGTAATTTTGCAACATGATAGAAGATAAAAATCCACAACGTACTCCTGTAGAGAGCCTAGGTGAGTTTGGCCTAATTGATTTTATGACTAAGAATTTTGAGATCTCTCATTCTTCTACGGTTACAGGTATAGGTGATGATGCCGCTGTATTAAATCATGTTAATTCTACTGTAGTTACTACAGATATGCTGGTAGAAGGTGTTCATTTTGATCTGAGTTATGTTCCTTTAAAGCATTTAGGGTATAAAGCGATTATGGTAAATCTATCTGATGTTTATGCCATGAATGCGGTAGCTACTCAGGTAACGGTTTCTATTGCGATTTCTAATAGATTTCCTGTAGAGGCTGTTAAAGAGTTGTATGATGGTATAGAAACGGCGTGTAAAACCTATAATGTAGATCTCATAGGTGGTGACACAACGGCTTCTAGAAGTGGTCTTGTTATATCTGTAACAGCTATAGGTGAGCAGGTTGCAGATAAGATTGTGCATAGAAAAGGTGCTAGTGATGGTGATTTACTAGTAGTGTCTGGTGATATAGGTGCTGCTTATATGGGACTTCAAATTCTAGAAAGAGAAAAAGCTGTTTTTAAAGCAAACCCACAAAGCCAGCCAGATATTGATGCGTATAGCTATTTATTAGAACGTCAGTTAAAACCAGAGGCAAGAAAGGATATTCTGAAACTGCTAGAAGACTTAGATGTGTTACCTACTAGTATGATAGATCTCTCTGATGGTTTAAGTTCTGAAATTATACATTTATGTAAACATAGTAAAGTAGGGATTACTGTTTATGAGGATAAAATACCTCTAGACCCTACGGTAATCACTGCTTGCGAGGAGTTTAATCTGGATAGTACCACTATTGCTTTGAGCGGTGGTGAAGATTATGAATTACTGTTTACTGTAAAGCAAGAAGATTTTCCTAAAATCAAAGCAAATCCAAGTTTATCAATTATAGGGCATGTGGTAGATGCCTCTCTAGGTACTAATCTAGTGACGCGTGGTGGTGAGCAAATCCCAATAAAAGCCATGGGGTGGAATAGTTTTCAAGAATAAGAAATGGGCAGTCCTGCTTTCTGTCTTTTGCGAGCCATGTCGTTTAATGCTTTGTTTATTTGTGAATGTAAGTCGTTAAGCGGCACGATTTTTCCATAAATAGTAGTGGTAATTTGTTTACCGCATTTTGAACAACACATTTCATGTACACGTTCATTAACTACATGGGAAACCTTATAGTTATGCTTTGTAATGGAGCATCTTGCGGCCTTAAAAAGGGAATATTTTTTACGCATAGATATGTAGTATTAATTTAAAAGTATTCTAAATAGAAGTACCCCAACTAATATATGTAAAATTGTTAATAAATTTTGTCTAAATGCGTAATTATTCGATGAAAAACATTTTTTTAAGGATATCATCATCGTTAGTTAACAGTGACATGTGTCCGCAATCTATTTTTGATATTTTAGCATTAAGATTTTTAGCTTCTTCTATTATACGATTTGTTACAATTATCTGATCTTTTGTACCGTAGATATAATGAACTATTATTTTAGAGTTTGCTAAATCTGTAATATGGTTTTTTCTATCTCGCATACATACTAGTGCTTGCACTATACTTTTAATGGTAATAGAGTGTGCCTGCTCTTTCATTAGTTTGATACGGTCATAGTGTAATTCCCTTTCTTTTGAAGAGAAAAGGTTGCCTATTGCCATGTTTATGTAGGCTTCTTGATGCTTTTGAATTAGATTTATGGATCGGTCCCGTAATATTTTTCTCTCTTTTAAATCTTCTCCGGCGATGCTATTTAATAAGGTAATGGAAGAAACTTTTTCAGGTCTCGCTTGCGCAAAAGCAGAAGCTAAATAACCGCCCATACTATGACCTACAATAGCTACTTTTTCAATGTGTTCTTTTATAAGTATGTGGTCTATTAATAAGGTAAGAGATTCTAGAGTGTACAAAGATGTAAATTCTGGACTGTTACCGTGACCTGGCAGATCGATTTTTAAAAGTGAATAATGATTAGATAGTTCATTTTCTAGATAAGCCCATTGTTGCATACTACCCAAAAAGCCATGTATTAAGATTAAAACAGGTCTCTGGCACTTTATATATTCATAGTGTAATCTATCCATGTAGCAAAGGTAGTCTCTAGAAGGAGCCTTAAGTATTACGACTTTGAAATTTTATTTAAATAAACTATCAAAATTAAACCATATAGAATGGGTTTCATACAGTAAATAATGCACCGATGGAATATGGGCAAAGATATTTCTGATTTATTGTTCTTTGTAGAGAACTGTTTTTATGATACAAAGTTGTTTATGTCCAGAAATTATCTCTCTATTGGTAGACCATTAAAGTAAAGTAGATTGAGTGTGTAATAAACTAACTTAAGAATGGCCAGTAGCATATCAAAATATCTATGTGTGTTATTATAACACGAGAAAACCATAGTATTTTATGAAAACGATTTTAAAAGAAATCATAATCCTGTTTGATATATAAGTTTACAAAGCCACATCTCTAAGAGATGTCAAGTTAGCTACTGGTCTAGCAAAGGTTCTGTTTATAAATACTTTGAGAATAAATAAGGCCTAGAACAGCAAGTATTAAGAAATCCAAGCCGTTAAGTGTTTTTTTACTATCAATAACAAAATTAATCAATCGACTAGTTATGAATCTAATATGGAAAGGCTGTTTATTTTATTTAAAAATCATTTCATGAATATGCCTTATGCTGGGATTTTACATGTACATAATAGCGCTGTATAAAATGACGATGTAGACCCAGTTTAAGATAGCAATCCCTTAGTATACTGGGTACTTTTCATTTACATAGCGCCTGATAATAGAAATTGTAAAAAAATATATTATTTCAATAAAACACTGATGTAGACCAAATGGAGCACGTTTATAATGCCGTGCTAGAGTGCTAGAAACCGTTATGATGATGAGTAAATTAGAACCTAATAAAATTGCGATGACTAGATGTTCAAAATTTTCAATAAATTTAAATCAAAGTTTTTTAAGTGTTGTAAAGCAGTAAGAGAATAGATTATATTCATTGATTTAATTATCTGTAAAAGTTATGCAATCACTTAGTAATCAATTATCTGATAGGGTATAACAGGTAGTTTTTATAGTGTTTTAAAACTCCGATTTACTAAAAGGAGTTATTTTCTAACAAAATAATATCGTTAAAATTACTATGTTAATCATTTTAAAAGCTTTTTAGATAGATTACATTTGAAAACTAAAATACCTTCAGTTGTCCATACCATCACAGTCATTTGAACAGTACACGATTGCTTTTTATAACGTAGAAAACCTATTTGATGTAGTTAACGATCCTTCTATTATGGATCAAGAATTTACAGAATTCGGTCGCAAACAATGGACAGAAAGCAGGTATAAGAAAAAACTAGTAAGGATAAGTGATGCTATAAGTAGAATAGGTCATGAGCAGACAGGTAAACTGCCAGCAATAATAGGACTTGCAGAGGTGGAGAACAAGAAGGTGCTTAACGACCTAGTCTCGCAGCCCAAACTCGCAAACCATAATTATGACTACATCCATTACAACAGTCCAGATGAGCGAGGTATCGATGTCGCTTTATTGTACGACACTACCGTTTTTGAGCCCACACACTCAGAGCCTGTAAATATTCACCTAGAAGATGAAAACGGTGTAGTAGACACTACTAGAGATATACTGTACATAGAAGGAGTTCTAGCCGGTACTCCTGTGCGTATTTATGTGAACCACTGGCCTTCCCGACGCGACGGTGCAGAAACTACTGATAATAAGAGAGTAGAAGTAGCAAGGCAATTAATCCATCACATAAATACTAAGGATATAGATTCTAAAAGGTTTAAAAATAATCTAGAAATAGAGACCTCTCATCACGTGATTATTATAGGAGATTTTAACGATGATCCAGAGAATAATAGTATCAGAGAAGGAATACTGCCTAACGGTTTTGACAACGTCACTGCGCCCTTAAAGAAATTCCATCGTGGTTCTTTGAATCATCGGTTTAAATGGAATCTTTTTGACCAGATTATGGTAAGTGATAGTTTACATAATGATGTACCAGATTCACTCTACTTTTATAAAGCAGATATTTTTGATGATATCATGTTAAGGCAGTGGAAAGGAAAATACCGTGGACAGCCTGCAAGAACATTTGTAGGACGCAATTATAAAGGTGGATATAGCGATCATTTTCCTGTTTTTGCTATATTCAGACGTAACTAAATGTTATTTAACCATAAAACAAAACGCTTAATCTATTATAAAATTGTTAAATAGAACTAGCCTTAGATTTTTTATATATTCACCATTCTAGATATATTACTGGTATTTTTATGTAAAAGGATTATTAAAGTTTCGCTTTCGCGAAAGCGAAAATAAGAACACTAGAACTCCTTGTAATTGGAATTATTCAGATTATATTTATCCATACAAAACTATAACACAACCTTAAAACTAACTTTGTGAGAATGAAAAAATTACTTGCAATGGGGCTCTTTTTCTCTATCGCTGCTACTAGCTTAGTGCAAGCACAACAAGATCCTCAGTACACGCAATACATGTACAATCAGAATGTTATCAATCCGGCCTATGCTGGTACACAAGATGGCTTAAACATAACCGCATTATACAGGCAACAGTGGTCTGGGGTTAATGGAGCGCCAGAGACTATTACTCTTTCTGGAAGTTCACCATTAGGGGAACGTTCAGGTGTGGGACTATCCCTAATTGCTGATAACTTGGGTCCAGTTCATGAAACTAATGTTTATGGAGATTATTCGTATCGATTACAAGTCGGAAAGAAAACTACTCTTGCCCTAGGTCTTAAGGCTGGTGTATCGTTTTTTGACGTAGGTTTTTCATCAGTGGATACAACGACTCCTGGAGATGACCTGTTTTCTCAAGACGTAAATGAGACTTTTCTCAATTTAGGTGCTGGAGCATTCTTATATGGAGATAACTGGTATGCTGGTTTTTCTGTGCCCAATATGTTAGAAAGTAAACATTTAGATGAAAACAGTTTAAAATTCGGAAATGAAACACAACATTACTTTGTAACAGGTGGATACGTATTTGATGTTGCAGATAACATTAAATTAAAGCCGCACGTATTAGTAAAAGGTGCATTTGACTCTCCAATTAGTTTTGATTTAAATACGAATGTATTATTCAATGAAAAATTTGAACTAGGTGTTTCTTATCGTCTAGAAGATTCATTCAGTGGTTTAATAGGCATGAATGTTACTGATAACATAAAAGTAGGATACGCCTATGACCGTGTAGTGTCAGATATCTCTGTGGTGTCTAACAGTTCTCACGAGGTTTTTATAACCTTCGGTCTAGCTTTTCCTCGTAAAGTGATGCAGTCACCACGTTTCTTCTAATTTAAACAGAAAAGAATACATCCATGAAAAAATTATATATATTCTTAATTGTATGCGCTGGTATTGCGATGAGCGCGCAAGCCCAAAGTGATAAAACTGCAAAAGCAGATAAATTATATGAGCAACTGCGCTATGTAGATGCTGCCAAAGCTTATGAAAAACTTATTAGCAATGGTCTAAGAACACAACATGTCTATACTAAACTGGCAGATTCTTACTATTTCAATAGTAATTTTAAAAAAGCAGAGAGAAATTATGCAAGAGCTATAAAGCGTGATCCTAAAGCAGAATCACTTTACAGATATGCACAGTCTTTAAAAGCATCTCAAAAATATGACCTTTCTAATACGATTATGAATCAGTTTGCAAGTCTTGCACCTAGTGATGATCGTGCTAAGGAATACAAGTCTAACCCTAATTATATCCAAGATATACAAGGAATGAAAGACGGATTTACTACCCAAGCTCAAAAATTTAATACTGAGGCAAGTGATTTCTCAGCACTTCAAGTAGGTGGTAAATTATATTTCTCTAGCGCTCGTAATGAGAATAGAGGTACATATGGATGGAATAAAGAACCTTATTTAGATATTTATGTAGCTACTATCGATGACGCTGGCATTGTTGGTAAACCAGCTCTTATAGAAGGTGAAGTAAACACAAAGTATCATGAAGGTACTATGGATATCACTCCAGATGGTAAATTCATGTTCTTTACTAGAGTAGATTATCTAAAAGGAGATTATGAAAAAGCTATAGATGGTGAGAGTAAATTAAATATTTACCGTGCTTTAAAAGCTGGTGGTGAGTGGAGAGATGTTTCAAGTACTTCTTTAGAATCACAAGAATACGGTGTAGGTCACCCTTCTATTACTAAAGATGGTTCAACTATTTACTTTGCTAGTGAAGCGCCAGGAGGATTAGGTGGAACTGATATTTATAAAGCACAGCTTAAAAATGGAAAAATATCCAACCCAGTAAATTTAGGTCCCACAGTTAATACATCTGGAGATGATTCTTTCCCACATGTTGCAGACGATGGTGCTCTTTACTTCTCAAGTAACGGTCACTTAGGTCTAGGCGGACTAGATGTATTTAAATTTATGGATGGTAAAGTAACTAACATGGGTGCTCCTATTAATAGTTCTTTGGATGATTTTGGATTTACTTATTCTCAAGAAACAGGTAAAGGTTATGTTTCTTCTAACCGAGTAGGTGGTAAAGGAGGTGATGATATATACAGTGTAGAAAAAATTGAAATTTGTGAAGTTGCTGTAAATGTTAAAGTAGTAGATAAAGAAACAGGAAAAGCTATACCTGGTGTTATAGTTTCTTTACAAGATGCTGCTGGAAATAGTATGCCTGGACAGACTACAAATACTGATGGTATCGCTGTATTTACTACAGATTGTAACCTAGAACTAACAGCACGTGGTGCAAAAGATAAATATGAAAGTGATGAGGCTACTCTAACAATTGCTCAAGAACAAACTGCTATGGTAGAACTAATAATGACTCCAGAACCAGAAATCGTTGAAGATAAAATTATCTTAAATAAAATATACTTTGACCTTTCAAAATCTGAGATACGTCCAGATGCTGCGCTGGAGTTAGATAGACTAGTTGGTCTTATGAAAAAATACCCTACGCTAGAAGTTCTTGCAGAAACCTATGCAGATATTAGAGGATCAGATTCTTATAACCTTGCTCTTACAGAAAGACGTTCAAATAGCATTATCAAATATGTAGAGTCTCAAGGAATTGACGGTTCTAGATTAACTGCTGCAGGTCGTGGAGAAGCTAATCCAGTTGTGGATTGTAAATCTAAAAAATGTACAGCAGACGAATATGAACTATCCCGTAGGTCCGAATTTATTATAATAAAAAGATAAAGGGTATTATTATACGACACAAGCTTTTAAAAAAGTCCATTTGTAATTGCAAATGGACTTTTTTTATTTCTAAAAGCTATGCAAATTTGTTCGCTAAAATGAGCATATTAATTATCTTAACCAGATGAATTCATTTTTAGAAAAAGTCCTTACAGACTTAGGAAATAAAAATATAGATGTCATGACAGCTACTTATGTCGTGCCATCTAGGCGTGTAGGTATTTTTTTAAGCAGGTATCTCGCACAACGTATAGAACAACCTGTTTTTTTACCTATTATTTATAGCGTTACTGAGTATATTGAAAAATTAAGTCAGGTAGAAATAGTTAATGATCTCGATTTATTGCCCCTTTTTTATAAGGCTTATAAAAGTGTAGAAACAGAAAATAATGTAGACAGTTTTGATGAATTCATGGGCTGGGCAACTACTATACTTAAAGATTTTAATGAAATGGATCGCTATCTAGTAGATCCAGAGCAGTTCTTCAATTATCTGGGCAGTGTGAAAGAGATGGATCACTGGGCATTAAATAAAAATCCAACTTTGATGGTGTCTAAGTATTTGAGGTTTTGGAAAAAACTCCATTTATATTATAATGCTTTCCAGCAATTATGCTTAGAAAATGAAACGGTATATCAGGGGATGGCTTATAGGTTAGCTTTCGCCAAAGCGGAACAATTATCTAACGACTCTACTGCTACTAACAAAACCATTTTCTTAGGGCTTAACGCACTCAATACCGCCGAATCTAATATTATCCAAAAACTGCTAGAGGAAAATCAGGCTTATATTTACTGGGATATAGATCAATACCTTATGGAATTGCCTTATCATGAATCTGGTAAATTTATACGCAAGTTTAAAAAAGACTGGAAGTATTATGATAAGAACGAGCTTAACATATATGGTAATGAATACCAGTCTAATAAGAAAATAGATATTCATGGTGCAGCTGGTAATTTAAGTATGATCCAGGTTGCTGTGAAATTAATGAAGCAAATACCTCAAGAAGAGCTAGAAAATACTGCTATTATCCTCGCAGACGAGAGATTGCTTTTACCATTACTAGACGCTATACCAGATAATATTGAGCACTTTAATGTAACGATGGGTTTATCTCTAGACCAGTTACCGCTATCTGCATTTGTGTATGATATTATTAAAATGCATAATGAGGCCTCTGATGATGGTTATTATTACAAAGGAGTAGTAAATATTCTAGAGTCTTCATTTGCCTTTGTTTTAATAGACAGTGACTCTCGTAAATTAGTAAAATTTATTAAAGACAATAATTTAATCTACGTGACTCCATCTAGTTTTAATGAGGTGGTAGAAGGTACTATTATGAATTTAATCATGACACCTATTCAAAATGTAGGTGAGCTTATTAAGTTAATAGAAAGAGTTCTGTTAGAGCTAAAGGCCAGGTTATTGCAAGTGGAGAATAGAAGGCTAGAAATAGAGCAATTACTAGGTATTACAGAGGTAGTACAGAATTTATCTACCATAGTAGATAATAATGAAGAGATAAAGGATCTTAAAACGGTGGCCTATTTATACAAGCAACTGGTTCCTTTAAAAAATCTAGATTTTATAGGAGAACCTGTACGCGGTTTGCAAATAATGGGACTTTTAGAGACCAGAGCATTAGATTATAAAAACACCATTATGTTATCGGTAAATGAGGGGATTTTACCTGCAGGAAAATCTACAGCTTCTTATATCTCTAATGATATGAAATACCAGTTTGCACTGCCTACTTATTCAGAGAAGGATAGTGTCTATGCATATCACTTTTATAGATTACTACACAGAGTAAATCATGCAGCATTTATTTACAATACAGAAGGTGATACTCTAGTTGGTGGCGAGAAAAGTAGGTTTTTAACACAACTAGAAACAGATCCTAATTCTAAGCATATAGTATCTCACCAGCATTATATCTTTAAAAATAGCGCTGTAAAAGAAGAATTAATGGTGATAGAAAAAGAACCATCTTATTTTAAAAGATTACAACAAATAGCGAGTAGTGGTTTCAGCCCGTCTGCCTTAACGAGTTATGTGCGCAATCCTATAGATTTTTATGCTAGTAAGATTTTACGTATTTCTCAAATGGAAGATGTAGAAGAAAATATAGCAGCAAATACCATGGGTTCTATCATACATGAGGCGCTGGATAAACTGTATCAGCCCTATGTGAATAAGATTTTAATCAAAGAAGATTTTGATAAAATTAAAAAACAGATAAAGCCAGAATTAGATGTGGCTTATCAAGAATGTTACAAGTCAGATTCTAGTCCTCTAGGTAAGAATAAAATCATTTATGAAGTATCACTGCATTATATAAAAATGATGGTGCAAAGCGATCTAGATCTAGTTGCCAGCGGTAGTGAACTAATTATTAAAAGTGTAGAGCGCAAACTAGAGGCTGTAATTGATGTGCCCGAAATAGGTAAGGTAAAAATACATGGTATGGTAGACCGTATCGACCAGTTAGATGGTAAGTTGCGTATTATAGACTATAAATCTGGTGCAACGGCTAAAGGTAACGTAGGTATAGATCCAGAAAACTTTGATATCATAATCGATGATTATGGAAAAGCTAAGGCATTTCAAGTACTCATGTACACATACTTATACAGCCATAATGAGCCTTTTACAGAAGCAAGTGCTGGTATAATAAGTTTTAAGAATTTTGATCAAGGCTACATACCTTTTGGTTTTAAAGCCGGAAGATCTTATAAAGAAAAAATGATCGATGTTGTAGTGCTTAAAGATTTTGAAGCGGTACTTTTTGTGTTGATTAAAGAACTATTTCATAAAGATATCCCTCTAACAGAAAAGCCCGTATGATAACCAGTAATAACAACATAATAAAAGGAGAGAACAACCGTGATATACTGTTAGACTTTGAATATTTAGAATCTAGTACGCCTTTACCTGTCGTAGTTTTTTGTCATGGATATAAAGGTTATAAAGATTGGGGTGCATGGAGTTTGATGGGTTCGGCTTTTGCCAAAGCGGGATTTCTATTCATAAAATTCAACTATTCACACAATGGGGGCACGGTAGAGCAACCCATAGATTTTCCAGATCTAGATGCCTTCGGAAATAATAATTATAGTAAAGAAGTACGTGATACGGTTACAGTACTGGACTGGATAGAGAACTCTGAGTTGCCTATAAATAGCACTCAAATCAATCTAATTGGACACTCCAGAGCTGGTGGGATTACCACTATTGTTACCGCAAAAGACAGTAGAATTTCAAAACTGATTACCCTAGCTGCAGTAGCTAATTATGCAGAGCGTTTTCCTAACGGTAAAGCATTAGAAAACTGGAAAGAAAATGGTGTCATGTACGTTAAAAATGGACGTACCAAACAAGAAATGCCACTTTTTTATCAGTTTTATGAAGATTTTGTTCAAAATGAAGAAGCATTAACAATTCTCAAACAAGCTGAAAAAATAAAGCAGCCACACCTTATTTTACATGGTGAGAATGATACAACCGTTCTAGTATACGATGCTCTAGCCATTCATAAAGCCAGTCCTAACTCTCAATTAAAGTTGATAAGAGAGGCTAACCATACACTAGGCGCTTCACATCCTTGGGAATCTAGTTTATTGCCTGCTCATTTAAGAGAGGCAATTCAGTGTATGATAAACTTTTTAAGATGATTTTCTAAATTTTATAAAACAAAAAAGCCAAGGATGGAGCTCCTCAGCTTTTTCTAGAAGTCCAACATAACAATATAAAGGACTCTTTTCTATAAACATCTTTTCTATCTATTTATCGTTAGATAAATACAGCAAGTAAAAGTTAATTCAACTAGTTTAATATTGCTGGGGCGCAAATATAGTTCTTAAAGTTACTATTTAAAGCTATTTTATAAAGATATTTAATTTTAAAACAACGTGTAATCTATATTGATACCACCTCTTACTCTTATAATTATTAGGCCATTGGTGTATAGGATCACATTTCATTTATATATGAAAGATCTTCCCATACAGTCTTTATCTTTGCACTCTCGATGGCTGTTCAAATCAATACTTCGCAAATACTTAAACTAGCAATACCAGCTATAATTGCAGGTATAGCAGAGCCTCTTATAAGCATCACTGATCTTGCAATTATCGGTAAGATGGATGGCGATACAACAAATGCACTTGCTGCTATAGGTCTAGTAGGGACATTTTTGAGTGCTATAATCTGGACACTCGCACAGACTAAAACCTCTATTTCTTCTATTGTATCTAATACGTTAGGAGCAAACCAGCTAGAAAAAATTAATGATCTCATACCACAAGTGGTGTGGTTAAATATTATTTTAGGTACTCTTATTTATTTAGTTACTGCTCCTATAGCTAGTTTTATATTTACACTTTATAATGCGCACGGCGAGGTACTTTCTATAGCAGCTAGTTATTACCAAATAAGAGCTATAGGTTACCCTATGACGTTGTGTGCATTTGCAATTTTTGGAATATTTAGAGGGCTTCAAAACACCTCTTGGGCCATGATAGCAAGCCTGTCAGGTGCAGCAGTAAACATAGGTCTAAATGTAATACTGGTTTATGGTATTAAAGGTTTTGTACCTGCTTATGGTATTATGGGGGCCGCATATGCTAGTCTTGCAGCACAGTTAGTCATGGTGTTAATAGCTACCTTCTTTCTGTATAAAAACACCGTTTTCAACATGAAACTGACGCTATGGAAACCTCATGAAAAACTTAAGAAACATATAAGTCTTACTGCAAATTTCTTTTTGCGCACCGTAGCCATAAATGCAGCGATCTACCTTTCTTATCGATTTGCAAATAGTTATGGAGTAGAAGAGGCAGCAGCACACGCTGTTCTTATGAATGTATGGTTGTTTTTCTCATTTCTAGTAGATGGTTTTGCAAATGCTGGTAATGCGATAGGAGGTAAGTTATTTGGATCTAAAGATGTAGCTTCTCTCAAATATCTAGCAAATAAAACCACTCTTTACGGTGTCGTTATGGCGGTAATTCTAGCTGTTATTTGTACTCTGTTGTATCCTTATTTAGGAACACGTTTTACAGACGACGCTGAGGTGCTAGAGAATATAGAAAACTACTTCTGGGTCGTGCTACTCATGCAACCTATAAATGCGGTTGCTTTTGTTTACGACGGTATATTTAAAGGTTGGGGACAGGCTTCCTACCTACGTAATTTATTATGGATTCTTACGGTATTGGTATTTTTACCGGTTCTATTTGTTCTTGACTATTTTAATGATAACCTTTATGCCGTCTGGTTAGCCTTCTTTGCATGGATGGTAGGGCGCGCCTCTGTTTTGTATTTTAAATTTAGATATAAACTGGCTGCTATGGTACTAGAATAGTTTTTAATGAAAGAAAGATGGTGTTAATTCCGCTTTAGCGAAAGCGGATACCACACTATCCTCAAATAAACTTATTATCTTTGTACCTTAATAATAGCATATGCAAGCGTTACGTATAGAGAACAACACGTTCTTAGATATCATAGGATTTTTAGGCGGCTCAGGACTTTTTTTAATATTAGGTTTACTTCTCATTATTGTAGTAATTTATAATAAATACAAGCGTAAAGGATGAGAAAAGTACGTATTACAAAAGAATTTACATTTGAAACTGGTCATGCACTTTATGGGTATGATGGTAAGTGTCGCAATGTACACGGACACAGTTATAAACTAGCCGTTACGGTAATAGGAACACCTATAAATGAGTTAGGGCATGTAAAGCATGGAATGGTGATCGATTTTGGTGATTTGAAAAAAATTATCAAAGAAGAGATCGTAGATCCATTTGATCATGCAACGGTCTTTAATAAAAACACACCGCATGTAGAACTGGCCAAAGAACTCTCTGACCGCGGTCACGATGTAATTCTAGTAGATTATCAACCTACTAGCGAGATGATGATTATAGACTTTGCAGATAAAATTAAAGGACGTTTACCTAGTAATATAACCTTGCATACATTAAGATTAAGAGAAACAGAAACTAGTTATGCAGAGTGGCATGCTGCAGACCAGGTTTAATTATTCAGTGAATAAAGTTTAGAAAGAAAAGAAAGTCCTGGTAACTAATTTTATTAAGCCAGTGATTAATCTATATATTGCAGCGATAGTATTAGGCTTTTTTTCTTCTATATAATTTGCTTCCATAATTCTATTTTTTAAGGTTATGCTAATATGTAATTTTTTCTCCTATTACACTTAAAAAAGTAATAATTATTCGATAAAATACACACTTGATATGTATTGACCACATAGAACCTAAAATAGTTACATTTATAAAATAGGGCTTATCTATATGTTCGCCTTTACGATGTATAGTACTAGTTTAACTTTCTTTTTTTTATAATGAGTCTTCTGTAATCTTTATTTATTCTAGAAAACACTGCTCACTCTCATAAACAGTAACGTCCACTTTTACCAGATCAGGGCTATCAGTAAAATCGCTACATTGATCATAGCATCTCTTTTTTAAAGCATGGATATCTAGAAATTATGTAAATTCACAACCTATCTGGCTGTTGATTTTAAAATTAGTCCTACGTTTCAAATCTGTAGTATATACCACAAAAGAACAGAAAATAAAGATTGCTGTTGCGTTGTTCTACTAGTTTTCTATGAGAGTGGTAACTGTAACACTTTATAAAAAAAAACGAGAATAAAATAAGTCATCATCTTCATTGAAAAGAAAAAAGAGAACTACTATCCACTAAGTCAGAAATTCTTTGTAGTGCCATGGTACATTTATAATTAAAGCTCCGTTTTTAAGATCTTTATCTTTATAAACGTATTTTAAAACAACTGTCTGTCAGGCGATTATGTATTGTATGAACGTGCCCAATTAGGCATCATATTCCTGCTCAAATATTATATAATGCGAGATTTCATCATCTCCATTATAAATAGGAAAGGCATGTTTCACAGACATATAAGGAGTATTATCTTTTCTATAATTGATAACTCTAACCTCGTAGGGAATACCTTCGGCAATGGCGACATCCATTAAAAATATCACGTCTTCACTAGTCTCTTTACCACTGAGAGATCTACACGACACATTAATTAATTCTTCAGAATGATATCCTGTTAGATCAAAAATGTTATTAGAAGCTACTTTTATAATAGATTGGGTATCCATTAATACGATAGCATAACCTTTAAAATGAGTAAATCTATCGATGAAATATTTAAAATGCCAGTTGTGCTTAATAGCTATAGCGTCTAGGCTATCTAGAAGGTCACTATCCATATCCCATAACAAGCGTTTCATAATACTCCATGATAATAATGGAGTACTTTTTAACTCGTTATGTAAAACAGTAAATTGAGAACTTTGTAAATTCATGAAGCGACAAAGCTATAAATTAAGATGCTAAATATCTTAAATAAAAACAATTATATTTTAAAAACCAAAGCCTAATTGTACCTCTACCACATTATCCTCTTCTTGCTCTTCTATTTTTGAGGTATTGAGATTACTCAATGTAATACCTAATAATCGCACACTTTCTCTAAAATTTTCTTGTTCTAATAGATCAACTGCGGTATTTAAAATAGTCTCCTTATCTCTTATGTAATAAGGCAGGGTCTTACTACGTGTTTGAGTTTTAAAATCACGGTATTTGATTTTAAGTGTAATTGTCTTTCCAGCCACATCAGACTTTGCAATACGCTTTTCTATTTCCTCTGCTATTTGAATGAGACGTTCTTTCATAAAAACTTCGCTAGATATGTTTTCAGAAAAAGTACGCTCTGCACCTAGAGATTTTCTTATCCTATCTGCTTTTACAGGGCTTTTATGTATACCGCGTACAATTTTATAATAATGGCCACCACTTTTACCAAAATGTTCTAAAAGAAACTCTAAGGACTTTCTTTTAAGGTCCTTACCGGTAAAAATTCCATGCTGGTACATTTTCTCTGCGGTTACTTTTCCTATTCCGTAAAATTTACGAATGTCTAGCTCTTCTAAAAAGGGAATGATCTCTTCTGGAACAATTGTTTTTTGCCCATTAGGCTTATTATAATCGCTCGCTATTTTTGCAATGAATTTGTTTACCGATATACCTGCACTGGCAGTAATACCAGTAACTTCATAAATGCGTCTTCTTATCTCATAAGCTATAATTGTGGCGCTGGGAAAATTGTATTTATTCTCTGTCACATCTAGATAAGCCTCGTCGAGTGATAGAGGTTCTACTAGGTCTGTATAATCATGAAAAATCTCTCTTATTTGACCGGAGACCTCACGGTACCTATCAAATCTATGCTTTACAAAAATAAGATCTGGGCATAATCTCTTTGCCGTGACACTAGGCATAGCACTGCGCACACCGTATTTACGCGCTTCATAACTAGCTGCAGCCACAACACCGCGATCACTACCACCACCCACAGCAATAGGTTTGCCTCGCAATTCTGGATTATCATGTTGCTCTACAGATGCATAAAACGCATCCATATCTACATGAATAATTTTTCTATCTGCCAGTTCGTGCATGCATCAAAATTACTACCTTTAAAATACATAACCTTAAACATTAACATACTTCACCATGGGATACACAGGCCTCATTATAGGAGCAACAGGATTAACAGGAACCGCGCTAGTATCTCAGCTTTTAGAAAATGAGAACTATGATAGAATAATTACGCTTTCGCGAAAGCGAATTGACAATAACCATCCAAAACATGAAAACCACATCGCACATTTATTTGATCCCCTAACTTATCAAGAGCAATTAAAAGGAGATCATCTCTTTATATGCACAGGCACCACGCAATCGCAAACACCAGATAGAGAAGAATACTACCGTATAGAACACGATTTACCACTACAAGTAGCAAAAGTGGCTTTAAAAAATGGTGTTTCTAAAGTCGTTGCAATATCTGCGCTGGGTGCAAATCCAGATAGCAAGTTGAGGTACAACCGTGGTAAAGGTGAGATGGAGCGAGATCTAGAAGCCCTGGGTTTTAAAGAATCTTATTTTGTACAACCTGCATTAATAGGCGGTAAACGAGATGAAAAAAGACCATTAGAAAGTACTATGAAAAAAATTCAAAAAATCATCGATCCATTACTAGTCGGTTTTCTTAAAAAATACCGCACCATAGAACCAGAAATAATAGCGAGCTCCATGATTTATATGGCTGTAAATGGCTATAATAAAGTAAGAATAGAGAGTGATGAACTTAAAACAGTAGTCAGTCGCAGTGAACAAGTACAATGATTTTTTACACTTATATTTAAAAAAAAATAATTCAGAAATTGTACAAGTAAAAAGGCGTTGGAAAGTCTGTCGTAAAAAATAAAAAGAAAATAGCGTTAAAAATAAAATTTGTTGATCATATGAAAGGTTGAAGTATTTTACTGAGCTTTTTATGTGCACCTCGTGGATGATTAAAAAAATGTTTTAATTTTATTAAGCGCAATGAATGAAATTTTTAGACAGGTGTTC
The DNA here is from genome assembly GCF_947495285.1 of uncultured Nonlabens sp. GTDB lineage: Bacteria > Bacteroidota > Bacteroidia > Flavobacteriales > Flavobacteriaceae > Nonlabens. Next base: position 26,026 of record NZ_CANLXZ010000025.1, on the reverse strand, counting down.
CATAGCCTAGATCTTTTTGGTTACTTTTTGGAGCAATGCAAAAAAGTAACAAATGCTAGTAATCTTTTAAAGAGTTAGATTTTTTGAAAAAACATATATTACAATAACAAAGAGACTATGACCGAAATAGAACGCAAATTTTTACTTAAAAACACCGACTTCTTAAAGGACTTAAAAGGGACTCGCATTACTCAAGGTTATCTTACTACAGATAAAGAACGTACCGTGCGCGTAAGAATAAAAGGAGAAAAAGCCTTTCTAACTATAAAAGGAAAATCTAACGATAGTGGTATGTCTCGTTATGAATGGGAAAAAGAAATTACTCATCAAGAAGCTGAGCAACTTCTGCAGCTATGTTTACCAGGCGCGATTGATAAAACTAGATATGAAATCCCTATAGAAATGCATACTTGGGAAATAGATATCTTTCACGGAGAAAATAACGGACTCTCTCTAGCCGAAATCGAACTGCAATCAGAAAAAGAATCCTTCTCAAAACCAGAATGGATCGATAAAGAAGTGACTGGAGATAAACGTTATTATAATTCTTATATAAGTGAAATGCCTTTTTGTGAGTGGTAGATTTAAGTAGAATAGTGACTATTCAAATACCACATAAATCTTAGTATCATTACCATTTTCATCTACTGCGGTAATTAATCGTTTGCCTTTTTTTCCTTCTATAGCTATTTCATGAAAGTTTTTAGTAGCTCCTAAAAACTCATTATCCATGTACCAGAATACCTCAACATCATTCTTTTTATGAGCAATCTCAAAAATGGCACTATTCACCTGGCCATCTACATTTTTAGTTAGTGTAATGGTAGTATTGTGTTTAGGTTTTATGAAACGCATGACATCTTCACTAGCAGGAATACAGTCCTCGCGGTAATCTGGTAATGTTCTATAACTAGGGTTAGACCTAGCATAATAATAAGACATAACCGGCGGCAGTGAGAACCACGGTTGCGTTACGATTTGTGAAGCAGGTTCACAATCTGCATTTACTTGATAGGTTCTCGTAGCGTCTAGATGTATAGATTTATGGTATGGACATGATTCAAACTTCTCGCCTACAGCCGGAATGTACTGATTGATCGACTCACATAACGGCGTTGCTAGATAACCAGATTGCTCACAAGTTTGCACCTCTATCATGTCATCATAAGGCGGTGCAAACCATTGCTGTGTGGGTAGTCTGTTAAACAGATCAAACAGCACCGGTGCAGCGCTGTCTATTCCAGTCATTTGGGCACGTCCTTCTCCGTCGGCATTACCTGTCCAGACACCTATCACATATTTGGGCGTTACACCTATAGCCCAGGCATCGCGATTACCAAAACTCGTTCCTGTTTTCCATGCAATTTCTCGATCTGGATTAAAAAAGTGCCAGATCTCCTCGCTTTGCGGTCTATTTACCTTTTTCATGGCTTCAAATGTGTGGTAAATGCTTCCTGCACCATAAATAGATGGTTCTAGAGACCAGTTTATTTGCTCTGATATTGATTTTTGTTCCGCTTTCGCGAAAGCGGAATCATGATCTAAATAACTCAATCGATTCATAATCTCAGGATCGTACTGACTGCTGTTTTCTGTGTAGAGTTCTAGAGTTTTGGCCATACTTAAATAAGCACGACTCATGTCCCAAAGACTGCTCTCGCCACCGCCTATAATAAGACTTAATCCATAGGTGCCGGCGCCGCGATTTATGTGGGATAATTTTAATTGCCGCAGTTTATTATAAAATCTGGGCACCGTATGTTCTCGCAGCATAAGTACAGCAGGTACATTTAAAGAACGTGATAATGCTTGTGAGGCTGGTATTGCACCGGTATATCTCTTATCATAATTCTCTGTAGAAAACCCATCGATAATGGTAGGTGTATCTTTTACTAGACTGTGTGGCAACAACTCGCCGTTATCGAGCATGACAGCATATAAAAAAGGTTTTAATACACTACCAGTAGATCGCGGCGCGGTTATAATATCTACGTCTTTACTGTGTTCTCGAGTGGTAGGCGCATTACCTACATAGGCCGCTACGGTTTGTGTTTCTACATCTAGAACCAGCATAGCGAGGTTATTCACGCCATTTTGTTTTAAAATATGATGGTGATTTGTTACAATACGATTTACCGTTTCTTGCATTTCATAATCTATGCTGGTACGCAATTTTTGAGTTCCATATTCTTTATTTGCTCTTTGTAATAAATGTGGTGCAAGTTGTGGTACTCTAAAATCATGAACAGGCACGTTTTCTGAAATAGCGAGTTCATAATCTGTTTCAGAAATGATGTGTTCCTCTTTTAATTTGAGCAATAGGAGATCACGTTTTTTTTTGAGCAGGCTCTCTCTTTTACCAGGATAGACTAATCCTGGCGCATTGGGTAAAACGGCCAGTGTTGCACTCTCTGCCCAACTGAGTTCGTGTGGTTTTCTTCCAAAATAACGCCACGCCGCCATGTCTAGACCGATTACATTACCACCATAAGGTGCATGAGATGCGTAGAGTTCTATAATCTCTTCTTTAGAATGGCGCAATTCTAATCGCGTTGCCCAGATAAGCTCTATAAATTTCTCGTAATATTTGCGTTCTTGTTTACGCGATAATCGTATCACTTGTTGGGTAATCGTACTACCACCTCGGACTACTCTACCTGCCGATATGTTATCGGCCATCGCTTTTGCTATAGAAACTGGATTAAATCCTGGATGGTCATAAAAGTGCGCATCTTCATATTGTAAAAGACTTTGTTTATACCGATAAGGAACGCTATCTACCGCAGGAAATCGCCACTGCTCATCTCTAGCGATGTGTGCGTCTAGCAACCTGCCGTCTTTACTTTCTATTACCGTAGAATAAGGAACATCAAATAATTTATCTGGTAAACACAATGCATACCAAAACAGTAATACCGTCAGTATACTGAGTTTGATTTTATGTTTATAAAGGTATTTTTTCAATGTGGTTTCTAAGGATGCTTTGTTTGTTTAAAACAACTGATTGCAATAATAATTGTCTTTATTGACAACTTCTAGTTTCTGTTACTTTTTTGCATTGCTCCAAAAAGTAACCAAAAAGATCTAGGCTGTGGAACACCTGTCTAAAAATTTCATTCATTGCGCTAAAGAAAAATAAAACTCCTTTGAAATTATAAATTCTTGTGAAATTTAAAAGAATATTTAAAAAGTGTCAACCTCATATAGACATCAACAATTTTTCTTTTTAACGCTACATTCTTTTCATTTTTTACGACAGACTTTCCAATGCCGTTCACATAACAGCAGTGTTTTTTAAGATTAAAGAACGTGAAAATATTTGCTTGGTGTACTTATAAGGGTGGAATTAATTCTACTCTTATGAAAGAGTAGGGTGAATACAAACGTAGAGAGCACATTTAAACAATGCCAACACAAATAGTTGGCATGTCAAATCTTTTAAAATACACACAACTAAAACTTCTTTCCTTAATTTCAAGGAAAGGTTGAGCGGTGCTGGTGTTTTCTGTAAAATATGATTTATAGAAAATTTTCCATATCGCAAACACCCTTTGTCCTGTGTACATTTCCCTCAAGTGAAAATTATAAACCAGAGACAATCTTCTTACCTAAATTCCTACTATTCAATTCAAAAACAGGACTTTCTAACCCAAAACCCTTAGCTGCTTTTTGATAATATTCTTCACGACTTTCATGTGGTTCACTAACCGCATGAATTACAGAAACATTGAGTTCTCCTGTAATCACTTTAAAAATTAAAGAATTGACATGATCTCTAGTTACTAGATTTACTGGCGCCTCAGGATTTTTCACCTCTTTTCTACCTGCGAGATACTTGATAGGATGACGATCTTCTCCTATTAAACCGCATGGTCTTATAATGACAGATTTATCTATCATTTCTTGGACGACCTTCTCTGCAGCGGTAATTTTTATACCATTGTTATCGGTTGCATTAGGTAGAGAATTCTCATCATAAGTAGGTATATTCTCCCGATCTTCAAAGACTGATGTGGACGATATAAAAATGACTTTACCTATTTCATACACTTGTACAAATCTTAAAAACATCTTGATTCTGTAAGCAAAATCACTTTCTGGATTCTTGCGCAATCCTGGTGGTATATCAATTACTAGAATATCTAAATCTTCTAAGAATCCTTGAATATCTCCATAAATTTTATCTTCTTGTAGGTCTACATGAAATGATTCAATTCCTTTTTCTGTAAGTTTTTTAAGCTTTTCAGAGTTTCTGGAAGTTCCGCTTACATTATACTTTTGGCTTTTTAGTTTTAAAGCAAGGTCATAACCTAACCAGCCACAGCCTAGAATTCCTATTGTTTTACCCTGCATTTTCTGACGGTATAGGTATTACTGTAGATTTAGGTACTGTTAATGTGATGGTTCTTTTTCTAAGAACAGCATCGTTAAGAACAAATGGCATAGACATATGATCTAGTGGTCGCTGGCTTACATTAAATTGTTCTTGTTCTAATAAATCAAAAGACGCAGCATAAACAATAATTTCTGGCTCAGTACTAGCATCAAAAGTGAGCTCCATTTCTAACGCAGCATTATCGGTTACATAATAACTTAAGAATCTATTTCCCCATCGATCGCTGAATGGTCGACGGTCATCACCACTTTTTTCAATCTCTAAACCATTCACGGTGGCTTTTTCAAAAGAATATTTAGCCTCTGCAAAGGCCTCATATCTGTGTACAACGCTTTCACTCGTTACTTTAAACTTAACCGTACGCAAATTATTTACGGTAGAGTCTGCCGTGATTTCTAGTTGTATTTCTGGCAAGTTTCTATAATCTGTTTTTGCAGCATAGGAGAATCCTGTTCCATATTTAGAATCGATGGAATTTGCATTTAATTCTTTTGCGCGTTGCGGTTCTGTACCCAGTTTTTCTTTGGTCCAGTCAGAAAGTACCTTATCGTATGTTGCCCATTGCGCCGTATTATCATCTTGATTGTGAACATAGACTAAGCTGGTAGGTTTGGGCTGTGTTTGTGAGAATTCCGCTTTCGCGAAAGCGAAACATAAACAAACAACGGTAGCTATTAATGAGCCAAAAGCAAGCACTCCTTTCTTGCGATAATGTCCTAAAATAGGAATTAATAAACCAAATAAAAGTGCACTTAGAACAGCTGCAACAAATAGAATCCCCATACCCAACGCGACTGGAAATGCTTTAATAAATGGCGTGAAGACAAATATCGCTGGAACTGCTAAGATTAATAACAGTATATAACTAGGTCTTTTTTGGTAAATATTGAGCCATAACATGACTAGTCCTGCGAGTAATGGTACTAGAAAGAAACCTGCACCGCCTAAATACACATTAGGGATAAGACCGCCATCGCCTACAGGAAATGCAATTGCTAGCGAGATAATCCATAGTAATACCAGTGGCGCGACACTTAAACTAGCGATGCGATCGCGATGGTAAAATTTATGATACAAGAAAAATGAAACAGTAGTCGCTGCAAATGCGGCTGTAGCAATCATCCAGTAACCGTTATAGGGGAAAACGGTATTCATGTCTACATAAAACTCATTTGTTTTAACTGCAGCCCAGCCGTAATTACTTAGTAAATAACCGATGATTAAACTACCCAGAAATGGCACAAAACCACCGAAAAGATGTTTTAAAGTAATGCGTCTTTTACGTATTCCATGTACTATTAAAAGTAATAATAGAATACCACTACCTATTATTAAACCAGCTAGCCAGCTGAATGGAAACGTGACCATTTTAATTAATGGTAATGGAAAGTAAACGAGATCTTCTCCTTTATCTACCATAACACGATCTGTCATATCTAGATTACTGAAATGAGATAGTAAAGGCATTACATAAGAACCTTGATGTGCTAGTGTATTGCGGTCTAGCCTTTCATAAGTGTCTAGCTCTGTATGGTAATCAAAATGATCTCCTATAAAAGCAAAATTTAAACCATTAATATCTCTGTCTTCTCTAAAAATGGTAAGATCTGTATCGTTAGGTATCATTTGATAGATGCTGTATGCGAGCGAGTTAGCTACTGGGTAATCGGTGCCTGCAGCCATGAATTCTTCTATAATCTTGCGGTTACCACCATTAGTTTCTACCAGCATATAACTAGGTCCACCACTACCACGCGCTTCAAAGTTGAGTACAAAACCTATATCTTTTGCCCATGGATGTTGATTTACAAAAAGACTTGCTCCATTAAGTCCTAGTTCTTCGCCATCTGTGATACAGATGATAATATCATTTTTAGGTTGCTTATTTTGTGCCAGAAAAGCTCGTACACCTTCTAGAATAGTGGCTACTCCACTACCGGCATCACTCGCACCTTTACTAGAATGTGGATCACTATCATAATGAGTTAGTAAAACCAGTGCTTTGTTATCTGGTTGAGAGCCTTTTAAACGCGCAATGATATTTTCTGGTTGCGACATGTTACCGTTCCAGCTGATATCGTATCCTTTTTGTGTAGTAACCTTAAGGCCTAGTTTTGTAAACTGGTCTTTTATATAATCTCTTACTTCATGATGTGCATTGCTCCCTATATAATGAGGTTTTAAAGAAATCGCTTTTACATGTTCTAGAGCTCTAGCCGTAGACCATTCGGTAGTAGGTAAATTTTCTTCTACCTGTGCAGATGGTGTCTGACTGTGAAAAGCGTACCAAATCATTAGAATAAGAACTAGGAATGATGCGGCAGAGGTGATGTGAGATTTAGGTCTCATGTTTTTAGAGGTTTTTGGGAATGGGAAAGTTAAGAAAAATTAAGAAACCTTTTTCTGATTTTAAAATGATAGGTTTTTGTTTTGATCTTGAAATCGAGATAGGAATACTTATGGACGTACGATTTATTCAAATATTTATTTCAGTATGTTTTGTGGCAGTACCATTCTTAAAATCTCATTAAAAATCATACCTTTGTATCTTATCAAAATCACGACTTGAAACTTAACCCTAAAGATATAGAAACGGCTCAACTTCACGGCATTATGCTAGGAGCTGTACAACCGCGACCTATTGCTTTTGCAAGTACGGTAGATGAAAATGGAAAGGTAAATTTGTCACCGTATTCCTTTTTTAATGTGTTCAGTGCAAATCCACCTGTAATGATATTTTCTCCTGCGAGACGTGTGAGAAACAATACGGTAAAACATACGTTGCTTAATGCAAGAGTTACTGGTGAGGTGGTGATTAACATTGTAAATTATGACATCGTACAGCAAATGTCTTTATCGAGTACCGAGTATGCTGAAGGTGTAAATGAATTTAAAAAGTCGGGACTTACTGAGTTAAAAAGTGACCTAGTTGCACCACCACGTGTAGCAGAAAGTCCGGTACAATTTGAGTGTAAAGTAAAAGAAATCGTAGAGCTGGGGCAGGAAGGAGGCGCTGGTAACCTGATCATATGTGAGGTGGTTATGGTGCACGTAAATGACAAGGTTCTAGATGGAGATAATAAAATAGACCCATTTAAAATAGATACAGTGGCAAGAATGGGTGGTAACTGGTACTGCCGTTCTAAGGACGCAATGTTTGAGGTGGCAAAACCGTTATCTAAATTAGGTGTAGGTGTTGACGCATTACCTGATCATGCTAGGAACAGTGATATTCTAACAGGAAACGATCTAGGTAAACTAGGAAATATTGAAATCGTACCAGAGCAGGAAGAAGTGGTAGCTTTTGCAAAAGCAGAACAACTATTCAACCTTTCTACAACAGAAAAACATAAAAAAGCAAAAGAGCTTATCGCTAAAGGAGAAATTCTAACAGCGTGGAAATATTTATTACAATAGAGAGAATATGGAAGTACAAGGAAAAATTAAAATAATAGGAGAGACTAAAACATTCGGTGCAAATGGTTTCCAGAAACGTGAATTAGTAGTAACTACTGAAGAGCAATACCCACAGCACTTAATGATCGAGTTTGTACAGGATAAAACAAACTTATTAGACACTTTTAATGTAGGTGAGCCGGTAAAAGTGGGTATCAACTTAAGAGGTCGTGAGTGGCAGTCCCCACAAGGTGAGACTAAATACTTTAACTCTATCGCAGGATGGAGAATTGAAAAAGTAGGAGCGCAAGCACCAGCTGGAGCACCAGAGGTACCACCATTTGATGAGTATGAGCCAGTCTCTAACTCAAAGAATGAAGATCATGATGATTTACCTTTCTAGGTAATCACCATATTAAAATACTTAAAAAAGCAGCAGGTTTACTTGCTGCTTTTTTTGTTTTTATAAATTTTACCCTATGCTCCACCTCAAACGCACCACTTCAGAAAATAAAGATTTCCAGTCCTTAGTAAAACTACTCGATTCTTTTCTTGCTATAACTGATGGTGATGAGCATGATTTCTACAACCAATTCAATAAAATTGAAGGTTTACAACATGTGCTAGTCGCTTACCTAGATGATACAGCGGTAGGTTGTGGTGCCATTAGAAAATACGACGAGCAAACTATGGAAGTAAAAAGAATGTTTACCACGGCACAAAGTCGCAGTAATGGCGTCGCTTCTCAAGTTCTAAAAGAGCTGGAAAAATGGTCCCTAGAACTAGGGTATGAGAAATGTGTTCTAGAGACAGGAACAAGGCAACAGGAAGCAATTGCTCTTTATAAGAAAAATGACTATCAACTTATTCCTTGTTATGGACAGTATTTGAAGGTTGAGAATAGTTTGTGTTTTGAGAAAATACTATAACCTGCTAGGCTATAAAGCAATAAAAATACATATTATCTCAAAATCGGGATCTATTAATTTAGAAGGTCAGTCTTCAAAAAGCCTCAAAAAAACAATGATGAAAGTAAATTTAATTTGAAGACCATTCAAATAGTGTTAATTTTGAAGTCTGTCCCTAACTTAAACCGTTATCTATCTTGTATTTACTTGATCATTCTTTAATATTCCCTAATCCTAGTGATGCTCCAGATCATGGACTTGCTGCTATAGGTGGTGATTTAAGTTTAGAACGATTGTTACTTGCTTACCGTTCTGGATTTTTTCCTTGGTATAATGATGGAGAACCTATTTGCTGGTGGAGTCCTGATCCTAGAATGGTTTTTGATTTGACTTCTTATACTCCTATGCGTATTACTAAATCTATGCGCCAGAGCAAGCGCAACCGAGGCTATGAGATAAGAGAAAACACTTGTTTTAAAGAAGTCATGCAGCATTGTGGTAAAATAAAACGCAATGGTCAAGATGGCACGTGGATTAATGAAAATATGTTACAGGCTTATCAAAATCTTCATGAGCTAGGACACGCAAAAAGCATAGAAGTTTTTAAAGACAACCAGCTCGTAGGTGGACTTTATGGCATGGACCTACCAGATAGGGGCGTTTTTTGTGGAGAAAGCATGTTTACACTTGCTACTGACGCTAGTAAAATTGCATTTATGTATCTAGTAGAAAAGCTACAAACTCTTAATTACAAGCTTATCGATGCTCAGGTTTATAACGATCATTTAGATAGTCTAGGTGGTATAGAGATGGATCGAGAAGTCTTTTTGAGTTATTTGAGGTAATAAAACTATTTAATTAATTGCTGGATAATCGTTATTTTAAAACGGTTACCAACTGAAAAACATACTATAATATAGGTAGGTAAAATTAACATGAGCCTAATTAATTTGCTTATGCTAGGTTTTATTTTGTATATAATATTTATTAACTAAATAGGAATAGGATTAAAAGCTCTTCATTAGAAATAGAATTTTGAAAAGGGCTCATTAAATGCTAAAGAACAACGTTAACCGCTATAAACGTTGCTGTATTCTTTACCTTATTTTATACTTTATCTATTCTTGAAAGCAACTCAAAGATCAAAAAAAAGATATTTGATCCTATTTTTATTTAAATTTGGTAATAAATTCCAAGATTTAAAAATGCCAATCGTTGTGTGTCGGCGGTAAAGTCTTCAAACCTATATTGTGCTATTAACTGCAGTTTTAATTTTTCATTCAGTTTTCTACCTAGTCCTAAGGAAAATCGCTGGTCATAGGCAGGGCGATAGTGATTTTTTGCAATGAAAACCGTTTCTAGGCTTGCTGTTATATAAAACTCTGATGAATTAGTCGCAAAACCATTTAACGGTATCGAGCCAGAAAGTCGGTAACGCCAGCGATGTGTTACTTGATCATCTCGCAACCTTTGATCCCATCGCAGACGTTGTGCTACTTTTAAAGCGTTGTATTTTCTCGCGTAAACAAATTGCTCTGTAAAACGTACCTCTTCTGGTCGGTCTTTATCAAAAAGCTCTCGGTACATAATTCCCACACCTATTTGAGAATAAAAACCTATATCATAACTAGCATACTGTGTTGCCTGAATATGTAAGGCCTCAAAACCATCTTGTGTACCACTGCGTTGTGCCACAGCTGTATTAAAACTCCATCTAGTCTTAGCATTCCAGGATACGTTTATGCTAGGCTGGAATATCACATCATCTACCGTTTGCGAGATAGCAGTAGCTGGTAACAGCAGAATTATAAGGATTCTAAAACAATAAGAAATCATATTCTAGCCTTTTTACATCTCGCAAACTTATCAAATTACCTTTTTTATCAAAGAGCATTTCTTTGCGGTAAATCGTGCGCTTATCCTTAAATGCCACGATCAACTCATAGTTATCAATCTTGTTATTTGATATGTTCTCTTTAATTTGAGTGGTGGTTTTATGCTTTGCTAAATACTGTTCTTGAATCTTTTCAATAAGGTATTTACGCGCCATAGTATCTAGAACAGATTCTATGTTTAAAAGAGCTTCTTTAGATATTTTTCTTTTGTGAGTGTCTATTTCTACATCTTCTAGTATTCCATTTTCATTAAATTCAATACTATATTTTTTACCACGGTATCTCAGCTTTGCTTCATAGCTTACCTTCTCACCATCTGTCTCCCGATAGTATCTTACTTTTTTACGAGCATAACCTATTTCTACGACCGCTTTTTCCATACTTTTTGGAATAAGGTCTAGAGTTATTTTCTCCTCTTTTTCTATTTTTTCTGTGGATTGAGCTTTTGTAAATTCAGCTTTCGCGAAAGCGAGAACCATAAAAATCAACATGTGTTTATACCTCATCATACCTAAAACAATTTACCTCATGATCGTTTACCATGCCAGTCGCCTGCATGAATGCGTACATTATGGTAGAACCGACAAATTTGAATCCGCGTTTTTTGAGATCTTTAGAAATCTGGTCTGACAGCGATGTGTTTGCTGGTGCTTTTTTATAATTTTGTACTGCGTTTTTAATAGGTTTACCGTCCACGTAGGCCCAAATGTATTTAGAAAAACTACCGTACTCTTTTTGGATCTCCATAAACAGCTGTGCGTTATTAATAATGGATTTTACCTTTAATTTATTGCGTATAATTCCAGGGTTTTGAAGCAGCTCATCCTGTTTTGCCTGGTCATAAGTAGCTATTTTTTCTATATCAAATTGATCTAGGGCATCAAAATAATTATCTCGTTTTTTAAGAATTGTTATCCAGCTTAAACCTGCCTGCATGGTTTCTAAAATTAAGAATTCAAATAGCGTCTGGTCGTCATAAACTGGAGTACCCCATTCCTTATCATGATAAGATTCATAAATATCATCGCCCAGGCACCAGCCACATTTATGTTTTTCCATTTTAATGAAGTTGAGATAATTGAAAAAATAATTGATAAGCAAAATACCATAACGGCCCGACAATTAGTGTGAACAGTAGTGATTTTGCATTATTCATTTTGAGCAAGAATTTAAATACTAAAAAGCAAATGCCGAGTAAAAAATAAAACGACAGTATACTGATTAATGAGCCTAATATGAACGTTTTTTGAAGATCCATCATAATTATTTATTCAAATTTAGGGATTCTAGACAGTTCCCATTAAGAATAACGATTCTATCTTTATCTTTACTACCTATGAAACAGGTTTTATTACTTCTATCTTTTATTTTATTCTCTAGTTGTGCGACTCAAAAAGCCATTAATCCTATTGATGTAGAACGATCTCTAGATGCCTGGCATGAGGCCGCAGCACAAGCAGATTATAAAAAATATTTTAACCTCATGACAACAGATGCTGTTTTCATAGGAACCGATGCTACAGAAAACTGGCAGTTTGAAGATTTTAAAGCGTTTTCAAAACCTTATTTTGATAGAGGAAAAGCCTGGTCTTTTGTTCCATTAGAGCGTCATGTATACTCACAGAATGGTATCGTTTACTTTGATGAATTATTAGATACTCAAATGGGAATATGTCGTGGTAGCGGTGTTATGAAAATGGACGGTGGTAAGTGGAAAATCGCTCACTATGTACTTTCCATCGCTGTGCCTAATAAACATGTATCTTCTCTTACAGCAATGAAAAAACAATGGGATACAGGGTATATTAATAAACTGCGCGCTCAATAAAACACTTACTCTTCTTTACTATTACAAGTCTCTTATTATGAAAAAACTACTCCTACTACTAACCTTTATTTTATCAATTACAGCAATAGCTCAAAAAAAGGCCATTACTCATGCCGATTATGACCTCTGGAAGCGTATTTCTAAAACTGAAATCTCGCCCGACGGTAATCTAGTTGCTATAAGTGTTGTTACTACAACTGGTGCTGGTGATGGTTATATAGAAATACACAATCTTGAAAAAAATACGAAGCATGTTTTTTTTAATGGTATAAGACCGCAAATAAGTGCCGATCAAAAATTTATTTATTTTCTTCAAAAACCAGCATACCAAAAACTGAGAAAACAAAAGAAAAAGGAGATTGATAAAAATAAGCAATCAAAAAATACCTTTATGGTTTATGAGGTGGCGTCTGGAACTATAGTAGACTCTATACAAAGAGTAAAAAGCTACAGCGCAAGTGATAAACGTAATGACTTTTTAATATTAGAGAAATTTAAAGACCTCAAACCAGAAAAGAAAAAAGATACAGCTGCTGTAAAAGAAGAAAAAGCACCTTTAAACGAAACTAAAAGAGAGAGAAAACGCCGCTTAAAAAAAGAACAAGAAGAGCTTTCAAAAAAGCTTAAAGAGCTCAAGAAAGAAGAGCCTGAAGAGAAAAAGGCAGACTTTACTAAGGAAGATTATCTTATCGTCTACCAGCCATTTTCTAAAGCAAAAGATAGTATCGATAGTTTTAAAGAATATGAAATGCCAGAGGAAGGAACTGGTTTTATCTATTCTAGAGAACAAGGCAAAAAGAAAAAAGATTATGGAGTTTACTATTATGATCTCTCTACTAGAACATCTACACCACTTATAGAAAATGCATGGAGATATAAAGATCTCGCTATAGATAAATATGGGAGACAACTGGCTTATAAGGTTGCACTAGATAGCGCCGCTACAGACTCGCTAAAGTTCGAATTATACTATCAAAAAGACTTTAAATCTTATACCAGACAGTTAGGGTATGGTGACGGTAATATTAAAAAAGGCTGGAAATTAACTGAAAAGAGAAAAGCAGTATTCTCAGAAAGTGGAAAACGCCTTCTATTTTATATTCAACCTAAAATAGAATACACCATAGACACCACTCTTATGGAGGACGAGATAGCACAAGTAGATGTATGGAACTATAAAGACCGCATGACACAACCAGAGCAAAAAACACGTCTGTCTAGTATAGAAAATAAATCTGCAACCGTAGTATGGAATACAGAAAATGGCACCGCGCAATTTCTTAATGATTATGAAATGGGTAATACAGACTGGGATAATGATCTAGATGGCACTTATGTTATTTATGCAAATAATGATAAATATGATATAGCTAGATCATGGGAATATCCATGGAGATCTGACTATCTAGTAGAAAATTTAAAAACACGTAGTAAAAAATTCATTATTAATAGTTCTGGTAGTTACCCTATTAGAAATCCAGAAAATACGCACGTGATTTATTTTAATTTTGACACGCAAGACTGGCATATGATGAATTTAGAAACCCAAATAGGTAAAAACCTAACTAAGTTTCTAAAAGTAAGCTTTGCAAATGAAGATGACGACCATCCTGCACTAGCAAATGCCCATGGCTTTGGAGGTTTTGATAAAGACGGTTTTGCGCTGGTATATGATAAGTACGACGTCTGGAGACTCGATGTAAATGGTGTTTTACCACCAGTAAACCTTACTAAAACAGGTCGTCAAAACAAAATTACTTACCGAACAGAAAACCTGGATCGAGAACATCGCAATCTAGTGAGCTATTTTAATAACAAATTATTGCTCGCATCATTTGACCATCGCACAAAGGCAAATTCTATAATGACGCTAGGTGCAAATGGTATCGAGCCTCTTTACGAGGTAAGTGATCGTAATGTTACCGCTTTCGCGAAAGCGGAAAACTCAAACACTTTATTAGTAGTATCTCGTAATTTTACAGATTATCCAGATGTGGAATACGTTAACACTCAGGTTAAAAAAACACTCACAGATATAAATCCGCAACAGGAGGATTTTAAATGGGGAACTGCAGAATTATTTAAGTGGAATGCATATGATGGCGTGCCGTTAGAAGGGTTGATCTATAAGCCAGAAGATTTTGATCCAAAGAAGAAGTATCCTATGATCGTTTATTTCTATGAGAAATATTCTGATAGATTACACGATTATAAATCTCCATTACCTAGTGCAAGTATTGTTAATTTTCCTTATCTAACTAGTAATGATTATATCGTTTTTGTGCCAGATATAGTTTATAAAGATGGACACCCAGGACAAAGTGCTTATAACTGTATAGTTTCTGGAACTGAAGCTGTAGAGAGATTAGGCTATGTAGATTCTAACAAAATGGCGCTACAAGGACAAAGTTGGGGCGGTTATCAAACCGCATATCTAGTTACTAGAACTAATAAATATGCTGCAGCTATGGCTGGAGCGCCAGTTTCAAATATGACTAGTGCTTATGGAGGTATACGCTGGGGAAGCGGTTTAAGTAGAGCATTTCAATATGAAAAGACGCAAACCAGAATAGGTAAAAATCTATGGGACGGACTAGATCTATATATAGAAAACTCTCCATTATTTCATATCCCTAAAATAGAAACACCTTTATTAATGATGCATAATGATGCAGACGGTGCGGTGCCATACTATCAAGGTATAGAGATGTTTATGGGTATGCGCAGGTTAGGAAAACCATCATGGCTACTAGTTTATAATAACGAGGCACACAACCTACGTAAGATGAAAAACAAAAGAGACCTATCGGTAAGAATGATGCAATTCTTTGATCATTATCTCAAAGATGCAGAAGAGCCTGTATGGATGCAAAAAGGCTTATCTAGAGATAAAAAAGGTAAGCAAAATGGGTATTAATAAATTGAGGTAGATAAATATTGCGCTGGAGTAATTAGGGTACGTGATACTTATGTCATGTGTTTTGATTGTTTGGTTATGAAATCGTGATACATGGTAATTACATTGCGCTAACAGCAATTTGAATTGCCATGATTAAGAAGGTTTATATTAAAAACCTACTTGTCATGAATAAAAGTATGATCATATCATGGAAATGAATCTAAAATATAACTTTATGCAGCGCATACATTCTTTACTGGTTTTGTTACTATCATGTGCTTTTATCTCTGTGCTTCATGCTCAAGTAGGTATTAACACAAATACGCCTGACCAAAGTTCTATACTAGATGTTACTTCTTTAAATAAAGGAGTCCTTATCCCCAGGATATCTCTCACTGGCTCTCAAGACCTTACTACCATTACTCTCAAAGTAGGTGAAACTAAACCTGCAACTGGTTTATTAATTTATAATACAGCTACTACCGTTAATGGTGTAGATAGAGTGTCCCCAGGTTTCTATTATTATGAAGGTACAAAATGGGCTAGATTACACGACGAAGGCTACCGTCTAGAGTTTATACAAACTGCAGAAATGTTAACTGCCAATAATCCGAATACTTTCATTGCTTTACCTGGTCTGGACACAGGAATTATTAGATTTCCTTATGCAGGTATTTATAAGATTTCAGGTAATGGGTATTATTCTGCAGGTCCACAAACTGGTAATGGAGATGGAGTTTCTATAGGCTCACTTGCATTAGAAATGGAGGTAAATGGAACGCCTACAATAGTTAAGGAACGTTTTGTATCTGCCGTATCACTTGATTTAGGAAGCAATACTCGTTTTGACACTTTAGGACAGCAAGTTTCGTACACTTTTAACTTTGAAGCAAATAGTACGGACAGTTATCGATTCACTGCAAAAGGTAGAGAATGGAATGCTTACAATACATCTACAACAGGTTATTTTGGCAGAGATTCTGATGGGTTTACAAGGTCCAATCAACAGAATAACGCATTTAGAGGCTCTCTAATTATCACCTTAATAGAACAATTTTAAAGTTATGAATAAATTACTACTTATCACCTTCAGTCTTATCACTATTCTTATAAATAGTTCTTACTTAAATGCTCAAGTAGGAGTAAATACTAATAGTGTAGATCCTAGTGCAGTGCTAGAAGTTAGCTCTACAGACAAAGGTATTCTTATACCTCGAGTAGCATTAGTCGCCTCAGATAATATAGTCACTCCTATAACTAATCCTGCGGCAGGACTTTTTGTTTTTAACACTTCTAGATCTAACGCTTCTATTTTAAACAGTGTCTCTCCTGGATATTATTATTTTAATGGTATGAGATGGAAACGTATTTTTAATAATGGATTTACTCTAGAATTTAAACAAACTGCAGAGCTTATGGGCGTAGTAAGTTCACAAGCATTACCTGTTCCTGGTCTCGATACTGGAAGATTTACAGTACCATTTAAGGGTACTTATCAAATTAGTGTTACTTGTTATTATACAGCAGGTGATCCTATAAACGATTCTGACGCAGCGTGTCAGGGAGATTTTAGACTCTACCAGGTAGAAGATGATAATAGCCGTACTTTCTTAGAAATGGCATATACTATGTCAGAATCTAAATTTATTCCAGATGCACCTAGTGAATTCAATAATCTAGGGAATCAATTTACATTAATTCGTAATATTGACCTAGAAGCAAACACTAGTTATCAATTCTTAGTAGCCGGAAGTCAGTGGCTATGTCACAATACAAATGTGAGTTATTTTGGAAAAGACACAAGCAATTATGAAGGTTCTAATGGGGTAAGTGAAGGTCAGTATGGCGAATTAACTATATCTCTAGTAGAGCAAAAGTAATCACATCAACAAACTTAAATTATGAAATCAAATTATATATACTTTTGTGTTTTTATCATTTTATTCTCATTTATATCTAATGGGCAAGTGGGTATAGCTACTTCTACGTTAGATGCAGGAGCTATTTTTCAAGTTGATAGCAGTGACAAAGGGGTTTTAATTCCTCGTATTAATTTAACATCTACCCTAGACCAAGAAACCATAGTAGCTCCTGCTACAGGGCTCATGATATATAATACCAGTACTGTTACCGTAAACGGTAATGATACGTCAGTAACTCCAGGGCTTTATTATTGGGATGGCAATAAATGGACTCGTATATTTACTCAAGGCTGGAGCAGGCAGTTTACTCAAACATCCCAAAATGAAGTAAATACATTAGGAGATATACCTATTAATGGGTTGGATCAGAATATAACAGTACCATCTTCAGGTATTTATAGAGTTTCTGTGACTTCTTATTTTGGTGCTGCCCAAGTGCGAGATACCGATCAATTTGATGAAAATGTAGCAACTGCTTCTATACGTCTAGAAATAGACGGTGTCACTATTGCTGAAAAGCTTATTCCTACGTTTTCAAAATTTGTAGACGATACGGCTACTGGAGGCGATGGGTCCATCAATTTCTTTGCTTTATCTAGGCAGGCTGTATTTCATAAAGATGTAGAGCTTATTGCTGGGCAGAATTATAACTTTAATGTAATCGGTAGGTTATGGGACTGGTCTAACGTAAATCCAGCAGTAGGTGGTTTTACTTATTTTGGGTTAGACACCTCGCTATATGCTCGTAATCCTGGACTGACCGACGATGCTTCTCGTACTAAGCTTACAATCAACCTTGTGCGACAGTACTAAGATGGTTAACAATAATTATTAATAAAATAGATTCAAACGCCTCATTAAATATAACTACCATTAAAGTTTTGAAGATTAATAATTCAAAGGTTTTATATCAAAACGTTATGGATTTGTGGTATTCGAGCGTTATATTGCATTTTTGAAATTTTCTCCATATGAAACACTTTATTGTCTTATTAGCATTTGCTATCGGCTCATTTACTACTGCTCAATTAGGAACCGATGCTCCGTGGATGCAAGATTTAATGTTGCGTAAAACTGCGTCA
Source organism: uncultured Nonlabens sp. (assembly GCF_947495285.1). GTDB lineage: Bacteria > Bacteroidota > Bacteroidia > Flavobacteriales > Flavobacteriaceae > Nonlabens. The sequence goes on along the minus strand of NZ_CANLXZ010000025.1, from coordinate 7,700 downwards.
CAACCTACCTATCAAGAAATAAAAGAAGCAGGAAACGCTTACTGGTCAATACATGACAAAGATGCAAAAGGTAGTGGTTACAAACCCTTCATGCGTTGGGTAGATAAATCTATAGCGTTTGTAAAGGCAGATGGTACTCTTCAAACACCTCAAGACTTACAAAACGAGATAAATAAAAATGTATTTAAAAACAGTCAGGTAGATAATTCAAATTGGGTTCCTGCTGGTCCATTTACTTATACAGAAGCTGGCTCGTGGTCACCTGGTCAGGGTCGTGTAAATACCGTTGTTGTAGACCCTAATAATCCAGATATTTATTATTTAGGCTCACCTGGTGGTGGTGCCTGGAAATCTATGGATGCTGGAGCAACCTGGAGTCCCATCACAGACTTTTTAACTGAAATAGGCGCTAGCGCAATTGCCGTAGATCCGAATAATTCTAATATAGTTTACGTAGGAACCGGAGATGACGATGGTGGCGATACAGAAAGTATCGGACTTTTAAAATCTACAGATGCAGGTGCTACTTTTAACCCAACAGGACTGGTATTTAGAAGAGGTGGAGATATAAGCGAGGTTTATATAGACCCTACTAATAGCAACACTATTTACGTCTCTTCCAGTAATGGTTTTTTTAAATCTAACGATGGTGGAGCAAATTTTACTAGAACCTTAAATGAAAATGTTAAGGATATTAAACTAAAACCTGGTAGTCCCAATACCATTTACCTTTCTACAATAAGTTCATTTCATATATCTAGCAATGGTGGTGATACCTGGACACAAATAACTTCTGGACTTCCTTTTAATCAAGGTAGATCGGTAATAGGTGTTACACCAGCAAATCCTGATTATGTGTATCTACTCATTATAGATACTAATGCTGACCTAGTAGGCGTCTATAGATCTGGAAATAGTGGTAGTACGTTTACAAGAAGAGACACAGGCAACATAGATATTTTAGAAAGTAATCAAGGATGGTTTGATCTAGCGTTAGAAGTGTCACCTACTAATGCAGAAACTATTTATACCGGATGTCTTAATATATGGAAATCTACCTCTGGAGGCTCTTTATTTTCTAAAATAAATAGCTGGAATAATAGCGGGCAAGCTAGTTATACTCATGCAGACATACATCAGATAAGACAATTTAACGATGAGTTATTTGTACTCTCTGATGGAGGTATCTATAGAAGTAGAAATGACGGTGGTAGCTTTAGTGATTTAACGTCTGGTGCTCAAATAGGACAGTTTTACAGAGTTGCAGTAAGCAAACAGTCTAGTGCAGACATTGCTGGAGGATTACAAGATAATGGTGGTTTTACTAGAAGTGCAAATGCCTGGACTAATTACTATGGGGCAGATGGTATGGAGGCAGGTATAGATCCTAATAACCCTCAAATACGATATGGTTTTACACAACGTGGCGGTGGTTTATACATATCTACTAACGGTGGAGCTAGCTTAACAACCAGTGTAAATGGCCCAGAACAAGGCAACTGGATTACCCCTCTAAAAACAGATAGTAGAGGAACTATTTATGCTGGGTATTCTAGTTTATATAAAATATCAGGTGGAGCTTTTACAGCAGTTTCTCCATCATTCGGCAACAATATTGATGTGTTAGAGATAGATCCTAATAATGATAATAACATCTTAGTAGGTATAGATCAAAACTTGTATTTGAGTACTAATGCTGGTTCTACTTTTTCTTTGGTATCAAATTTTATTAATGACATTACTGCTATTGAGGTAAATTTAAATGACAGTTCTATAATTTATGTAGCTACTAGTTTTTCTAACGGTCGTGTATTTAAAAGTAATAATCAAGGTCGTACCTTTATAGATATTACAAGCAACCTTCCTAACCTGGGTAAAAATACTCTTGCACACCAAGGTTCTAGTATAGACCAGCCTTTATATGTAGGTACTACAGTAGGTGTTTATAAATATGATGAGTCCTTAGACTCTTGGGAACCCTATTCAAATAACTTACCTAATGTAAATATAAGAGATCTAGAGATCAACATAAATGATAATACTCTTACCGCAGCAACATACGGTAGAGGCGTATGGCAATCTTCTATACAACAAGCGGCACCTAATTCTGACATCCAGTTAGTAGAAATACAAAATAATGGAGGTGACATTTCTTGCGGTGTAGATGACCTTATGGTAGTTGTAAAAAACAGAGGCCTTAATGACATTAATTCAATAGACATAAATTATACCATTGATCGTGGAGCTACTATAACACAACAAATACAGCTTTCTATTGCTTCTCAAGAACAGGCCTCTATAGCCTTATCAGGTATTAACTTAAATCCGGGCATGCATGCTATTAATATAACTGTAAATACACCTAACGATTTTTTTATCAATAACAATAATCAATCTATTGAGATATTAAGTAATTCTACTGGAGCAATAAACGACCTACATCAATTTGAAAATAGAGAGTTTCTAGTTTCTAATTCTGGTAGCGCTTCTTCCTTATGGGAACGAGGTACTGCAACAGGAGCTGTTCTAAATACCATAACAGCAGGGTCTTCTAATGTTTATGGGACTAATCTTTCTGGACAATACGGTAATGAGTCCACGAGCTATTTATATTCAGGATGCTATGATTTAACTGGTATTCAAAATCCTGTGCTTTCTTTTGATCTAGCATATGATCTAGAAAACAACTGGGATTTACTTTATATGGAATACTCAACAGATGGCGGTAACAACTGGAATATCTTAGGAAGTGCAAACAGCCCTAACTGGTATAACTCTAGTAGATTTCCAGATTCTAGCAACTGTTTTAATTGTGTTGGATCGCAATGGACCGGCACCTCAGTAACCTTAAATAATTATGATATATCATTGAATTTTCTAATAAATTCTCCTCAAGTAGTATTTAGATATGTCCTTAGAACAGACCAGTCAGTAACTGGTGAAGGTGCTGTAATTGATAATTTTGTAATCAATGGAATTTTGAGTAACGATGCTACATCTATAGAAGACATGTTCTCTATATATCCTAATCCATCGTCAGGTATTTTTAACATTAGCTGGAATAACGCACAAGAATTTGATTACGATGTTTACGATGTAAGTGGTAAAAAAATTACCTCGCATAAAAACAATAGTGGCACATCTCATAATATAGACTTATCAGGTGTGGCGTTAGGTATGTACTTTATTAAAATTACTACCACATCTGGCGCAGTAACTAAAAAACTCATGGTAAAATAAATAACATCATCTGTATCTTTTAAAAAGGCTTTTCTATTTAAGAAGAGTCTTTTTTGTTTCCGCTTTCGCGAAAGCGAGAACAACAACCATCTTGATTCATTACCAAATACTTAACAATTAGAAGATATAATTTTGATATTTTACTTTACTAATTTCATTCAAAGGAATTAAAACAACTAAACTTAAAAAAATGAAAATTAAATCCTCTTTACTAATAGCTGCAACAGCTATGGTAACCATGGTGTCGTGTAAAGATGCACCTACAGCTACCGATGTTGAAACAAAATATCAACCTGGCCTAGAGTTAGGGTACATGGATAAAAACGTATCTCCCAAAGACGATTTTTATCGTTTTGTAAATGGAGTGTGGATAGATTCTACAGAAATCCCTGCAGATCAGACCGTATGGGGTGGTTTTAATAAATTAAGAAAAGATACAGATGCAGACGTGCTTGCTATACTAGATAGAGCAATGAACGATAAGGATTTAGATCCTACATCTGACCAGGCAAAGGCGGTTTATGTTTTTCAGAGCATTATGGATAATGACTCTCGTAATAAGGCAGGTTACCAGCCTATAGTACCTTATTTAGAAAAAATAGATGGTATCAATTCATTAGAAGAATTACTTACCGTAAAAGCAGAACTAGGTAAAAAAGGACTGAATGCATTTTTCTCCGTAGGTGTAGGAGCAGATGCTATGGATACTGATATAAATGTAGCACAACTAGGTAATGGTTCTCTAGGTATGGCTCGTGAATATTATGTAGGAGAAGATGCTGACAGTAAAGAGAAACTTGTAAAATACGAAATGCACATCGCTAGAATGCTTGCCATCACTGGTATGGTGCAAGAAGAAGCTACTGCTACTGCAAGTGAAATCGTTGCTTTTGAAAAATCAATGGCTGTGCCTAGATTAGACAAGGTAACTAGAAGAGACCCTAAAAAAACTTATAATCCTATGGCAGTAAGTGGTCTTCAAAAAATTGCTCCTGCTGTAAACTGGAAAACTTATTTCAAAGATGCTGGAATGAAGGAATTTGATAACCTTATTGTAAGTCAGCCAGATTATATTAAGGCATTGAACTCTATGTGGAAAACATCTAACCTAGAGACCATGAAAAAGTACATGAAATGGAGCATGATTAACCATGCTTCTAACATGCTTTCTACAGAATTAGAAGATGCTAACTTTGACTTCTATAGCAAAACAATGCGTGGTGCAAAAGAACAAAAACCTCAGAATGAACGTGCTCTAGCCACTGTAAACGGTACGTTAGGAGAAGCGCTAGGCCAACTATATGTTGATGAAAAATTCCCGCCTGCTGCAAAAACTAAGGCAAAAGAAATGATTGAGTATGTAAAGAAAGCATATGAAGTACGTATCAATGGACTAGAATGGATGAGCCCAGAAACCAAGGCCAAAGCTATCGAGAAGTTAAACGGTATGACCATTAAAATAGGTTATCCTGATACATGGAAAGATTATTCTAAAATGCAAATCAAGAGCCCTAAAGATGGTGGTACTTTATTTGACAACATGCTAGCTGTACAAGAATACAACTACATGGATAACATGAGTAAACTAGGTGAAAAGGTAGATAAATCAGAATGGTTCATGTCTCCACAAACTGTAAATGCTTATTACAATCCTTATTACAACGAGATTGTTTTCCCTGCAGCTATTTTACAACCTCCATTCTATAATTATGAGGCAGACGCTGCTGTAAACTTCGGTGGTATGGGAGCTGTTATAGGTCATGAAATCTCTCATGGTTTTGATGATAGTGGTGCAAAATTTGCAGCAAACGGCAATATGGTTAACTGGTGGACAGAAGGTGACATTAAGCAATTTGAAGAATTGGGTGGTGACCTTGCTGCACAATATAGTGCTATAGAGGTTCTTCCTGGAGTGAACATAAACGGTGCTTATACACTAGGAGAAAACATAGGTGATTTAGGTGGTGTAAATGCTGCTTATGACGGTCTTAATATGTGGTTAGAAGATAAAGGACAAGTTGCAAACATAGATGGTTACACACAACAACAACGTTTCTTTTTAAGCTGGGCAACGGTATGGCGCACAAAGATGAGAGACGAGGCTTTAAAACAACGTATCAAAGGTGACACGCACTCACCTGGTATGTACCGTGGTTATGTACCACTTCAAAATATTCAAGCTTTTTATGACGCTTTTGATATCAAAGAAGAAGATGGAATGTACATCGCACCAGAAGATCGTGTATTGATCTGGTAAGATAAACGTAAAAATTATATTAAGGCTTTCTTAACAGAAAGCCTTTTTTTATACCTAACAGCTATATTTAGCATCTCTTAAATATAAAACATGAAAAATTACATTTTTATTTTAGTGGCAGTTTTTAGTTTCGCTTTCGCCAAAGCGCAATCTAAATCCAACTACGTAAAAGAAAATTACACAAAAACGGTAGAACATATCTCGATGAGAGATGGTGTTAAATTATATACCGTTATCTATGCACCTAAGGATACCTCAAAGCAATATCCTATCATGATGCAACGTACGCCATATAGTGTAAGACCTTATGGAGAAGGTGAGTACAAAACATCTCTAGGACCTAACAAATTCATGATGGAAGAAGGTTACATCTTTGTATATCAAGATGTGCGTGGTAGATGGATGAGTGAAGGAGATTATGACAACATGAGACCACACATACCAGGCAATGATGTAAATAATAAAAAAGACATAGACGAGAGTAGCGATACTTATGACACTATAGACTGGCTGGTAAATAACCTGCCTAACAATAATAAAAAAGTAGGTCAGTGGGGTATTTCTTATCCAGGACACTACACAGCAGCTGCCTTACCAGAAGCTCACCCATCACTAGTAGCATCTTCACCACAAGCACCCATTGCAGACTTTTTCTTTGACGACTTTCATCATATGGGAGCGACATTACAAAGTTATTTAATGGCTTACCCATTATTCGGTTATCAGTCAGAGCCTACCTCAGAGAGCTGGTATAATGATAAATGGGACAAATTACGTGCAGCAGGAAATATGAAAGATAGTTATGATTTTAACATGAAAATAGGACCACTTAAAAATGTTACGGAGAACATATTCCCAGATAACTTCTTCTGGAAGCAAGTCGCAGAGCATCCTAATTATGATAAATTCTGGCAAAAACGTGCTATAATCAATCATTTTGATGACGTTAATCATGCCGTAATGACCGTAGGAGGCTGGTTTGATGCAGAGGATCTTTATGGACCACTCAACATTTATAAAACTATAGAAAGTAAGAACCCTAGTAATAAAAACAACACTATAGTTATGGGGCCATGGAGCCATGGTAACTGGGCAAGAGAACGTGGTAAGCAAATGGTGAATCACATACACTTCGGTGATAGTATTTCTACTTTTTACCAGAAAAATATTGAAACTCCTTTCTTTGAACATCATTTAAAAGGAAAGAAAAACCCACAATTACCAGAAGCATACATGTTTGATACTGGTGCAAAAAAGTGGGATCTATTTACACACTGGCCACCACAACAAGAACAAATTTCTTTTGGATTAGGAAAAAATGGTGAGTTATTGATCAATAAGGCTGGAGATAAAAAACAGGAATTCACTTACACTAGTGACCCTATGAAACCTGTGCCTTTTAGAAGCGAGATTACACCAGTTACATTTACACCTAGAGCATACATGACAGATGACCAGCGTCATGTAGCTAGAAGACCAGATGTGCTTACCTTTCAGACACAGATTTTAGATAACGACATGCGTCTTGCTGGCGAGATAGAAGCAAACCTAGAAGTCATCTTAAATAACATTACAGACGCAGATTTTATAGTAAAAATAATAGATGTTTATCCTGATGACCATGCTGATGAGCCTTATACTCCTAAAAATATCTCTCTAGCAGGTTACCAGCAACTCGTACGTGCAGAAACCTTCAGGGGTAGATTTAGAAACGATTTTTCTAAACCAAAACCTTTTAAAGAAGGAAAGAAAACCAACGTGAACTTTCCTTTACAAGATATCTTACATACCTTTAAAAAAGGACATAGAGTCATGATACAAATTCACAGCACGTGGTTTCCTTACATAGATCGCAACCCTCAGAAATATGTAGATAACATTTTTGAAGCAACAGAAAGTGACTTTACAGTAGGTCAAGTAACTATTCTAGGAAGCAGTAAAGTAACCGTAGGAGAAAATGACGGCATTGAAAAAATGTTACCTAAAATGAAATAGTAAAATGTGATAAAACATCAATAAAAAGCTCCTTAAATCAATCGGATTTAAGGAGCTTTTTTTAGACACATTCATAGAATACATAGTTCTTTGATAAACATTTATTGTGTAGTATCTTTTTAAGAGGTATAATACCATTTTTATTTTGAAAAGTCGTTATTTATAGTTATATTTATGGATGGCAAAACCGAAAGAATTTTTGATAACT
>NZ_CANLXZ010000024.1 GCF_947495285.1 uncultured Nonlabens sp. | reverse complement strand
CAATAAAACAGCTAATCAAACCAGTAAAATGGTTAGGTTTGATATGTCTTAAATTTATTTAGGACAGGATTGTTATAGTATTTATTATTTTATTTAGCTTAGTTTATACTCAAGCTCAAGTCGGTATAAATACAGATGACCCTAAGGCGATGTTACATATTAATAGCACCCCTAATTTGCCTCCATTGTTTATACAACCTCAATCAGCGCCAGTGGGTTCTCATACAGGACAGATAGTGGTAATTGATGATCAATTATTTGTATATGATCAAGCGAGAGGTAAATGGTTAAGCGCACAAACTACATTACTTAGTTATGCAAATGAAAACAATAGTTCTGGGCGTTTTTTAGAATTTGTAGGTGATGTAACACGTAATGGAGCTATTTTACCTTATGATGCTACCATTGTATACATTACGGTAAAGGCATTACCTACGCCCACACCTAGGGATAAAAATATAGAAATTTATATTGATAATACGCCCGTGCCTAATAATGATACCGTAAGTCCAGAAGGAATAAGTGTGGATGGAGTAGTTAGAACATCTACAAATAGTAACTTTTTTATCTCCCGAACGCACAACATAGATGTGGATCAAGGACAGTCCGTACGAGTAAGAGTAGCAAATGCTGGAGGTAATATTGAGGATACGGTGGTTTTATTATGGTTAAAATGGAGAAAATGATGATTCAAATTAAAAAAATACTTTTATCGTGTTGTTGTATTACACTTTCTCTGCTTTCAAGTGCTCAAGACGGTGTTATATTAGGTGATCCAGAGGCAGAGGTGGTAATTAATTCACAAACGGCAGGGGTTCCTACGTTAGCAATGAACTCGCAAACAGTCCCTCATGGAGATACTGATGGGCAACTAGCGGTAATAGAAGGTATATTGTATAGATATGATAAGGGTAGAAATAAATGGTTAAGTATAGAGACTAGTATGTTTACTTTTGCCTTATTAGGTAACGTAGATAATGAACCTCTTGAATATGTAGGTGACGTAGAAGAAGGTGGCCCCATGTTACCTATGGATGGTACGGTGGTGAGTGTTACCGCAAGTGCAAATGGTGGGGAACTGAATAAACAAATGGGGATAGAAATTTATAGTCCGTTAAATCCGGCTGGACCAGTTTTTTCTGTATCCATATTTTTACAGAATGGAGAAATAGCTTTACCCTTTCAAGAACGTGATGATGATTTTCCTGCTGGAATATGGGCTAAGGTTATAGTATCTGATATCGCAGATGATGGAACGGCAGATGGCCCTGTGCGAGATCCCATGTTTAGTTTATGGGTAAAATGGAGAAAAGATAATCCACCAGCTCCTTGATTATACATTACTATGTGATTTACAAAAAACGCCCATTTTATCAAAATGGGCGTTTTTTATAGGTGTAATTACTATATTAAATTTTTACTCTCCATCCATGATTGTCTGCAGCGCGATTATATTGTATATCTTTTAAAGCACCCATTAATAAAGTCGCATAAGAATGCTCTAAAGTAGGAAGTTCAAATGTAAAGTCTTCATGTTTGTAACCTTTTATAGGTACAATTACAGCAGCTGTTCCTGTACCAAAGATTTCTTTTAGGCTACCATCTATAGCAGCTGCAGTAAGTTCTTTAACAGATACCCTTCTTTCTTCGACGGTAATACCATGATCTTTTGCCATTTGCATGATACTTCTACGTGTTACACCATTAAGAATACGGTCGTTATGAGGCGCAGTAAGTAATGTATCACCTATTCTAACAAATATATTCATCGTACCAGCTTCTTCTAGATATTCATGAGAGGCGGCGTCTGTCCATATAATTTGTTGGTAGCCTTTTTCTAGAGCAAGATTATTAGGGTAAAAACTTGCTGCATAGTTACCAGCAGCCTTAGCATATCCTACACCACCGTCAGCAGCTCTAGAAAATTCTGATGCTATCATAACGCGCACGTCACCTTTATAATAAGAAAATGCTGGTGACATAATAATCATGAACTTATATTCTGTTGCTGGTGCAGCGGCAACACCATTTTCACTAGCTATCATAAACGGTCTTAGATACAAGGAAAGTCCCTCTCCATATCTTACCCATTCTTTATCTAGGTTAACTAACTGTTTAAGACCATCTAAGAATATTTCTTTAGGCACCTCTGGCATTGCGAGTCTTTTTGCGCTTTCATTAAAGCGTATCCAGTTATCTTCTGGTCTAAAAAGAAATACATCTCCTTCAACATCTTTAAAGGCTTTCATACCTTCAAAAATAGCCTGGCCATAATGAAAGACTTTACTACTAGGGTCTACTTGAATAGGGCCATAAGGTTTAATCACTGTCGTATGCCATTCTCCATCGCGCCATGTACATTCCAGCATGTGGTCTGTGAAGGTCTTTCCAAAGGTTAAATTACTAAAATCTATGGCTTCAATTTTAGATTTTTTTACCTTATCTATAACGATTTCGTAAGTATTTGTCATGGTGGTTTTTATTATTTCTGTAAATATACTTTAATACTGCATCGATATTATGTCAATGAATTCTTAAATTTGCGCTAATTATAAACATTTGTATATTAATATCTATACATTATTAATAATTTGCTTAGATATAATAATTTTAAGCAATCCATTAATGAAACCATTTTAACGCCTGCATTTTTTATTTTATAAATAGTAAATGAAATATGTTATTATAATGGATACCTAACTGTTAAAACTATAACTACATGAAAAAGTTATTTATTGTTTTTTTTACAATGTCTTTATTTGTAGCGTGTAAAGAACAAAAAGATGTTGAAGAAGAAGTACCTGCTGTAAACGACGAGCAAGTACAAGAGATGGCATATCTAGATTATGGAGTAAAAATCACCGATAAAGACGTAATCGATGCCCTGGAGTTAAGAGCTATTTATGATGGTATGACTGTAGGAGATACCACTGCCGTAAAAGTAAAAGGTATGATAGCAGACGTATGTGTAAAAAAAGGATGCTGGATTAAATTACCAGTAGGAAATCAAGCGGCAACCGTAAAATTTAAAGATTATAGTTTCTTTTTACCTAAAAATGGTAAAGGAAAAGAGGTCATCTTGAGCGGTAAGGCTTATAAGAACGTTACACCGGTAGAAGAATTACGTCACTATGCCCAGGATGCTGGTAAATCTAAAGAAGAAATAGCAGCTATTGTAAAAGAAGAAGTTACTTTAAGCTTTGTAGCAGATGGAGCGCTTGTTGAAAAATTTGATAATCCAGATGTAGAACAATTAACAAATACAGAAGAGTAAATGAAACGTGAGATCATGATTACAGATGATGGATCAAAAACGATCCATATGCCCGATCTCAATGAACAATATCATTCTAAACATGGCGCCTTACAGGAGGCGCTTCATGTTTTTATAAATACTGGTCTAGAACATTTTATAGAGGTCTCGCTTTCGCGAAAGCGTAACTTTCAACAAAATCCTCTTAAGATTTTAGAATATGGTTTTGGTACAGGTCTTAATGCTATGGTAACTGCACTGCATGATTCTAAGACACCTGTAGAGTATACGGCGGTAGAGGCATACCCTATTAATGAAGAAGAAGTACTAGTTATGGACTATGGTAAATTACTAGGACATGAAGCGATGTATAAACACATACATCAATGCGGCTGGGAAAAAACTCATAAAATTAATAATCACTTTTTGTTGATAAAGCAGCAAAAAACCTTTGAGCAAATAGCAGATCAAGACTCTTATGATTTGATTTATTTTGACGCTTTCGGCCCTAGTACGCAACCAGAATTATGGACCGTAGATATATTTAAAGCTGCCTACAATGCTTTAAAAAGTAATGGAGTTCTCACTACTTATTGTGCAGCAGGACAGGTAAGGCGCAACATGCAAGCCGTAGGTTTTAAGGTAGAACGTTTACCAGGGCCGCCAGGAAAGAGAGAAATGTTAAGAGCCACTAAGAGTTTGTAATTCTTTAATTCTACTGGTGATTTATAAATCAACAATCATTTGGCAAACAGTTAGCGCAACAATTTTATAAGTAGCTTTACATTTGCAAAAAAAAATCATACATTTTTATGTCTAAAGAAGTTAGAGAACAAGAACCAAAGGTATTATGGAATCATTTTGCAGATTTAAATGCCGTACCGAGACCTTCTAAGAAAGAAGAGCGTGTACGTGCTTTTATGATAGATTTTGCAAAGCAACATGACCTTATGGTTATGGAAGATGCCATAGGTAATGTGATCATTAAAAAAGCCGCTACTCCAGGAATGGAAGATCGCAAGAGTATCATCATGCAGTCACACCTGGATATGGTACATCAAAAGAATAACGACACAGACTTTGATTTCTTAACACAAGGAATAGACATGTTTGTAGATGGAGATATTATCAAAGCACACGGTACTACACTAGGTGCAGATAACGGTATAGGTGTTGCTGCTATCATGGCAGTCCTTTCTTCTAGCGATGTTGCACACCCTGCAATAGAAGCGTTGTTTACTATAGATGAAGAAACAGGTATGACAGGAGCCAAAGAATTAGATCAAAATATTCTTGTTTCTAAGATATTATTAAACCTAGATACAGAAGAAGATGACGAGATAGACATAGGTTGTGCAGGTGGTGTAGATATTACGGCAACAAAGAGTTATTCTACTAGTAATATAGATGCTTCTTATTTATCAAAAAAGATAACGGTAAAAGGTCTTAATGGTGGACATAGTGGTATGGACATTATAAAAGGTTTAGGTAACGCAAATAAGATGATTACTAGACTTCTAGATGCGATGCAAAAGAAGGGTGCGGTCCATTTGCAATCTATGAAAGGTGGTAGTTTAAGAAACGCTATTCCTAGAGAAGCGGTAGTAGTAGTTAGCTTTTTAGAAAGTGACTTAAACTCTATACTTAATGCGTATCAATCATGTAAAAAAGCAATTCTAGACGAGTATAAATCTCTAGAACCCAATATTGCCATTTCTTTTGAAGATGCACCTAATGGACCTGTGCTAACTCAAGAAGATAGCCGTATTCTAGTATATACGTTATTAGGAATTCATAATGGAGTATACCGCATGAGTCCAGATATAGACGGACTGGTAGAAACCTCTAATAATCTAGCGCGTGTAACCTTAGAAGATTCTAAATTACAGATAGCCTGTCTTACGAGATCTTCTGTAGATAGTTCTAAGGAAGATCTAGCTAGTAGTATAGTCGCTGTAATGGAACTAGCACAAATGACCACTAAGCTTTCTGGTCATTATCCAGGCTGGCAGCCTAATGCAAATAGTGCGGTTTTAGATATAGCAAAAGCAAAATATATCGAACTCTTTAATCATGAGCCTAGAGTGGTAGCCTGTCATGCAGGATTAGAATGTGGCCTGTTAGGAGAGCGTTATCCCGGTCTAGATATGATCTCATTCGGTCCTAACATAAGAGGAGCTCACAGCCCAGATGAACGTGTAGAGATTAAATCTGTTCAGAAATTCTGGAAGTTCCTCTTAGAAATTTTAAAAGAGATTCCAAAAGCATAGTTTACTTAGTATAGCACTAATAATACATAAAGGCTGCCTAGATTTGTTCTGGGCAGCCTTTTTTGTACTCATATTTTTGTAAAGAGATCACAGATGTAAGGAGGCAATTAAGTGATAAAGGTGTATGGTTTGCTTTTAGGGAGATAAAATGATCTTTTTTAGGAGATGTGCCATAGCCATCACTACGGTTTAAGTATTCAACTTATCGATCGCTCTAATCGTAGAGTGCTTAAAATTAAAATATCAAAAAATAGTTTCTATACTCCGGCGCCCTTGTTTAAGGTATACTACGCTTAGACTACTTATTCCTTTTTTTTACCGCTTCTTTGAATTACAGCAAGTGAGTAGTTGTGTTCTATAATTCGATTTTATACGTCTGTAAAGGAATAGCTTATTAATAATGGACGTTCTAATCTAAGGCTTTGTCCATTTTTTTTCTATAGAGTAAAATAATGAGGTAAACTTATATCTATCTTTTATGAAATCATACGTATGATAACTAGAGGTAACGATACGTTTATAGTTAATATCATTACAAGATATACTTTTATGATTAAGAACCGTGATGAATGCACAGTAGGGTGATTATCTAGAACAAAGTAAACATAACGCAGTGCAGCAATGCCTAGCAGGGATTTACTATAGTTCTTCCATTCAGGAATTGCTTATATTATATGAAAATAAATAAAAACTAAATTATCAAAAAAATAAGGCTGCCTCTACGACAGCCTTATTGTTATTTAAATAATTTTCTTAATAACTCTCAACTTGTGAGTATGAATGTTTTGTTCAACATTAAAGATTCCGCTTTGATCTAAGCGATCTATTCTTACTTTTCCATGAGCGTGGATGATATAATTATCACTCATTATAATTCCTACATGAGTAATTTTACCTTCATTATTATCAAAAAAAGCAAGATCACCTGGTTCTGCTTCTTCTATAAAACTCAATACTTCACCTTGAGTAGCTTGCTGGCTAGCATCTCTCAACAAGTCAAAGCCACTTAGTCTATAGATTAATTGAGTAAAACCACTACAGTCTATACCTAGAGGAGTCCTGCCTCCCCATAAGTAAGGAGTATTGAGAAATAATAAAGCGTTATTGATAAGGTTAGAACTACCTGGTGTAACCGTGTTTATCTCGTTCTGAAAAGTATCCTTTAATAAAGATACAGAGCTTACTTGAGCGCCTATGGTTAGCGTGCTTAATGTTTTATCTTCATGAGTTAAATGAGAAATTAAATCCTTAGAATATAATTTTGAGTGCTTTACAAAATGTTGATATTGTTCAGATTCAATTTCTATAAACTGTTTGTTATCCATCCAGCCTTCATAATTATCATGAGCGAGTCTTATTTTAGACCATTTTTTCCTTCTTTCTAGCACCTTAAATAATTCTCCATAGAGAACTTGTGATACCATCTCGCTGGCATCACTAGTTTCTAACCTTAAAGGAGCGATAGAAATCGGGCATACACCGTATCTCATAGATTCTTAACTTAGGATTGTATCACGATTGCACTTGCACCGCCGCCGCCATTACAGATAGCTGCAGCACCTATCTTTCCTTTCTCCTGTCTTAAAACACTCATAAGTGTTGTGACTATTCTAGCGCCACTGCAGCCTAGAGGATGACCTAATGAGACTGCACCACCGTAAACGTTTACATTACTATCGTTAAGACCTAATATTTTCATGTTAGCTAGTCCTACTACGGCAAATGCTTCATTAAATTCAAAGTAATCTACAGCATCGATAGCTATACCTGCCTTTTTAAGTGCTTTAGGTAGTGCTTTGGCAGGTGCTGTAGTGAAATATTTAGGCTCTTGTGCGGCGTCAGCATAGCCTATTATAGTTGCTAGAGCCGTTATTCCTAATTCATTTGCTTTTTCTTCACTCATTAAGACTAGTGCTGCAGCGCCATCATTGATGGTAGATGCATTTGCAGCAGTGACAGTTCCATTTTTAGAAAATGCAGGTCTTAGTGCAGGGATTTTTTCCATTTTAACATTAGAAAACTCTTCATCTGTATCGACTATTACATCTTCACCTCTTCGTTGTGGAACAGATACTGGTACAACCTCGGCATTAAATTTACCAGATTCCCAGGCAGCTTTAGAACGCTCATAAGATTGTACGGCATATTTATCCTGATCTTCACGAGTAAAACTGTGGTCTGTAGCACAAAGGTCAGCACAAGTTCCCATAGCTTCTTCACTATAAGCGTCCACTAATCCGTCTTTTTGCATACCATCTACTAGAGTCGTAGGTCCAAATTTTTGACCATTTCTCATAGAAACATAATGTGGTATCATGCTCATGTTTTCCATACCTCCAGCAACTACGATATCGTTATCTCCTAAGGCAATAGATTGCGCCGCCATCATAATAGTTTTCATACCACTAGCACATACTTTGTTAACCGTAGAGGCCGGTGTTTCTATAGGTATACCAGCGCCTAGAGCGGCTTGCCTAGCTGGTGCCTGCCCAGTACCTGCCTGTACTACATTACCCATTAAAACCTCGTCTACTAGGCTGGGCTCTAAAGAAATTTTATCTAGTGCACCTTTAATAGCTACAGATCCCAATTTTGTGGCTGGAACTGATGATAATTTACCCATAAAACTTCCTATAGGAGTTCTTGCATAAGATACTATAACTACTTTTTTCATGTCTTCATTTTTATGAAGCAAAAATAATGAATTTAATAAGTAATTTAGGTCTAA
Source organism: uncultured Nonlabens sp. (assembly GCF_947495285.1). Taxonomy (GTDB): domain Bacteria; phylum Bacteroidota; class Bacteroidia; order Flavobacteriales; family Flavobacteriaceae; genus Nonlabens. The sequence goes on along the minus strand of NZ_CANLXZ010000024.1, from coordinate 39,617 downwards.
CTCGTCTATCAAACTCTTATTTGTATCACTATATTAATGGTTTATTAAAACTATAGTCGTTAATTTGTCTTCTTTGCCTCACATAATGAATAGATTGTACCATTACCAGAGTCTTGTTTATAAAATCATTTTACTATGTTTTTGTACTGCGCTCACTGTTTATGTTTTTCCTAATAACAATCGTTTTAAATATGATTTTAACCAGGGAGAACCATGGGATTATGAGACCTTATACGCTCCTTTTTCGTTCCCTATAGAAAAAGGAGAGCAAACTCTATTATTAGAGCAACAAGCTGTTTCTGCTAAAACACCACGTTATTTTAAAGTAGATAAAGATATAAAGGATAAGGTGTATAAAAACTGGTTTACAAAATATAAATCAATTACCGATTCTTTGAGTAATCAAGAGTTTAAACTTATTGTAAATGATGTACAATCTATTTTAAATACATTATATAAAGTAGGTTACCTTGAAGTTCCATTAGATCTAGATAATAATCAGTCCATAGTCTTAACTGCCGATGATGAGGTAGCTTCTTCCATTTATGATAATATTTATTTACCAAACGAATTAAGCGATTTAATAAGTAAAAAAAACATTTTAACCGATAATCCAAAAGTAAATAAAACAGTTTTAATCTCGAGTTTACTTAGTTCTCTTGAGCCTAACGTTTTTTATGATAAAGAATTAACAGACCTTGCCATAAAAGAAGAGTTAAGTAAGATATTAACCACTAGAGGACTGGTTTCTCAAGGTGCTCGTATTATCGCTCAGGGCGAAATAGTAGAAGGACAAAAACTACTTATATTAAACACTTTAAATAATACTTATAAGTCACAAACCTGGACAGACTCGCAATATAACTGGAAATTAACCGGTTATATTATACTAGTAGGTATGGCATATGCGATGCTACTATTGTTTTTATGGAGGTATCGCAAAGAAATTTTTTCTAATTTCAGGAAGTTGTTCTTTATATTTTTTAATATAGGTTTAATTATTGTACTTACAGCGACAGTAGTAAATATTAATGTAGAATACATATATATAGTTCCTGTATGTATTCTTCCCCTAGTTCTCAAAGCTTTTTTTGACGCAAGACTAGGCCTGTTTACTCATGTAGTAACTATTTTTATATTAAGTTTTATAGTTCCTAATAGCGATGAGTATCTTTTTTTTCAAATGATGTCAGGTATAGTAACCATCCTTTCAGGTAATGAAATATATAAAAGAGCAAATCTATTTCTAACCGTGGCACAAATAATAGGAGTATATTTTATATCCTATTTTGCTTTTTATGCAATTAATCAAGGTGGAGTAGTAGGGTGGGAATGGGGCCGTCTAGGCTACTTTGTACTATGTGGTCTAGCTATGTTATTTGTGTGGCCACTTATTTACATATTTGAGAAGATATTTGGACTGGTTAGCGATGTTTCTTTATTAGAGCTTAGTGATACTAATTCAAAACTGCTTAAAGAATTATCTAATAAAGCCCCAGGAACTTTTTACCATTCTTTAAATGTGGCAAATATTGCAGAAACCATAGCAAATGAAATAGGTGCTAACGCTATGCTAGTAAGAGTAGGAGCTCTTTATCATGATATCGGTAAAATGAAGAATCCAACTTACTTTACTGAAAATCAAGGAAGCGGTATCAATCCACACCATGATATAGATCCAGAAGATAGTGCTAGAATTATTATAGATCACACAATAAACGGTATAGAAATCGCTCGCAAATATAATTTGCCAGATAGAATTATTGATTTTATTAGAACCCACCATGGAGATAGTCTAGTATATTATTTCTATACCAAAGCAAAAGAAGATAACCCTGATGTTGATAAAGATAATTTTAGGTATCCAGGACCTAGACCTTTTAGCCTAGAAACAGCGATACTCATGATTTCAGATAGTGTAGAGGCAGCTTCAAAAAGTTTAAAGAATCCTACATCTATTAAAATAGATCAATTAGTAGATAAAATCATAGAAGGACAAGTGGATAGTGGACAGTTCTTAAATGCAAATATTACTTTTAAACAAATTGAGTTGATTAAAGTATTGATTAAGAAAAAGTTAGCCAGTATTTATCACGTGAGAATTGAATATCCAGAATAAAATTTGAAAAAAAAGTCTTTTTTATTTGTGAGAAACAGAAAGTAGTCTTAAATTTGCAACCGCTAACGGAAACGAAAGCGAGTTCTTAAACATATTAGGAGAGGTGCCAGAGTGGTAATGGAGCAGATTGCTAATCTGTCGACGGGCAACCGTCGCCAGGGTTCGAGTCCCTGTCTCTCCGCAAAATTAACCTCTTTAATGTTAGAATTTAAATAGTAACATAATAGGTTAGTACATCAGAACCGATACTGATATAAATAAAAATCGGGGTGTAGCGTAGCCCGGTCATCGCGCCTCGTTTGGGACGAGGAGGTCGCAGGTTCGAATCCTGCCACCCCGACTTACAAGCCTTATCACAATATGTGGTAGGGCTTTTTTTATGCAGTAAAACTTCTCGCACCTACTATAAAACCTAGAGTTTTCTTATTTCTACTTAAAATTCAAAACCGAATAAATTTAATAATTAAAGTATAAACCTATCTTTAAAAGGTGTGCTTTTAGGTGTGCAACTTTTTTTCTCAGGTGTGCATGTTTTAAAATAACAAAATAATGGAAATCAATAAATTAAATGTGTTGTTTCTTCTACTTAAAGCTAGAATTAACAAAAAAGGGAAGTGTGCAATAAAATGTAGATTAACCTATAATGATAAACGTAAAGAATTTGCGACTGGGTTATTTATTAACCCAAACTATTGGAATAGTAAGAAACAGAAAGCTTTTCCGCCTACTGAAGAACATGAGATTTTAAATTCTCAAATAAGCCTTATTAGTCAGAAGATTAATAAGGCTTTTTTTATGCTCCAAGTTCAAGATATTGAATTTGATGTAGTAGATATACTTTATGCATATCAAGGAAAAAATATCAAGAAAAATAGAACTTTTTTAGAAACAGTTTCACTCCATAACTCTAGAATGGAAAAGCTAGTTGGTAAAAGCTATGCACCTAGATATTATGAGAAGTGGTTAGGTACCGAAACACTACTGAAAGACTTTGTAAAATTTACTTATAAGAAAACAGATGTGTTGCTGTCAACCTTAACTATGAAGTTTCTGGAAGATCTAGATTATTATTTAAAATCAGAAAAAGATCATAAGCAGATTACAGTTAACAAATGCATTCAGAGAGTTAGAAAAGTGATTGCATTAGGTATTTCTGAGGGATATCTGAACAAAGACCCTTTCTTAGCTTATAAACCCAAGAGGTACAGTAAACAAGTAGTGTTTTTAACTTCTAAAGAACTTGAAACTCTAGAGAAAAAGGTATTTGTTCAGAAGAAATTAAAGCAAGTAAGAGATATGTTCATATTCTGTTGTTATACAGGTTTAGCATATGCTGAAATGTCCGCTTTAACACGTAAGAATATTGTTGAAGGCTTTGATGGTAGTGACTGGATTAAAATGAAACGGAAGAAAACCGACTCAGCACTGTCTATACCATTGCTGCCTAGAGCTAAAAATATTCTTGAAATTTACAAGAATGATAGTGAAAAAGGATTGTTACCAGTAATATCTAATCAAAAGTTTAATTCTTATTTGAAAGAAATAGCTGGGGTTTGTGGGATTGAAAAGAGACTTACTCATCATATCGCTAGAAAGACGTTTGCAACTACTGTACTACTCTATAATGATGTGCCTATGGAGATTGTAAGTGAATTACTCGGACATTCCAATATGTCAGTTACACAAGCTCATTACGGTAAGGTGGTACAAAAGAGTATTAGTGAGCAAATGAAAGTATTATCAGAGAAGTTGAAATAAAATTCTTGAACTTTATTCATAACAGCTATTTAGCTATTTATATGTGTTTTTATTACAGTGTGTAAGCACTCATAATATAGTATCAATTTTTTTAATTTTTTTTTCAAAAATTTTCTGAGAAAACCACTGATTTTGATAACCAACGATCACCCCACCCTTTTTTGAGTAAGGGGAATGATCCCCCATTAATCTTATAAATTTAAAACTATGGTTACGATCACAGATTACAAAACAATTGAAAACGAAATTGGAGAATCTTTCAATGTACTTGTTGTACAAGGAGGTTTGCAAACTGTAAAAAGTAAAGTTACAGGGAGAAATTATTTCACAGCCAAAACAGCAAATGTCTCTTGTACGTTTGATGAAGCAACTTGTAAAGGTCTAATAGGGCAGCAAATTGATGGACAAGTTAAAAAGGTGGAGGTTGATCCGTATGAATACACCGTTCCTTCAACAGGTGAAATTATAACACTATCTCACAGCTACAGGTATATAGATGAAACGCAAGAGATAGTAGAATCTCAAGTTATTCCTACTACTGTAGTGCAATAAAAAATTAAACCAATTAATAAACCTAAAAGCTCCATATCGTTTGGAGCTTTTTTTAAAACTTTAAATATGAAATTAATAAAAGCTGAAAGGCATCAAGTTAAATTACGATTAGGATTATCTGGACCATCTGGTTTTGGTAAAACGATGTCAGCATTATTACTAGCGTATGGAATAACGGACGATTGGAATAAAATTGCAGTTATAGATACCGAAAACAATAGTGCTAGTCTATACTCTCATTTAGGTTCTTATAACGTCCTTACTCTTAGTGAACCATATTCTCCAGAACGATATGTAGAAGCTATCCAAGCCTGTGAGAATGCTAATGTTGAGGTTATTATTATAGATTCAATCACTCACGAATGGCAAGGAGCTGGAGGTTGTTTAAATATACATGAAAAGCTAGGTGGCAGATTTCAGGACTGGAGCAAGGTTTCTCCTAGACATCAGAAGTTTATTGATAAAATTTTAAACTCAACAGCTCATGTGATAACTACAGTTAGGCGTAAAATAGATTATTCTTTAGATGTAGGATCAAATGGTAGAACTAAAGTCAACAAGCACGGTACTAAAGAGATCACGAGGGAAGGTTTTGAGTATGAGCTAACGGTGAACTTTGAACTGTTAAATGACAAACATCTAGTTTCTGCTTCTAAAGATAGAACTGGATTGTTCATGGATAAGCCTGAATTTGTAATCAACTCGGCTACAGGTAAAAAGCTAAAGCAATGGTGTAATGCTAGCAAATCACTTGATGAGATTAAAGTTGAGGTCACTAATTGTACCACAGAAGATGAACTTCTTGCGGTCTATCATAAATATGGAAACTACCGTAAAGAGTTGATTGAAGTCTTAGCAGAAAAAAAAGCTGAGATTAAAGGAGTCAATCAAAATATCATTAATCAAGAAGAAGTAATTAAACCTTAAAAAAATATTATGAGTAATATAATAGAATACAACAACGATCCTTTAGAAATGGTAGTTGAGAACCCAGTAGAACAAAATGATAAGTTTATTGTAGCAAATACGGAAGTGGTTTCTCTAAAACATCTCAAAGAGGATTGTATTGTGCCCGTTTTTACCAAAGATAACGAGACAACGATTAGTCACTATCAGTTTATTGATGAGGTTCAAAAATCATTGGAAAATCTTATGGGTAATCTAACGATTTCAGAGCCTAAAATTAGAGTTAGTCATGTCATAAAAGGAAGAACACCAAGTGCTATTAGAAAGCCTGTAAAAGAACTTTTGGAAAGTGAAAAGACTAGGTATTATGAACGTCTTGCATTTTCAATAGATATTCCTGAGTTCAATAATGAAATAGCTGGTTCAAAATTGAATTTAAGTATAGGTGGAGTTAGAGCTTACAATCAAGAAAACCTTTATAGCACAAAGTCTATGGAAAAATTTAAACTCTTTATTGGGTTTAAAAACGCCGTGTGTACAAACCTTTGTATAAGTACGGATGGCTTACTAAGTGCTGTAAGAGTTTCTAGTATTGAAGAATTAGGAAGTAAAGCAACAGAGTTGATTCAAAGCTATGAAGCAGAAGAGCATTTCAACGAACTAAAATCCTTGACCAATTTTACAATTAACGAAAACCAGTTCACATTCTTGATTGGTAAACTAAGGATGCTACCTTATCTAGATAAAAAACAAAACCCTGAAATTTTTATTACATCAATATCAGATAGTCAGGCATCTAACATGATCAAAGATTTCCATTTAGATAATAACTTTAAAAGGGATTTAAACGGAGATATTTCCCTTTGGAACTTGTATAACATTTTGACAGAAGCCAATAAATCATCTTATATAGATAAAAATTTTGAGCGTAACGTTAATTGCTTTGAGTTCGTAAAACATCTAGAAAACGCACTTAAAAATGATTTACCATGTTGGTACCTCAATTAATGTCATAGCGCTCTCTTCATTTCATGGATGAAAAAATACTTGCCGTTATCTTAAAATATTCTACTCCTAATTCACTTCTTATAGTTGATCATAATAAGAAATTGAAAGAAAAAGTATGTCCATTTAAGGTAAGAGTATTAAGGAGATTGGAAAATTTCAATAAAGACGATATCGTAGTAGTAACCTCTGTTAGAGTTACTAGAGAATTAATCACTGTCTTCATTATATCTGGTAAAGCATATTATTACTACCATTTTGATATAATTTGAAAACAGTTTTAGCAGTTATGCTGTATTTTGATGCAAACTTTTGAGCCGGTTTCTGCTTTAACAATAAAACCTCTGAAAACGTGTAGCTATTCATGAAATTACACCCTCTAAATCAACTGAAATTTGGTTGATTTATGGTGTAATTATTACAGATTTTGAAATAATATTCAAAATATAGTCAGTTATACTTGCATATGTCAATTATTTTTTGTATACTACAGTTAGTATTAACATGAGTTAGTACTTTGAATTAACCCTTTAAATATAAATTATGGGTTACTCTTTTAACAATATAAATCCAACAAGTCTTTGTTGTGATACTTCTTTAACGTGCAATTCTAAAGTTTTGCAAAACTCGTTTTACTGAATTCAGTATTTGATTATTTTTTTTTTCCTTTTAATTTATTATGGGAAACTATCCTGTGTAAAAAAATACACAGAGTATTTATTGTATCATTATTTGATGCACAAAAAAAAAGAATTTAATGAATAATTTAAATCAATTACAATTTAATCAATTTAAATCTAATAATAACATTCCTATCAATAATGTTACTGGAAGAGATGGAAATTATATAAGTCTTGAAAGCCCTGATTTTAATACGGATTGAAGAGATATAGTACTATCTCACGATATTGGAAATGATGACACTTTACCGACATTTTTTCATCAAGCGGATATTTTGCAATTACCTAAAGGAATTAAAAGGCATATAGATAGACTACCAAAAAAGATTCTAAAAAAAATTGATAAAAACGTCAGCTTAGCAAAAGAAAAATGTTTGATTTTGTCATCAGCTCTTACTCATACAGTGTTTTATGAAAATGAGCTTGAGCAATGGAAAAGTTTATCCTCAGAGGTAATGCATAAACAATTTAAAAAAGGTAAAGACAATACTTATGTTTATAAACGTATCATTGATGCGTTAACCTATAATACTAAAACAACTTCACCAGTCTTGGAATGTTTTAAAAATAGATTAGGTAAAGATAGTTATCTAAAGAATTACTACTCTAAACTTTACAGATATCATATTTCTAAGAGGAATAAAAAATTAGTTCAATACAAATTGCAGTTTGAGGAAAATATTCAAAAACGAAGAATTTTTTTCTCAGAACAGCTAAGTATCGCTACAGGAAATGTTATTTGTAAAAACTTAATTCATGTATATTCAAAAATCTCGTTACCAACTGTAGTGGAAATTGAATCACAAGGAAAAGCTTTAGAAAAACAGAAATACCGTAACAAAAAAGGTAAACTTCTAACTCGTTTGAAGGGTAAATCAAAAGAATATTATGCAAATCATGAAGAACGATCTTTTGTTGAGGATAATATTAAGCAATTTAATTATTTAACTAAGTTAGGTTTTATCATCCCAAAAATTGGTGATTCAAAATCAGGTGGTAGAGTTGTTGATAGCTTTAATTTAATGCCGTCATGAATAAGACAAATGATAACCATTGAAGGAGAACCTATAGTTGAATTAGATTTCAAAGCACTTCACCCTAATATTGCAAAGAATATTTACGGTGGAACAAATGCACATATTAGCCATGATGACATTGCTAATGACTTAGATATTCCAAGAGATAAGGTAAAAACAGAGCATTTATCTTTTTTTAATAAAACACCGTATCTAATGAAAATGAGTCCTTTGTATAACTATTATACCAAATGAGAGCCTGTAATGCTTAAAAATATTATCAAGGATAAAAACCAATACGATTATAAAGTGACATCTAGAGTACTTTTCAAAAAAGAGGTTGAAATCATGACTCAAATTATTAAACAGCTTAATAGTTTAAATATTTATGTTCTTTATGTCTATGATGCACTGTATTGCAAAAAATCCGATGAATCTGTGGTAACAGAGATAATGAACAGGACAATCAAAAATTTAGGAGTTAATACCTATGTTGGTTAATTAGACATAAAATGATAAATAATTTAATGATGAGAAATGAAAAATATATAATCTATAAAGCGATAAACACCATAGAGGAAAGAATTTATATTGGTGCTACTACCAAAAGTTTAAATTCAAGAAAACATGACCACCTAACAAAAGCTGCTAATGCCGTAAACAGTGAATTATATGAGGATATTAGAACTTATGGCTCTGATTCCTTTGTATGAAAAGAAATAGACCAAGCAGAAACGATGAATGAGCTAGCTAGTAAAGAAAGCTTCTGAATAAATTACTATGACTCTATGAATAACGGTTACAATGGTGATAGAGGTGGAGGATTTAAAAAATCTATTTACCAATATGAACTAGAGACTAGAAAACTCATAGCAGAATATGAAGATTTAGAAAGTGCAGCTAGAGTATGTAAGGCAGATAGAAAAGCATTATCAAAAACTGCTTTTAGCATTAATAATATTTGTAATGGATATCTATGAAGCTATCATAAGCATGATGTGTTACCTGTTCAACGTGATAAGCGTATCAAGCAAGTACAGCAGCTAGATCTGGAAGATAATATGGTAGGTGCCTTTAAGTCTATAGCAGAAGCAAGCAGAGCTACAGGGATCAATAAAACCTGTATAGCTAAAGTATGTAGAGGAGAACGAAAAACCTCAAACGGTTACGTATGAAAATACGTTTAAGCTAAATTAGAAACCCTATTGCAATATGTAATAGGGTTTTTTAATGAAATATAGTTTCAAGCATTCTACTTACCCTACCTACCTACTTTTAAATTTATCTATAGAATAAACCTCTTATTGTAGGATTATATCTTTACAATAAGTACTTTTAAACTCTCCCCTGAAGTATCAATCAAAACTAAATCAATTCATGCCCACACTCAACTGGATAGGAAAAGAAAAGGTAGTGAACCATCATCAAGATGTACCTTATAAAATATTAGAAAAGCAATATACTTATACTGATGGAAAAGAATCCAGCACTGGCAGCAGTGATAATAAAATCATTCATGGAGATAATCTAGAAGCTCTTAAAAGTCTATTACCAGAGTATGAGGGCAAAATAGATTGTATTTATATAGATCCACCATACAATACAGGTAATGAAGGCTGGGTATATAATGATAATGTTAGCCATCCACGTTTAAAAAAATGGCTAGGAAAAGTAGTTGGAAAGGAAAGCGAGGATTTATCTAGACACGATAAATGGTTATGTATGATGTTTCCAAGGTTGAAGCTTCTTAACAAATTATTATCTCAATCTGGCGCCATTTTTATTTCGATTGATGATAATGAACAAGCTAATTTAAGACTGATTTGCGATGAGATTTTTGGAGTCAACAACCTACTCGCTAACATGATTTGGGAAAAAAGTGATAGCCCAAAAATGGATTCAAAATATTTTGCAAATAAACATGATCATGTTATATGTTATGCAAAATCTAAATCAAAGGTTAACCTTAATAGATTAAAGCCAGATCCCTCAGAAATTAAACATTATAATAAGGTTGATGATAAAGGAAAAAAGTATTATTTGAAACCTTTGAGAGCTATGGGTGGACAAGGCGAAACTAGAGAAGCAAGACCAAACTTGTACTATGCTTTAACCGATCCCGATGGAAATGAAGTGTTTCCTAAATTAAAAGACGGGAGAGATGGAGCTTGGAGATGGTCTTCAAAGAAAGTAGAAGATGAATTTAGCAGAATAGAATGGACGAGTTCTAAAAATGGATGGAATCCTAATTATAAAATATTCCTTACTAAAAAAGCTTACAGACCACCTGAAACACTCTTAAGACATGAAAAAGTAGGAAGTAATAGAACTTCCAAAAATGAGATAAATGAAATTCTAAAAGGTACTAACTCTTTTGAAACCCCAAAACCAACGTCATTAATAGAATATTTGATATCTGTTGTTTGTAAAAAGAACTCTATCATTCTAGACAGCTTTGCGGGCTCAGGAACAACTGCTCACGCAGTTCTTAATCTGAATAAAGAAGATGGTGGGAATCGTAAATTCATTCTTGTAGAAATGGAAGATTATGCACAAGACATCACAGCAGAACGTGTAAAAAGAGTCATAGATGGTTATGGTAAGGGGAAAAAAGCTGTAGATGGAACTGGTGGTGATTTCAATTACTATGAATTAGGTAAACCATTATTTAATGATGACAATTTGCTTAATGAAGATGTTGAACTATCTAAAATTCTAGAATACGTCTGGTATTCAGAAACTAAAACATCTTACAAAGTTACGGACGAAGAGTTTTTATTAGGTACAAAGGAAGATGTAGCTTATTATTTCTATTATACTAAGAACTCTGTAACCACGCTAGACATGGACTTCTTAAGACAAATTAAAACCAAAGCAAGTAGTTATATCATCTATGCAGATAATTGCTTGCTAGATAAAGATATCATGGATAAGTACCACATCATTTTTAAAAAGATACCTAGAGATATTTCAAGATTTTAAGCTTTATGAAAAAATTAAAAAAATGGCTTTTTACAGCTCAAGGGGAAAAGGCTAAGGTTGCCAAATGTATTTTTTTTGGTAGTGTAGCGGCATTAATCACATTATTATCCACTGGTCAAACTGTGTTTTACAAAACAGAAAAGAGTGTTTACACCGAGATTTTTTGGATTGGACATTCTCATTTGAGTGATAGTTATTCAAGAAATTATGCAATGAAATTAAATTATGACGAATTCCTTGTTATTCTAATTTTTATAATTATTTCCACACTTTCTTACTCTATTATTAAAAAAAATTAAATAAAAGTGGAATTAAAACCATACCAACATAAAGTAATTAAGGATCTAGAATCGTTTCTAGAGTACATAAGAGATAAAGAACAGCCTAGTGCAGCTTTTAATAGCTACTGGGAAGATAAAGTAGGTCCTTATACTCCACAAATAGATGGCTCGTTTACAGGAATGAGACCTTATAAAGATAATATTCCTGGTGCTACACATATTGCTATTAAAGTACCTACAGCTGGTGGTAAGACCTTTATAGCCTGTAATGCATTGCACAGTATCAATAAGCACTTTAATCAAGGTAATCCAAAAGCGGTAATCTGGTTAGTGCCTTGGTCTAATCTATTACAGCAAACCTATAATAGCCTATCAAATCCATCGCATCCCTATCGTGATAAACTCAATACTTTGTTTAATGGTAGAGTTGAGGTATATGATAAAGAGAGTTTACTGCAAGGAGCAAACTTTAATCCTTCTTCAGTGACCGAGCAGCTTAATATTTTTGTATTTAACTTCAGCAGTCTTAGGATAAACAGCCGTAAGAAAGATGATAGAAAAGTATATCAAGAAAATGGAGCCTATGAAAGCTTTCGCGAAAGCGTAATAGATAAAAACCTCGTGCTACCAGAAACTGATGAAACCGCTCTAATTAACGTTATACGCAGTCTGAATCCAGTAGTCATAGTGGATGAAAGTCACAATGCAGAAAGTGATCTAAGTGTTGAAATGTTGAACAACCTTAATCCTTCTCTAGTCTTAGACCTTACTGCAACACCTAAGTCTAATAGTAATATTATAAGCTTTGTAAATGCTATAGAGCTTAAGAAAGAAAATATGGTAAAACTACCAGTGGTAGTATATAACCATAACCGTAAAGAAGAAGTAATAAGCAGTGCACTACATTTACAACGCAAGCTAGAACTGCATGCACAGGAAGAAGAGCAAATTACTGGCAAGTACATAAGACCTATTATCTTATTTCAAGCACAAAGTAATATTAAAGGGAAGAACAATACCACCTTTCAAAAGATTAAAGATAATCTAGTAAAACTCAAGATACCAGAAGAGCAAATCCGCATAAAAGTAAGTGGAATTGATGAGCTTAAAGGAGAAGACCTAAGTTCTAAGAACTGTCCTGTTAGGTACATTATTACTGTTAATGCCTTAAAAGAAGGCTGGGATTGTCCTAATGCCTATATCTTAGCTTCTCTAGCCGATAAATCTAGTCCAGTTGAGGTTGAGCAAATTTTAGGTAGAGTTTTAAGACAACCCTATGTTACAAAGCATCAAAATCCATTATTAAACCTATCATTTGTACTTACCGCTTCTAGTAAATTCAATGAAACACTAGAGAACATAGTTGAAGGACTGCAAGAGTCTGGTTTCTCACGTGATGATTACTATGCAGAGGAAGCTCCAGAAGAAGAGTTAACTGATAACGAAGTATTACAAAAAGATTTATTTGGTGGAGAAAAACCAAAAGATAATGAGCCAGTAAGTGATGATGATTTTTCTGTACAGGATATAGACTTTAATCCAGAAGATCAAGTGACTTTGGAAGATGTCACAGATCATCAACCTAGTATTGTAACAGATATTACAGATATAGCAGTCCAAAAAGGAAAAGCATTTGAAGAGGTAGTAAATAATACTAAGGTAGATGATAACACAGCATTAATGACACAAGTCATGGGAAAAAAGCCTGCAATCTATAAAATTATAGATAAATATAGAGATCAATGGTTAGCTCTTCAACTACCACAATTCTACTTGAAACAAGAGCACGATGCTGAGGTTCAAAATATACTATTTGAAGAAGCTGCTAGTTATGAAGTGCTATTACAAAAAGAACGGTTACTATCAGGATTTAATCTATCTGCACAAGACGCTAATGTGAAATTTGAAGACATTGCAGCAGACATTAGGACAATTGACTTTAATGAAGAAAAGAAAGCCGTAGAAGTGGCTAAAATGCGTTCTAGGACTAAGAGTATTTTACTAGAAAACATACTAGCAAAACCTAAAGAATCACAAATTAAAGATGTTACCTATCATGTAGTTTCTAAACTAGGAGATATGTATCCTATTCCAGAACAAGATTTACAATCTTACGTTTCTAGAATATTCAGCTCATTAGAAAAACAACAGATTCAAGATATCATTACAAATGATTTTAATTACGTTAGAAGTATTAAAAATCATATCAAATCATTGACCAGTACGTATTCCAGAGAACAGTTTAAGCATGGACTTGCTACTAAAAGCATTTTCACTAAAACACAATTCAGCTTGCCAGAGCAAATAACACCTATTAGAACAAGTACGTCAATTGCAAAGTCTTTGTATGAGAGAGAAGGACACATGAATAACTATGAGCAAGATATGATTACAGATATTGCAGCTCTAGATAATATTCTGTTTTGGCATCGTAATCTAGATAGAGGAAAAGGATTCTACTTAAATGGATTTAGCTCTAATCACTATCCTGATTTTATCGTTTACACGAAAACGAATAACGTCATCCTCATAGAAACCAAAGGAGATGATAGAGATAATGATGATAGCCGTGATAAGAACCGACTAGGTAAAGCATGGGATAAAGCAGCTGGAGATCAATTCAGCTACTTCATGGTATTCCAGACCAAAGAGGTGGAAGATTGCTATACAGCTAAAAGTATAATTGAGGTGGTTAAGAATTTGTAAAAGTATTTTCATTCACAACAAAAAAACTATTTTTCAAAAAAAAGATATGGAGTTTCTAAAAGATAATATTGAAGTTATTGTAGGCGGTATTGTTGCCCTTGCTGCCATTGGTGTGGTAATAAAAGTAAAAAGTAAAAACAACAATCGAGTAAAGCAAAAAAATATTGATACCTATGGTGGAGATGTTGTAGGGCGTGATAAAAATAAAGATTAATGCTTGGAAGTACTACACAAAAAGATATTGATAGTGGTGGTGGAGATGTTGTAGGGCGTGATAAAATTATCAATAAAAGAATAGGAAAAGTTAAAATTAGTCAACTTAGAAAACTTTTTCAAACTTTAGTTGAAGAAAGGGATAATGAGATAAAGATATCAAAGATAAGCGAGGAGTTGAACGACTACTTAACTGAAAGGGATGTTATTGGGCTACCATCTAAATTGAAAGAAGCAGGATGTTCAGACAACTATCTAAACGATGCAGAGTTCATAAAACACAAGTTTGCAAAGAAACTATATCATTTTCAAGAATATCCATCGGCTCAAAAAATTTACGTTTTAATTATGGCTCATGTGATTGAATTATTTAGAGCTAAAATCTTGCCTAATATTGATGACTATACTGATCTTGCAAAAGTAGATAATAAGCTGTTTGAAGAGGTTATTGTTCCCATAGTGGACGCATTGCATTCCGAAACTTCTGAAGATGAAGTTTTGTACATCAATCATGAAGAGATAAGAGGTATGATATACTTTTTAACAGGACGCTGTCATTTAAGATGGGTATTATGATAACATACAATTCTACTTTTGACTTAAACCATACAATATTTAGATTCGTGATGATTCTAAATAAAATTGAAAGTGATCAAATTGACTTTGAACGTTTAAGAATATTAGATTTTTACTTAGCTCATCCTTTTGAAATAAGTAATTTTCGATTTGGGACTTTAGACTTTGATAGACAAATGAAATCTCTTTTTCCAAGAAAAATAAATCCTTATCAAAATCTTAGAAACCCTAAAAAACTATTTATTAGAATGAATCCCTATCAACAAATTGCTATTAAACGCTTAGCAAGTTATGGTCTGATAGAGATTGATTTCACGAATAAAGGATCCGTTACTGTCAAAGATAAGAACTCGCTTTCCACCATTATTCAAAATATGGAAATCAACTTATCTGTAAGTGAACAAAATGCACTCAACGTAGCATGCACTTATTTTTTCTTTATGAGTTATTATGGAAATAATGGACTTAAATCAAGGAGCGGACTTATTGAATTTAAATACGATGCACAACAATCTTAAAATAAATAGATTAAGAATAATTACTAATAATGGTAAGGTTTCTTATGATGAAAAATTTCAGTCTGGGATAAATATAATAAGAGGTGATAATAGTAGTGGTAAATCTACCATCTCCCATTTTATATTTTACGTTTTAGGTGGTTCCATGACTAATTGGGTAGATGAGGCACTAAAATGCGATTATGTGATTGCAGAAGTGAATGTAAACGGCTCTATGATGACTATCAAAAGATACGTGAATAAAGCGCCTGGACAACCTATGTATATAACATTTAACACGCTTGAATTTATTCTTGATGCTACATCAGAAGAAATAGAATGGGTTAAGTATCCATACAATACTACTACTAACAAAAAGAGCTTTTCTAATTTGTTCTTTGAATTATTAGATATTCCAATAGTTTATGGAGATGCAAATATTACGATGCATCAACTACTAAGATTACTTTATGTGGATCAAGATTCACCTACAAATTCTTTATTCCTATTTGAACCATTTGATTCTTCGTTGACTCGTCAAACAATTGCTGAACTTCTATTAGGCGTATATCAAACAGAATTATATGATTCTAGGATCAATAAAAGAACAAACTCTAAAAAACTTGAAGAATTAGAGAATCAAACTAAAGCACTTAAAAGTCTAGTTGACAATCCATTTCATTTGGATAGAAATTATATTGAAGTTGAAATAGAAAACTTAGTTACTAAAACAAATGAATTAAATATTCTTATTCAAGAATTAAAAGATAACAAGAAAAGGGTTATCTACGGTAAAAAACAAAATCTTGAATTTCAAGTCATAAATAAGGAGGTCATTAAAGAGAGACGAGTCTTAGACTACTTAGATTCACAAATAGCTGAATTGGAATATGAAATAAATGATACCAAGTTTTTTATTGAAATGTTACAGAATAAGAAAGATTCTATCGAAAACTCATTGAAAACAAAAGAAGCATTTCAAGATGTAACAATAGAATATTGTCCTGAGTGTCTAAGTGGAATTACACCTAGTGATCCAGGAACATGTAGCTTGTGTAAAAACACTTTAGATAATAATGAGCATAATTTAATGCTAGGAAAGATGCTACAAGAAATTAGTTTTCAAATCATAGAGTCTGATAAAATTAAGAAAAGACATGAAGAACAATTGATTGACTTAATAGCAAAAAAATCCAAACAACTAGAAATAGTTAGAAGTCACCAAATTGAATTGAATAACTCTGTTAAAGATGTAAAATCATTTAGAGAAGAAAAAATAGACTCTTTGTTAGTAGAAAAAGGGCAAATAGAAGGTCAACACATGCAATTTGCTACTTTGCTTGAGCAAGCAGATAAATATCAAGCTAAACTTAAAGAAATTGAAAAGCTAAAAACAGAAATAGCCACAGACAGTTCTATTATTGAACATTTTGAAAAAATTCAAAAGGAAACTCTTAAAAAAACTTCTGAAGAGGTCGAGAAATTTGCATTAGATATGCTGCACTCCGATTTGAATAGAGAGGAAGGCTTTAGGTTAGCATCTAATTTAAGAATAGATTATTCGAGCAATTCAATCTATGTTAATGATAAAAAACAACGTTTCTCAGCAAGTAGTAATTTCTATCTTAAAACAGTTGTTCGTTACGCAATCTTTTTTGCAAGCTTAGAAATTGAAAACATGAGATATCCAAGGTTTATTCTTTGTGACAACATGGAGGATAACGGTATTGAAGATGGACGAGCAAAAAACTTTCAAAATCTTATTATTCAAACAGCTTCAAATTATGATAAAGAAAATTATCAATTAATTTATACCACATCGTTTATACCGGATGAACTAAATAGCCCAGAGTATTGTATAGGTGAATTTTACTCTAAAGAAGGAGGTAATAAATCTTTAAAACATGTATAGCATGATAAGAAATGAATACTTTATTTAATATATGTTTGATAATAAAACGATAGAGTATTTAGGGTATTACGTTTATGCGTTAATACATCCTAACACTAATTCACCATTTTATATAGGGAAAGGAACGGGAAATAGAGTCTTTGATCATAAATCTAATGCTTTAAGAACAGAAGAGATATACCGTAATTATTATTTAGATTTAATGTCAAAATAAATAAGTTATGGATTATGTCAGGGGTTTTATTTCTTTTATTGGTGGGATATTTCTAGCGATTGGTATCGTAACATTATGTGAGCCTATTCTTCCAAAGGATGGAGTTGCTCCACTTTTTATAGGACTAGTTATATTCATTGGCTCAATTGGTTTAGTTTTTTTGATAGTAGATGGATTATTTGGAAACGATGACAAAATCCCACCGACGAAACAATCCCCAAATGATATTCCAGATGATGAAATAGAGGTTGTAATCTCAAAGCCAACCACTAAAACTGCAAAAGCAAGAAAAAGAGAAAATGAAAATAATTTAAATAAGATAAATGAAACCAAAGAGCACAAGAGAGTAGGTTATAATGTCTCAATAGACTCCTATGAAGATGGCTATCCAAAGATATTGGTTCCTGAACACCTCTGTATAGTTAGAACACATAAGTTTATTAGAGATAAGAAGAAAATTAAACGTCGTGGATATACAGAAGAAAAGTTTCAAAATTTACTGAGAGAAGAACTACCTACAAAGGTTAAGATCTACGGTAATTTAAGTATTGCAACCTCAAACAAAACCTTTCCTTATGAACCAGATATAGCATTAATTGTTAAATCCTGGAGAAATATTAGAATAGATATTGAGATTGATGAGCCCTACAATGGTTATACTAGAGAATTAACTCATGTAGGTAAAAATGACACAAGAAGAGATGATTATTTTAATAGACGCGGCTGGGTTGTATTAAGATTTACAGAAAAGCAAATTCATAAGTTTCCACAAACATGCATTGATTTAATAAAAGAAATTTTAGCAAATCTGGATAATTACAACTTTAAATACACAGACTATGATATTGTTGATTTGAAGAAATCTATATTTGAAGAGATATGGAATGGAGCAAAGGCTAGCGAGTGGGAAATAAATAAATATAGAGAATCGTATTTAAATCATGAATTTGGCATTGCTAATTCTGATCCAATCAAACAACTTCAAAATTTAACTATTCAAGAACATTCTGAGGAATCACTAGTAGATAAGGAGTCTGACGCTAAAATAGTTGTAAGTCATGGTTTTGAAGTGGAGGAAATAGATTTCTCCTTTCTAGATACAATGGAAGAAATAGATTTTTTAGAGGATGATATAGTTACTGATCCTCATGAGCCAATTTTAGAATCAGATATAGCTACAACAGTAGATTCAGATACTGTTATAGTTACAATGGAGCCACCTGATTTAACCCTTCTACTAGATACAACGGATGATATATTCTCTGATCTTAATGATCCACTTTTAGAATCAGATCCTGCCACACCAGTAGATACTACTCTTATTATTAACACGCCAGAAAAATCACTAGATTCTAATAATTATAAATTGGAATATTTAATTTCAATCGCAATAGAAAAGGGATGTGCTGTTCAAATGACATACACTAACTATAGTTTAATTTCTAGTGACAGGAAGGTAAGTGACTTAGCGTATACAAAAGAATTTATAATAGATGGATATGAGTATAAGGAACATTTTAGTGGTTATTGTTCGTTAAGAAAAGAGGAAAGGTCTTTTAAAATTTCTAGAATAGATTATTTAAAAATTTTAGATGCTAATACTTGAGGTGGCAACATCACTTAATGATAACCCTAAATACAAACCCCCATTTTAAGACTATCGGCTTTGGTTTTATCCAAAATGATTTCTTTACATTTTGAGCTCTCAAATATTTATCTAAATCAGTTGAATAATTATCAAACCCACCAATCCTTTTATCAAATGTAGTCGGAGGCTTTGGTAGAAATTCTGGTAAAACATTTTTTTTGGTAATACTACTTAGTCTTTCTAGGAGAATGGGTAAATTCTTGTTAGTAATATTATGAAACTCCTCTACAAGTAACTCCTGTATTTCCATAAGCAGTTCTATTTCAGAAAAAGAGGTCTTGAAAATAGAATAGTCGTTATCAGTATATCTATAGACTCCATCTTTAACAATAATAGGAGCGTTAAAGCCTAGAATATCACTTCTAAGAATCCTAATATCATTTCTGATAGTTCTTTCAGACACACCGCTTTTGTTCCCTGTAGAATCATATAAAGCCTCCGAGCATTGCTTAATCAAATAGTCAACATCAACTAGTACAGCAGTGTTTCTTAAACACAAGTCTATAGTTTTATATCTAATTAAAGCATTGAGATTTACTGGCATATTTAATTGAGAATTGCAAATAGACTGCAATTATATTACTTCTATTTGTAGTAACAATATAAATAAAAAATAGGACTATAAATTAAACTAGTTTCAGATGAGGGAAACCGTAAAATATATAAACAATAAAGATTTTCCTTTGTAAGGAAACTAAATACACTAAAAAAAATGAGTAAAGAAAAGAGTCCAATTGCTGCTATAATCTGTTTCATCATCGGGATGAATTTATTTATAGGAATTCTATGTGGTATAGTTTCATACTTTACAGACGGTAGCTTTTTGAAAGGTTTTCTAGATGAATCGGTTTGGATTATTTATGTCATTGTCGGTCTATTAATCTTAACAATTCTATTGGTTCTATTTGGACATGGAAAAAGTAAGTATTAGACTTTTTAACATATATAAAACATCTTAGCCAATCAAATTTTTAAAAACTTAAACAATATGGACACATTAAAAATCATCTTATCATTTATTATGGGGACGATTTTAGCAGTATTAATAATGAACCTAATAGAAGACATTGTTCCAAATGAAGGTATAGCTCAACTTTTTTTAGCATTAGCAATTTTTGGAGTCTCAATATTTTTAGTGATTACCATAGTTGATAGTCTATTTAAGGACTCTAAAAAGAAAAATGATGAGCAAAAGGAAAAGCCAGTAGATCAAAGCCAATTAAAAAATAAAGATGATTTAAAAAGTCTTTGCGTTACGGATTATAACTTAGTAACAAGTGTTTTTTATGAATTCTGTTTTGATTCATATTATTCAAACGTTATTTTAGATAGTCAAGAGATATCTTATCATTTAAGACAAATAATGAATGAGTATAATACTCAAAAAGATGCTGTTAGTCTTATCCTGTTTAGTAGAAAGGCAAAATCAAAAGGTATTATAATTAAAGTTAACGATAGTGTCCATCAACAGCATAACTCTTTTAAGTTTACCCTTAAAGCTGAACGTATTACACTGAATAATCCAAACAATTATCTAGAGGTATTGTCCAATGATTTTGGAGAATCTACTGAAGATAATTTACCAATGTCAGTAGCTACGAGATACATAATTCATTTTGAAAACGATCAACCTGTGTTTATTTATGTAGTAGTTAAAACTTTTTTGCTAAACAGTTTTACTTTAAGAAAGGTAAACGCAAACGGATCAAGCTCAAATATGGGACGACTACAAAATGATGATTTACAAACAATCACAAAATTTTTAAACAATAAATTAAATAAATCAAAATGAAACACTTAAACAACATTTTATTCATTGCACTAGCAACATTAATACAGTCTTGCTCTTCAAGTGATGATGAGCCATCTAGTGTAGTAGAACCTACTATAAATAGAAAAAGTATTGAATCAATTATTGCCAGTTCTGGTAATGATGACCTTTATATTTTGAGGGAAGACGATAGGATCGTGAAATACTATAGTCAAAATACTACCATTTATCATCATCTTAAATATAATTCAGATTTAAAGGTGGAAGGAATGAATACTGATGGCACAGGAAATGCCAGCTTACCTTTTACAGGGTTTAATTATGATTATCTGACAGGTGTTACTACCCCATTAGAAGCTCAGTTTAATTATACTGGTGCTTTTCTTACATCTATTACTGGAAATTACCAATCAGCAGGAATAATTTTCACGTACAATGCAGATGATACCATAAATTCCGTTGAGCTAGGTTCATTTCTATTTACATTTATATATGATGGTACTTCTGATAATCCAGTTGCTTACACAAGGAGAAACTTATTTAATGCATCTGATGTAGTAAGATGGGAATTAACATTTGATGATAAGGTTAACCCTTTATATAAAGACTGGATAAATGATTCTTTCTTGTTTTCATTTTTTGACATTGGAAGTTTCCCAAGAGAAAACTTCTGTTTTTTCAAAAACAATGTAGTTAGAAGAGAAAATATTGCTAGTAATGAAGCTGTTATAATTACTTATGAATATGATAATGATGATCATCCAACATCATATAGAATTGTTAGACCAGGATTAGAAACCAGATCAGGTAGTATAAACTATTAAACGTCTGTGAAAGGTGCTCTTTTAGGCTGTTTAAAGGTTTGCAAAGAGGTTAAGTTATTGATATTTAGATCAATAATAAAGCAGGTTCGAATCCTGCCACCCCGACAAAAAGCCTTACTACTTTGTGTAGTGAGGCTTTTTTTATGACATAAACTGCCGCCATACTGCTCACAAATTTTTATTTCTCTTAGCTTATTTTTTTAATTATAGGAAACGATTTCAAGTGTGTTAGATGAGGTAAGAATCTATTTTATCATCTTTTCATACCTTTATTACAGCCCGCAGTTGTTGGTCAAAATTTCTTTTTATACATATGAAATCCCAGTATAAAGTCTTTACATTTCTTGTAAACAGATCTTAGTTTTCTATTCAGCTGTTATTATATAGCTTATTCCACATAGTTATTATTTTTAAATTAAATCTATGAGGAGACAGCAATTTTTTTAGACTCGCAATTAAAAAAATATCTCTTTTTCTATTTTACTAGCGGTCATTAAAAATCTACCATTCATAAAAGTTTGTTCTTATAATAATAAATATTTGCTAGCTAGTATAAAATGAGCTTTAACAACTATAGGATAACGAATCCCAGTATAAAGTCTTTACATTTCTTGTAAACAGATCTTAGTTTTCTATTCAACTGTTATCATATGGCTTATTCCACATAGTTATTATTTTTAAATTAAATCTATGAGGAGCCAGCAATTTTTTTAGACTCGCAATTAAAAAATATCTCTTTTTCTAATTTACTAGCGGTCATTAAAAATCTACCATTCATAAAGTTTGTTCTTATAATAATAAATATTTGCTAGCCAGTATAAAATGAGCTTTAACGACTATAGGATAACGAATCTCAGTATAAAGTCTTTACATTTCTTGTAAACAGATCTTAGTTTTCTATTCAGCTGTTATTATATGGCTTATTCCACATAGTTATTATTTTTAAATTAAATCTATGAGGAGCCAGCAATTTTTTTAGACTCGCAATTAAAAAATATATCTTTTTCTAATTTACTAGCGGTCATTAAAAATCTACCATTCATAAAAGTTTGTTCTTATAATAATAAATATTTGCTAGCTAGTATAAAATGAGCTTTAACAACTATAAGATAGCGCTGTAGACGTCGTTAATGGATACCTAGGTAAATTGTATTTCTACATCGTTAACAGCGCTGGCATCATTGTAATCGCTGTATGATGTAGTTTCAGTAGCTTATAGTGTTGTATTGCACACGATTTGTGCCTGTGTAAATACACGTACTGATTCAGTTATAAACGTGCCGTCGCTTTAAAGTCATTATAATTTAAAGATGTCTAGTTAGATAATCAACTAGTAGTGTGTTGATTAAAATAACTTTAAGATATCTTGTTTTTAAAATCAATAGAATAGATGGCCTTTTATGTACCTCATTATAAATGTATAAATACACGGTGTTAGTTAATAAAACCTTATAAAATGAGGATTCCCGCAGTAGTACAATGGTTAACATATCGTAACTTTATCTTTTTCAACCAGAAGTTACATTATGCCCATTTTCCAACCATCGGTTCTTAAGAGCCATATTGCCTTATTAGATCATAAAGCGATAGATAAAGCCTATAAACAGTTTGCAAACTATTTTCTAGACCCTAAGATTCAGGAGAATATTAAAGTGGCAAAAGAGGAGCAATACCAGGCGACTTTTCTTACCGAGTTGTTTGTTAAGATCTTTGGTTACACACTGTTTCCTGATAAAAATCACAACCTGGTGACAGAGCAAAAGAATGAGGGCAACTCTCGCAAGGCAGACGGCGCTATTCTTAAAGGCGATGCTGTTACTGCGGTGATAGAATTAAAAGGAACTAAAACTAAGGATTTAGAGAGTATTAGAAAACAGGCTTTTGACTATAAAAATTTCAATACAGGCTGTAATTATGTGATCACTTCTAATTTTGAAAAGCTGCGTTTTTATATAGACGACGCTAGTAATTTTGAAGAGTTTGATTTGTTCTCGCTTTCGCGAAAGCGGTTTGAACTTCTATACCTGTGCATAAATAAAGAACAGTTATTACAGCATACACCTAAATCTATAAAAGAGGAATCTCTAGTTGAAGAGGAGAAAATAACCAAATCATTTTATAAGGATTACTCGCTTTTTAAACGAGAGTTGTGGAAAGATCTGGCAAAGAATAATGTAAAATCACTGAAATTACTCGCTGCCCAGCATAGAAGTGTAGAAAATGAGATAGTAGATGGTCTGGTTACTGAGGCAGATGATGATCTTACCAGACTAGAAAAAAATGTAAAACGTACCTTATTTAAAAAATCGCAAAAACTCATAGATCGTTTTCTATTTATCTTTTTTGCTGAAGATCGTGGTTTACTCCAACCTAATTATACGCTTAAAAGTATAGAAGAATGGGAAACGGTGCGCAAACTAGGTGTGGAAGAATCGCTGTACGATCGTTTTAAAAAACATTTTAACTACCTAGATCAAGGACGCAAAAAGACCGATGGCGTTAGTGAAATATTTGCTTATAATGGTGGGCTTTTTAAACCAGATACCATTCTAGATCACATCATTATTAGTGACGATTTACTCTTAAAACACACTAAGAAAATAGCGGCTTACGATTTTGAATCGCAAGTAGATGTCAATATTCTAGGGCATATTTTTGAAAACTCCTTAAACGAGATCGAGAGCGTTAATGCAGAGATCGATGGTGCCGACTTTGATAAACAAACCAGCAAACGTAAAAAAGATGGTGTTTTTTACACACCTAAATACATTACCAAATACATCGTAGATAATACAGTAGGGAAACTGTGTGAAGAGAAGAAAACCGAGTTGGGTTTTGACGAATCTGAATATTACCGTGGTCGTAAAAACCGTAATAAATCTACCTTAGAAAAT
Source organism: uncultured Nonlabens sp. (assembly GCF_947495285.1). Classification (GTDB taxonomy): domain Bacteria; phylum Bacteroidota; class Bacteroidia; order Flavobacteriales; family Flavobacteriaceae; genus Nonlabens. Next base: position 15,063 of record NZ_CANLXZ010000024.1, on the reverse strand, counting down.
CTGGTCAAAATTCTAGACGATTACCGCGAGTGGTTATTGCAACTTACTATTTGCGATCCTGCCTGTGGTAGTGGAGCTTTCCTTAACCAGGCACTGGATTTTCTGATTACTGAGCACAATTATATAGACGAGTTAAAATCAAAACTCTTAGGTGGTTCTATCGCACTGTCAGACATAGAAAACACCATTCTAGAGAACAACATTTATGGTGTAGATCTCAATGAAGAAAGTGTCGAGATTGCAAAATTATCGCTTTGGCTACGCACCGCACAACCACGCAGGAAGTTAAACGATTTAAGCAGTAACATAAAATGCGGTAACAGTCTTATAGACGTAAAAGCCGTCGCTGGCGACAAGGCTTTTAAATGGGAAGAAGAGTTTCCACAAGTTTTCGCAAAAGGTGGTTTTGATGTCGTGATTGGGAATCCGCCTTATGTAGACATTAAGGCTTTGGATCAAATAATTGTTAAAGAGCTATTTAAAAAGTATAAGACGGCGGAAAACCGAATTAACCTTTACTCTATTTTTATTGAAAGAGGATTTGATTTGATAAAAAGTAGAGGTTATTTGTCGTTTATTAATCCCAACTCAATCTTAATTAATTCGTCTTACACAAAAATTAGAAGTCTGTTAATTGATCATATGTCATTAATAGTAAAATTACCAGATGGAGTTTTTAAAGATGCAATTGTTGAAACAATAATATTTGAGTTTCGTAAAGACAATATTGATCCTACTATAGATACAATTGTTTATTCCAAAAACGAAGCGATTGAATTTGTCGACAATAATTTAATTAGGAAAATAGATCGTGAGATTTGGAAAGAAAATGAATCTATTAATTATAACATTTTCGTTTCCAAGCAACAACTTGAAACACTCAGGAAAATAGAAAAAAATCAAAACCTCCTTGGTGATCTTGCGGACTTTACCTTAGGCATCACTCCATATGATAAGTATAGAGGACATTCAAAAGAATTGATCAAAAATCGAGAGTTTCATTCTAGAACAGCGATTAATCATAATTATAAGCCATTAATTAGCGGTTCAAATATCTCAAGATATTTGGTAACGGAAGACATCAAAGAGTATATATATTATGGAGAGTGGCTCGGCGCTGCAAGAGAGGAAAGGTTTTTTACAGAACCAAGGATTATTGTTAGACAGATAGTTTCTGGAAATCCACCTAGAATATATGCGGGCTTTTCGGAATCAGATTTGTATTTTACTCAAATAGGCTTTTCAATTATACCGAATAACGAAGTCTTGGATATAAAGATATTATTGGCAATTTTAAATTCCACATTGATTAATTTTTATCACAAATTTTCATTTTTAGATTTAGAGAAGGAGTTATTTCAGAAAATATTGATTGCAAATTGTAAAAAGTTTCCTTTACCTGATTTCTATCCATCGTTGATTAAGACAAGATTGATCAGTAAAACAAATGAAATAATAGAATTAACATCAAGCGAAAACTCAAAAATTAATAAGTTTATTGACTACTTAGTAAGTTTAACTACTTCTAATTTGACTAGAAAACTCCAAAACTGGCACGAGTTGGCTTTTGGAGATTTTATCAAAGAGTTAAATAAAGCCATAAAAGCAGAGAATAGAAGGCTTAAAAAAGAAGCTGCCGCAAATGTCAGTTCTATAAAAGATGTCAGTTCGAGCGCAGTCGAGAACGAGTCAGCATCGAGAACTAAAAACAGTCTCGACTGCGCTCGACTTGACAACGAGAACAAAGTCAGATCGAGCGCAGTCGAGATCCCAACACTCACTAAAAAAGATGAGTTTGAGTGGATGGAGCTATTTGAAGAAAAGAAAAAAGAAGTACAAGAACTACAATCACAAATCAATCAAACCGAAAAAGAAATAGACCAGATGGTTTATGAATTGTATGGGTTGAGTGATGAGGAGATTGCGATAGTGGAGGAGAGTTAGGGATTAAATTGAAATTAAAAATAATAAGTACATTTTTAACAGGAGATGCATTAAATCATGCAATTGATTCAATCATAACCTATGCAAAAAAATACATTTAAGGGACAGGATTTTTTGTCTTTTACGAGTTCGCTTTCGCTAAAGCGGAATTTTTAAAAAGACATCTGTTAAAAATAAAGACAGACAAGAATAATTTATAGTTGATTTTTGAATAGGTTAAACCAATAGATTTAAAGCTAAAACGTGCCTTAATAGTTGTGTATAATCAGCTCTTAAAACAGGATTTTACTACAGCAAAATCAGGATTAATATAGGAAGATGGATCATAGAAGTTTACTTTATACTTGCTAGAAATTAAGTAAAATCCGCTTGTTATTTACCACAGTTCTTTGTTGTTGGGTCGTTTTTATTTACGCATATCTTTGTCAGTCATTTCAGGATTATAACGTTTTCCGTCTTTGTCAAAGCTCCAGGTATTTGAAACGTCGCGCAACTCTGGTAATTCAGTTTTTACTTCTTTAACCATTTGTTTTATTACTCTACGCAATTTTCTGTTTGCATCTTGCTTATTTTCTTTTTCAGATTGGGCAGTTGTAATTCCTTGTATTTTTGTTTTCTTTATAGACCTACTCATTTTCAATTAGTTTACATAATTATAAATGCATTCATAAAGTTTAGTTGATTTCTTTCCATTCGCCTTTTCAAAAAAACAAATCATGAAATTTTGTTGAATAAAAGTCGTCTTAATGCTTTTTATCCTGTGTTTTTAGAATCTTTGTATTTTCTCTTTTCAACTCGTTAACCTTCACTCACAAATAGAATCCATATAATTATAGATGGTAGATACTTTAAATATAATCTCTTGAGCTAACCAGTAGCTACTATCATCAGCATTCTTATTCATATATAATTCTTCAAATTCTTTACGGTATTTAATTACCTTATCCATTGCATCAGTGCCTCCAGCAGTATTTGGTAACCAATCATAAAGCTTAATTAATTCATCGAGAGAATTCAGTAACAATTCAATATCTTCTTTATGATAACCTTTTCCCGAAGGAAGTGTTTTGTAGTGTTCTTTAATTAAGGTATGGTGTTTCTTCAGTGTATTGAGATGATGAAATTTAAACCACCCAAAATAATCAAATGATTCATCTCCCCATTTTGGTTGATCAAAGGCAGGTATGTTATTTAGTGAATCTTTTGAGCTCATTATTTAAATTTAATTTCAGTATTTTCTAACGTAAGAAATAAAAAGTTAGAGCTTTAAATATTAAAGGCCCAACGATTTAAACATTAATCCAAATATAAATATATTGTGTTTATCATTCATTGTAAGCGCCTATTTTATATCTAGCCTCATTCATTCTCTTAAAAAATAGTAGCGATATTTTAAATTTTAAAAACTATTGTATTTGTGATATAAAATATAAGAAAAAGACCTTAGAACAGAAGTTAGAAATACTATCAGTTTCTGAATAAATAGGTAGTCCTAATCTTTTGATTCTGCATCTATTTTTTAATTATAACTAACTTCTTACCAGTAAAACAGTCATGCTTATCTCGGTAGATATAGTATATTTGGTACAGAGAGGCGGTCTAGTTTTTCAGTGTATGAAAAATACGATCTCAAGTAATGAAATTAACTATTTTAAATTGCTTTTAAAACTTAGCTGCTCTCATGACTATTTAACATTTAACTAGTGGACTATGGATAGAACTATGTACTGGATTTTAAAAGAAAATGACGCAATGAGCGATTATAATTATACAGTAGGTGTTCCAGACGGTATTGATATGTTGGAGTGGTTTTCTGGAAAATCTATACCATCTTTAAGAGTTCCTGTAAATATGACTCTTAAAGCTGGAGCAAGTGATTATCGTGGTGATATAATGGGCGGTATGATGACTTTATACAGTAAAGAATTATTGATTATGCTTCAAGAATTTGGCGTTGATAATGTGCAATATCGCCCTGTAGATCTTCTAGATCCCGACACAAATGAAACTGAGTACGGTTATTTTTTAGTTAATATAGTAGGACTAATAGAGTGTGTTAAGGGTTACGACCATAATGCTAAGCCACTAGACAGACCTACCTCTTTAGAAAAGTTTACAATTGACCCAGAAAAGGCTGGTGATGCTGCTATTTTTAGATTAGCAGAATCGCCACGTCTCGTTATTATAAATGACGAACTCAAAAATTATTTAGTCGATAATGGGTTAAGCGGTGCTATTTTATGTGAAACCGATGAGTATACCATTTCATAAATAATCAGAAACTATTATATGTATTGGATTTTAAAAGAAAATGATAAAATTAAAAATTATCCATCCACATCTGACATACCAGAAGGTATAGATATGCTTGATTATTTCTCAGGTATATCCATACCATCTTCTCGAGAACCAGTTAATATGACACTAAAATCAGGAAGCAGCGATTTCAGAGGGCATATTATGGGTGGAATGTTACTACTTTTTCACAAAAAGCTACTTTTAATGCTTCAAGATTTTGGCGTTGATAAAGTGCAATATCGCCCGGTTCATCTTTTAAATCCCGATACAAATAAAAGTGAGTATGATTACTTTCTTGTAAATATAGTAGGATTAATTAAGTGTGTTAAGGGTTACGATCATAATGCTAAACCACTAGACAGACCTACCTCATTAGAAAAGTTTACAATTGACCCAGAAAAGGCTGGTGATGCCGCTATTTTTCGCTTAGCAGAATCGCCACGTCTCGTTATTATAAACGACGAACTCAAAAATTATTTAGTCGATAATGGGTTAAGCGGTGCTATTTTATGTGAAACCGATGAGTATACCATTTTATAAATAATCAGAAACTATTATATGTATTGGATTTTAAAAGAAAATGATAAAATAAAAAATTATCCATCCACATCTGACATACCAGAAGGTATAGATATGCTTGATTATTTCTCAGGTATATCCATACCATCTTCTCGAGAACCAGTTAATATGACACTAAAATCAGGAAGCAGCGATTTCAGAGGGCATATTATGGGTGGAATGTTGCCACTTTTTCACAAAAAGCTACTTTTAATGCTTCAAGAATTTGGCGTTGATAATGTGCAATATCGCCCTGTAGATCTTCTAGATCCCGACACAAATGTAACGGAGTACGGTTATTTTTTAGTTAATATAGTAGGACTAATAGAGTGTGTTAAGGGTTACGATCATAATGCTAAACCACTAGATAGACCAACCTTTTTAGAGCGGTTTACAATTGACCCAGAAAAGGCTGGTGATGCTGCTATTTTTAGATTAGCAGAATCGCCACGTCTCGTTATTATAAACGACGAACTCAAAAATTATTTAGTCGATAATGGTTTAAGCGGTGCTATTTTATGTGAAACCGACGAGTATACCATTTTATAAATAATCAGAAACTATTATATGTATTGGATTTTAAAAGAAAATGATAAAATAAAAAATTATCCCTCTACATCTGACATACCAGAAGGTATAGATATACTGGAATGGTTATCAGGTAAATCTATACCATCTTCTCGAGAACCAGTTAATATGACACTAAAATCAGGAAGCAGCGATTTCAGAGGGCATATTATTGGTGGAATGTTGCCACTTTATCGGGACGAACTCATACTTTGGATAAAAGAATTTGGTGTGGATAATATTCAGTACCGTCCAGTTCACTTATTAGATCCCCAAGATCAAGAACTAGAGTACGGTTATTATTTAATAAATATAGTAGGATTAATTAAGTGTGTTAAGGGATACGATCATAATGCTAAGCCACTAGACAGACCTACCTTTTTAGAGCGGTTTACAATTGATCCTGAGAAAACAGGTGGTGCGGCTATTTTTCGATTAGCAGAATCGCCACGTCTCGTTATTATAAACGACGAACTCAAAAATTATTTAGTCGATAAAGGTTTAAGCGGTGCTATTTTATGTGAAACCGACGAGTATACCATTTTGTAATATTATATTAATGCATTGAGCATTTCTTCAGAAACTTATAACATTTCTAATCTCTATTCTAGGGGCCATTTTCATATGGTATATCTCAAATTTAAAATACCATTCCTACTTTTTAAGGCGTTAGATTATTAGTCTTTTACGAGTTCGCTTTCGCGAAAGCGGAATTAAAAAAGAAATCTGTTAAAAATAAAGACAGACAAGAATGAATTATAGAGCTGTTCTGTGCTTGTGTAAAACAGGTAGATTTAAGCTTTGGCAAGATAATTCTAAACTTCAAATAGAATACTTTTAAATGACAAGACACTAAAGATACGGCAAAGCAGAACAAGGATAAACGGAAGCGCTAGAATTAGTAAAATAGGTAATCAAAAGCTCCGAAATTTATTATTTATGCGCAGTTTTAATGCCTGTAAATACAAATACAACAAAGCATACAAGGCAATTTAAGATCGAATAGTACAGCCAAAAGAAAGAGTAAAATAGCGTTATAGCTGTGTGTAATAAGCTCTTAAAACAGGCATTTGCTATAGCAAAATCAGGATTAATATATGATGACGGATATAGAAGTGTACTGGTTAGAAATTAAGTGAAATTCGCTTGTTTTTTACCACAGTTCTTTGTTATAAGCTTTATTTTTTCTTTTTTCGATATTGAGTTTCAATTTTAAACTTGTCGTCCCCAATAGGAGTCAAAATATGCATTTTTTCAGTTAAACTTCGTTCGTAGTATTTCTTTAGGTTCTTTTGATAGAAGCCAAGCAACTCTTGAATTAATTCAAAATAATTGTAGAAAACTAAACTGTATTCAGCTAGATAATCCTTTTCATAACTCGATGAATTAAAAGCATAGTGCTCTCTTAAATATAGAGACCTTTGCATTTTAAATAAAGTAGCTCTCAGTTGTGCGTCAACATGTTTACCTAATGAAAATATTTTATCAATCTTGTCTAAAGTACTTACTCTTCTATTCTGAAATAGATAAGTCCAAGGTTTGTCTTTGTAGAATTTTGGAGCATTTTTCTTTGGGTCGACATCTTTTAGCAACTGTTTAAATTCTTCTTGTGTTGGTAGATCTTTTAAAGGCCTGTTTATATCCTGTTGTTTCAGTGCGTTTATTATTGATTGATTGTTGACTATAATTAGTAAGACATCATTAGCTATTAAAGGTAGTAATGAATCTCTTTCCTTTTTCTATGTCTTAAATAAACATTTAAGACATAGAAAATATAAGTAGCAATGTATGAAATGCACAAAGTATAAATTAATGTTTCTGCTCTTGTTGCAGTTCCTTCTATTAGCATAGGAATTTTAAATGTTGAAAAGTCAATAATCAAAACGATTACTAAGCAAAAAACTGCAAATATGGATAAGCCTTTTATATTCATTTGGTTTTTGTCATTGCTTATAACGGTGATTATAAGAAACGTAGGTCAGGTGATAAACGATACGTTTCGGTTTTATACTAAGCCAAATATAATATTTTGCTTTTATCTTTTTTGTTGAAAATGCCAAATTTTATATTTGGCGACTTTGTAAATAAACACAGACCTTTCGGAAAGCGAAAACCGCCCTATGTTTTTTTATACCCTGTTGGCAGTAGTTTTTATTTTTTCGTTCCTGTATTCTATATGATATTCCTTTTTTCCATTTTCAATAATAGCTTCAAATGGTTCTGGTTTTATCTTTATTGAAGTTGGAAACCAAATGTCTTTAATATCATAGTTTGGTAAAAGAAATATTCCTTCTTGTGTTCCATTAGTTCCAAATCGTACAATATCTCCTTTCCAGTATTCTGTTCCTAATTCATTTTGAAGTTGGTCATTTGTTTTTTTAACATCCGCTGTTGGCATTCCCATTTCATTCACTCCTAAAACTTTAGAAATGTCAAAGTCATAATTGTCATTATTTTTCAAATCGTATCGCACAATAAATTCTGCAATATTACCACTTGCATCATAAAAGTAAAAAGAGTCAGCATTCCAAGATTCAAAGTTCTGAATTTTTCTACCGTTATCAATATTCACAATTTCAGTCCTTTTTTCCATCCATTCTAAAGCTTCGTTTAATTTGTTCGCAGGAATTAGAAAGCAATAATGATATTTATATTCTTTTTCAGATTTTTCAAACGATAATTCACTCCAGCCAACTTTTACAGTAAAAAACTTCTCTTTTTGTTCTAATATTTCAAATCCTAAAGTTTCCGAGTAGAACCTTAATTCTGATTCTAACTTATTTGTGTAAAGCTTAAGTTTCTTAAATTTCATTGTCAATTTTCAGTTAAATTGGTCAGAATTACTGCCAACGGTTTTGTATATGATACGTTGCGTGTGTCAGCAACTAATTTAGCAAATAAAAACCGAATAGAAAATCCGCGAGGATTTTCGTAAATAGGCGAGTACTAGCAATGGATTATATACGTCTTAAGTTTGAAATCACTAAATTAAAGACTTATAAATAGAAAGAACAAAAGAGAGGAATAAGGTTATTATATACGCAGAGACTATGATCTCGTCAACATTGAAAATCCCCTCTCTTTTACTACACAGATTTCGTACAGTTCTATGAGGCTTTTAGACCTCGATTTTAAGTTGTTGAAACTTGCGTAGCTTGTCCTTTCAAAAAACATTTTGTTATGGATAAAGATATAAAATATTTTGCAATAGATATTAGTCATTTGGTTTTTGATGTTAAAGATTCTGATAGTAATTATTACCGGTTTAAAAACAGTGTTTCTGGCTTTAAAAAGTTGTTAAAATTGTTAGATTTTAATAGTCATGGTGTAATAGAAGCTACCAGATATTATCACTACCAACTGCTTATTATCTATTAGAATCAGGTAAGAAAGTATCGGTAGAGAATCCTTTATCTGTAAAGCGATTTATACAGATGAAATTGTCAAAAATCAAGACAGACAAAAGTGATTCTAAATTGATTTGTGCTTATGCAAAACAAGTAGATTTAATGCTATGGCAAGGTAATTCTAAACATCAAATAGAATGCCTTCAAATGACTAGACACTCAAAATACGGCAAAGCAGAACAAGGATAAACGGAAGCGCTAGAATTAGTAAAATAGGTAATCAAAAGCTCCGAAATTTATTATTTATGCGCAGTTTTAATGCCTGTAAATACAAATACAACAAGACACACAAGGCAATTTAAGATCGAATAGTACAGCCAAAAGAAAGAGTAAACTAGCCTTATAGCTGTCTGTAATAAGCTCTTAAAACATGCATTTGCTATAGCAAAATCAGGGCTAACTTATGATAATAATTATAGAAGTGTTTTATTGAAAAATTAATGAGTTTTTACCAGTTTTTCACCACAGTACTTTGTTGTGCAATCGGGCTTTATTCTTTCTGCAGTTTCTCAATTAAGTTATAAATGTGTGAACCTAAATTCTTTGGGTATGGCTCATTATCAACATCCAATTTTTTAGCTCTTTCAATTGCAGTTTTTGTCAAAGGTAAAAATGTTTCAGGGTTTGGATTTTTGTTATAACCAATCCCTTGTAAATTTCCTAAAACTATATCAATATGGTTTTTCTTTTTACTGACTTTAGCATTTTCTAAAAGTTCTTTTTGTTCTTCCTCATTAAACTCCGAAATTTCTTTTAAATGCATAATTAGCCATATTTCGAAACAAGGATTACTCATTGCTAAGAAAAAGTTTTTTTCTTTATTACAGTCTATTACTAATTGATTAAAATCTATTTTATGAATAGTTTCCCAATGGTCTCTATCTACAATAAGCCAAAATTCATCTGATTTTTTAAAAGGATAATTTGCTTTAGCTTTTTTAAGCAACCTTTTAACACTCAATGGGTCTGTTCCTGTATTGACCTCTCTTTCCAAAGGTATAATTTCTATTATTCCCGAATCATTAAAGAATTCAGATTGTCTAAAATCATTGAAGTATGTGACTTCAGTTTTCTGACCTTCATAGGATAGAATGTATAATTTTTCCGCATCCTTAAAACCTCCTTCTCTTATTAATGGTATTGGTTCTCTTGGCATATTAGTTAATTTGTGGGATAACAGTTAAATTATCTCTATTCCCAAATTTAGGAACTCCTCTATATCTTCCAAGTAAATAATCACGTCTAACTTCTTTGTCAAATCGAATGCTGTAGTCTTCTAATGAATGAAGTCTACTTGCTCCTAACTTATCTTTAACAACAAACCATATTTCATCTTTTCTTAATAATTTTTGTGTTAAAAGCGTTGACTCGTGGCTTGCAACGATAAACTGACTATTAACATTTTTACACTTAGATAGAAAAAAATCGAATAAGTCATATATCAAATTAGGATGTAAACTTCTTTCCATTTCGTCAATTACAAAGACGTTATCTCCCTTGAAAAAATCAATTATTAATGGGATTAAGTCCATTATCCTCCTTGTTCCATCTGATTCATCTCTTAAATCAAATAGTTCATAACCACCTCCAGAAATCTTATGCTTTGTTTTCAAAAGTTGAGCTCTTAATGAACGGTCTTTAAGTAAAGAAATGACATAATATTTGTCATCTTGTATATTAGAAATAAATGCATTAGTTTTTTCTGATTTATCTCCTAATAAATCATTTTCAATATCTTTTAAGATTTCATTTGGGATGTCAATTTTGTCTATATCGACTTCTTTAAATTCTATTCCATCAATACCTGTGTCAAAATAACCAAGCATTTCAGTAAAAACTTTATTTAAATCTGTGTCTTCTAATAATTCAAATTTCTTTCCAACATTTTTAGAATTAGGATATATAACAGTTAAAGCATTTTGAAACCAATCAATGACATTGATAAGGTCTTCAATATTAGAAACGTTTTCCTTAACTTTTCGTGTTCTAATTTCAGACAGAAATAATTGGTTTTTTTGCGTTCCTTTTGCAGTGAATTCTAAAAATTGTTTTTCCTCTTTTTTTTTATTTTTGGTTAGTATTGCTTCAAGGTCAAACTCTTTTGTTCTATTCTTGTCTCTAGTGAATATTTCTTTTTCAGATTTTTTTGAGATTTCGTAAAGCCATTCTTCTATTATTTCTTTTGAATTGAAAACAAAACCATAAGCATAGTTTTTGTTTTTATGCTGTATTTCGTATTCTATTCTTGAATTTTGCTTTAATAGTTTTTTATCTAGTTTAAAACTACTAAATTTTATAGGTTGTTCTGCTTTATTACCTTTAAGAATAAGTTCTTTTCCAAATTCAAAAGCTTTGATTAAATTTGATTTTCCAGATGCATTAGCACCATAAACTACGGCTGTTTTAAGAGCGGAAGTTCCTTTTATTGATTTGGATTTATGATGTGATTTTAAAGTTCCTCTTCCAGGAATGAGAGAAAACACCTCTCGGTCTTTAAATGACAAAAAATTCTCAACTGTAAACCTGATTAACATAGTTTTATTTGTAATTTATGCAAATGTAGTGAATAAATCACATCTAAGCTGATTTATTTAATGTGAAGTTGATTAGTAGTTTAGTTTTTCCGCCCGTTGCACAACGGTGTTCTACGCAGTTTTTATTCCGTTATTCTCTTTTTTAAATCTAATCTTTCGTGTAATATTCTCGTTATTTCAATATAACTTTCACTTAGTGTTCGGTAAAATATTATATGTCGGTTCGATTTAAATCCGAGAAGTTGATTTGAAATTCCTTCGTATTTTTTCCCTAAATTAAGGTTTTCAGCAATTTCTACGCAATCTGAAATTAATTCATCATAATATTTGTCGGCTTGTTTTTCTGACCAAACCTCAAACGTGTAATCCCAAATCTTTGATAAATCCTCGACAGCTTTGTTAGTCAGTTTATATTCAGCCATTCGAGTGCTTTTTCGCTTTTAGAGATTCAAGATGTTTTTTTGGGTCAAAGTCGTGAGCTATTCCACTGTCAATTCCTTCTTGAATTGCTTTTTTCAATGCAATCACTTTACTTTCTTCCTCTTCCAAAAGTCTTAATCCTGCACGAATAACTTCGCTAACGTTTTTAAACCTTCCTTCATTAATACTACTTTGAACGAATTGGTCAAAATAATTTCCGAGCGATATTGATGTGTTTTTGTTCATTTTGAAACTAGTTTAATTCAAATGTACCAAAATTTGGTATAATCTCAAAGTTTTTTTCAAATTGCGTAGAACTACGGCCGCAGGTAATTGGCCTGAACTAAGATTTAGGCATAAACACTGGTTTACTACCTACAAATGGTTACAAGAAACTGCAAAGCAGTATCCTAAAATGTTCGTACACTGGCAATATGGATGTATGCAATGACTTGCTAAGAACAGCCGTATGATGGGAGACTATCACGTACGGTTCTGTGAGAGGTTTAGGGGTGAGATTCCCCTTTACCTACTCGACGTTTTTTTCAGGTTTCTATTATTCGACTAATTTCTTTTCCACTTTTCAGCGTTTGAGTGTGTTCAGTCAGCTTTTTATTCCGTAATATTTTTCAATTCCAATTTGCTTATTTCAGCCGTTTTTTGATTTCATATTCACCATTTGTTTTATAATGCTATTGAAATGATTTTCTTGAGTTTGAGTTTTGACTTGAAGAATATTATCTTTAGTACTAAAGTCAATAATCTCATTCTTAAATTTCGGAAATTTATCTATTTTATAATTAACCATTTTGTCAATAACCGAATGATATTCATAATTCTCTAATTCTTTTTCATATAAATGTTTAGCAACTAGAAATTCCTTTTTATTTGCTAAATTCCAGGCATCAATTCCAACTTCTAAAGTGTCCTCAAATGTTAATTTGTTGGGTAATTGTTCATCAAATTCTTCGACAAGTTGCATTAACATTTCAGAATATTTTGGACCTGTGTTTTCTAGTATCATTTTTCAATAATTTATTTTATCGTAATTTCTGTTTTTCTCTTTTATTCCTTATTATGAGTGATTTTACCAATGAATGGCAACGGTTTTGTGTATGATTTCGTTGCGTGTTTAAGCACTAAAGTTAGCAAATAAATCACAGATAGAAAGTCCGCGAGGACTTTCGTAAGTAGGCTATAACTAGCAATGAATTATACACGTCTTTGTTGTATGCTGCCTTTTATTCAATCATTTGATTATTCAATTTCTCAAATTCAACTAATAGTTTATTAAGTTTTGCGTTCTGTTTCGTAATTGTTTTAGGTCTTAAATAAAACCAATTTATCGCAAACCAAAGTATCGTTATAGCATAGGTGATTATTCCCCAAGTAATTGTCATTCTAGAAACATGCTCAAAAAGATATAGCCCAATTCCTAAAGAAAGAATTATAAAATAGATATTTAACATTGTTGTTTGTTGAAATGTTTGTTTTTCTTTTAATTTTATAAGTTGTTGGAGGTATTCCTTGCTATTAGGTTCTGTTTTAGTTTTAGAAAGTAGAGAAAATTGCTTATTGTACGGTAGCAAAAAAATAATCATAGCTAAAATAGTTAATATAATACCAATCTTAGTCGTTACTAATTCAGGTTGATAATAATACCAAATAAAGCCAATAAAAGTGATGGTTAGTAAAAGTGTGATGTTGACTACTATTAGTTTTAAAAAACTTCTACTTTTTAGTTTATTTGCCTTAGCATAAAGAATTTCTACTTTTGGAGTTTCTATCTTTTGTTTATTCCATATTTTTTTAAATCTATATTAGTTTCCATTTTTTTTAAATTTTTGTGTTAATTTTTCTTTTATTCTGTGAATCTTAACTCTAACGTTGCCTTCAGACAGACCAAGAATTTGAGCTATCTCCTTTTGATTTATATCTTCTAATTCTAATGATATAATGATTCGTTCTACTTCTTGTAGTTCAGAAATACACTGATATAAAAACTGAATATCCTTCTCTATGTTTGTGTCCAAAATTTCATCTTTAATATCTAATGGTAATTCGGACTTAGGCATTTTGTTATCTTTTTGAATCTGCCTTTAGCAAGTATTAGATGCAATCCTAAATACCCAAGTTCCAATAGAAGATTCGTTTCTAAATTTGGGTAATTGTTGCCAAACTTTAATAAATGTTTCTTGAGCTAAATCCTTTGCTCTATCAGTATCATTTACGTAACCCATACATAGCCTAAAAACTTTTTGCCAGTGTGTTTTATAAATAGTTTCAAAATCCATTATTCAGTCCATTTTTTTAATGCATTGATAAATTTGGTTTGCTGGTCTATAAAGAGGTTATGCGAACAGTTATCCATATATTTAAAGTTAACGTCTCCAATTAAATTTTCAATATTTTCTATTTGAGTTTCTGAAAACAGCCCATCATCTTTACCATATAAACCAAAAACAGGTATGCCATTCTTCACTATTTGTTTTAGATTATCTTTTAAGTCTAAAGTTGTATATTTTTCATTTTCCCAAAAACCTCTTGGTGCTTCATACGTCAGTTTTGAACTATATTTTATAAGCAAAGAATCTGTTCTAAATTTTTTATAAATATTTAAAGCTTCAATTGTTGGTTTTTTTGCATAATAAAATCCATTTTGCATAGCGTGACTAAAAGAGTATGAACTGTATTCTATAGAGTTTTTATCCATTTTCTCCAACATATTTATATAGTTAAGATTAACTGAATCATTCTTACTTATATAAATTGATTTTGATGAATTTAAGATGGTAGAAAAAGTTTCTTGCATCGAAAGTGGTGCAGAGACAAGAATAATAGATTTAGTTTTATTTGGATATTTTTCTGCATATAAGTTTGCAATTATACCACCGAAACTATGTCCTATTAATGTTGCTGATGTTAAATTATATTTTTTGTAAATTAAATTTAAATCATCAAAAGTTTCATTAAATGTGAATTTTGCATCTTTATCTGGTGACCTTCCTTCTCCACGTCTATCATAAGAAATGACATAAAAACCATTTTCCGAAAGTTTCTGAGCTGTTGTTGCTTCAAAACCCACAGAATTATATCCTGGTCCACCGTGAAGGAAGATTACTGGCTTATCATTTGGATTACCAAATGCTTTTGAATAAATTGTTTGAGAGTTGACTACGATTGTAGATACTATAAATACGAATACTGCTAATGTTTTTTTCATTTTGTTTCCTTTTAGTTTTCATACCAATTTAGTTCTTAAATGCCGTATAAAAAGCTTTTAGATAATGATGATTTCCTGTGATTGATTTTATAGTTTGATTGTCCATTTTTTT
>NZ_CANLXZ010000023.1 GCF_947495285.1 uncultured Nonlabens sp. | reverse complement strand
CGCTCATCGCTCATCGCTCATCGCTCATCGCTCATCGCTCATCGCTCATCGCTCATCGCTCATCGCTCATCGCTCATTCCTCATTCCTCATTCCTCATTCCTCATTCCTCATTCCTCATTCCTCATTCCTCATTGCTCACTCCTCATTCCTCATTCCTCATTGCTCACTCCTCATTCCTCATTCCTCATTCCTCATTCCTCATTCCTCATTGCTCATTGCTCATTGCTCATTCCTCATTGCTCATTGCTCATTGCTCATTGCTCATTGCTCATTGCTCATTGCTCATTGCTCATTCCTCATTCCTCATTCCTCATTCCTCATTGCTCACTCCTCATTGCTCACTCCTCATTCCTCATTCCTCACTCCTCATTCCTCATTGCTCATTGCTCACTCCTCATTCCTCATTGCTCATTCCTCATTCCTCATTCCTCATTGCTCATCGCTCATTGCTCACTCCTCATTCCCAAAACCTAGCGCCTATAACTTTGCAATTAACCTCAAATTAAAAACACGTGGTGTTAATCTAACAGGTACTGCAAATTGTGCACTACTAGCTACATCGCGCACCCATAAGTTAGAAATGTTATTTTCATAATCAAAGATGTTGAAAATTTGAGCTCCTATAGAAAACTCGTCAAAATCTTCTAACCAGCTGCCGGCTTTCGCTTTTTTCTTGTCATCTACTAGTACAAATTGTACACCTAGATCTGCTCTAAAATAATCTTTTAAACGGAATTGGAAATCATAAGGGTCTGCATAGCTAGGTGATCCACCAGGTAATCCAGAGCTGTACACCATGTTGATGTATGCCTTTAAATTAGGAATGTTAGGTACATAATCTTGAAATAAGAATGCTACCTTAAGGCGTTGGTCTGTAGGTCTAGCGATATAGCCACGGCCATCTAGATTTTCTTCTGTTTTTAAATAGCCTAGTGATATCCAGCTTTCAGTTCCTTTTACAAATTCACCTGCCATTCTTACATCTAGCCCATAGGCATAAGCCGCCGCATTATTATTTGCTCTGTAGCGTATTCTCACATTTTCTAGCGTGTAGGTATTCACATCAGATAGATCTTTGTAATAGGCTTCACTGGTTAATTTAAAAGGTCTTTTATCTCCGTTAGGGGCAGTCCAGTTAAAGCTCCAGTCATTTCCTAATACAAAATGAACCGATTTTTGAGCCTTTACATCTGGATTAACAACACCTTGTTGATCGCGTAGTTCTCTGTAAAAAGGTGGTTGATAATATATACCGGTTGAGAACCTGAAAAGCATATTTGTGTTATCCCATGCCGGTTTCATAGCTACCTGTCCACGTGGCGAGATAACAGTTTGTGTAGTGCTTTGAATTCCTGCACCACTTACGTTCCAGGTGTGTGATCGCACACCTGCATTCCAGTATATTTCATGATCACCTATATAACCACGGCTGCTGTATTGGGCAAATGCTTGGAGTCTGGTTATTTGCACATCGTTATCTGCACTAGCAGATTCAAAAGAATCTAACGGTGCAGTATATGCAAAATAGGGCTCGTCGTTTGCTGGTACCGATGGCGGTCTTATATTGAAACCAGCACTGTCTATCACAGTATATTCTCTTAAACGATCTCTTATGTCTTCTTGATTAAATTTTAAACCCCAATCCAGTTGGTCGTTTTCCTTTTTACCGTTGTCAAATTCTAAGGTACCTTTATGCTCTACACTTACTATAAGAGCGTCTAGATCATTACGACCATGATCTAACTCGCTACCTATCGCACGTGTAAAATCTACTTCTCCTAGGTCATCACTACCTATGTTAGTGTTAGGTCTGCCTATGCGATAACGTCCTAAAATGTCGTAATGTTCTTGTTCTTGAGTGTGGTAAACGCTAGTTATAAAACGCAAGTTAAGAAGTTTATTCACATCATAACTTGCTTTTAATGCGCCAAAATAAGTCTCGTATAGATCGTCTTCTTTTCCCTCATAATTAATGATCAAGGATTGTGCATCGTTTACGGTTCCAAAATTAGTTTGTGAAGTCAGTGGTTCAAATTCATAACTGTTGATAGCTATGTTTCCTAAAAAGCTTAATTCAAATTTAGGATTTATTTGATAGGTTAAATAGGTTTGTGCATCTACAAAAACTGGTTTTGTAATAGCTTCAGTCTCGCGGCTATTCACAAATAAACTGTTGTTTCTATATCGCACTCCTAGTATTCCTGTTGCCGCTTTCGCGAAAGCGGTACCTTCTACATAAGCATTAACACCTAAAAAGCTAGCGTCTATTCCCGCGCCGAATTCTGTCGGGCGACGGTAATTAATGTCTAGAACAGAACTTAATTTATCTCCATATTTAGATTGAAAACCACCGGCACTAAAGTCTACGCTACGCACAAGGTCTGCATTTACAATACTTAAGCCTTCTTGCTGTCCACTGCGCACTAAAAATGGTCGGTACACTTCTATTTCATTAATGTAAACTAGGTTTTCATCATAATTACCGCCACGTACCGCATACTGAGTACTTAATTCATTGTTAGAAGATACTCCAGGTAGCGATTTTAATAGATTTTCTACACCAGGTTGTACGCCAGGTATGGATCGTACAACTGTAGGGTCTACATTTGTAATACCAGCAAACTCTTTAGTCCTTGTGTTGTTAATAGTTACCGTACCTATTTGCTCTATGGCTGTATTTAAAATCGGATTAAATTCAAAAGTAACGTTTGCGTCTAGCTCAAACTCTTGCCTAGCAGATTTATAAGAGATAGAAGAAAAAACGATGGTTATTTTTTGATTTGCAGGAACTGCTAGTCTGTAATAGCCTGTTTTATCACTTGCTGTACCTATTGTTGTACCTTTAACATTAACATTAGCCTCGGCAACTGGTTGATTCTTATCGTCAAGGATAACTCCTTGAATAACAGCGTTTTGAGCGTGTATGAGACTGGTAGCAATGCATGCTATGAATAGTAAGAAGTTCTTCAAATCGTTTGTTTAGCTTTTACGGTAAAATGTGGCCTCAAATGTAGTGCTATTTCCTACATTATCAGTAACGATAACCTTTAGTTCGTTTTCTGAATCAGTAACGACACCATCTGAGAAATCGTGTGTGAGCATTCCAGTTTTATAGTCGTATTCCATTAAAATGAATTGACCATTTACAGTTGCTCTGTATCCATTTATACCAGTGTTTTTATCTGCTATTTTGAGTTTTAATGTCTTGTTTTTAGTGATCCACTGTTTGTTTTTAAAGTTAAAAGGTTTTATAGTGGGTGCGGTATCGTCTTTACTAATTGCATAGGTTCCCATAGTTCTGGTTGCTGCGCTTAAGGTAGTACCTTTTCTTCTTGTGTTTACATGATACACAGCACCCCAACTAGTGACTCTACCTATGTAGTATTGTTTAAGGTTGTCATTTTGTTTTGAACTCATATCATAACTTATGATCATGTTTTTATGAAGCGGCACAATATCCTTATGCACTTTAAGTGTATCTGCGTTTTGTGATATGTCTAGAAACACATTTTGGTATAGAGCTCCTTTAGGAATCATTAAAGAATAAGGTCCATAACTTTGGTTATAAGTACTGCTGTGATCTACAAAAGTTAGGAGATCATTATCTTTATATGGTATGGATTCTAAGGGCGCCTCATTTTTAATATTCATGTTTATTTCTACGCTATTTTTTTTAAAATCTTCTATTTTGATTCTATAGGAATGAGTAGTTCCTGCGTCATATAATTGTAGAACACCTTTGTTTATATGATGCTCGTATAAGCTTAATGGACTTTCATTAGGAATGTAAAGTCTAGAGATGCGGCTTTTAGTGTTTTTAAAATGCTCGTAATCTATCAATTGATTGATGTGTCTAGACTCGCTGAATGCATAACGGTCAAAAGTCATTTCAAAATTCTTACTTCCATTAAAATAAGTTTCTATGTGAAAGGTTCCGTTTTGATTATTTGCTTTGTTTTGTTGGTCGCTGGTATTGACACCTACTCCTATCTCTCCATATGCACTAAAGGGTTCTACTTTAAATTTCCCTCCTTTTAAAGGTATTAGTCTTAGAAGTTTTGCTTCATTCCTTCCGTTAATAGTAGAGTTTTCGTTTAAAGGATAGGCCTTTATTTGTTTAACAAGTGGTCTTTTTGTGTCTGGAATTTCAACTCCCATCATCATAGGGTTAATCGGTCTTGCTGCGCTGTCTCTTATTTCAAAGTGTAGATGAGGTCCACCACTACCACCAGAATTACCGCTGTAGGCAACGATTTCATTTTGATCTACTCGTAGTTCTAAATCTGTAGGGTATAATTGTATGGTGTAGCTTTCTTTTTGATATTGCTTCTTCTTTAAATATGCTTCTATACGTGGAGCAAATTTTTTAAGATGCGCATAAACTGTTGTATAACCATTAGGATGTGTTATATAAAGAGCTTTACCATAACCATAACGTTCTATTTTTATGCGGCTTACATAACCTGCTGCTGCTGCATGCACGTTTGCACCTGTACGTTGATTTGTTTTAATGTCCAGACCACTATGAAAGTGATTGGATCTTAATTCACCAAAAGTACCACTCAATTTAAGATCTATATCCAGTGGGTTTACAAAGTAATCTTGAGGAAGATTTTTGATGGTTTGGCTTTCGCAATAGCGAGATGAAAATAAAAATAATGTCAGTAAACAGGTGAAAAGTCTAATCATGAGTTAAATATATAATGAGAAATGGTATTAATGCAAAGGTTTTCAAACTTTGTTCCATAAATATTTGATTTGTCTAAATGGAAACTTAGATTTGTATCAACAGCATTAAAATTGTTCGTATGCCTACATTGTCTTCTCAAATTTCTGAAATAGAGCTAAAAATCAAGTCTTTAATATCAGAAAATACAAGATTGAAGTCTCAAATGGGTGATAAGGATCAACGCATTTTTGAACTGGAAAAACAAAATAATGCGCTTATTACTGCGTTTAGAGAGAGTGAAGAAAAAAATGTAGCGCTTAAAACGGCAAATGCGATGCTAGGTAGTGATGATTATAAAACAAAAACAAAGCTCAAAATAAATGCGTTGATTAGAGAGATCGATCAATGTATTACCCAACTGACTTAATAGTGGCAGATAAACTTAAAATAAAAATATCGGTTGCAGATAGAGTGTATCCTCTAACTATAGACCCTTCTCGTGAAGAAGGCTTGCGTAAAGCAGCAAAAAGTATTGAGGCCATGATTAAACAACTGGAGCAAAGCTATGCCGTGAGGGATAAGCAAGATCTTCTTGCGATGTGTGCCCTTCAGTTTGCAGCAAGGGCTGAGCAATTAGTGATAGATGATAGTGCAGATGTAGAGCAGGCCAAAGAACAATTAAATGTTCTTAACTTGCTGCTGGATAAGCAACTGTCATAGTCGTTCTTTAAACATAAACAGTTACTACCTGCACTTGTTTCATTTTTTGGTGAACTCAACAAGATATTCTTTAAAAAAGGTGAGTCGTGGTTGTAAAAGCAAGCCGAACGTATGAGTCGGATCCTTGATCAGCCAGTTAACCTTAAACTTTATTTAAGGAGTTCATACAAAACCCTAACTTGTGCAGGTTTTTTTATACATAATAACCAATGGAAACAATTATATATGCCATCGTGGCACTTATCATAGGTCTAGCAATAGGCTTCTTTATAGCAAAATCAATAGTAGAAAAAGGTAAAGCGTCCAGCCTTATCGCAACTGCAAAAAAAGATGCAGAGTCTATTCTCAAAGATGCTGAGGCAAAGGGAGAGAAGATATCTAGTGAAAAGCTATTTAGAGGTAAGGAGAAGTTCATGGAGCTTAAATCTAAGCATGAGAAAGAAATCATGGCTAGAGAACAAAAAATGAAAGATGCAGAGAAACGTACAAAGGACAAGGAGTCTAACGTTTCTAATGAACTCGCAAGAAGCAAAAAATTAAATCAGTCTTTAGATAGTAAACTTAAAGATGTAGAAGGAAAGCGCGAGTCTGTTTACAAGCGCATGGAAGAGGTGGATAAAATGCACGCTTCTCAAGTAAAACAACTTGAGGTTATAAGCGGTATGTCTGGTGAAGACGCAAAAAAACAACTTGTTGAGTCTTTAAAGGATAAAGCAAAGAGTGAAGCAATGAGTATTGTGCAAACTACTATAGAAGAAGCAAAACTTACAGCACAACAAGAGGCTAGAAAAGTAATTATTAATACCATACAACGTATAGGTACAGAAGAAGCAGTAGAAAACTGTGTAAGCGTCTTTAATCTAGAAAGTGATGATGTTAAAGGTCGTATTATAGGACGTGAAGGTCGTAACATTAGAGCTATAGAAGCAGCTACTGGTGTAGAAATTATAGTAGATGACACTCCAGACGCTATTATTCTTTCCTGTTTTGACTCGGTACGTAGAGAGGTGGCAAGGTTATCATTACACAAATTAGTTACAGATGGCCGCATACACCCAGCGCGTATAGAAGAGGTAGTTTCTAAGACTAGAAAACAAATCGATCATGAAATTGCTGAGGTAGGTAAAAGAACAGTTATCGATCTAGGTATTCACGGTTTGCATCCAGAATTAATTAAAATGGTAGGTCGTATGAAATATCGTTCTTCTTATGGGCAAAACTTATTACAACACAGTAGGGAAGTAGCAAAACTTTGTGGTACCATGGCTGCAGAACTAGGTCTTAATCCTAAACTTGCAAAAAGAGCAGGACTTCTACATGATATAGGTAAGGTGCCAGAGACAGAAGACGAGACTCCACACGCAATATTAGGTATGAAACTGGCTGAAAAACATGGTGAAAAAGCTGAAGTATGTAATGCGATAGGTGCTCACCATGACGAGATAGAAATGACATCTTTACTTTCTCCTATCGTACAAGTATGTGATGCGATAAGTGGTGCACGTCCAGGTGCTAGAAGACAGGTGCTAGATTCTTATATACAAAGATTAAAAGACCTTGAAGATATAGCTTTTGGTTTTAAAGGCGTGGAAAAAGCGTATGCAATCCAGGCTGGTCGTGAATTAAGAGTTATGGTAGAGAGCGAGAAAATAAATGACGATCGTGCTGCTCAATTATCATTTGAGATTTCACAAAAAATACAAACAGACATGACTTATCCAGGTCAGGTTAAAGTAACAGTGATAAGAGAAACTAGAGCGGTAAATATAGCAAAGTAAAAAAGCGTTAAGTTTTATAAGTAAAGACCTCGGTAATTCATTTTATCGAGGTTTTTTTATGTCTTGCTATAGGGAATGAACGTGTTGTTTCTACATGATATATACTTCTATTATCCATTTCTATCGCGCTAGCTTACAGTAAATAATAGTTAGTCCATTCTTTTTTTGATAAAAGAATAAGAGTTATTTCTTAGTCTTTTGATGGTTAGTTTTTTTAAAAAATCCATTATTCCACCTGCGTGAATAATGGATTTTATGACATCTACCATCTACTCATCATAGATATTAGGGTAACCTTTTTCTGCAACTTCATAGAATTTACCAGTCACATAGCGGTAATGCTTATCCATATCAGCAAGATTTTTTAAATCTTCTTGATCAAATTTAACAGTAGGAGCAGCTAGATTCTCTTTTATACGTCCTTCATTAGTAGATTTAGGAATTACAGCAGTACCTCTATGTGCGCTCCAGTTAATAAGAACCTGTCCAGGGCTAGCGTTGTGTTTACTAGCGATAGAAGTGATGGTCGCATTTTGAAGCATGTTAGGCTCATTATCTTGTTTCATCTCATCACTACGGTCCCCACTTCCTAGAGGAGAATATCCTGTTAAATGAATACCTTTATTAGAACAGTATTCAAATAGTTCATTTTGTTGTAATAAAGGGTGTAATTCTACCTGATTCATCTCTGGTGCTTCATCCGTCTTTTCAAGAAGGTCATCCAGTTTAGTAGTAGAGAAATTAGAAACTCCTATGTGCTTCACTTTACCAGATTTCTTTAAGTCTACCATCGCATTCCATGTTTCATGAATAGGTGCTTCTTGTGGTGTAAGATAATCATCGGGCTTGTCAGCCATTTGAACTGCTGGTTTAAAAGCAACTGGCCAGTGTATTAAATATAAATCTAGATAATCCAGTTGTAAATCATTAAGAGTTTTATCTAGAGCTGGCGCGACATCACTTTTAAGGTGTGCATTGTTCCATAATTTAGAGGTTATCCATATGTCTTCTCTTTTTACGTCTCCTTTAGAGAACACTTCGTTAAAAGCTTCACCTATTTCTTTTTCATTTCCATAAACAGCAGCGCAGTCTATGTGTTTATATCCAGACTCTAGGGCAGTAATTACTGCTTGTTTTACTTCTCCTGGTTTTGATTTCCAAGTTCCTAATCCTATAGCGGCCATTTCATCGCCATTTTTAAACTTTAGAGTTTTCATTGTGTTGTATTTTTTTATAAAGTTAGCTTTCGCGAAAGCGTACACCAAAAAATCTTCTTTACTTTATAAAAACTTTAGTACATTAATAAATTGCATAAAGCGAGATCTTAATGAAGATGTAATCAAAGAATGTAAGTGGAATTAGGCTCTAGGGTGATGTTTATGAATCACCTTAGAAAGGTGTGCACGGTCTACGTGCATATAGATTTCAGTGGTGGTTATGCTCTCATGACCCAACATCATTTGTATAGATCGCAAGTCAGCGCCATTTTCTAATAAATGAGTCGCAAAACTGTGTCTGAAGGTGTGCGGGCTTATAGATTTTTTAATCCCTGCCATAATGGCCTGTTGTTTTATAACGTGAAAAATCATCGCTCTAGTAAGTCCAGCGCCACGTCTGTTTAAAAAAAGTGTATCTGTATGGTCTGGTTTTACTGGTACATGAATGCGTATTTCATTTTTATACAGTTCAATAATTTTTATAGTGTATTCTCCTATGGGAACAAATCTCTGTTTATCTCCTTTTCCAGTAACTTTTAAAAAACCTTCTTTAAAAAATAAGTCACTTATCTTAAGGGTTATTAACTCACTAACACGCAGGCCACAAGCATAAAGTGTTTCTAGTATAGCGCGATTGCGCTCGCCTTCTGGTGTGGAGCGATCGATGCTGTTTATCAATAGATCTATTTCTCTTGTGCTTAGAGTATCGGGCAGTTTACGACCTGTTTTAGGAGCCTCTATCAACGACATAGGCTGGTCTTCTCTATAACGTTCTAGAATTAAAAATTCAAAAAACGCTTTTAAACTACTTATAGATCTAGCTTGCGATCGTGGTTGGACTGTTTTGGCTAGCTCATATACATAGGTACGCAATGTATCTACTGTTATGGCAGTAGGTAGTTCTTTTACCTCGTTAGTTTCTAACCAGTGTGCCATTTTATTTAAATCTCTAGTATATGCTTTTAGGGTGTTAACCGACAGGCCTCTTTCTAGCTTTAAGTATATAGAAAAGTCTTTTATAGCCTGCTTCCAGTTCATAACGTAAAGGTAAAAATTATTAGACGTGAATAGATTATTAAAAAAACAATGTTAATTAATTTGTAAGAAATACAACTAATATACTGATGCTTAAAATATAGAAAATACCTTTAAAAACCTTTAAAATGAGTTGTGGTTTTATTAATAACCAAAGAATTAAACCTTCTCTAATTTTGCACCGAACTAATAAACATAACTATGAGAAAATATTATTAAATGCAGTAGCAGCGGTATTTGCAATGGGAGTTTCAGATGGTCAAGAAATTGATTTTGAGGTAAAAGTAGGTGTGAATTTTGCAAAGCTCCAAGGTGATGCAGTAGAAGACCTAGATGCTATAAATGGAATTAATGTAGGGATAACTGGAGAGTATATGTTTAATGAAATATTTGCTTTACAAGTAGAGGTTCTTTATTCTCAACAAGGCTTGGAGTCAGAAATTACATTTGCTGGACATACTATAGAACAAAAGCTGAAACTAGACTATACCAATGTGCCAGTACTTGCAAAATTTTATACAGGTGAATCTGGATTTTCTGTAGAAGATGGACCCCAAATCGGATTCTTAGTAAGCGATAAATTTGAAGTGAACGGTGAAAACGTTGATCAAAAGAGTTGAACGCTGAAACAATTGATCTTTCTGCCGGTGGTGGTGTTGCCTATAAATTTAAAGAAGGTACTTCTTTAGAAGGATTATCTGCAAATGTGCGTTACATGATAGGCTTAAGTAATGTGTATAAAGATAATGGTGACATCTTTGGTGATGAGATTACAAATTCTAAGAAAAAACTAATTCATTAAAAGTCGAATCTTAAGGATTCGGCTTTTTTTGTGTCTCGCTTTCGCGAAAGCGGAATTAATAATATCTTTATACTTATGAAAATACTTATTCTTAACGGGCCTAATTTAAATTTACTGGGAAAACGGGAACCTGAGATTTACGGTTCACAAACTTTTGAAGATTACTTTATAGAGTTACAATTCAAATATAAAGAGGTAGAATTGGGCTATTTTCAATCTAACATAGAAGGGGAAATAATCGATAAACTTCATAATGCGCAAGAAGAGGGATTTAACGCGGTAATCTTAAATGCAGGAGCATACACTCATACATCCATAGGTATAGGTGATGCAGTAAGTGGTATTACAACACCAGTTATAGAGGTGCATATTTCTAACGTTATGGATCGAGAAGAGTTCAGGCACGTATCTTATATTTCAAAATATACGGCTGGTATCATTACTGGTTTTGGCCTCAAGGGATATGAGCTGGCTGTAAAGAGTTTTCTATAAAATAAAAATGCCTGCTAGTATAAATCTAACAGGCATTTTATAATTATACTATAAAATTAAAGTCCAGGATAACTTCCTGTAATAATTTCTATACCATCAATTACCCATCCCACAAAAAAGAATCCTCCTGTTAAGATAAATAGTAGATTCCAGTACCATGGACTCTTTAAGAACCAGCGGTGACCAGCAAATCCTCCTAGGAAAAACCATAATAGAATCGCTATGGTTTGATCTTCTGACCAGGCAACTGCCGCTGGAGAAGTTAGAGTAGCAGTAGATTCTTCTACTGTTGTACCATTTTCTAGTGTTACCACTTGGGTAGTAACTTGTCTCTCTACAGGAAATGATGCAAATGCTAGACTACTTACCATCATAAAAATGCTCATAAGAGCTAGAGTTAATTTTGTTTTCATAAAAAGTTAATTAGTTAGTTATATTTACCTCAAATATATATCAAAATATGAAAATATCAGTATTACTTTTAATTGTTTTACTTAGCTTAGGGACTGTTAATGGTCAGACATACGAGTACTTAGGCTTATTAAAGTTGCCAGATAGTTCTTTAATAACTTTTAGATTAGATTTTAAAGAGGTAGATGGTAAAATTAATGGATATTCTTATACCGATTTAAATGGTGAGCATGAGACTAAGTCTTTAATTATAGGTACCTATGATGATAAGGAGAATAAATTAAAATTTAGAGAGATAGAAATAGTTTACACAAAATCTGATATTATAGAACAAGATTTTTGTAATGTTTATTTTACTGGAGATATAAGAAAGTTGAATGGGAAGTCTCAAATAGACGGAACATTTAAAAGTTATTATGATGACCTGACCAGCTGCCTTAATGGAGAGTTAGTTCTAACAGCTGCTCAAAAAATTCAAAAGAGGACTGAAAAATTCCAGAAGAAAGTGCGCCGTATGGGACGCATACCTGATAGTGTTAAACAAAAGGTGAACATGGGTAAAATGTTTAATCGCTATGCGAAAAACGCTTTAAAAGGAGGCGAAAAATTAAATATTCTGTGGAAAGAGGAATATCTTAAATTAATTATTTGGGATGATGGAGAGATAGATGGAGATCAAATAGACCTGACTATTAATGGTAATAAAATTCTTGATGCCTACAGTCCAGTTGCCAAAAAGAAAGAAATGGAACTATCCTTAATCGATCCTATTAACACCATTTCACTTAAAGCAGTCCATCTAGGTGTAAAACCTCCTAATACGGCAAAGATTCAATTAATGAAAAAAAATGGCGAGATCATTGACCTAGCGTCAAATTTACAAGTAGGTGAAGAGGTGACATTTGTTTTTTATAAAGAAAAACCTAAACTTAAGAAATAGCAACTTAAGCTAACGAGTGCAGGATATAGAGGTCGTTGTGTTTTTTAAGCATGATCTCTATATAAACACAATAGAATATACTGTCATTAAATCATTTGTTTCTACAGCCATATAGCTACTTCTGACTAGGATTTAGAGATACACATTTCACGTCTCAAGAGGTATTAGTCTTATTTATAACAGTGCTGTCTCATAAAAACTTAAAAACTAGGGCTAGACCTAGTAGTAACTCTAGATATATACTTATTATAGAGTAAATATGGCGATAATTTTAAGAGCAGCAGCTAGTATGAATATTCCAGTAGTTATCCAGCCGTATGTCATTTACCAGTATTTAAATTAAGTAAAATCTAGAGCGTCTTTGCTGGCGCTAGTGACTACTTTTATATAAAGCCCTACCATCTGGTAAATCGATATTCTCGTTGACAGGTGTTTTAAACATCGTATATTCAAATAGTAATTATAATAAGGAGTAAAAGTTGGACTACTTATTTAGGGTGTCAACAAGATCTTTTTTGGTAGACAATGTGCTACTAATTTTAATAGATTCACCAAAGAAGGAGAGATGAGTACCATTAATTTTAGGTTTTAAAAAACCTTAAGCATAAAATAAGAAAACCCCTTTGAAACTATGTTTCAAAGGGGTTTTCTTATTTTTAAATAAAAACTATTTAATACTATAAGTGAATTACCTCACCATAAGCATCTGCAACAGCTTCCATTACCGCTTCACTCATTGTAGGGTGTGGATGGATGGCTTTTAAAATTTCATGACCAGTAGTTTCTAATTTACGAGCCACAACAGCCTCAGCAATCATGTCAGTAACACCAGCACCTATCATATGACATCCTAACCACTCACCGTACTTAGCGTCAAAAATTACTTTTACAAAACCATCTTTATTTCCAGACGCACTAGCCTTACCACTTGCGCTGAAAGGGAATTTACCAACTTTTATATCATGTCCAGCTTCCTTAGCTTGTGCCTCAGTCATACCTACGCTAGCAATCTCAGGAGTAGAATAAGTACAACCTGGTATATTACCATAATCTATAGGCTCCACCTGCAAGTCTGCAATTTTTTCTACACAAAGAATACCTTCGGCACTTGCAACATGGGCTAGTGCTGGTCCTGCAGTAATGTCGCCTATAGCGTAGTATCCTGGTAAATTAGTTTGATACCATTTATTAACGATCACTTTACCGCGATCTGTAGAAATTCCTATTTCTTCTAGGCCTATGTTAGAAAGATTAGTTTCAATACCTACAGCACTTAAAACCACGTCTGCATCAAGAACTTCTTCTCCTTTTTTAGTTTTCACACTAACTTTTACTCCATCTCCAGAAGTATCTACACTAGTGACCTCACTAGATGTCATTACTTTGATTCCAGATTTTTTGAAACTACGCTCCATTTGTTTAGAGACGTCTATGTCTTCTACCGGTACAATGCGATCTACATATTCCACTATAGTTACATCAGTGCCCATAGAGTTATAGAAATAAGCAAATTCTACACCTATTGCTCCAGACCCAACAACAACCATTTTCTTAGGTTGTTCTTTAAGCGTCATAGCTTCACGATAGCCTATTACCTTTTTACCATCCTGCGGTAAGTTAGGAAGTACACGTGATTTTGCACCAGTCGCGATTATGATATGGTTTCCTTCTACGGTAGAGGTAGATCCATCTTCAGCCTTCACCTCGATTTTCTTGCCTTTTTTTACCGTTCCGTAACCCATGATTACGTCTATTTTATTCTTTTTTAATAAGAATTGTACACCCTTGCTCATTCCATCTGCCACGTCGCGGCTACGTTTTACAACAGCGCCAAAATCCTTATCTACATTATCAGCTTTAAGTCCATAATCTGCAGCGTGGTTAAGGTAATTAAATACATCAGCACTTTTAATTAATGCCTTAGTAGGAATGCAACCCCAGTTAAGACATACACCACCTAGAGATTCTTTTTCAACGATTGCTGTTTTTAACCCTAGTTGAGAAGCACGTATTGCTGTTACATATCCGCCAGGTCCACTACCTAAAACGATCACATCATATTTACTCATATCAGTCATTTTTTAAGAGTAACAAAAATATGGAATAAAGTCCAATGCATTGTAAATTTGCGCAACCTTATTCTTATGTATACATCTTTAGTCCGTCCGCTACTTTTTGCCTTTGACCCAGAGGCTGTTCACCACTTTTCTTTTAAGAGTATTAAATTGTTAAGTAAAATACCTGGTTTTAGCACGCTTTCGCGAAAGCGTTACAAGCAAAATCATCCTGCCTTAAAAAGAGAATTCTTCGGTTTACAGTTTGAGAACCCAGTAGGAATGGCTGCCGGATTTGATAAAGACGCCAAAGCTTTTAAAGAATTCTCAAATCTCGGTTTTGGATTTATAGAAATAGGAACCCTTACACCAAAACCACAAGATGGAAACCCCAAGCAGCGACTTTTTAGATTAAAGAAAGATCAAGCAATTGTAAACCGCATGGGATTCAATAACGGTGGCGTAGATCTTGCCGTAGAACGATTAAAGAAAAACCCTAAGTTAGGACAGCCAGGTCATGTGCTAATCGGCGGTAACATAGGAAAAAATAAAGTCACACCTAATGAGGATGCGGTAAATGATTATATAATCTGTTTTGAAAAACTATTTGATCACATAGATTATTTTACCGTAAATGTAAGCTCACCTAACACACCAGGACTGCGTGAACTTCAAGACCGCAAGCCATTAACGCATATATTACAAACGCTTCAAGACCTTAATAATAAAAAGCCTCAAAGAAAACCTATTCTCCTTAAAATCGCTCCAGATCTTACTGACGATCAATTAATGGATATTATAGGAATCGTAGCAGATACTCAAATAGATGGAGTGATCGCTTCTAACACAACCATCTCTCGAGAAGGCTTAAAATCTGAGGAATTATTAGTAAAACAAGCCGGCGGTTTGAGTGGTGCACCACTAACTAAAAGAGCTACCGAAGTTATTGCTTTTTTACATGATAAAAGTAACGACGCTTTCCCTATAATAGGAGTAGGTGGCATCATGACGGCGCAAGATGCGATTGATAAATTAAATGCTGGTGCGAGTCTGGTACAATTATATACTGGTTTTGTTTATGAAGGGCCAGCGTTGATTAGGGAAATTAATAAGGCAATTATTGAATTATGAGAAACTACTATCAATTTTACTTCATTACTATATTTTCGATACTAAATTGCTTTTCTCAAGACAAATCAATACCAACAGAAAATTATTCTATTTATCCATCTGGTGTTGTAATAAATATAGAGAATGATAATTATACTATTGAAGAAATTTACAATCATTTTTTTTCTCAGAAATATCGGCTAAATAATAAGTGGTCTTCTGATTTTGGAACTCGTAAAAATGATGTCTTGATTTCTAAAATTAATAATTCTATTATTATTACTAATCCAGTATTTAACAACAAAATTTTGGTTGATGGAGATATAGATTTAATTGACAAACTATATAAATATTTTAATAAGCCAAAGAATATTTTTTGTTTTGCAGATTTTGATTTCGGTCCTGTATATGGTTTTAGACTTATTGAAGATGGAATAACCAAACGGTATAGACATAATTTAGGACCTCAAGCAATAACAAAAGAATTTGGTATTCCTCACATTGCAGAATGGGAATGGTGGAATGTTAAGTTTTATACTGAAAATGATGAAGAAGGTGAACTGCTATTTGAAAAAGATGGAAAAGTTTACTCTTATTATCATATGAATAAATACTTATCTAAGGCAGTCATGAAAAACATTTTTGGGTTTACCTATGATGAAGATAAAGCTAAAGAAAGTTACTACTTCATTGTTAAGTAAATCTTGGATAATAAATGATAGAAACCCTAATCTCCTTTGCACTCGCAACCTTACTTCTCGCACTTAGTCCAGGACCAGATAATATTTTTGTACTTACACAATCGGTGGCAAGAGGTTCTAAATATGGAATCGCCATCGCTAGTGGTTTAATTACAGGTTGTATTGTTCATACTTCTGTTGTCGCATTAGGTTTTGCAGTTATTATAAGAGATAACCAGTGGTTGCTGTATTCCATAAAAATAGCAGGCGCGATTTATTTGCTTTACCTCGCTTTTAAAATTTATAAATCAGATGCGAGTATAGAATTTGGTTATTCAGAAACTTCTTCTCAAAGTCTATGGAAGCTTTACAAAGTAGGAATCACCATGAATTTGCTCAATCCTAAAGTGACTTTGTTTTTTCTCGCATTATTACCACAATTTGTAATCACAAACTCTTATCCAGACTGGATTCAAATCTATATATTAGGTAGCGTTTTTATGTTAGTTTCTTTGTTTACATTTTATACAATTGCTTTACTTGCTGGTAAAGCAGCAAGTTTCATAAAAACTTCCACATGGTTTACACTAGCCATGAAATGGATACAAATTGTTGTTTTTATAGGGATTGCGATCTTCATTTTAGTTAATTGATAATAGTAAACTCATCTTTTGGGCGATACACTAAGTTTGTTATAGCGGTTGAGTAAATGCTTCCCAGTGTTTTAAAATATTCAATCAGATTTAGAAGATGCTAACACAAATAGCTGGCATGTCAAATCTCAAAACTTAAAATCAACATGCTAACTATTCTTCTTGACATGTTTGATTGTTATGATTGAAATAAATTCTATAAAATCCTCAAAATGGTTTGCGCGAGTTATGAGGTGGATATAAATAGTTGTTATTAGTTATAGCTGTGGAGATTTTGATATCGTAAAGTAGTCCAGAAATCATTTCCGCAAACCTTTGCGTAGGCTTATATTTGCAGCTCGATGGAAAAGGTAAAAATCATAGAATGCCCACGTGATGCAATGCAAGGAATCAAAGAAATGATTCCCACAGATTTGAAGGTGCAATACCTTCAGTCTTTATTGCGATGTGGTTTTGATACCATAGATTTTGGTAGTTTTGTTTCTCCTAAGGCAATACCACAACTAGTAGATACGGCAGAGGTTCTTTCTAAATTAGATCTTTCTAAAACAGAATCTAAACTGCTTGCTATTATTGCAAATCTACGTGGTGCAAAAGCAGCATGTGAGCATCCAGAAATTCAATATTTAGGTTATCCGTTCTCTATTTCAGAGAATTTCCAGATGCGTAACACCCATAAAACTATTGCTCAAAGTGTGGAGTTGTTGCAAGAAGTTATTGATCTCGCACAAAAGCATAATAAAGAATTAGTAGTTTATATCTCGATGGGATTTGGTAATCCTTATGGAGATCCATGGAATGTGGAAATAGTAGGAGAGTGGACTGAGAAATTATACAAGATGGGCGTTAAGATTTTATCGCTTTCTGATACCATAGGTAGCTCAGATCCAGAAACGATTACCTATTTGTTCTCTAACTTGATTCCTAAATATCCTGAAATAGAATTTGGTGCACACTTACATACCACACCTACCACGTGGCATGAAAAAGTAGACGCTGCTTATAAAGCTGGTTGCCGTCGTTTTGATGGTGCGATTCAAGGTTTTGGCGGTTGCCCTATGGCAAAGGATGAACTTACAGGTAATATGCCTACAGAGAAAATGGTGAGTTATTTTAATGCTGTAAAAGCAGATTCAAACGTGAACGCGATGTCCTTTGAAAGTAGTTATAATGAGGCTACAAAAATATTTACTAAGTACCATTAGGCTCTATTTAAACAGTCTCATTTCTTGAGTCATTAGTTTAGAAATTTAATTTTCTTCATATTTAAAATCTTATCAGAATCTTAACCTAGCAAAGGTGTTTAAAGAGCTATTTTTGGAATAAACCACTATTTCATGGCACTTTTAGGTCCTATTATTAAGACAGCATTAAATCTTCACGAGACTATCACCGCTACCTCAGACCATGTGGTTGCGCAACGCAAAGTATTAGAGCATTTATTAAAAACGGCAAAGAGCACTTCTTTCGGCTTGTATTATGATTTTAATAGTGTTTTAGAAGGAGATGATATGGAGCACGCTTTCGCGGAAGCGGTACCGTTTTACGACTATCATAAAATGGACGAGCAATGGTGGTCACGCATGAAAGAAGGAAAGCCCGATATTACATGGCCAGGAACTCCTAAATTTCTTGCAAGATCTAGTGGTACAACCGGTAAAAAATCTAAAACCATTCCAGTCACAGATGAAATGATTGCGGCCATAAAAGCTGCAGGGACCAGACAGGTAAGCGCGTTAACTAATTTTAATCTGACAGATGATGTATTTGAAAGTGAAGTCCTGGCATTAGGCAGCTCTACAGATTTGAGTGAAGAAAATGGGTTTACAATAGGAGAAATTAGTGGAATATCTGCCAGTAATATTCCTGAGTTTTTAGATTCTTTTTACAGACCAGGAAAGGAAATTTCGTCCATAGACGATTGGGATGAGCGAGTTCAAAGAATAGCCCAAGAAGCTAAAAATTGGGATATAGGAATGTTAAGTGGTATCCCATCATGGTTAGAAATGATGCTTAGAAAAGTAATGGATTATCACAAGGTAGATTCTATACATGAAATATGGCCTAATCTCTCAGTTTATACTTCTGGTGGTGTAGCATTTGAACCTTATCGCTCGAGTTTTGAAAAATTATTTTCAAAACCTGTACAGATAGTAGATACCTATCTAGCTAGTGAAGGTTTTATAGCCTGTCAACAACGTCCAGAAACCACGTCTATGCAGTTGATTACTGATGGTGGTATTTATTTTGAATTCGTTCCTTTTCAACCAGAATATGTAGAACAAGATGGTAGTATATCTCATGATGCGCCAGTTCTAACCATGACTGAGGTAGAACCAGAGGTCGATTATGCGCTAATCATATCGACAGTATCTGGTGCATGGCGTTACTTAATAGGTGATACAATAAAATTTACAGACGTAAAAAAAGCCGAAATTAAAATAACTGGTAGAACTAAGTTTTTCTTAAACGTAGTAGGTAGCCAGTTATCTGTTCTTAAAATGGAAACAGCGATTACAGAATTGCAAGAAAAATACAATACCAGCATTAAAGAGTTTACTGTCTCTGCAAAGAAAATCGATGGAGAATTTCAGCATGTATGGTATCTAGGTACAGAAACAGAAACTTCAGAAAAAGAACTTGCTGATGCTCTAGATAATTCACTACAAGAAGCTAATAAAAATTATAAAGTAGCTCGTTCTAAAGCATTAAAAGGTGTTCAAGTTCATAAAGTACAACCAGAAATGTTTGCAAAATGGAACGACCATAATAAGAAAAAAGGTGGTCAGGTAAAAATGGAAAAAGTAATGAACGAGGACAAGTTTAAAGCTTGGGAAGAGTTTGTGAGTACTATTTGAATCTACTAGCTTAGAGTTTTGAGTCGCTTAGTCTTTGAGTCCTTGAGAAAATAAAGCTGTTGCAAATTCATTTTTTTTGAGGAGCAAAAACAAACTCACCAACTCGCCAACTCACGACTAATTAGGTGCTAGTTCATCTTGACTAGGTTTTTCTCCAGTTTCTCCGTAGCGATTAATCAATTCCAGAATCTCTTCTGGAGAAAGATAGAATTTACGCATATGTTGTTTGTATTTCTCAGATAGACTGGTGTGATTTAAAATAAACTCTTTCGTCTTTAGAATATATTCGCCCATTCCATGACGCACGGCATAGTCGTCTGCGGCGCGTTCTACTTCTTGAATGTGAGCGTGAGAATAAAGATATTTTAATCCAAAGAATATCATGTTTATAGTAGAGCGTGATCTATAATCCATAACATGACCTAGCTCATGACCTAGCCAGCCTGTAAGTACATCACTAGGGATTTCTTTGATAGTAAATATTTTATTTTCTACCTTAAACTCCTTACTTATTAAAATAATATAACTTCGGTTTTTTCTGTTTCTAAAAATACTTTTATAAGTAGGTTGAGCCTGCATGAAATTCTTGCGCACCATGTCATTGAATTTGAATTCGATTGCGGTGTTTGCAAGCGCTGGATAAAAAGACATTGCCTTTTCTGCCTCGTTTAGTATGGATTGTGGAGCTTTTAAATTAGGATACTTCATAGAAGACAATATACTATCTAATTTTACTTCTGGTCGTGAAAATGGCGTTAAAGGTTCTTGAAGTTTACTCTTTGTTTCATTTTCAATAAAATGCAAATATTTAACTGGTCTTGACGCTATGTCTAATGATTGCATATGGAATTGATGTTTTTCATTTTGATACAACTCTGCTATTCTCTTTTTCTCAACGGTGTTATCATTTTCAATTTTTTCAGTGTTTATTTTTGCGGTTCTTAAACTATCGCTGGAGTAATATAAATTTTTAAAGGCAGTTCTAAAATTTATGCAAGCTGTGTCATTTTTATAAATATGATAGATGGGATAAGTAAGGCTTATTGTGTCATAAGTACTTTTAAAAACTTCTTGATTTTGCCCGTATAAAATGTATAATGAGGACATAAAAGTCATTAAGAAAGACGTCTTTTTCATATTTTTAAATATATAAAATACTCATTTGTTTTCCTAACTAACAAGTGTTAGTTTTGTGTAAACATAACGACCTACTTTCTGTGAGCAATTTTTATAAAATAACATTATCCCAAGTCTATAAAGAGACAGACGATACTACGGTAATCGCCTTTGACGTTCCACAAGAACTTAAAGAAGAATTTAACTATCGTCCAGGACAGTTTCTGACCTTGCGTGCTATGATAAATGGTGAAGATGTGCGACGCAGTTATTCTCTATGTAGCAGCCCGCTAGATAATGAGTGGAAAGTTGCGGTTAAAGAAATCTTTGAAGGTAAATTTTCTACCTATGTAAATCGTGATTTAAAGACTGGTGATGTGTTGCAGGTCTCAGCACCTAGTGGTGATTTTGGAATCGAAGTATCAGAAGAAAATGATGTTAAAAACTATATAGCATTTGCCGCAGGTAGTGGAATTACTCCTATGTTGAGTATCATTAAAACACATCTTGCTAGCGAGCCTAATGCAAAATTCAAGTTATTCTACCTTAAT
This sequence comes from uncultured Nonlabens sp., assembly GCF_947495285.1. Lineage (GTDB taxonomy): Bacteria > Bacteroidota > Bacteroidia > Flavobacteriales > Flavobacteriaceae > Nonlabens. The sequence continues at coordinate 28,129 of NZ_CANLXZ010000023.1, read as the reverse complement.
AGAACCGTAAAATCAATTATATTTAAGGAAGAGATAGAAGCACTTAAAAACAAGTATTTAAGTCGTTTTGAAGTCTTTTATTTCTTAAGTCGTGAGCACAGAGATATTCCATTGTTTAATGGTCGTTTTGATAAAGAAAAACTACAAACGCTTACTAAGACGTTAATTAACGCACCGCATACAGACCATGCTTTTATCTGTGGTCCAGAAGAGATGATTTTCTTAATAAGAGATCAATTAGTCGCCGCAGGAATGAAGAAAGAAAATGTTCATTTTGAATTGTTTGTAAGTGGTTTAAGCGATGCAGATAAAGCTCGTGCCGCTGCAGCATTAGAGAAAAAGGTAGATGGAGTAGATGTAACCATTATAGATGGCAGTCGTAAGTTTAAATTTGTGCTCGGTAATGACTTTGATAATGTGCTAGATGGTGCGATAGGTGCTGGAGCAGACTTGCCATATGCTTGTAAAGGTGGCGTTTGTAGCACATGCAAGTGTCAGGTTCTAGAAGGATCTGTAGCTATGAAAGTGAATTATGCCCTGACTGAAGAAGAGGTGGAAAAAGGATTTGTCCTTAGTTGTGTAAGTGTACCCACGAGTAAAAAACTTGTTGTAAACTACGATGTCTAGAGTATAAAAAATGTATGTGGTTATATCGCTTTCGCGAAAGCGGAACCGCAACAAGTATATAGAAACAAAGATAAGTAAGTTCGCATCGCATGCGAATATCACAGACGCATCGCATGCGAACATCACAGACGCATCGCATGCGGATATCACAGACGCATCGCATGCGGATATCACAGACGCATCGCATGCGGATATCACAGGCGCATCGCATGCGGATATCACAGGCGCATGCGATGCGTCTACAACGAAGTATCACAGGCGCATGCGATGTGTCTACAACGAAATATCACAGACGCATGCGATGCGTCTACAACGAAATATCACAGGCGCATGCGATGCGTCTACAACGAAGTATCACAGACGCATGCGATGCGTCTACAACGAAGTATCACAGACGCATGCGATGCGTCAAAAACATAATACCATGAGTGAAGCAGAAATCAAAAAATTAGAAGCGCAATTTGATGCTAAAATTGCGAGAGATGAAAAGATTGAGCCTAAGGACTGGATGCCTGAGAAGTATCGCAAGACGCACATCAGACAAATATCCCAACATGCACATTCTGAAATAGTAGGGATGTTGCCAGAAGGTAACTGGATTACTCGTGCGCCGTCATTGAGACGCAAAGTAGCGCTACTGGCAAAGGTGCAAGATGAGGCTGGACATGGACTATACCTATACAGCGCTTGTGAAACTTTAGGTATCACTCGTGAGCAGCTTTATGAAGATTTACATTCTGGTAAAGCAAAATATTCTTCGATTTTCAACTACCCTACGATGACTTGGGCAGACATGGGAGCGATAGGCTGGCTAGTGGATGGAGCTGCGATTATTAATCAAGTACCGTTGTGTAGTACATCTTTTGGACCATATGCTCGTGCTATGGTACGTGTATGTAAGGAAGAAAGTTTTCACCAGCGTCAAGGATACGAAATCATGTTATCGCTATGTAATGGTAGCGTAGAGCAAAAAGAAATGGCACAAGATGCATTGAATCGCTGGTGGTGGCCGTCATTAATGATGTTAGGTCCTACAGACGCCGCAAGTACGCATACAGAGCAGTCTATGAAATGGAAGTTAAAGCGCAAAACAAATGATGAGTTGCGCCAGCAATTTATAGATCAAACAGTACCACAGGCAGAACTTTTAGGGCTTACTATTCCAGATCCAGACTTGAAATGGAATGATGAAAAGGGAAGTTATGATTTTGGCGCAATCGATTGGGACGAATTCTGGCAAGTAGTAAAAGGTCACGGGCCGATGAATAAAAAACGTCTAGATGATAGACGCAACGCCTGGAACAATGGCGCCTGGGTACGTGAAGCAGCTGCTGCTTATGCAACAAAACAAAAAGATATAAAACAACAAACTGCACAAGCGGTATAACCTGCTCGCTAGCAAGGGCGTATTGCATGCGCCTATTTTGAGTGTAGCGCATACAATGCGCGCGAACTAAAAATAAAATATATGAGTCAAGAAACTCCACTTTGGGAAGTTTTTATAAGATCTAAAAACGGACTAGAACACAGACACTGCGGTAGCCTACATGCCGAAGATGCTGAAATGGCAATGAATAACGCTCGCGACGTCTACACACGTAGAAATGAAGGTGTGAGCATATGGGTCGTAGAATCTAAAAATATCACAGCAAGTAGTCCAGAGGCAAGTGACGAGCTATTTAAACCTGCAACAGATAAAGTTTACAGACACCCTACTTTTTATGAGTTGCCTGAAGAATTAAAACACATGTAAAAAGCGCAGCTTTTTACATGTGTTTTAATTCTTAAATCCAAACTTAAGTTGAAATTTAAATTTAAAGACAATGAGTAAGGCTTATGATTTAGAAGAAAGATTAATCAGTTTTGCTGCTGATGTGGTTTTAGTTTTTGATAAACCAGCAAAGACCTATGCTTCTAAATATTATGCTGAACAATTGATAAGATCCTCAGGTTCTGTATCTCTAAATTTTAGTGAGTTTGCTGGAGCTGGTACTGAAAAGGATAAAATCAATAAATTAAGAATTGCTCTTAAAGAAATAAAAGAGTGCAACAATAATTTGAGAATTCAACTAAAAGCTGGTTTGGGAGATGTTAAGCATTTGAAAAAACTTCAAGATGAAGATGAACAGATTGTTAGAATTCTAGTTGCTATTATAAATAAACGATAAACCCTTTTAAATTTAAATTTCAGTTTAGATTTAAATTTAATACCACAATATCCATTATGGAAACCATTTCAAATTCAAAAACAAAAGTGATTTCAAATTCTGCAGTGCCTATTAAGGAGTTAAACCCACAATTCCTTGAATCAACAGAAAATAAGAAACACCTAATCGATTACCTACTTGGTGTGGCAGATAATTATTTGATTCTAGGTCAGCGTCTAGGAGAGCTTTGTGGTCACGGACCTAATCTAGAGCCAGATATCGCGCTTACTAACATCTCATTAGATATGTTAGGCCAAGTGCGTAGTTTTTATCAGTATATCGCACAATTGAAAGGCGATAAAACTACTGAAGATGATATTGCATTTTTAAGAAAAGAACGTGAGTATAAGAATGTATTACTGGTAGAACAGCCTAATACAGATTTTGGTTACGTGATTGTACGTCAGTTCTTCTTTGATGTATATAACAAAATGTTCTTAGGAGCTTTACAGCAAAGTGCAGACGAGACCTTAAGAGCACTGGCCTTTAAAGGAATCAAAGAGGCAAGCTATCACGAGCGTTTTTCTGGAGACTGGTTAAAACGTTTAGGTGATGGAACTGAGGAAAGTAAAACACGTGTACAACAAGCTGTAAATGATCTATGGATTTATACAGATGAGTTGTTTCATACGACACAAGCAGATGATGCCATGATTGCTGCTGGTGTAGCGCCAGATATGTTGCAATTAAAAGAATACTACTATGAAAAAGTAGGTGACTTACTTTCTGTAGCAACACTTGATATTCCAGAAGTAGAATATTTCCAAAAAGGCGGAAAAGAAGGCTTACACAGTGAACACATGGGTTACATTCTAGCAGATATGCAGTATATGCAGAGAACGTATCCAGATTCGAAATGGTAATAAGTTGAATTCGAATTTGAATTTGAACTCGAATTATTTAGAGAGATATCCAATATCGATTAATGAATATTGAATATTGAATATCGAAATTTAAAAATGAGAATTTATGAAATTTGATTTAGAAAGTCGTTTGATTCAATTCTCGGTTGATATTATAAAAGTAGCAGACCATTCAATGAATAACAGTTATTCCTCAAATCATTTGTGTAAGCAATTGATAAGAAGTTCCACGACCGCAGCATTAAATTACGGCAAAGCACAAAGTGCGGAGTCACACAAAGATTTTCTTCATAAAATGAAAATCGCATTAAAAGAATTAAAAGAGTCGATGATGAACCTTAAAATTCAAAAAGGAGCTTCACTTATTAAGAATAAAACTGAAGTAGAAAACTAATTGATGAGAATAATCAGTTGATTTCAATATTTGTTGCGAGTATTAAAACATCAAAAGCTAAAAATTCCTAATTCAAAAATTTCAGTATTCGTTAATCCTTAATCAATATATGCTATTCTTATGATCCAAGACTATATCATACCTCAAGACCTTCAAAATATCTTAGAATCTGTTAAGGATCCTGAAATACCAGTACTTAACGTGGTAGACTTAGGAGTTATTAGAGAAGTTATAGTAGAAGGAAAAGAGATTACTATAAAATTGACACCTACCTACAGCGGCTGTCCAGCGATGGATGTAATAGGTGATGATCTAGAACGAGCATTTGCAGCTCATGGTTATTCTACAACTATTCAATTGATAATGAGTCCGCCGTGGACGACAGATTGGATTACAGAGCGTGGTCGCAAAGCGCTTGAGGAATATGGTATTGCCGCACCACTAGAAGAAACTGCCGATAAAGACGTTTTGTTGAACGATAAGAGACTCGTAAAATGCACCAATTGTGGCTCGCAAAACACAAAGTTAGTCAGTCAATTTGGTTCTACGGCTTGCAAGGCGATGTTTCAATGTGAGGATTGTCTAGAGCCGTTTGATTATTTTAAGTGTTTGAAGTAATCTCGCTTTCGCGAAAGCGTAACAACCACTATCTTTATAATCAACTTTAAAAAAATAAACCCTTTAATCAGATTAAGTCTCTGATTAGGGTTAAAACATAATAAAATTATATGTCAGATTCTATCCTATTGCAAGTCGATAATGGTGTTGCAACTATAACTTTAAATAGACCACAAGTATTCAATTCTTTTAATCGCGAGATGGCATTTGCTATGCAAGATACACTAGATAAATGTTCTTCAAATGATGAGGTGAGAGCCGTGATGATAGTGGGCAATGGAAAAGCTTTCTGTGCTGGTCAGGATATTCAAGAAATTACAGATCCAGAATTGAACCCAGGTTTTAAAGCCATTCTAGACGATCATTATAATCCGATAGTTCTTAAAATAAGAAACCTTGAAAAGCCAGTTGTTGCTGCTGTTAATGGTGTTGCCGCTGGTGCAGGCGCAAATATTGCCCTATGTTGCGATGTAGTAATCGCAACAGAAAGTGCTGCTTTTATACAAGCGTTTTCTAAAATCGGTTTGATACCAGATAGTGCAGGTACTTTCTTTTTACCTAGATTAATAGGTTTTGGTAAAGCAAGTGCTGCCATGATGCTAGCCGATAAAATTACTGCACCAGAGGCTGAGCAAATGGGAATGATCTATAAAGTTGTTCCTGATACAGATTTTCTAACTACCGCGCAAAAAACAGCACAAAAATTAGCCGCATTACCTACAGTAGCTCTAGCTAATACTAAAAAAGCACTGAATCAATCCTATTACAACACGGTAGAAGAGCAATTAAATCTAGAATCTAAGCTACAAATAGAAAGTGCCTCTACAGAGGACTATGCCGAAGGTGTGGCTAGTTTTATGGAAAAACGCAAGCCTGTTTTTAAAGGGAAATAAATAAGATATAAGATAGTAGATTTTTGATTTAAATATTTGGAAATGAAAGCACAAGGATTTAGAAAACAGATTAATAGATGTTGCAGTGTCAATTATTAAAACCTGTAAGTATTTAGACAAAAGCTTTGCTTCAGAACATTTATCAAAACAATTAATACGCTCTTCAACTTCTGTAGCTTTAAACTATGGAGAAGCACGAGGAGGAGAATCAACAAGGGATTATCTTCATAAAATGAAAATATGTCTCAAGGAATTGAGAGAAAGTTATATTAATCTCAAAATCCAAAAAGGTGCAGGTTTAATAAGTAATATATTGGTATTAGAACAGTTGATTGATGAGAATAATCAATTGATTTCAATATTTGTAGTCAGTACCAAGAATACCAAGACTCGATAAATCAAAAATCAAGGTTCTAATTTTAGAATCTAAAATCATTTAGATGGAAAATCAAAAATCAAAAATCAAAAATCAGGAATCTCAAATTAGTCGAGTAGGAGTTATAGGAGCAGGAACAATGGGTAGTGGCATCGCTCAAGTAGCTGCCACGGCTGGCTGTCAGGTAAAGCTGTTTGATGTAAAACAGGAGCAACTAGATAAAGCGCAAGCGGCTCTAGAAAAGATAATGAACCGACTTATTGAAAAAGGTAGAATAGATGCAGCTGAGAAAAATCGCATTCAAGGCAATATTTCTTATGTAAGTACAGTAAAGGACCTAGCCGATTCTGACCTTACCATCGAGGCGATTATTGAAAATCTGGATATAAAGAAAAAACTATTTCAAGAACTAGAATCTCACGTCTCTGGCAGCTGTATTATAGCTTCTAACACCTCTAGTTTGAGTATAGCGAGTATTGCGGCATCACTCGATAAGCCAGAGCGCTGCATAGGAATTCACTTCTTTAACCCTGCGCCATTAATGAAACTTGTTGAGGTAATTCCTGCTGTACAAACTGCTCAAAGTGTGACCAACACTTGTGTAGCTACTATCGAGAATTGGAAAAAAGTGGTTGCCGTAGCAAAAGATACTCCTGGATTTATCGTGAATCGTGTGGCGCGTCCATTTTACAGTGAATCGTTGCGTATTTATGAAGAAGGAATGGCTAGTTTTGCCACTATAGATTATGCTTTAAAAGGACTTGGTTTTAAAATGGGGCCTTTTGAATTGATGGATTACATAGGTCATGATGTGAATTATGTGGTGACAGAAACGGTTTTTGCGGCCTTCTATTTTGACCCACGTTACAAGCCGTCGTTGACTCAAAAACGATTGATGGAAGCCGGCTGGCTAGGTCGCAAATCTGGTCGTGGTTTTTATGATTATGTAAATGTGGATAGTGAGCACGCTTTCGCGAAAGCGAACCCAGTAAAATCTCCTGAACTCATAAAAGAAATTCAAGATCGAGTACTCGCAATGCTTCTCAATGAGGCGGCAGATGCCTTATTTTTAAACATCGCAACGGCACAAGGAATAGATAGCGCGATGACCAAAGGTGTGAATTATCCAAAAGGACTGCTCGCCTGGGCAAACGAAAAAGGAATAGAATGGTGTGTAAACGCACTGGACGCGATGTATGATGTATATCGAGAAGATCGCTATAGATGCTCACCGTTATTGCGCAAGATGAAAGCTGCTGGAACTCAATTTTTAATGTAATGAGATATGTAACGCTATTGCGAGGCGTTAACGTAGGTGGTAAAAACAAGCTGCCTATGGCGTTGTTGCGTGATGCACTAGCTAAAACCTCTTTTTATGGAGTGACTACTTATATACAGTCTGGGAATATTATTTTTAGTAGTGATTTAGAAGTTGCTAATTGTGAATTGATTGTTGGTGAATTATTGAAATCAGAATTTGACTTGAATGTTCCTGTTATTTTGAAAAAACAATCTGATATTGAAGAAATAGTAAAAGAAAATCCTTTTAAATCGAAGACTTTAGAAAATTCAAAATTTATGAGTTTTGGCTTTTTAAGTGAGATTCCAGAACAAGATAAAGTTGAAGAGGTGATGTCATTCTCAACTGAATTAGAAACTTTTAAAATTGTAGATGATGTCATTTACTTTTATTGTGGTGTCGGCTTTGGTAAGACTAAAATGACTAACGCTTGGTTTGAAAAGAAACTCGGTGTGACATCTACCATGAGAAATTATAACACGACTCTTAAATTAATCGAACTTTAAAAAGATGATAGAAGGAAAAAAGATTCCAGCAAAAATGCTTTCACTCGATCCTTATTCTACTTGGTTAGGAATCGAGATTCTTTCTGTAGAAATTGGTTCTGTAAAGTTAGGAATGACCATAAGACCAGAGATGTTGAACAGTATGGGGAAAGCACATGGTGGGATTACTTACTCGCTAGCAGATACTGCTTTTGGTTTCTCGTCAAACACGCACGGTAAATTTGCCGTTTCTATAGAAACCAGCATCAATCACATTGAGGCACTGGAAGAAGGCGATTACATCACAGCAGAGTGCACTCTAGACAAAACCAAAACCAAAGTAGGTTTTAACATCGTTGAAGTGAAAAAAGGTGATGAACTTGTAGCGCTTTTTAAAGGAGTGGTTTATAGGACTAATAAGGATTGGTAACGAAGGTAGTTATGAGCTATTTGACATTAGGTATTAGATTCTTGCTATGTTATCTTTGACTAATGAAAAGTAACTATCATTTTAAATTTGAAGTTTTATTAGTTTATCAAAAAGCAATGGATTTTTGCCGAGGTTGTTGATATGATTACTAAAGATTTTCCAGCAAGAGAACTTTATGCTTTAAGCTCTCAATTTAGAAGAGCTATGGATTACATAGGTCTAAACATAGCTTAAGGCTACCCAGGTAGCGATGCTCAATTTATAAAACATATTAATCACTCGATTTATTCTGCTAACAAATGTGTTGTAGCTGGAACCAAAGCTTATCGTAGAGATGATATAACCTTTGAAACTAATGAATAAATAAGGAGTCAATTAATGTAGATCACTAAAATGCTTTCCAGTTTAAGAAATAAAATATAATCAAGAATGTAGGTTTAGTTTTTAAACTAATCCCGAATTACTAATACTTCATACCTTTTTTGCATGAAAAACACATACATCATAGACGGAGCAAGAACTCCCATAGGAAATTACAAAGGAACATTATCTACTATAAGACCAGATGACCTAGCCGCACACGTAATTAAAAGCGTAGTAGAAAGAAATCCTAATATCCCAACAGATGCTTATGCAGATGTGATAATGGGTTGTGCTAACCAGGCTGGAGAAGATAATCGCAATGTCGCTCGCATGGCTGGACTGCTTGCTGGTTTACCAGTTACAGTTCCTGGAGAAACGGTCAACAGATTATGTAGTTCTGGTTTAAGTGCCATAGTTCATGCGCACAGAGCAATACAAACCGATGATGGAGATGTGTTCATTGCTGGTGGAGTTGAGAACATGACTCGTGGGCCATTAGTCATAGCTAAACCAAGTAGTGCCTTTGGTACTGATTCTAAGATGTACGATTCTAGTTTTGGATGGAGATTTGTCAACCACAAAATGGCCGAAATGTACGGTGTAGATGGAATGGGAAACACAGCAGAGAATCTAGTAGAGAAATTTAGGATCTCTCGAGAAGATCAAGATATATTTGCAGCATGGTCACAAAACAAAGCGGCAGCAGCGCAACAGTCTGGTAGACTTGCTAAGGAAATTGTTGCTGTAGAAATACCACAACGTAAAAAAGATCCTATTATCTTCAAAGATGATGAGTTCATTAAACCAACTACTACAAAAGAAGTTCTTGCAAAACTGCGACCAGCTTTTAAAAAAGATGGAGGTTCTGTTACTGCAGGGAATTCCAGCGGTTTAAATGATGGTGCTGCAGCAACTATTATCGCTAGTGAAGATGCTGTTGAGAAATACAACTTAAAGCCTATCGCTAGAGTGGTAAGTAGTGCTGTAGTAGGAGTAGAGCCTCGCATTATGGGTATAGGTCCTGTTACAGCTAGTAATAAAGCACTAGAAAAAGCAGGTTTATCTTTAAAAGATATGGATGTTATAGAACTTAATGAAGCATTTGCATCGCAAGCGCTAGCCTGCACAAGAGCATGGGGACTTGCAGACGATGATGCCCGCATTAATCCTAATGGTGGATCTATCGCGATAGGTCATCCACTAGGTGTTACAGGAACTAGACTGGCTTATAGTGCTGCTTTAGAACTTCAATTAACTAATAAGAAATATGCCTTAATAACTATGTGTGTAGGAGTAGGACAAGGCTATGCGATGGTGATTGAGAGCGTTCAATAGTTAATCTCTGACATACTTTATACCAATACTCAGACTTTAATAGAGGAGAATAAAAAACCACTAGAGGAAAAAATTCCATCTAGTGGTTTTGTAATTTCATAGGATGGTTTTACAAAATTCTCTCTATGAAAAACGTGCTGGTCCCGCCATTAAAAAGGTAAACATTGTTTCCGTTACTTTTCCGACTGCGTTTACAACTTACACTTAAAATGGAGTTTTTTGTTAAAAATAATGTTTCTGAAAAAGATACAGAACCACGGTTAGAACTATTAGTATCCATTTCAGAACTTATATAGTGTGGACCGATTTCTGTTCCATTAACAACTAGACGAACTTCAACCTCAGATATTCCTGTACCTACTCCTTCCATGACTAGATTTACATTAATACGATAGCGTCCTGGTTCAGTTACCTTTAAGAAACGTCTGTTATCTGGATTCGTTCCAGCAGGAGCTAGTGACGATCGTACATATATCGTCGGTGCATCATTGAAATCTGGCGGTGTACTGGGAAGGCCAAAAATATCGGCCATTGTTCCTGCTGCAGCGTTTAGATTATTGTCTGTATGCCTATTAGAATTTGTAAATTGCGACATGGAACCTATTGTCGCATTAAGTCGTTGCCAGTTGGTAGCGGTCCAAAAATAGTAACCAGTTTGTAAAACTGGATTTGTATTATAGACCATAGTTCCTGGTGTAGTGTCCGCTGGTAGAGGATCAGTAAGTTCTAGACTTGCTAGCGGTATGCGTGGAAAAAGTACTCCAGCCGATCCTGAACCATCTAAGTCTTCTACATGAAGAATAGTTCCAGTAGCAGTTGTTTCTGTACCTATTCCTACTTGACTAATTGCTATAAAACAATTACATAAAAATAATGTAAAACATAAGGCTGATTTAGAAAAGTACCAGTTTTTATTAAATAATAGCATAAACATTTTGATAAGCTTTGTTATTTAAATTGTTTTTTGGATAAACATAGTAGAAGTTCCTGTAGATCTTAATCTCACCTCACCTGTATTGTTTCCTGCCGATCTCGCCGTTCTAACGGTTATTATTTCACCAGCATTGATTATCACAGACTGCGTGAAAGTAATGGACCCATTATCAAAATCGCCAGCGGCGTTAGTGATATTCATTTCTGTACTGCGATATAAAGGGCCTCTTGCGCCACCGTTTACAAAAATTCTAGCATCGATCTCTGCTCTACCTCTGTTTCGGTCAGGACCATAAGTTCCTCTTAGCGATAAAGAAACAGTGACTTGATATACTCCAGTATCCATAATTCTTACGCCTGTATTCCCATCAGTTTGGTACAAAACAGGATTGTCATTAAACTCTACAGCGCCTATAATTTGTACCGTCCTAACAGCACTTAAATTTTGGCCAGTTACCGCAACGGCTGGATTGACATATTTTACCATTTCTCCCACAGCGGCATTAAAGCGATCCCATACAAACCCATTCCAAAAATAATACCCTATCCCAGATGCAATATTTGTATTATAAACCAGTGTTCCTATTTCTATCCCTGCGGGAAGTGGAGCGGCTGTAGATAAATCAATAATGTTTGCTTGAGGTAGCAAGACACCTGTTGTACTTGAAGGGTCATTGATCTCTAGAAGAACACCAGTCCCAACAGTGTCAGTTCCTATGCCTACTTGACTAAAAGAATAACTTAAAACCAAAAGTAAAAAAGGAACTAGTCTTAAGTTAATCGATAAAAAAGGGGATTTTGAGCTTATCATTAATTTATTTTTATAAGATAAAAAGAACTAGGTCTTGAACCATTAAGTTCAACAGATGCATTACCAGTACTACTACTTTGATAGGATAATACACTTATAACATCGTCTTCATTAATTTCTATAACCTCTACAAAGCTTACTGCGCCATCGTCATCTTGTCCAGATGCCGTACCTTCCATTTCTGTGCTATGTTGAAATGCACCAGGGAATCTAACATTCCCGTACACATCTGTGATTTGTAGGCGTACTTCTACAATGTTATCATCTATTCCTGTACCGTCTTCTTGTGCCTCTAAACCCAGAGTAACTGCAACGCGATACCTACCTGCTGCATTTACTCTTATATTTTTAAAGTTGCCTTCTGGAGGTATGGGAGTAACTAGCTCGTATAAATTATCAGGATCGGCAAGTTGAGGGTTACCGAATAGTGGTATTTTAAAACCTACACTTATATCTTGATTAAGGTTTCCTGCAGCACCATCAGACACAGGATTTGTGTATAGTTGATCGACACTGATAAAAGGGTCTACGCGACGCCATGTAGGAACTGTGGGGTCCCACCATACATAACCTATGCAGAAGCTACATTTGTATTAAAAGTAAGAGTTCCTTCTGGTGTGGCAGCTGGAAATGGAGCTACAGTAGTTAAGTCTGCAATATTAGATCGTGTTAAGATAACTCCTTTTTGACCGCTGTAATCATCTACATGCAGGCTACTTCCATTAGCCGCATTAGTGTTTCCTATGCTAATTTGTGAGTGACAAAGTCCTGATGTGCAAAGTATAATAAACAGTATATGATATGTAGCTTTGATATTCATTCTATTAGACCTTTAAGACTGTTCACGAATATAAAACAATATAAACAAAGGGTATTTTTAAATACATTATAAATGTAATTAAACCGATTAAATAATTATTTTATCGTCAAAAAGCTTTTTCAATTGTTTTTAAACGAGTATAAGCACGCTATTCATCAAACATTTGTATTTTCTGTTTGCTTGATATATATCATTATTCGATGTCACTTTAACTAACAAGTGTTAGTCTATTCGCTTGCTTTTTGTATTTTCGTAGACATAATAAATGTTACGCTTTCGCGAAAGCGAGATCACAACCATCTATCAAGAAATTATGATCCTAGAAAGTTACATCAATGGCCAGTGGCAAGCTGGAGAAGAGAAGTCTACAAGGAATATGTATGATGCTATTACGGGCGACATTATAGGCCTTACAAGTACTGAAGGACTAGATATTCAATCTGCTCTTCAATATGGTCGCGATCATGGTAAGGTGTTGAGAGATATGACGTTCCAGCAACGTGGTAACATGATTAAAAAATTAGCACTTTATCTTAATAAAAGAAAAAAAGCGTTTTATGAGATCAGTTACAGAACTGGCGCGACTAGAGCAGATAGTTGGGTAGATATAGAAGGTGGTTTTGGAAATCTATTTGCAAATGCTAGTTTGAGAAAACTCTTTCCAGATCAGAGTTATGCCGTAGAAGGTGATCCTATAGATTTATCGCGTGGTGGTCGTTTTATGGCACATCACATTCTAGTACCTCGCAAAGGTGTCGCGGTCCATATTAACGCCTTTAATTTTCCAGTATGGGGAATGCTAGAAAAATGTGCGGTAAACTGGATGGCAGGTATGCCAGCAGTAGTATTGCCAGCACCGCAAACAGCCTTTTTAACAGAAGCTGTAGTACGTGAAATCATAAATTCAGGAATCCTTCCCGAGGGTTCTTTACAGCTCTTAAGTGGTCTTACTACAAGTATTCTTGATACAGTAAATTCACAAGATGTAGTCACCTTTACAGGTAGCGCGCACACAGGTAGAAAACTAAAAGCACATCCACGATTATTAGAAGAATCAGTTCCATTTACGATGGAGGCAGATTCATTAAACTCATCAGTTTTAGGACCAGACGCTGTTCCTGGGACTCCAGAGTTTGACATCTTTGTAAAAGAAGTACGTAAAGAGATGACCTCTAAAGCTGGACAAAAATGTACAGCGATTAGAAGAATTCTAGTGCCAGAAAATCTAATGGAAGATGTGCAAATCGCATTAGGTAAACAACTAGCAAGAACTGTGATAGGTGATCCATTACTCAAGGAAACGCGCATGGGTGCATTGATTAATAATGATCAAAAAGAGGTCACTCTATCCCAAATTAAAAAAATCGCAGCGACAGCAAATCTCGTTTACGGAAACTTAAATGAGGTAGAAATTCACGGTGACCGTGCTCAAAAAGGAGCGTTTATGTCACCTATTTTGATGCGAGAAGACCAGCCATTTAAAAACACCGCTGTTCATGAAGTAGAATGTTTTGGTCCGGTCAGTACGTTGATGCCGTATAAAAACCTAGATGAAGCAATAGAATTAGTTCATTTGGGTAAAGGCTCGCTAGTGAGTAGTGTAGTTACTGGAGATGACGCTTTCGCGAAAGCGTACACCATAAACGCCGCATCGTCACATGGGAGAATATTGACTTTAAATAGAGATAGCGCACCACAGTCCACAGGTCACGGCTCACCATTACCATTACTAGTTCACGGTGGTCCAGGACGCGCAGGTGGTGGCGAGGAAATGGGGGGATTACGCGGAATCAAACACTACATGCAGCGATGTGCAGTTCAAGGAAGCCCAACTTCGTTAACAGAAATCACCGGGATTTACCAGCCTAATGGTGCTTATAAAAAAGCAGAAAAGCATCCATTTGCTTATCATTATGAGGACATCAAACCTGGAATGAGTCTTGAAACTCATAAAAGAACGCTGACTGATACTGATGTACAGAATTTTGCAAATCTCACTTGGGATCATTTCTATGCCCATACAGATATTACTAGTCTAGAAGGAAGTATATTTAAGAAACGCACGGCTCACGGTTATTTTATCATCAGTGCCGCGGCAGGATTATTTGTGTATCCTAATAAAGGTCCAGTAAGTGCAAATTACGGTCTAGAAGAAATCCGTTTCTTAAGGCCATTATATCATAATGACACGATTTATGTGCGATTGACTTGTAAAGAAAAACGAGAAAGAGACGTCGCTGGTCGTGAGCATCCATCTGGAATTGTAAAATGGTATGTAGAAGTTTTTGATGCAGAGCCTGTAGATTATGAAAATGGTAAAACTGATGAAGAAGCAACAGCACTTGTAGCCGTTGCCACTATTCTTACCATGGTAGAGAAGAAACAAACGGTATTTCCAGAAATTACAGAAGGTTATATCAAATCTGCTTTATCAAAACTTACCGAAGATTCAAAACCACAATGGGGAACAATGACACCACAGCACATGGTAGAACATCTCGAGATGAGCTATAGAATTGCTAGTGGAGAGATTCAAGATTTTGATATTGCTACACCAGAGAAATATCTAGAAAAAGTAACGGCAACCTTGTGGAATTATGATAAAATGCCACAAAATCACAAAATGCCGCTCATGAAAGATGGCGAGCTAGAAGACTTAAAGCATGACAACCTAGAAACGGCAAAGCAACAACTACTAGAAGCTAGAAATGAATATTTAGATTTCTATAAAAAGAATCCTAAAGCAACGACTAAGAATGCTGTTTTTGGAGAATTAAGTAAGTATGAGTGGATTTTGTTGGAACGTAAGCATGTATATCACCATCTGACTCAGTTTGGGCTGATTGACAATCTTAGCCGCTATACATCAGATTGACGTTTAGAGTGTCAAGCCGTCGCAGGACGGCTTCGCTCAATATTAAACGAGAAGATTATGAAAACAATGTACACCTATATCATGGCTCATGTTAAAAATAAGCTGTTCTATGTAGGTGTGACTAACAGCATTAAACAACGAGTCTTTGACCATAAGAATGCTACTTTTGAAACTCATGTTGGTAAATTTAATATCAAGCAGTTAGTTTGGTTTGAAAAACATGACAACCCAACAGAAGCTATTAAGCGTGAGAAGCTTATTAAAAAATGGAAAAGAGAATACAAGATGAATTTGATCGAAAGTATAAATCCAGAATGGAATGATCTAGCTGCAGATTGGGATTTTACTGGATTTGTTACGAGTAAAGAACGATTTAAGAAAGATTGAGATAAACAATAAGTGAAGCCGTCCTGCGACGGCTTGACACTAAAAAGGTGTCGAGATAAATACTAACCGAAGCCGCTCTGCAGCGGCTTGACATAAAACACAAGCATTTTGACCAAGGAATACGTAAAAACAACAACAGAAAATCAAATACAAACCATAGAATTCTTCCATCCGGCGCACAACTCGTTGCCTGGAGATATTCTAGCACAACTGGCACAAGCTATTACAGATGCTGGTAATGATGACGCTACTAAGGTAATCATTCTTAAATCTGGTGGAGAACGTACTTTTTGTGCAGGAGCTAGCTTTAAAGAATTAATAGCTGTAAACGATGCAAAAACAGGAGAGATATTCTTCTCTGGATTTGCAAATGTGATTAATGCCATGCGCAAGTGTCCTAAATTTATACTAGGTCGTGTACAAGGTAAAACCGTCGGTGGTGGTGTAGGTATAGCTAGTGCGACGGACTATTGCTTTGCGACTAAATTTGCTAGTATTAAATTAAGCGAACTCAACATAGGAATAGGGCCATTTGTAGTAGGTCCTGCGGTAGAGCGCAAACTAGGATTAACAGGAATGAGCCAGATTGCGATTAACGCAAATGAATTCTATTCCCCACAATGGGCAAAAGATAATGGCCTTTTTGCTGAGGTTTATGAATCTACAGAAGAGATGGATGCAGGAATAAAAGCATTTGCCGAAAATCTTTGTACCTATAATCCAGACGCCATGGCCGAAATGAAAAAGATGTTCTGGACTGGTTGTGAAAACTGGGATCAGCTTCTTTTTGAAAGAGCAAAGATTTCAGGAAGACTTGTTTTGAGCGAGTTTACAAAGGAGACGTTGAAGAGATTTCGCTAGTATTGAGTCTTGAGCTGTGAGCCGTGGGTTAAGGATTGTTTAAATCAACTTTTAAAAGTTAAAAATTAAGATTTATGGAGTTTCAAAGTGCTTATCATTTCAGTTTTGAAAATCTAAAGGTTTATCAAAAAGCTGTTGATTTTGGAGAGACTATTAATCAACTTGTAGATAGGTTTCCTGAAAAGGAAATGTATCGCTTATCCTCACAATTTTGTCGTGCAGCAGATTCAATAGCTGCTAATATATCAGAAGGTTCAGGAAGCACAGATCCTAATTTTAATAGATACCTTAAAATGGCTTGGGACAGCAGTCATGAATGCGTTACTTGGAATACTAAAGCATTTCTGAGAAAGTATATTTCAAAAGAGGAATTTGAAAATAATCGAGCCGCGCTTTCTGAAATAGGTAAAATGATTTCTGGACTAAGAAGTAAATTAAAATTAAAATAATTGAACGCTAAGTGCGCACAGCTCACAGCTCAAAAACTCACAGCTCAATGATCTACTCCTTCAAATCCCACATTCCAGTAATTCACAAATCAAGCTTTGTCCATCCACAAGCGACCGTAATAGGTAATGTGATTATTGGTAAGAATTGTTATGTTGGGCCTAGTGCTGTGATACGCGGCGATTGGGGCGAGATAATCCTAGAAGATGGCGTTAATGTGCAAGAAAATTGTACCGTACACATGTTTCCTGGTAAAAGCATCACGCTTAAAGAAGGCGCACACGTAGGTCATGGAGCGATAATTCATGGTGCAAATTTAGGTCGCAATTGCATGATAGGAATGAATAGTGTCATTATGGATGACGCGACTATAGGAGACGATTGTATAGTAGGAGCGATGGCATTTGTAAAAGCCGAAGCTGTTTTTGAACCACGCAGTCTTATTGTAGGGAATCCTGCAAAAAAGATCAAAGAAGTCTCAGATCAAATGATTGCTTGGAAAACTGCTGGGACTAAATTGTACCAGCAACTACCTGCAGACTGTCACGAGACGATGAGGGAAGTAGAGCCGCTGCGTGAAATCCCTGAAAATAGACCAGTTCAAGAAGATTTTTATAAGACCTTTCAGGAAATGAAAAAGAAGTAAGAATTGTTTTTTGTTTCCGCTTTCGCGAAAGCGGAATTACAACAAACTTTTCACAACTAACAAGCGTTAGTTTTCTTATTTTTATGCCATGGCAAAGACTATGGATTTTACACTCCCCAAAATGGGAGAATCAATTACAGAAGGAACAATACTTAACTGGCTAGTTCAAGAAGGAGAAGCTTTTGAAGAAGGTGATATCCTTGTTGAAGTAGGAACGGAT
Source organism: uncultured Nonlabens sp. (assembly GCF_947495285.1). Taxonomy (GTDB): domain Bacteria; phylum Bacteroidota; class Bacteroidia; order Flavobacteriales; family Flavobacteriaceae; genus Nonlabens. Next base: position 10,238 of record NZ_CANLXZ010000023.1, on the reverse strand, counting down.
AAGGTAGATAATGAAGTGCCGGCACCAACGGCAGGGATAATGTCTAAGCACTTATACGCTAACGGTGATGTGGTAGAAATAGGTAGCGTGATTGCTCAATTTGAAGAGTCAGATGGGTCTGTAAAGACGGTTGCCTCTCCAAAATCTGACGATTCTAATAAGGTAGTTAAGAGTGAATCTTCTGTGAGTAAGCCGCCTAAGATGGTAAAAGCAAGTTCAAAAGCTACTGCGGTTTCTAATTCTTATGTAAATCAAGACCTATTTGTAAGCCCATTGATAGAATCTATGGCGCGCAAACACCATATTTCTTATGAAGAACTAGCTCGCATACCAGCAACTGGTCATGAAGGTAGATTGCGCAAGAGTGATGTGGTAAATTATATTAATGAAGGTAGGCCATTTCAATTTGCACAAGCAGTAAATAATGAACCAGATCCTACGGCATACCGCATACCGCAGTTAAAACTGGATAAAGGAACTGGTAAAATCATAGAAATGGATCGCATGCGTTCTATGATCGCAGATCATATGGTGTATTCTAAACATACCAGTCCGCACGTGACTGCTTATGTAGAGGCAGACCTTACCGATTTAGTGAACTGGCGTAATAAAAACAAAGGACCTTTTCAGGAAAAATACGGTGAGCGATTAACGTTTACACCTTTATTTGTAGATGCTGTTGCTAGAGCGATAAAAGAATATCCTAATATTAACGCTAGTGTAGACGGTAAAAACATTATCGTAAAGGAAAACATTAATGTAGGTATGGCGACAGCATTACCTTCAGGAAACTTAATTGTCCCGGTAGTAAAAAAAGCCGACCAGAAATCCCTACCAGAAATCGCAGCAGATGTAAATCGCATGGCAAACCTAGCACGTGAGAATAAATTAGGTGGTGAGGACATAAAAGGAGGAACGTTTACGATATCAAATGTGGGAACTTTTGGTTCACTAATGGGAACACCTATTATCAATCAGCCAGAGGTAGCTATTCTTGCAACAGGAATTATTAAAAAACGTGCTGAGGTCATGACCAAAGATGGCGTGGACAGGATTGAGATAAGAAGTATGATGATGTTGAGTTTGAGTTTTGACCATAGAGTAGTAGATGGGTTTTTAGGAGGTAGTTTTTTAAAGCAAGTGGCTTTGAATCTGGAGGCTGCACCTGATAAAGATTATTAATGAAATTGATTTTCCGCGCCAGACGCGGAAACTGCTAATTACGTCTAATGGCCAGTTACGAGCACAAGTATTACGTCTACTTACTTTCTAATAAGAAAGATGGCGTTTTATATGTAGGAATGACAGATGATATTAAACACAGAACAGGTCAACACAAAGAAGAAAAATATAAAAAAGCATTCTCTAAAAGATACCAGACTAAAAAACTGGTCTATTTTGAAGAATTTCAATGGGTTCAAGAGGCACAAGCTAGAGAGAAGAAGCTGAAGAAATGGAAGCGGCAATGGAAAATAGACCTTATAGAAAAGGATAATCCAGAATGGCTGGATCTTGCTGAAAGTTGGTGGGATGAGGAGAATTATTGATTGACATTGAGAAAGTATAATCAGATTCCGCATCAAGTGCGGAAATCCAGCCGCATCAAGTGCGGAAAGTTGTTTTTAAAGAGTATTGAGATAAGTATAGTCGGATTCCGTATCACGTGCGGAAAGTTGTTTTTAAAGAGTATTGAGATAAGTATAATCAGATTCCGCATCAAGTGCGGAAATTCAAGATATTATGAAAATAAGTAAAGAAATTTTAGAATTCGGATATAAAAACCTAACCACTGCCAAAGCTATGGCACAACTCTACGAGGAGAACTTTAAAACAGTTTCTAAGTATGTGCACGCCACAAGCCGTGGTCATGAGGTGATACAGACGGCTCTAGGAATGCAGTTGTTACCACAGGATTATGCTTTTCCATATTATCGTGATGACGCGATGTTACTTTCTATAGGGATGAAACCTTATGATTTAATGTTGCAGTTACTGGCTAAAAAAGATGATCCATTTTCTGGTGGACGTACCTATTACTCGCATCCATCATTAAAGGATGATGATAAGCCTAAAATCCCACATCAATCTAGTGCTACAGGAATGCAGGCTATTCCTGCTACTGGTGTAGCGTTAGCGATTAGTCTCCGCGAAAGCGGAGATCTCCTCACTGGAATTACAGACCTAACCGCAGAGCAGAAAGCTGCTTTCGGTGCAGGATCCTCAGAGATTCCCAGTCGAGCTGGGAATAGTGATTCCATTGTAATTTGCTCTCTAGGTGACGCGTCAGTCACAGAAGGTGAGATTGCTGAGGCTTTTCAAATGGCTGCTTTAAAGCAATTGCCTATTTTATATCTAGTGCAAGATAACGGTTGGGATATCAGCGCAAATGCTGCAGAGACTCGTGCACAAAATGCTGCCGAATATGCTGCAGGATTCCACGGTATAGAAGCTATTTCAATAGATGGGACCGATTTTGAAGAAAGTTACAACACTTTAAACGAGGTGATTGAGAAAATAAGAAAAGAGCGCAGGCCCTTTTTAGTCCATGCAAAAGTACCTTTATTGAATCACCACACGAGTGGTGTGCGCATGGAGTTTTATCGCGATGATTTAGAAGAGGCGAGAAGCCGTGATCCATATCCGCGTATGAGGCAGTTATTGCTCGATAATGGATTTAGTGAGCAAGAGGTGGATGGTTATGACGCTTTCGCGAAAGCGGAATCTAAAAAAGCACTAGAGCAAGCAATGACTATGCCCGATCCTGAGCCATCAGATTTATACACACACGATTTTGCACCAACGCCAATTACAGAAGAAAAAGGAGAGCGATCTCCAGAAGGTGCTGATAAAGTCGTAATGGTAGATTGCGCACTGTTTGCCATTGAAGAATTAATGAGGAAACATCCAGAATGCTTGTTATATGGGCAAGACGTAGGTGGTAGATTAGGTGGTGTTTTTAGAGAAGCGGCGACGCTGGCGCAAAAATTTGGCGATAATAGAGTTTTCAACACGCCTATTCAAGAAGCATTTATAGTAGGTAGTACGGTAGGAATGAGTGCTGCAGGTTTAAAACCTATAGTAGAGGTGCAATTTGCAGATTATATCTGGCCTGGATTGAATCAGCTGTTTACAGAGGTTTCTCGATCTAATTACTTAAGTAATGGAAAATGGCCTGTTTCTATGGTCTTGAGAGTGCCGATAGGAGCTTACGGTTCTGGTGGTCCTTACCATTCTAGTTCTATGGAAAGCGTGGTTTCTAATATAAGAGGTTTAAAGATTGCCTATCCATCAAATGGTGCCGATTTAAAAGGACTGATGAAAGCTGCTTATTATGATCCTAATCCGGTGGTGATTTTTGAGCATAAAGGATTGTATTGGTCTAAAGTAAAAGGAACTAAAGGAGCAACGAGTGTAGAACCTAGTGAGGACTATGTGTTGCCTTTTGGGAAAGCATGGGTACTACAAGAAATCTGGAAAAAAGAGGAAGAAGAAACCGTGAGTATTATCACTTATGGAATGGGCGTGCACTGGGCAATGAATGCTGCAGAAGAACTAGGTTTGCAGGATAGAGTAGAAGTAGTGGATTTAAGAACATTGCATCCGCTCGATTATGAGACGGTTTTTGCTAGTGTTAAGAAATGTGGAAAGTGTCTCGTCGTGACTGAAGAACCTAGTGATAATAGTTTCTCACGTGCCTTACAAGGTCGTATACAAGAGGAATGTTTTAAATACATCGACGCTCCGGTAATGGTCATAGGTTCTGAAAATATGCCAGCTATTCCATTAAATTCTGTTCTTGAACAAACTATGATTCCTAGTACTGAGAAGGTGAAAGTAAAGATTGAGGAAATTTTAAATTATTAATCAAGTTGATTAAGTTTCCATTAATGAACATATCTTTTGAAAGCTGGACAGAAGGTTTAGCTGAATACGAGACGGTTTTTCTGTCTGATCTAGAAGTTTGCTATTCAAAAAGAGAGCAACTCATTAATCAGAAATATGTAGATGGTAATGGTCATCTTTATGAAATAATTGATCATTACTTCAACGAGTCTAGTTGGAAAAAAATATTTAAAAATACTCTTTGCATTTATAAAGGAGAATTGATTTTGAAAAGAGACGTTGACAACTTAAACTTCGTAGAATTTAAAGAATCTATTAAAGTCAAAATAATGAAGTCTTTTGGCTTTAAACCAAATGATGAAAATTTTATAAAAATATTTAAGAGTATAGATTTCACTAGAAACTATAGTGATATTATTAAAATGGCCTGTGGCGGCAAACCCTAAATTATTAGAAAATGAAAGTACAAATAGAAAGAAAGAATACAGAATATCTACTAGAAGCAACAGGTGTTTCTGGAAATACCGTGATGATAGACCATAGCGGTATGGAAACCGTTCAAGGTGTGAGCCCGATGGAGTTACTTCTCATGGGTGTAGGTTCTTGTAGTGCGATAGATATTATCGCTATTCTTAAAAAACAACGTCAAGAAATTACGAGTTATAAGGTAGAGGTTACTGGAGAACGTTATGAACTGGATGATTCTAAGCCATTTAAATCTATGCATGTAACTGTATTATTAGAAGGTGATATTAATCCTGATAAAGCTCAGAAAGCCGCCGATTTAAGTTTTGAGAAATATTGCTCTGTTTCAAAGAGTTTTGATAAGTGTGTAGAGATTACTTATGAGATTAAAGTGAGTGCATAGATGTATTAAATTTGATCATTTTTAAATTTGTTAATTCTTTGATATTCAATTGATGTATATCATATATTTGTCGTTGTTTCTCAACATTATTTTATGCGCTATATTTTTTTAATATTATGCTCTGCTCTATTGCTTATATCTTGTAAAGAAGATGTAAAAACTAAGGGTAAAAATTATTCCTTTTACCACTGGAATACAAACTTTAAACCTACTAATAAAACTAACCAGCTCATCAAACACGGCGGTACCTATAAAGAGTATGTACGTTTCTTTGATCTCGTTGTAGATAAAAACGTAGATAAAGTTTATCCGGTCGCAACAGTGCAATTTGAAGAAGACACACGTTTCCTTGCTACTGAAATTGTACCTGTAATCTATATACGTAACGAGGTGTTTTTACATGAAGAAGGTCGTGATTATAATATTCAAAAACTAGCTTTAAACACGGCAGATAAAATAAAACGAATCCAGAACAAACACCTGACAGGTAAGGTAGCGATAAGAGAGATACAGATAGATTGTGACTGGACAGATAGTACAAGAAATCATTTTTTCTCGTTCTTAAAATCACTTAAAAGCCAAATGCCAGGCTACAGCATCAGTTCTACATTGAGGTTGCATCAGGTAAAATATAGGGAACGTACTGGTGTGCCGCCGGTAGACAAGGTTGTGTTAATGGCTTATAATGTGGGAGATCTAGGAAATGTAAAGGAGACCAATTCTATTTTAAGTAATGAGATTACCGCTCAATATTTAGAAAAATTAGATGAATATCCATTACCTTTTGACGTCGCGCTTCCTCTTTTTGAGTGGGGTGTTTTATATAGAAACGGAAAACTTAAAGGTTTATTAAGAGAGCTAACTCCTAGTATGTTGGGTTCTGCTTTTGCGAAAGCGGAAAAAGAAAACAGTTATACGGCAAAATCAGACTCTTACATAAATGGTATATTCATTTATAAAGGAGATCATTTAAGAGTAGAAACTATTACAAAAGATAAACTAGAAGAGCTGTCTACTATGATAAAGGAAGCAGCACCTTCTTATAGAGATTATCAAACTATTTATTACCATATTAATACTTCACTAACTTCAGAATTCTCTTATGATGATCTTTCGTCTTTTGCTAAGTAAATGGTGGTTACTGGTGTTACCGGTAGTTGCTTTTAGTAATACAATTAATAATAGAAATGGAGCTTTTTGCGGTTGGGATCCTGCGTGGGAGGATAATTATTACCCTATTGTAGATCAATTCTCGCTGGTTAGTCCAGATTTTCATGCATTTTTAAATTGTCCGAATTCGCCCTTTTGCGATACATCAGTAGGTAAGCAACCGTCACAAAATATAGCAGAATGGACAGATTACTTTAAAGGCGTTTTTACTGAAGAAGAACTCATAGATATTATTTATAAACGACCTGTAGGATGGTTTCTAGATCAAGAAGGGTTTGATTCTTATAACGACGAGATAGGTAACAAAATAAACAAGTCAGAAAATCTATTTTTTAAGAAATACCTTGCGCTTGCTAAGATCTCGCAACATACTTCTAGTGATATATCAAGCAGTAGTGGCTGGTATCAAGGAGAGCGTGATTATTATGGGGGTGATGCAGGACAGATCGATAAAAGAGAATTACTTTCTAAGGCGCTAGAGCTGGTCGCTAATGCTCCAGATGATTTTATGCGCAATCGTGCCGGTTTTCAAGCGGTAAAAATGGCGCATTATTTACAAGAAAGTGAGATGGCTATGAGGTATTTTAATACCATACTCAAAAAATCTACAACAGGTAATTATATATATTACCGCGCTATGGAAGAAATGGCTGGTGCAGCTTTTAATAATAACGATCAAGTCCTTGCAGCAGTTTCCTATCTAGAGGTCTATGATCAATTACCAGATAGAAGATATACGGCAGCAGTAAGTCTGAGGTTTTTAAACTGGGATCTCTTAGAAAACAGTTATGAATTTAAAAGGCTTAATAAGAATAATGATGTAAAAGGTTTTTTTAAAGCATTTCATGGTCGTGGTAATGTGTTGAGAGAAATGGAGAATATATCTAGAGATAATGTAAATTCTCCCTACCTAGATGTACTAGCAGTAAGATGGCTGGACCAGATGCAGTCAGAGGTTTTTGAGCATACTTCTAACTATTATGATGATGGTGATGATTCTGTTGATTCTGGTGCTGTAGCTTTGGGCTTCTTTACCGAAGATTTGTTGAAAAATAAAAACCTTAAGAATAGAGATTTATGGACTTTAATAAAAGCTACTACACAGCTTTATAATCAAGAGAATAATAAAGCACTTGCTACTTTAGAAAATCACAAAGCGGCAGTTGGGTTTAAAAAACATTTTAAGAGACTTAAAACAGCTATTACTTTTATGGCTATAAAATCGCTAGATAGACAGGCTATTAATCGAAGTTATGAAACTATAGCTAGGGATATAGATCTACATACTCACAAGCCTACAGTAGCAGCATTTTTTAATCACATAAGTGCTTTGTATAATGAAGCAGATAATCCTATAGTCAGTGTTCTTACTTCTATAAATTACGATTCTTATTCTAACGACAAAGAGTATAACTGGGCAGGAGTAGGTAAGACACACGGTTATAGTTGGGAATATGACTCAAAATATCATTATTTAAGAGAGGATTATATTAATAATTTTGATCTTTTTATAAGTAGTTCTCAGCCTACAGCTTTTGAAAAAACAATTTTAAAAAGAATGAAAGCGGTACCTAAGGATTATGTTCACGATTTAAGAGGTACTTATTTCATGAGAAAAGATTTACTAGAAAATGCTTTACTTGAGTTTAAACAAATAAAAACTCCCGAAGTTTTTTGGGAAAATGGCTTGCGTACAGAATTGTTCTCAGCATCTATTAAGGAATATATGAATATTCCATTCACATCCATGTCTAACGGTTTTCATGAAAACTATAGCGCTGTTCTAGGTGAGAATGTTGTAATAGAAAGAGAGGATATAGAACGAGAAAATTATAAGGATAATAAGATAAAACTAGTACAAAATTTAATTAAACTAAATCAACTAGCACAAACAGAGACCAATAAAACTGCAGATTATTACTACATGATAGGTAATGCCTGGTACAACATGAGTCATCAAGGTTGGTTTATGAATAATACCTACTATATAGGTAATAATAATCGTAACGAATTAGCAGGGTCTGATTATGGAGATGATGACGATGACGATGGTGAAAAGGATGATAGTTTTATCATATATCAAGCAAATGATTATCTCTTAAAAGGATTGCGAGTAGAAGATGGCTCTAGAGAAACTAAGGCTGCTATCTTATTTATGCTAGCCAAAACAAATAGCTGTGAAGATGGTCGTTATGACTATAATACAAATACGTACACCTTTAATATATGTGGAGAGCACAAGGATTATTTTAATCAATTAAATAATGAGTATTCAGACACGGAGTATTATCGAGAGGTCCTGGAGGAATGTTCTTGGTTTAAAAATTATGTGAATTAAACAGCAAAACCCCATTTCAATTTAATGAAAATGGGGTTTTTAGTAGATAGTCATTAATTATATTTTCTTAATTGTTAGGCATAGGTGGATACTGGGTTAAGATTTCTTTTACGATCTCGTTAGTTCTTTTCACCTTTTCTTTTGGAGTAGATTTAAGTGGTGCTGTACCAATACCTTGCCAGATAAGTTCCTTTTTTTTTGCATCGATTAAATCGATGTATAGAATACCTTCTGTTGTTCTGCTCACGTTATTTCTATTATTACCCCAGAAACCGCCGCCCCAGCCCCAACCAAAGCCCCAACCCCAGTTATTGTTATAAACGTCTACACGTTCCTTTGAATCGGTAAAAATACTTACCATAATATCAGGGTTTTCAGACTTTACAAAACCTTTGGCAGCCATTTCTGTGTCGATAGCCCTAAGGATACGTTTCTTGTCTAGCTCAGATATCTTAGCCTCGTCTATTCCTTTTTTAAAGAAAGCATAGGTCTTGTACTTATTGAATTCGGTTCCTATCGCATAATCTTGAGAAACACGCACCGTTTGACAGCTTACTAAAAGTGTAATTACTGCTAGAAGAGTTAATACTTTTTTCATTGCTTTTGTTTTTTTTTTGCTTTGGCGAAAGCGGAACCTAAAACCACTTTCTTAAAAACAGATTAATTATTATCGATTAATTCATCACTTATCATATATGGTATCCTGACTCGTAAAGCAGGATTTATTTTCCATAGCTCTTTCAATAGCAAAAATAGCGTTTTAATTGCGTGTCTAGTTTCTACCAGTCATACCGTTATTTACATATCAAAAAAAGCATAAAATCTAGCTTTTCTTCAGATTCCTTAATAATATCAAATACCATTCCAAAACCTTCATTAATTACCTCTACCCAGCTCACGCTACCGCCATTGTGTATAAAAATCCATGTTGCACCTTTAAAGCATTCATTTTTAAAGTTTTGTATGCCATGTTTACAGTAAATGGACTGCCTTCTTATTATGTATGAAGGTTCTCTATAAGGAAAGACTGTACTAGGTACATCGTGATGGTCAGGACCTAGAACTATAGGTCTTGTATCACCTGTCTCTGACGTCTTTATTATAGGCACGACCAATTTTGCAGGGTCTATATACATGACTCTGGCTTGTGAGCCTATCATTTAATTGTTTTCTTGTGCTCATTTTATCCATTTTATGCTATCCAGCATTTGCTGTTGGATCCATTCTGGAATGTCTTTTGATAATTACTATAATACCTGAGTCGTTATTTGATTAGTTTTCTTAAAATCTTCTGGAACATACAATGCACAAATTCGCTTAAAGAGTCTAATACCCTAATCATAAAATAAATGCTTCATAATGTCTTATAGATAATAAAGATACGTATACTAAGTGTCGGACTCTTTAATATCTGCATCTGCGCGACTAGATTTTAGTTGATAGGCATGAAACGATACATGTAAATACGAGGGTATTTTTCTTATTCTTTTTTAAATATAGGCAAGAGGATTTTATGATGCTTTAGGTTAAAATAACGTACTACATTGCGCAATGCTAGTTTCTCTTAATCAAATTCGATATTTTTTATGCTTAGGTGCATGATTTACATCGGTGTTGTAAACTTGCGTAACTGTTAGTTCTAAAGTAATTCTTGCTTTTATACTTTTCTTAATACTTGCTACAGAAATAGCTTCACTGATTAATTCTTAGTTTCGGCTATTTGTTTTTTTATCATATCCATATGGGCAGTGTCGGCAGCCGCTCTCACAGCAATACCCTCTTTTAAGATGGTATTGCTCTGTAAAACAGCGGTACCCTTCTGGTGTTAAGTAATAATCGCCTTCTTCTACGGGAATAATCTTCTTCATGCTATAAAAATACAACTCTTTCATAACTACTTAAAAGCAGATCTTCTGTTGCGTTAGTTAATTATACCAATATAGTGGTATTGAGCTAATGATTGCTGATAAACCAAAGAATAAAGGATCCAAAATTATTACTCGTGAGATGCATAATGCA
>NZ_CANLXZ010000022.1 GCF_947495285.1 uncultured Nonlabens sp. | reverse complement strand
TATAAAATCAATCACAGGAAATCATCATTATCTAAAAGCTTTTTATGCGGCATTTAAGAACTAAATTGGTATTATTTAAAGCTGCTGTTTTTGTTGGTTGCAATGGCATCAACTCCAGGTGCTTGGATTTTCTTCTTGTTAGACTTTTTACTTTGTAAACTGTCTTTTCTTTTCTTGTTCTCTCGTTGAATAGATTAAGTAGATGTGTTCTATAAAATTAATGCTATCTATCTGGTTTTTGTTTATTTTACTATCAACTGTATTCTTTTCATCTCACAATAGTACCTTGGTAATGCTTCTATACTCCTTGTTTATACGGAGATAACGTAGTTCATTCTCATAATGAGTAGTGTTTACTACGAGCGGCTGTAGACTTAAACATAAAATAGCTCTATTAATGATAGAGAATCTTTTGTAAAGCATCGGTATCTAGAAATTATTCTGGCTCATTACGTATCTATCTCATAACTTTAAAATGAATTAAAACCTAAATATTTATCACAGTATAACTCATAATAAAGATTCCTGTAGAGTTCTCTTACTATAGTTTTCTATAAAAGAGGCAACAGTAATTCTTTATAAACATCAGTTTCAGTACATTCTTAGAACTAAAAATGTTACACCTTTGTTACGCACATTCTACTTTTAGAGCTGCTCTTTTTTTTTCGTTCTTTAGGATCAAATAAAATTAGTTGTTCAATTTTGAAAAATAGTTCAAAATATTCTCATGGAAAACTCCAGAAGCAGGATGCTTAATATCAAGACCTCTTTTGATCCAATTTTTTATGTTTTTCTTATATAAAGTAGCTCCTTTTAAAGTTTTAGGAAACAATACAGAATTACTATTATAAGCTATGTTATCTATTTCTTGCCAGTCTATTGAAAATTCATTCTTTAAAAATAACTTCAAATCTTCAAACCCCTTAATCTCTTGGACTAGCTGAATATAAAATTGCTCAAATGTATGAGTCACAATTATTATAAAGTCAGAGTCATTATCACCTATTATACGATTTAATATTGCTATCGCAATAATATCATCTATCTGTATGTCAAAATCTTCTGGACTATACCTAGAGGTTGATGTAACGACAACTGTTTTATCTGAATAGGTAAAACACCATGCTATTCACTATAGATAATTTTATTAAAAGACTTGATCACTACTACCCATACTTCTTTTTCCTCAACCACATAAACACAAAACCAAAACCTGCGACAAGCAATAAAGGCATTACAACGTTGATGAATTGCCATTTAAACTTTTCATCTATTACCTTTTCAGTGTTTAAAAATGGTACGTTTATGTTCTTATTGCGCAATTTAATCAGACCAGTATCGTCTAGTAAATAGTTAATAGTATTCATTAAGAACTCTTTATTACCATACAGCTGTCCTGTTCTCATGTCATAACCTAGTTCTTGTGCCTGACCACGATCTACTTGGTTTTTCATTATATCACCATCTGCTATAAGAACTATGGCAGCGTCTTTTCCTTGATCTAGATTAACTTTTAAATTGATAGGTTTTACACGGTTTTTATAAGCGCTGGTAAAAGAACCTTCGGCAAGAACGGCTAGTGGTAGGTTAGATCTATTATAGGTTTTTGGATTTATTTCTTGTCCTATTTCGTTTAAAGAAACTACAGCAGGTAAAGTCATAAGTTGTGTACGGTCAGACGTGCTTAATAGAATAGTCTTTTTAATTCCGTTTTTTAAAGTATCTATTGTTCCTGTGTATTCAAATTTTACGTCTTCTAGATTCTTGGTAATAAATTGTGCTGTAGCACTTGTATCTAGAGATGTTTTTGAAATAGGGTAGTACGGCCATGCATAAGCTTCGTACTGTGTATTGCGACCTTGGCCAGAAGCTAGAGCAATAGGACCATGATTCATATCTTTTACCAGACCATTATTAAGACGCAGTCCGTATTTAAAGAGCATATCGTCTAGATTTAATTTTCTAGGTAATGGATAAGCTTTAGCTTCTTCATTAGAGAGACTATCATTTTCCATTACAATAGGGTCTGCTGCGATAAGTAATTTACCACCTTGCATTAAATACTGATCTAGAATATATTTTTTAGTCTCACTAAAAGCAACGGTAGGTTTAGGATCTACGACCAGATCAAATTTATTCAGTGATTCCAGAACTTGCTGTGGCTGTATAGAATCACTAGTGGTTACAAATTCAATACCAAAAGGCGCTGCACGATAATACTCCTGCACACCTTGTATAAAATCGCGGATTTTTAAATCTGATAACGTACCACTGTCTCTTAAGAAAGCGACTGTTTTAGTCTTTTCTTGAGAAGCTTTACGCAATCCGTCGGCAAATTGATATTCTAGTTGCTGTATGCTAGAATTGACACGTTCTTCTGTACTAGCACGAGCCACAGTTTTTAATAGCGGTACGGCAGTCGTTTTACCATCATATAAAACCAGTGCATATGGAAATACAGTCACATTAGTACTTTTACCACCTTCTTGTATAGTGGCAACAGCACCTTTTACACCGCTTTTTGCGAGTTGTGCTGTAATTTGATCTGCCTCTTGTTGCGATGTGTTTTCAATAGGATTTATAAAATCATATTTAAGATTAGGGTGTATCGCCGCCATTTCTTCTAGAAACTGTCCAGTTTCTAGTTTCAGTTTACGGAATTCTCCCGGCAGCTCACCATCTAGAAATACGTCTATTATTATAGGTTTATAAGCTTGTTCTAGTATCTTTTCAGTCTCTTTACTTACTGTATACCGACTGTCTTTAGTTAGGTCAAAACGTTTATAAATAGATCGTGACGCTATGTTCACAACGATTAACGCTATTAAGATCACGATAAAGCTGGTGTAGGTTTTTTTCATGATTAACGTTTTGTGAAGATTGATTTTAGTGAAATTTCGCTTAAAGCGAAAAACAAAACAGCAACACTCACAAAGTAAATCACGTCACGAGTATCGATAACGCCTCTGGCCATACTCTCATAGTGATATTTAAGACCTAGAGAGGCCAGAAAATCATTATCAGATAAATAACTAGACAGCCCATCAAAACCAAAATATAGAATAAAGCAAAGCACTGCAGCTAGTAAAAATGCCACAATCTGGTTAGATGTAACGGTAGAGCTGTAGATACCTATAGCCGTGTAACTGGTAGCTAATAATACAGCACCTAGGTAACTACCTAATGTACTACCATAATCTAGATTATTAGTGACTTCTCCCAGCTGTCCCACACTTAAAACATAAATAAGGGTAGGAATTAAAGCCATAATTATTAAAAACAAAGCAGCTAGATATTTACCACCTATAAGACTTCTAGTAGAAATAGGTCTTGTGGTAAGCATTTCTAGAGTTCCTAGATTACGTTCTATAGTAAAACTGCGCATGGTAATGGCAGGAATTAAAAACATGAACAGCCAGGGTATGATAAGAAAGAAAGGAGCAAGGTCTGCAAATCCATAATCTAACACGTTATACTCGCCTTTAAAAACGAATATAAAGAGACTGGATATCAATAAAAAAATACCTATCACTAGATAACCAGTTAAGGAAGAAAAAAAACCTGTGAGTTCTTTGATAAAAATTGCTTTCATAAAAGACTATGTATTTTTACCACAGAGTTAGCTTGTGGTTTTTCATCAAACATGGCTTTAGTCTGCGGCCACACTTCTTCAAACAACGTACTTTTTCTATAATTATTTAATGCCTCTTCATTTTCCCAATAACTATAGGTGTAAAAACGCTGCGCATCATCCTTATCTTGATATAATTCTAGAAAACTACAACCAGGCTGATTTCTTATTTGTTCTTTATATGCGTCAAACATATTTTGAAACTTACCTACAGAGGTTTCTTTAAAATGCATGTTTACTATACGTACTATCATTCTTCTATAAAAGTTATAATCACAGGGGCATTAATTTGTAAACCGAATAAGGTACTAGCACTGCCCACCGTAAGCGGATTTGATTTATATGTAGCCAGTTCTAAATAACCAGCACTATTCAATATAACAAGACCTTTACCATCCACATCTCGTTTCTTCTGCTCGTCGTCAAAGTTAACGATATCGCTATACTTTTTAAAGATTTTATTAAAACGCTCATTCCTAGCAGATATTTCAAACTTGCGACCTTTTCCCACCTCATGAATAATATCTTCGGTAATGTTAGAAACAGAATTCCCATAATTATCAATATAAATAACCTGACCATGGATCACGTTTTTACTGTCAGAGACCTTAGGAGTAACACCAGATAGTGCTCTTATTCTAGAAATAGGTTTACCGATAACCTCAAGTGTACCGCCACGTGCTATGTGACAAGCAGTGCTGACAAAAGCGTTTAACGTCGTAAAATTAGAAGAGATGCGATCATGAATATTAATTTCTACCAGTTTTTCAGGATGTAATTTATTCATGATTAAAGCCAGTACACCGTTATCTGCGCATATAAAATAATGACCATTAAGTAAAACCGCTATGTGTATATTTTCTACCGTATGCTCTGCATCTATACCTATAATATGAATCGTACCATCAGGAAAAGAGTGGTAAGCATTTTTTATAATATATGCGGCCTCTGCAATATTAAAAGGCGATACATCGTGAGATATGTCTACTATATTCACGTTTTCTATCTGATTATAAATAGCGCCTTTTACCGCACCCACATAAGGGTCTTTCCATCCAAAATCGGTCGTAAGGGTTATTATAGGCATAGAAAATATAAAGGTTGTTAATTAAATTATGGTTAAAAATAGATGAGATACCTATTTCACGATTGTTTTTTTTACTACTTTACAGCTGTTTATTATCGATAAACAAAATTATAAAATTAAACACGTAATTACTTATATAATTTACTGCTTTTGAACGAACTTATCATTGACCTATCAGAGTCTAATCCAGGAGAATTTTTTGGAGTAAAAAATAAAAACCTAGCCTTCTTAAAATCTCATTTTCCTAAACTTAAAATAGTCGCTCGTGGCAGCACTATGAAGATCTATGGAGATGAAGAACAGTTAGAAGAATTTGATAAACGCATAGAGATGCTACTTGCACATTTTGCTAAGTACAATAAAATGGACGAGAACGTCATCGAGCGTCTTCTTACCACCGATAGCAGTGATGCAGACTTAGGTAAGAACCATGACGATATCCTAGTACACGGTAACTCTGGTATGTTGATACGTCCTAAAACACCTAACCAGCGCAAGCTCGTAGCACTTGCAAAGAAAAACGATATGGTCTTTGCCGTAGGACCTGCAGGAACTGGTAAAACCTATATAGGGGTAGCACTAGCTGTGAGAGCACTCAAAGAAAAGCGTGTAAAACGTATAGTTATCACACGTCCAGCTGTAGAAGCAGGAGAGAACTTAGGTTTTCTACCTGGAGATCTTAAAGAAAAACTAGATCCATACATGCAACCTATTTATGACGCACTGCGAGACATGATTCCTGCAGAGCGACTCGCTACTTACATAGAAAAAGGGACTATTCAAATAGCACCTCTTGCTTTTATGAGAGGTAGAACACTAGATAACGCTTACGTCATTCTAGACGAATCTCAAAATACCACTCATGCCCAAATGAAAATGTTCTTAACTCGCATGGGTAAGGATGCAAAATTCTTTATTACTGGAGACCCAGGACAGATAGACTTACCTAGACGTGTCACCTCAGGACTTAAAGAAGCACTTCTCGTCCTTAAAGATATAAGCGGTATCGGTATGATGTACCTAGACGACAGCGATGTAGTACGTCACAGACTCGTTAGAAAAGTTGTGTCTGCCTACAAGAATATTGAGAATAGTAATTAATAGAGTGGTAGTTCCGCTTTCGCGAAAGCGAAACTATTAAAAGCCTCATTGCTCATATCTAGTAGATAACTTGATTAAAAAAATAGAGATACGTACTCTAAAATCAAACTAATTGTAGAAATTTGCTTAAGATAAAATACCCAATCATGGTAACCAAAACAGCTGCAACCATTACCGATACTAATTTCAACTTTCCTAACCAGAAAAGTGTTTATAAAGGAAAAGTAAGAGAAGTTTACAATATTAATGAAGAGTTGTTAGTAATGATAGCTAGTGATCGATTGAGCGCATTTGATGTAGTAATGCCTAAGGGAATACCTTTTAAAGGGCAAATACTAAATCAAATTGCGACTCAAATGATGGCAGCTACAGAAGATATAGTCCCTAACTGGTTAATCGCTACTCCAGATCCTAATGTTGCTATAGGACATCTTTGTGAGCCATTTAAAGTAGAAATGGTAATACGTGGTTATATGTCTGGTCATGCGGCGAGAGAATACAAAGCAGGTAAAAGAATGCTTTGTGGTGTTGCTATGCCAGAAGGTATGAAGGAAAACGATAAATTTCCAGCACCTATCATTACACCAGCTACTAAGGCAGAGATGGGTGACCATGACGAAGATATTTCTAGAGAAGATATCATTTCTAAGAATATAGTCTCTCTGGCAGATTATGAAGTGCTAGAAGGCTATACCAAAGCCTTATTTGAACGCGGTACAGAACTAGCAGCTCAAAGAGGTTTAATTCTAGTAGATACTAAATATGAATTTGGTAAAACTAAGGATGGTAAAATAGTCTTGATAGATGAGATTCACACACCAGACTCTTCAAGATATTTCTATGCAGACGGTTACCAAGAACGCCAGGAAAAAGGAGAAGCTCAAAAACAATTGAGCAAAGAATTTGTGCGTCAGTGGTTAATTTCAAATAATTTTCAAGGACTAGAAGGTCAGACAGTTCCAGAAATGAGCGATGAGTACATAGAGTCTGTAAGTGAACGTTATATTGAACTTTACGAGAATATAACAGGACAGAATTTTGAAAAAGCAAACACAACAGACATTTTGAATCGTATAGAGACTAATGTAGTGGACTGGATGAAAAAAAATTAATACTTCTTTCTTTTTCTTTTAACTTATCAGGATAACCTGTTTCCCTTTATGTCATAAGGCAAACAGGTTACTCTGGTTTTACTTGAAATCTAAAAAGATGTGAAAACCCTCTTTTTAATCTGAAAAACCGGTAATCTTGATCATTTCTATCACCGTAAATCTCTTATTTAATCTCTTTGTAAATTAAATATTGCTCTCTTTAAAAGAAGAAATTTTTTTCCAGAGGTTTCAGAATTATTCTGTCTTTAAGATGTTTATATATATATAGTAGAAGGCAGGAATTTATGTTTACAATCAATAATAAATCAGCAAATGATTACCCATATCTATTACATATGTAGCTGTTAATTTATTTAAAATCAATAGTTAAACCCTTCTAAACATTAAGATTACAAACCGTTTCACTTTGTATTTTTAAAATAAAAAAATGATAACAACCATAAATCCATATACAGGCAAAGAACTTAAAGAGTATCAAGAACTTAGCAAAAAAGAGATCAAAGCAAAGTTAGATATTGCTCAATTAGCTTTTGAAGACTGGAGAGATACTAGCTTTGAACATCGTGCTGCACACATACGTGCAGTAGGAGAGTTGCTTAGAAAAAATACAGCTAGTTATTCTAAATTAATGACTAACGAGATGGGAAAACCCATTTCACAATCTCGAGGCGAATTAGAAAAATGTGCATGGTTATGTGATTTTTATGCAGAAAAAGCAGAAGCTTACCTAGCTAAAGAATACGTAGAAACTGAGCACTTTAAATCCTATGTAACTTTTGAGCCTATAGGTGTTGTACTTGCTGTAATGCCGTGGAATTATCCATTCTGGCAAGTATTCCGTTTTATAGTACCAGCCCTCATGGCAGGCAATGTGGGTGTTTTAAAACACGCTAGTAGTGTTATGGGGTGTGCAGAGTTGATAGAAGATATATTTCTAGAAGCAGGTTTTCCTGAAGGTTGTTTCCAAAATTTTATTATTAGAAGCGATAAGGTAGAGGCGATTATAGAAAGTAAAATTATAAAAGCTGTTACTCTTACAGGTTCAAAACCTGCAGGTGCAGCTGTGGCATCTACTGCAGCAAAGAACATTAAAAAGTCGGTCCTAGAACTAGGTGGTAATAATGCACTAGTCGTTTTTAATGATGCAGATATTGATAAAACAGTTCAAACATGTATAGAGGCTAGATTTCAAAATACTGGTCAAAGTTGTATAGCTGGTAAACGTTTATTACTCCAAGAAGGAATTGCAGACGAGTTTCTAGAAAAATTTACAGATAAGGTAAAGGCACTAGTTTCAGGAGACCCACAAGATGAGGATACTTATATAGGAGTAATGGCAAGAGAAGATCTTGCAGAAGAGCTAGAGGATTTAATGAATTCTTCTATAGATAAAGGTGCAGAGTTGCATTATGGAGGTTCTAGAGACAAGGCTTATTTTGCACCTACTATCTTAACAGATGTGACTAGCGATATGCCTGTTTTTAAAGATGAAACTTTTGGACCTCTTATGGCAGTAAGTACTTTTAAAACAGAGTTAGAAGCTATTAAAATGATAAATAATTCAAAATTTGGTCTAGGAGCAAGCCTCTTTTCACGAGATATAAAAAAAATGGAAAGTCTGGTTTCACAAATAAAGGATGGCGCTGTTTTTATAAATCATAAAGTGGCGAGTCATCCAGCGTTACCTTTTGGAGGTACTGGTATTTCAGGTTTTGGTAGGGAATTGTCTCATTATGGTATTAGAGAGTTCGTTAATATAAAGAGTGTAGTGATCGCATAGGTTTTACTAATTACGCTTTTGCTAAAGCGAGATAATCAAATACATCTCTTTAAAAAAGAGCAAAAAAAAGCCTGTCAAAGTTAAATGACAGGCTTTTTAAATTTAAAAAGGTAATGAGAATTATTTCTTGATAAACTTTTTAGTAACTATTTGCTCACCATTGTTAATTTGAATAAGGTAAACGCTAGATTTAAGATCTGCTACATTTATAGAGCTTTCATTTATCACACCGGCAACTATGCGCTGACCAGTTAAGTTATAAATAGTATAAGTTACTTTATCACCAGTCGCTGTAGTGAATAATTGAGAACCACTTACAGGGTTAGGATAGATATTAATCTCCTTTGCTGGTATAGAAACAATACTTGCTGTTGCAGTAGTTCTTGCTGTACCACATTCTCCTAGATTATTCCATGAAGAAATTTCTCTTTGAAAAAGTACATTTTCAAATACCACAAGATCACCTACTGAGTAGCTGTTTGCACTGTTGTAAGCAGGTACACCATCACACTTATCGGTAGATGCAGCACCACTAGTTATTTTAAGATCATCTACAGCAATATCTCCCTGCCATGAAGTACTCGTATCTACTGTTAATCTTAACTTTAAATCATTACCAGCATAAGCTGCTAGGCTAACACTTGCGGTTTTCCATGAAGCACCTTGATCACCAGACTGAGTGAATATAGTCGCATATGAACCACCGGTACTAGCTTCTACTTTTAAAGTACCTACCGCATTACCAGTCATTTGATACTGAAAAGATAGAGTAGCATTATTTACATTAGAAAGATCGAAACAAGGAGAGTCTAACGAGGCAGTTTTATTAAAGTTAGGGTCAGAAGCCTCTACATATATATAATAAGAACCTTGTACAGCTGCACTTGGACCTGTGCTAGAAGATGGAGTACCGCCACTAAGTAGCGTCCAGTCTAGAGAATCACTTCCATTTTGAGACCACTGTCCTAAAGTATTTTCAAATCCTTCAGAATATGGGAAAGAAGAAACACCATTTACACAACTTGTAGATCCACTATCATCAGATGTTGTTTCAGTAATACCAAATGTATCTACTGCAATGTCACCTTGCCATGAACCTGCTGTATCGACTACAAGTCTTACCTGCGCGGTGTTTTCTGATAAACTAGCACTCGCTGTTAACCATGCTGCACCTTGATCTCCAGATTTTGTAAATACTGTAGACCATGAAGTAGAGCCATCTGCTCTAGCTTGTAATCTTAATGTACCTACCGCATCACCAGTCATCTGGTATCTAAATGTAGCTGTAGGATTAGAACCATCAGAAAAGTCTAAACAAGGAGAGTTTAAAATAGCAGTTTTATTAAAGTTAGGATCAGAAGCCTCTACAAAAATGTAGAAAGAACCTTGATCTGCAGCATTAGGTCCGGTGCTGCTAGATGGAGTTCCACCAGACTGTCTACTCCAGTCTAATGAGTCGCTAGAGTCTTGTGTCCAGCCACCTAGAGAGCTTTCAAATCCGTTAGAATATGGAAAACTATCTATTGTACTATTACAGCCCGTATCAGTATCATTACCATCACCACCAGATGGAGGAGTACATTTTGTTGATAATGCGAGAGCAGAATGAAAACCGCCATTCAATAAGTTTGCTCTCATACGTGCTTTTTGTCCTAGAGTAAACAAATTCATACAAGAGTCGTTAGAATAATCCATATAATTTTGAACCATATCTACAGACCCACATGATACATGTCCTACATTACAACCACCGTTAGAAGCATCTGATTCTGGTGTATCGCTTACAAAATCATCCACACCACAACCACCGTCGCCCCAAATATGACGCAATCCAAAAAGATGCCCCACTTCGTGAGTTGTAGTTCTACCACCATCAAAAGGAGCTGTTACAGCACCTGTACGACCGAAATAGTTATAACCCATTACAACACCGTCTGTCGCACGATTACCACCAGGAAATTGAGCATAGCCTAATATTCCAGCCCTACCATTACTATTTAACGCAGACACGGTCCACATATTAAGATATTGTGTAGTGTCCCATGGGGATACTCCTCCAGTAGCAGAGTTTTTCATTCTGTTTTGAGTCGTATTCCATGAAGTTACTGACGAGGCTGTTCTCGTAATACCGTTAGTTGCATTTCCATTAGGATCTACTTGTGCCAGACAGAATTCTATTTGCATATCTGCTGCTTGTGACCAGGTATTATCTGCATCACTATTTGTTCTTCTAAAATCTTCATTTAAAACATCTATCTGCGACTGTATTTGAGCATCACTTATATTTTGAGTTGCATTTGAATAAAGTACATGAACAACTACAGGGATAGTGATCACGCTACCGTTTACAGATTTTTCAAAAAGTAATTGGTTTGCTTTTTGTTGAGTAAATCTTTCTGCATTTTCTACACTTCTTGCTAGTGTAGGGTTTTGAGACATTGCAAGAACTAAATCACTATGCGTAGAACACTCTCTTTGTTGGGAGAAACTAACAGCCGTAAAAAGAACTGCTATTAGAACTGCTAATTGAGTAATTTTTTTATTCATTGTAGGGTTTTTTAATTAGGATATGTTTGGCCTAATATAGAACCTTTTGAAAATAACGCAATGAAAACACCTGTTGTGTTATGAATAGTGTATGGAATACGTCTACCGGTTATCAATATACTATTTAATCGATTCACTGGTATTACCCTACGTGTTTAGTGGGTTAAAAGGTTTGTTTTCAGTATGTTAATTTTGTATTAAATTAAACGTTTTATACAATCATTTTTTTTGGTAATAAGCGTTTCAGCACGATTGTTAATTTTTAAATTTATTTTTTTATAGTGCATTTCGTCGATATTTTTTCTAAATTTTACCTTTAGATCTTTAAAATTTCTTATGTTAATTATGCTTAAATAAGTCAAAACAGTGCTAACAATTTTTAGTTTTTAGCAAGTAAAATACATGATTAAAATGTTACCTTTTTTAAGAGCTAGTTTTGAAGAATTTAGAATGAAAAAATATAAGTAGTGATATACCTAAAATCACAAAGATTTTCTATTTTTAAAAATATCATACATCGCAAAATTGTAGATGATATGGGTACAGTAACCATACTTACCTCTTATAGAAGTGAGAATGTAAATATATATTGTATTTTAGTCTACTAATAGAATATGGTACGTATCAAATATTATATTTACAAGACAGGTTAAGAAATTCTGGCAGGTACTGTCATAATGGTAATTAATTTCTTCCTTAAAATATTTTACAGTTCCCTATTCTTAAATTTTATTTTAAGAGGTCGATAAAATGTTATGCGTATTTTTATTATCACATATCCCGATTAACCATACTTAGTATAAATTAAGGGACGCTAACTTTTTCTTTTTAATTTAACCTAGTAGATTGCCGAGTATTCTAAAAAAAGCTTTTTTCTAATAGATTAGAAACACTTTGTATAACTCAAATTTTTAATAACCAGATATTTGAGTTTGTTTTGGTAGATTATTTAGCTTGTACATCCGTTAGTTTAATTCTATAGTTCTTGCCTTGTCTACTTTTAAATTCATTTTACATGATTAGAAACCTATATTTAAAGTGATTCGATAATAATTTACCTGACTCTATTTAATCACACTGTTTAAGTTAAAAATTTTAACTATTTTTAGTGGCAGTATTAATTAAAAATATGTGGATTAAAACAGCTTTTTAAACTAGGAATTAAAGCTGTACTATTCTTATATTTCCAAATACCACAGACTTTACTCAAATGGACGGAACAACACAATATACTGAGGATAATATACGCTCACTCGACTGGAAAGAACACATAAGAATGCGTCCTGGAATGTACATAGGGAAGCTGGGAGATGGCTCCAGTGCAGATGATGGTATTTATATCTTACTTAAAGAAGTTATAGATAACTCTATAGATGAGTATGTCATGGGTGCAGGTAAAACTATCGAAGTATCTATACAGGGAGAACGTGTTATAGTACGTGATTATGGTCGTGGTATACCATTAGGTAAAGTGGTGGATGTAGTTTCAAAGATGAATACTGGTGGTAAGTATGATTCTAAGGCATTTAAAAAATCGGTAGGTTTAAATGGTGTAGGTACAAAAGCTGTTAATGCTTTATCCTCTTATTTTAGAGTAGAATCTTCTCGAGAAGGTAAAAGTGCTAGTGCAGAATTTGAAAGAGGTGAGTTAACAGGTAAAAATTTTCTAGAAGAAACCACAAGACGTAAGGGTACAAAAATGACTTTTGTGCCAGACTCTGACATATTTAAAAACTTTAAATACAGGCCAGAGTACGTAGTACGTATGTTAAAATACTACGTGTACTTAAATCCAGGTCTTACTATTATATTTAATGGTGAGAAATTCTACTCAGAATATGGTTTAAAAGACCTATTAGGTGAGACTATTACAGAGACAGATAGATTATATCCTATCATACATTTAAGGTCTGAAGATATTGAGATCGCTATGACACATAGTAGAACTCAATACAGTGAAGAATACCACTCCTTTGCAAACGGACAGAATACCACACAAGGTGGTACACACCAGGCAGCATTTAGAGAAAGTGTGGTAAGAACCATAAGAGAGTTTTATAATAAGAGTTATGACGCTAGTGATATACGCAAGTCTATAGTTAGCGCCATTGCCATAAAAGTAATGGAGCCCGTTTTTGAATCACAGACTAAAACTAAGTTAGGTTCTACAGAAATGGGAGGAGACTTACCTACGGTAAGAACCTTTATTAATGACTTCATTAAAACAAATCTGGATAATTATTTACACAAGAATCCAGATGTAGCAGAGGCTCTACAACGCAAAATTATACAAGCAGAAAGAGAACGTAAAGAACTGTCTGGAATTAGAAAACTAGCTCGTGATCGTGCAAAAAAATCTAATTTACACAACAAGAAATTACGTGACTGTCGTGTACATTTAGGCGATACTAAAAAAGCAAATAACCTAGATAGTACCTTATTTATTACCGAGGGAGATAGTGCAAGTGGATCGATTACAAAATCTCGTAATGTAAACACTCAGGCAGTATTTTCTTTAAGAGGTAAACCATTAAACTCTTATAACATGAGCAAGAAAATTGTTTATGAAAACGAAGAGTTTAATCTATTACAGGCAGCTCTAAATATAGAGGAGAGCATGGAAGACCTGCGTTACAATAAAATAGTAATCGCAACAGATGCCGATGTAGATGGTATGCACATACGTTTGTTATTAATAACGTTTTTTCTTCAGTTTTTTCCAGAATTGATTAAAAAAGGCCATTTATATATTTTGCAAACACCACTTTTCAGGGTAAGAAACAAGAAAGAAACTAGATATTGTTACACACCAGAAGAACGAGCAGAAGCTCTAGCCGAATTAGGTAAAAACCCTGAGATAACTCGATTTAAGGGACTAGGAGAGATAAGTCCAGATGAATTTGTGCATTTTATAGGAGAAGATATACGCCTAGACCCTATCATGCTGGACGACGGTATGAGTATTGAAGATTTATTAAAATTCTATATGGGTAAGAACACACCAGATAGACAGGAATTTATTATTAATAATCTTAAGGTAGAACTTGATGTTATTGAAGATCAATAACATAAAACTTATTATTTGACTTTTGTTAAATATAAATATAATCATAGTCGCAGTGATAGCTGTAGGGTTCTATATTTTTAGAGCATTATTTAAAATATTGCATGGGACATTTCCTTTGGGTAAAACAGCTATTTGGGCAGGTCAGAATTAATTGTAATTTCATTTATTTTTTGGATTATTGCTGGTGGGATTCTTATCTTTAAAGCAATTACTTAAAGAGATAATGATTTTTTAGATAAAGGTTTAATTAATTCCGCTTTCGCGAAAGCGAAACAATAATAGAGTAAACAGTTATTAAATAACTGAAGAGAATTAACTGATAACGGACTAGTGTCCTATGAGTGAAGAAAACGAAGAGTTAGAAAATTTAGGAGAAAACGTAGAAGAGCAATCTACAGAAACCATAACACGTGTCACGGGCATGTATAAAGAATGGTTTCTAGATTATGCCAGTTATGTAATTCTAGAACGAGCTGTACCTGCTATAGAAGATGGTTTTAAACCAGTGCAACGTCGTATCATGCAGTCCATGAAGGACTTAGATGACGGTCGTTATAATAAAGTAGCAAACATAGTAGGGCACGCAATGCAGTACCATCCACATGGTGATGCGAGTATAGGTGATGCGATGGTACAAATAGGTCAAAAAGACTTGTTGATAGATATGCAAGGAAACTGGGGTAACATTCTTACTGGAGATCCTGCTGCTGCATCTCGTTACATCGAGGCGCGTATATCAAAATTCGGTCTAGAGGTTCTCTTTAATCCTAAAATTACCGAGTGGCAATCTAGTTATGATGGACGTCGTAAAGAGCCCATTAATTTACCTGTAAAATTCCCGCTTTTACTTGCCCAAGGAGCTGAGGGAATCGCTGTAGGATTATCTACCAAAGTATTACCACATAATTTTAATGAATTAATAGACGCTTCTATAAAACATTTACAAGGTAAGCGCTTTAAAATATATCCAGATTTTCCGACTGGTGGAGAGGCAGATATTTCTAATTATAATGATGGTTTAAGAGGTGGAAAAGTACGCGTGCGTGCAAAAATGCATTCCCCAGAAAAGAACAGTATCGTTATTACTGAAATTCCTTTTTCTACAACAACTAGCTCTTTAATAGATTCTATCCTTAAAGCAAATGAGAAGGGAAAGATCAAGATCAAAAAAATAGAAGATAATACCGCTGCAAACGTGGAGATCATGATCCATTTACCAGCAGGTTTATCTCCAGATAAAACCATGGATGCTTTATTTGCATTTACTAATTGTGAGATGAGTATCTCTCCTTTAAGTTGTGTTATTGAAGATAATAAACCATTATTTGTAGGTGTGTCAGAAATGCTAAGACGCAGTGCTGACCATACAGTAGAGTTACTAAAAGCAGAATTAGAAATAGTACTACATGAGGTAGAAGAGCAATGGCACTTTGCATCACTAGAACGTATTTTTATTGAAAACCGTATCTATAGAGATATAGAAGAAGAAGAAACCTGGGAAGGTGTTTTAAGTGCCATAGACAGAGGATTAAAACCCCATATAGGTCATTTAAAGCGTGAAATTACCGAAGATGATATCGCGAGATTAACAGAAATACGTATCAAACGTATTTCTAAATTTGATATAGATAAAGCACAACAAAAAATAGATGCTTTAGAAGATCGCATTGCAGAGTTAAGACACCATCTAGAGCATTTGATTGATTTTGCTATTGATTATTTTGCTAAACTTAAAAAAGATTACGGAAAAGGTCGGGAACGTAAAACCGAATTAAAAACCTTTGATGACATTATAGCTTCTAAGGTTATTATACGTAATACAAAACTTTATGTAAATAGGGAAGAAGGCTTTGTAGGTACCGCACTTAAGAAAGATGAGTATGTAGGTGACGTTTCTGATATTGATGACATCATTTGCTTTACAAAAGAAGGTACGATGGTGGTTACTAAAGTGGATGCAAAAACCTTTATAGGTAAAAACATCGTTCATGTAGCGGTATTTAAGAAAAAAGATAAACGGACTATTTATAATGTCATTTATAAGGACGGTAAAACCGGACCTAGTTATATAAAAAGATTTGCAGTAACTAGTATTACTAGAGATAGAGAATACCCTATGGGTAAGGCAGATAAAGGATCGGTTATGCAATATTTCAGTGCAAACCCTAATGGTGAGGCAGAGGTCGTAACTGTAAATTTAAGGCAACAAGGTAGTATCAAGAAAATTAAGTGGGATATAGATTTTTCAGAGATCTTAATTAAAGGCCGTTCTTCAAAAGGTAATCTAGTGACTAAGTATAATATTAAAAAAGTAGATTTAAAAGAAGAAGGTGTTTCTACTTTAAAGCCGCGTAAAATATGGTTTGATGATACCGTACAACGCCTTAATGTGGATGAAAGAGGTGAATTATTAGGTGAATTTAGAGGAGAAGATCGCTTATTGATCGTAACTCAAAAAGGTATGATTAAGACTATTATTCCAGAGGTGACGGCAAGATTTGACGATGATACGGTAATTATAGAAAAATGGATTCCTAGTAAACCACTTACTGCCATTTATTTTAATGGAGAGCGAGATTTATACTATGTAAAACGTTTTTTAATGGAAAATGAAGAACGTGAGGAGTCCTTTATTCCAGATCATGCAGACTCGTACCTAGAAGTAGTCTCGACAGATTATAAACCGATGGCCGAACTTGTTTTTCATAAACCTAGAGGCAAAGAACAGCCTGATAATGAAGAAATTAACCTGGAAGAGTTTATCGCTGTAAAGGGAATAGCGGCACAAGGAAATATGCTAACTAAGGCAAAGGTTAAACAAATAAATTTATTAGAACCTTTACCTTTTACACCAGAAGAGGTAATTCAAGAAGACGTTGTTGAAGAAAAAATAACAACTCCTAAAAGTGATGTTGCAGATAGTGATGTTTCTATAGATCCTAATGCTCCAGATCCTGAGACAGATGATTCAGGGCAATCTATTTTATTTTAATATGGTTATAAAGTTTTTAAAATTGATAAATTCTATATTTATCTCTTCTATTTATTTAAATACCGCTTTCGCGTAAGCGAGATAATTTATAATTTATATCACTTACATTTAATGGGGTTATTAAAAGAATTCAAGGAATTTGCAGTTAAGGGAAACATGATAGATATGGCGGTAGGTATCATAGTAGGGACAGCCTTCAATAATGTTGTGCAAACTCTTGTCAAGAAAGTGCTTTTACCACCTTTGTCTTATCTAACAGATGGTGTAAATTATGAAGATAAAAAATATGTATTAAGAAAAGCTATAGAAGGAGCAACCGGAGATCGGGCTAAAGAAATAGCTATAAATTACGGAGAACTTATAAATGTGAGCATAGATTTTCTAGTAATAGGTTTTACGGTTTTTATAGTCATAAAATTAATGAATAGATTACGTAATAATGCCCAAGATCCTAAAAATAAGAAAGTCGTAACGCCTAAGGATATAGAATTACTTAATGATTTAAAGGAGTTAATGAAGGAGCAAAATCAATTACTGAGTAAAAAATAATTTTAAATGTACTACCATCTATTTTTAGAAGTAGGAATAATGCTATCATGTGTTTTTTTTAGTTTTTTCATAAATGTTAATCAACGGATTAAATTTCTAATTTATTAGATAACTACCGACACTTTGGCTCTAAATGGTTGAGTCTCTCATATGGGGACCTACCTTAATACAGATCACGTTCTGGTATTTATTAAGATGTTGTTTATGGGTTGAGTAAAGCCTATGCAATCTAAATCTTAAATAAACATAGTTTTATATAAAATCAAATAGAAACACAATAAGGATAACTGTTGAATAAGATAAACAGAATAAAGGGGTAGAAGTGAGTATCGCACAAGTAGCAAAAGGATCACTTATTATAATTTGGGTGTTATTTTCACATAAGAGCAGCAACTGTAATTTTTTAAAAAAATTAGTAGAAGCAGGTCTTCAGGATTAAAAATTTGACGCCTTGTTTTATGATCTGTTTTGATATTAAAGTTCCATACTAATTATTCCCAACAAAGAATAGAATATTTTTTTTTGCAAACGCTTTGTAGAAAATGATATTAGGATAAATAATCATTTTTGGTATCGAGAAAAGAGAAGAACTAACATATAAGCAAGAAATTCTTTTTACCTAATACATTTAGAATTAAAGCCTCGTTTTCATGAAGCAGTTCCCTATTTGGTATTTTTTAAAATTTATTAGAAAAATGTATGATCAAAGGATTTCTTATTAGATGCATACCCATTGATATCTTACAGAATAATAAAAGCGTCAGATATGCTAACTGACGCTTTTATTGTTCTGTAAAATGAAATTATAAAGTTTTTTTATTTTCAGCTACATTTTTTGCGATCAAGTTTTTTTGATAACGTCCTTGCACGATATCTACGATAACTAGTACAACGATTACAAAGTAGAAGGTTGTATTACTCATAGGCACTATTTCATTTCCAAAGAATTCTAAATGCGCGAGATGACCACCTTCAGTAACTAGCATGATACCTACTATAAAGAGTATAAATAACCCTAGTACTTCATACATTCTATTTTTGTTTAAAAAGGAAGAAATTCTATCAGCTAAGAATAACATTAATAGCCCACTACATACTATTGCTATAGCCATAATAACAAATGCTGTTATAGAGTTTTCGATATCACTAGTCAGTCCTATTGCGGCTAGAATAGAGTCAAAAGAAAAAACTAGATTCATAATAACGATACTAGTAATTACAGCATTTGATGTTTTTTTTGATTTGCCATCTAGATTTTCACCTTTAGATAAATCAGGTAAGGAGATCATGTGCCATATTTCTTTAATCGCCGTATAAATTATAAAACCACCACCAGCAAGAACGATAAGACTATGACCGTTAAATGCAAAGTGCACTATGTCTGATATGCCGCCTGATAAGAATGAGAATGGATCCTGAAAGAAGTCAATAATAGAAACTAATATAAAGAGTAAAACAATTCTTAAAACTATAGCGATAAGAATACCTATTTTACGTACTTTTTTTTGGTCTGCTTGAGGAGCTTTCTTAGATTCTAATGATATATATAAAAGATTATCAAATCCTAAAACAGCCTGCAATAGGATTAACATAAGTAGGGTGAAAATATTTTCTAACATGGTATAGATTGTTTATTGTTTAATGGCAGTACCTTTATAAATCTGGTCGCGACCAGACTGCTTAAATTCAAATGTATATGAATTTTTATTAGTAGTTAATATTTTAAACAGGTATGCACGGCTTTCTGCATTTGTTTTAGGATTTATGGGGATAACTCTCCACTCACAATCGTTAATCCATTCTATTCTCGATGTGTCTATTTTATTTTCAAATCTCTCAATTTGTAAATCTTTTGTTCTAGTAAATTCTGTTTTTAATAATTTACCACCGCTTTCTTGTTCCCATATAAAAGTACCTATTTGAAAATCTGTACAGTCTCTCGTGTTTTCATAACAGCTGGTTAAAGAAAAAAGCAATACTAAAAATAGAGGTGCAAACTTCATACTTATAATTTTTCACAAAGTTAATTCTTGAAAGTTGAGTTAAGGTATAAAATACTCAAAACTTCCGTCGTCATAGAGTAAAATAACTTTTTGTACATTTTTCCCTTTATTTTGTTTAACAGGTACAGAGCTTGTTTCATTAGGAGAAGTAGAGAACAGGTCATTAACCTCTACAGGTGCAGATTCTATTTTTGTAGTGTTGGCTTCTCTTTGTAAAGGTGGTGCAGTTGGGCTTTTACTAGCAGCTGCAGACACAGGTACCTGGTTAGATTTAGGATAAGTACCCTTACCATTAATTAACCAGTATAGATCAACTTCTGGAAACTCATTAACTGTACTTACTACAAAATCAAGACTAGGTTTGTTACGACCAGACAGTATGTGAGAGATAGAACTACGTCCTACATTAATACGTTCTGCAAAGGATGAAGCGTTTAAATCGTTTCTATCCATTATTATTTGTAACCTTTTTGAAAAATCTGCTGAATCCACCATAGGTTACAAAAGTAAACAAAATCATGTTTACATCTGTGTTTACTTTTGTAAACATTTAGAAATATTAGCACAATTCCTTTATTTTAATCGATTAGATTAGTTAAAGTATTACATTACTTAAAAATAGTCATAATATTGAAATAGAATGTGTTATACTTTGTTAAAAAGTCTGTATTTATCCAAAACATTAAAAAACATCTATTCCTTTATAAATCAATAATCAGTGTGTTTACATTTGGAAACGAACTTGTAATTCTCTCTGTTTACATTTGTGACAAAGCTGATGTTTACATTTGGAAACATTATAGAGTTTACATTTGTTATATCATACTTATCAATCTTTTTTAAATTTTAAAAACCTATTATCATTTATGTTATCTAGATATTTCTCTTACCAACAGTTTGAAGATGCTTTAAAAGCGATATTAAAGACTATGGGGCAAAAAAGCTTGTCAGATATAGAGATAGGTAAATCGGTTAAGGATCGTTCTATATATGGTATTAAATTAGGTACTGGAAAGATTAAAATTTTAATATGGTCCCAAATGCACGGTAATGAATCTAGCACTACAAGAGCGCTTTTTAAATTCATTAAAAGTGATGATCTAGATAGTTTACTTAGAAATATATCATTATATATAATTCCCGTTTTAAACCCTGACGGTACTGAAAATTGGACTCGCTTAAATGCTAATAACGTAGATCTTAATCGAGATGCAATCGATTTAACCCAGCCAGAAAGTCGTATTTTAAGATCTGTTTTTGACCATTTTAATCCAGATTACTGTCTTAATCTTCATGGCCAGAGATCCATATTTGGGTCTTTAGACGGAGACCAGCCAGCTCAAATTTCATTCTTGGCCCCTGCCGGAGATCTAGAAAAAACGATTTCTCAGGCGAGATTAAAGTCTATGCAGGTCATAAATGCTATTCATGGCCAACTTAAAAATAAGGTTAATGGCGTCATAGGTAGGTACAGTGATGATTTTAATATAAATTGTGTAGGTGATTATATGACCAGTAAGCACGTGCCTACGGTTTTATTTGAAGCCGGTCATTCTGGAGATGATTATTCTAGAGATAGAGTAACAGATCTTATGTATGAGTCTTTAAAAATCGCTATAAACACCATTAAAAAGGGTGCTGTTATAGATAAGTATGACATACTAGATGTCTATAACTCCATACCACGCATGAATAAATCCTATGTAGACATTTTAATTAAAAATTATCAATCAATATCTGGTTTAAAGACACTAGGAGTGCAGTATCATGAGCAGGTTAAGGAAGGTGTTCTTTATTTTGTACCTGTACTCATAGGTATAAATAGAGAAGATGTTTTATACGGTCATAGAGAAATAGACTTAAATGATTTTCTAGACTATAATAACGACTTAATCCTAGAAGAAAATCTTGAAATAAGGTCTAAATCCTTAGATATTGGAATATTTTATTAATCATTTTTGAAATCCTAAATTTTGTTAGTTTATTATCAGCTTTTGTCTTTATTTTGCATAAAATTGTTAGTAAAATACTTATTATGGCAAAGATTGATGATATAGATAAGCAAATTTTAGATGTGCTTATAGAAAATACGAGAACTCCATTTACAGATATAGCAAAAAGATTGAGCATAAGTGCAGGAACTGTGCATGTTAGAGTAAAGAAAATGGAAGAGTCTGGTATCATCCATGGATCTTCACTTACAGTAGACTACCACCAGTTAGGTTATACTTTTATCGCTTATATAGGGGTGTTTTTAGAAAAAACTAGTGCAACACAGTTTGTATTAAGTAGAATTAAAGAAATTCCATTTGTTACCGTAGCACATATAACAACTGGTAAATTTAATATTTTTTGTAAAATACGTGCTAAAGACACGATGCATGCAAAGAGAATTATCTTCATGCTAGATGATATAGATGGAGTGAGTCGTACAGAGACCATGATTAGTCTAGAAGAAAGTATAAATGATAAAAAAAGGTTGTTGCACAAAGTATTTCAAGACCTATAATGGTATATTTAAAAGATATAAAGCCCGACGAGTACACTACGTATTTTCATAGTTACTTGAATCTTATCGATAAGGATAGTAGTATAGAAAACGTATTACAACAGTCTCTTAATAAAACACTAGATTTTATAAATACTATTGATAAACCTCTGGACTATCGTTATGAATCTGGTAAATGGTCTATAGGACAAGTAATCCAGCATAATATTGATACAGAACGCGTCTTTGCATATCGTGCTTTACGTTTTCTTAGAGGCGATGATACACCTTTATCTGGTTTTGATCAAGATGTCTTTGTTGATAGTTTAGGAGATTACGCTTTCGCGAAAGCAGAACTTTTAAAATCTATAGAGAGTACTAGAAATGCAACTATAGCTTTATTTGAAAACGTAACTGAAAATTCTCTCTTATTCAAAGGAAATGCTAGTGGAAATATAATGACCGCTAGAGTGATCCCTTTTTTAATTGCTGGACACAACCTGCATCACGAGAATGTTATAAGAGACCGTTATTTAAGTTAAATTAAGAAAAACATCTTATATTTAAGAGCTTGCTAAGAATATCTTAGCAGGCTTTTGTTATTTAAGGGACTTCTATCTTCTCATCTTTGTGCTATAATAATTTAAACAAATATATAGATATGAAAAAGAGAGTAGCAATTTTGGCCACAGACGGATTTGAAGAAATAGAGTTAACTAGTCCTAAAAAAGCTCTAGAAGATGCTGGAGTAGATGTAGATATTATTAGTCCTAAACATGAATCTATAAAAGCCTGGGATAAAGATAACTGGTCCGACTCTTATAAAGTAGATATACATGTGAGTAAGGCAAATGCCAGTGATTATCATTCACTTATGCTACCTGGAGGTGTTTTAAACCCTGATCAATTGCGACAGGATACAAATTCTATTGAATTTATTAAATCATTTTTTGAGCAAAAGAAGCCAGTAAGTGCTATATGTCATGGTGTACAACCATTAATAGATGCAGACGTTCTTAATGGTCGTAAATTAACATCCTATCCTTCTTTACAAAGAGATGTAGAAAATGCTGGAGGTAATTGGGTAGACCAAGAAGTGGTAGTAGATGAAGGTTTTACCACTAGTAGAACACCAGAAGATCTAGATGCATTTAATGCAAAAATTATAGAAGAAATACGAGAAGGAAAACATGAATTACAACACGCATAATTAAAAACACTATTGAAAATAAAAAAAGCTCGCAAACTGCGAGCTTTTTTTATATTTATATTATCTCAGTTTACTGATTAAGCATAACTGGCATTACAAGCATAGTGACATTCTCACCCTCGTCTAGTCCATCTACAGGTGTTAAAATACCAGCACGGTTAGGTAACGACATTTCCAGAGATACATCGTTGCATGTTAGATTATTAAGCATTTCTATTAAAAATCTACTATTAAAACCTATTTGCATATCATCTCCTTGATAGTCACAAGTTAGGCGCTCATCTGCTTTATTGCTATAATCTAGATCTTCAGCACTAATATTAAGTTCTGCACCAGCCATTTTAAGTCGTATCTGGTGAGTTGTTTTGTTAGAGAATATACTAACACGTCTTACAGAATTGAGCAGCTGCGTTCTAGAAATAGTAAGTTTATTAGGATTCTCTTTAGGTATTACCGCTTCATAATTAGGGTACTTACCATCAATAAGACGACAGATAATAGTTGTCCCATCAAAACTGAATTGTGCATTACTATCATTGTATTCTACTAATACCTCAGACTCGCTTCCTTGTAGCATGGCTTTAAGAAGGTTAAGAGGTTTTTTAGGCATAATAAATTCTGCAGTTTCACTAGCAGCAATGTCATCTCTTCTATAACGTACAAGTTTATGTGCGTCTGTAGCTACAAATGTTAGTGAATCAGTGGTAAACTGAAAGAATACACCACTCATAACAGGTCTTAAATCATCATTACCAGCTGCAAATATAGTTTTGTTAACCGCAGTAGCTAGTGTATCACCCATTATAGTAGTACTACTAGGTTCTGATATAGTTACAGCCTTAGGAAATTCTTCGGCAGCGGCGCATGCTATTTCAGATTTACCTTTATCATGACTTACAGTAATCATAGTGCCTACCGCATGAAAAGTTAATGGCTGTTCTGGAAATGTTTTTAAAGTGTCCAGGAGTAATTTTGCAGGTAAAGCGATACTACCATCATCTTCACTTTCTACCTCTAATTTACTTACTATGGTTGTTTCCATATCGCTGGCAGAAACCTTAAGCTCACTACCTGTTAATTCTAATAGAAAGTTATCGAGAATAGGTAAGGTATTATTGTTATTTATTACTCCACCCAACAATTGAAGGTGCTTTTGCAAATATGAACTAGATACTATAAATTTCATCTGGATATTGTTATTTTTTCATGATAATTCCAGTTGGTAATAAAAGGAATTACTTAAATAGATATAAATACATGTATTTAAGCTCTATTTTCTAGCCACAAAGATATTTTATATATAATTAGTAACACAACATACTTATTAACAATTGCCTCCTTTTTATAAATATACTCATGGATTGAATAGAGTATCTATTAGGATTTTAATTTTTAAAAGAATGGTGTTTTTTATTATCGCAAAGTGTTAAATAGATATTTTACAATTTAAATATTCAATAACTTGCCATTTTTAAATAAAGTCTCTGTTAATTATGATAGATCCAGCATTATTAGATTTTTTAAAAGATCTAGCGCAAAATAATAACAAGCCATGGTTTGAGGAGCGCAAGGATTATTTTAAAAAACTAGATAGTAATTTTAAAGATTTTACTACTTCCATATATGTGGACTTGAATAAAAATGATACGATTGAAAAGGTAAAAAACTATAGGATCTATAGAGACGTGAGGTTTTCTAAAGATAAAACACCTTTTAAAGCACATCGCAGTGCAAACTGGTTAAGAGCAGGAAAAAACAGGCGTGGTAGTTATTATATGCGTATAAAACCTAATGAAAATTTAATAGGTATAGGTTTTTTTGCGCCAGAGAAAGAAGATCTATTGAGAATAAGAAAAGAATTAGAATTAGATGCTCAAGAAATGCGAGGTATTATATCCAGCCCTTCTTTTATATCTAGTTGGGGATCGTTACAAGGAGAGCAACTTAAGACAGCGCCTAGAAATTTTGATAAAAACCACCCAGACATTGATTTAATAAGGTTTAAAGCCTTCTATTTTATGAAAAGCTATACAGATAAAGAGGTTATCTCTCCAAATTTCATGTCCCAAATTCTAGATTCATTTAATCAGGGACGCACATTTCTTGATTACATGACAAGCGTTCTAACTACCGATTTAAATGGAGAGTCGCTCTTATAGATCTAGTTGCGGTTTTTCAAAAACTTGAATACTGCTTATTAATCTCTCACGTACTAAATTCATCATGCGTTTATTTAATGCACTAGAGTTAGAGATATAGGTCGTATACTCTTTTAAAGTAAAATGTCCCATCATGATTCCTTTTAAAGAATTTCTGAATTTTTGATCTCTATTCACGGCATTTTCTATATAATCAATACGTTTGTGAGCAGTAAGACCATAAAAGACATTTTTGTGCTTTTTTATGTAGTTTCTAAAAACAGCAATGATAAGGTCGTGTTGTAATTTTGCTACGGGACGCAAGGTTACATTTTGAAAACGCTCTTCCTCACTCATTTGATTATCTACGCGTATACTAGGGATTTCTGGTCTTAGTGCTACTAGATATTCGTCTCGATTATCCATAATTTTATGATTTGCATAAAGATAACGTAGTTGTATTCTAATTTTAAACGCTAGGTTTCTATTTTTCTCAACATGTTTTTAACAGAGTATTTTATTATTTAAACCGTATAGATGTTGGTCTCGCTTTCGCGAAAGCGGAATTATTAAAAACAACTATATATTTTTTTAAACTGTAGCTTTAAATGTAAAAAGAGCTTCTTATTTTTACATCTTATGCAACACTTCATTGATGTCATATTACCGCTTCCATTAGAGCGATATTTTACCTACACTATTAATTCTGTAGAATCTGAATTTCTTAAACCTGGAATGCGAGTGGCTGTGCCATTTGGTAAATCAAAGATCTATACTGGTATAGTGCATAAAGTCCATCAAGAAAACACAGCGACTTATGAGGTAAAGGACATAGAGTTTATAATAGACGATAATCCAGTGGTAACTGGCGGCCAACTCAAATTTTGGCAATGGATATCCTCTTATTATTTATGTGCTGTAGGTCAGGTCATGAGAGCAGCCTTACCTAAATCTTTTCTATTAGAAAGTGAAACCATTATTCTTAAAAAAGAGGACGCTTCTATAGAAGGACTCGATCTAGATGATCGTGAATACCTGGTAATGGAAGCGCTAGAAAGTCGCAATGCGTTAAAAGTACAAGAGGTAATGGATATTCTAGACCGTAAGACGGTTCTTCCTATACTACAAACAATGCTTAATAAGAACTTAATACTGTTGCAAGAAGAACTCTACAGTACTTATAAGGTAAAAAAGCAAAAGTTTATTTATTTACATCAAGACTTTAATGAAGAAGATGCCCTTAAAAATCTATTAGAGACTTTAAGTAGAGCGCCTAAACAGAGAGCGGCTGTCATGACTTTATTCATGATGCAAACTGGAGCAATTAAGGATATTGCAAAAAAAGATCTTATCGAGCGTGCAAACGTTACTAGTTCTGTGATTAAAAGTCTTATTAACAAAGATATTTTAATAGAAGTGGAAAAAGATGTGGATCGAGTTAAGGATGATGTAGAAGATGGTCAGGATTTGTACCGTCTTAATGAAGACCAGGTTAGCGCCTTAGAACAGATTAAATCTAGTTTTGAAATTAATAAAACGGTATTACTACATGGAGTAACCTCTAGTGGTAAAACACAGCTGTATGTGCAACTTATTAAAGAGCAATTAGATAAAGGAAATCAAGCACTTTATTTACTTCCTGAAATAGCTCTAACTACACAATTAATAACTAGGCTCAAAGCCTTTTTTAAACATCAAGTTCTCGTTTATCATTCTAAATATAATCTTAATGAAA
Source organism: uncultured Nonlabens sp. (assembly GCF_947495285.1). Classification (GTDB taxonomy): domain Bacteria; phylum Bacteroidota; class Bacteroidia; order Flavobacteriales; family Flavobacteriaceae; genus Nonlabens. The sequence goes on along the minus strand of NZ_CANLXZ010000022.1, from coordinate 24,547 downwards.
GGCAAGAGGTATGGCATCATGTTCTAGAGCAAAAAGAACCGTATGTTATCATAGGCGCACGCAGCGCCATGTTATTACCTTTTCAAAAATTAGGGCTTATAGTTATTGATGAAGAGCACGAAAGTAGTTTTAAGCAATTTGATCCAGCGCCTAGATATCATGCAAGAGATGCTTCTATTGTTTTAGGGTACATGAAAAAAGCAAAAATTCTTTTAGGTAGCGCCACGCCATCTTTAGAAAGTTATCATAATGCAAGTACGGGAAAGTATCAGCTGGTAGAGCTTAAAAGACGTTATGGTAACGTTCTCATGCCCGAAATTAATATGGTGAATATTAAAGAAAAGCATAAACGTAAAAGAATGAACGGTCATTTTTCTGATACGCTTATAGAACACATGAAAGATGCTTTTAAAGAAAAAAAGCAAGTCATATTATTTCAGAATAGAAGGGGTTATGCGCCTATTATGGAGTGTGATACTTGTGGTCATGCACCGCAGTGCCCTCATTGTGATGTGAGTCTTACCTATCACAAATATAAAAGTCAATTAAGATGTCATTACTGTGGTTATCATACATTTGTACCCAAAGAATGTCCCGCTTGTTCTAGTACGGCTATAGATACTAAAGGATTTGGTACAGAGCAAATAGAGCAGGAATTTAGAATGTTATTTCCTAATCACGCAGTGGGTCGTATGGATCTAGATACCACAAGAGGTAAAAATGCATATGAAAAGATAATTAATCAAATGGACCATGGTGAGATAGACTGTCTAGTAGGTACACAAATGATTACTAAGGGACTTGATTTTAGAAACGTTAGTCTCGTAGGGGTTCTTAATGCAGACTCTATGCTTAATTTTCCTGATTTTAGAGCGCATGAAAGATGTTTTCAATTACTTACTCAAGTCGCTGGTCGTGCCGGTCGTACTAAAGAAAGAGGTAAAGTATTGATACAAAGTTATAGTCCAGATCATATGATTTTGCAACAGGTCAGTTCTTATGATTATGGAACAATGTACAAGGAACAAATAGAAGAACGGTATCAGTTTAAATATCCACCGTTTCAACGGTTAATTAAAATCACTTTTAAACATAGAGATTACCAGACCACGCTAGATTCTAGCCAGTGGTTTGTAGATGCTTTAAATCAGATACCTCATGGAGTAGTCGTGTTAGGTCCAGAGTTTCCTGCTGTATCTCGTGTGCGCAATTTGTATAATATAAACGTGATTATTAAAATGAACAGACAGCAAAAGCCTGATGTAATAAAAAACTATATCACCAGAGTTAAGAAGAGCTTTGAATCTATTAAACTATACAGGTCTGTACGCTGTAATATAGATGTAGATAGCTACTAGGGTAGCGATTGTTGAGAGTACGCTTGCGCAGAAGCGGAACAAAAACAAGTGTCTTATAAAATAAAAAGCTATCTAGATGGAATTTTTAAAAAACAAAAAAAGCCACTTTTTCAAGTGGCTTTAAAGGGTATAAATTAAATATGATAACTAGAATTGAGATAATGCCTCAACCAGTTCTGATTTTCTATTGCGACTTAAGGGAAGTACTTCAGAACCTAATTCTACAGCCTTAGAATTGAACTTCTCTACTTTTCTTAAATTGACAATATAAGATTTATGAATACGTAAAAAATCTTCAGACGGTAATGTACTTTCAAAAGATTTCATAGTAGAAAGAACGATAAGACTATCCTCGTCAGTAATTAATTTTACATAATCACCTAGTGCCTGTATGTACCTTAATTCTTTAAGGTACACCTTACGTTTTTTAAGATTACTCTTTACAAATATAAATTCGCCACGATCTTCTATCATTTCTGTTTTCATCTTATGGGATAGAAGAGCACGCTCTACTGCATAAAGAAAACGATCTTTCTTAATAGGTTTTTGTAAATAATCTATTGCAGCATAATCAAATGCTTTAAAAGCATACTTAGTCTGGCCAGTTACAAATATGACACCTGGTTTTTCAGTAATATCGTCCAAAAGATCAAAACCGGTTAAAATAGGCATTTCTATATCTAAGAAAATTAGATCTACACTAATGTCTTTTAAGGCTGCTTTAGTTTCTACAGCGTTACTAAACTCACCTACTAAATTTAAATTAGGATGCCCTTCTATCATTTTTACGATAGCTAGTCGCTGTATACTAGAGTCGTCAACTACAAAACAGTTTAGGATGGTATTACTCATATATAATTAATAATAATTGATTATGAAACAATATTAAACTGTTTAAAGATTAAATACAAGTTTTTTAATCTTTTTATCGGATATTTTTACAACTTAGCGAGTAAACCATGCTTTTTTTGACATATAAATATTTAGTTTTTAGGTTGTTAGAATTGTATTTTATCGATTTTTTAAATGGATATAATTTAAAATAAACAATTGATATATTTAAAACAGCTAGAAAGCAAGGTGTTGCAAAATAAATTGACTTAACTAATGTTAAATTTATTGATTAATCTCAATGCCATTATTATCCTCTAGAATTTTTTGATGTTTTTTTTAAGCTATTTATATAATTGTAAATTACAAATTGAAAATTGAGGCCTTATTATAAGGACATAGTTTTTTTAGATATTATCTTTGAATAATAGTTAGTGTGTGACATTTAACTTAAATGCTAGCTCAATTTTACCACAGAATATGATTTAATCATGTGATTATCTATATGAATATGAGCAGCAATTAAAGAAATAACCACATTTGTAATAATGATTCTAGGTAAAGTTGTAGATATGAAGTAAAAGGAGTATTTTTGCAGCCGTTTAAAATATTATTAATTATGAATCAATACGAAACTGTTTTCATTTTGAATCCCGTTTTATCTGATGATCAGGTAAAGGAAACAGTAAAGAAGTTTGAAACTTTCCTTACTGACCGTGGTGCTAAAATGATAGCCAAAGAAGATTGGGGCCTAAAAAAACTGGCTTATGCAATCGAAAACAAAAAAAGTGGTTTTTACCACCTTTTCCAATTTGACGTACCTGGTGAGGTAATCAACGACTTTGAAGTTGAATTTCGTCGTGATGAGCGTATCATGAGATATCTTACTGTAAAACTTGATAAGTATGCTATCGAGTGGGCAGAGAAGAGAAGAGTGAAAATGTCTAAAAAATCTAAAGCTTAAAACATGGCATCATTACAACAACAAGCTAAAGGAAAAAAAGACGGAGATATCCGTTACCTTTCTCCTTTAAAGATCGAGACTCAAGAAAGAAAGAAATACTGTCGTTTTAAACGTAGTGGTATCAAATACATCGATTATAAAGATGCTAATTGGTTATTCGGATTTGTAAACGAGCAAGGAAAATTACTTCCACGTCGCCTTACAGGAACTTCTTTAAAATACCAACGTAAAGTAGCTGTAGCTGTAAAACGTGCTCGTCACATTGCTATCATGCCTTATGTAGGTGATTTACTTAAATAATAAAATCAGATTAACAATATGGAACTTATATTAAAGAAAGACGTAGAACATTTAGGTTTTACTGACGATTTAGTGAGTGTTAAGCCTGGTTATGGTCGCAACTTCTTAATTCCTAATGGTATGGCTGTAATGGCTACATCTAGTGCTAAGAAAATGCTTGCCGAAACACTTAAGCAAAGAGCTCATAAAGAAGCTGCAAATGTAAAGGCTGCTCAAGAACAAGCTGATAAACTTGCTGCTCTTGAAGTTAAAATTTCTGCAAAAACTGGCGATGGAAGCAAATTATTTGGTTCTATTACTACTGCAGACGTGTCTGACTTACTTGCAAAGAATGGTATTGAAATCGAGAAGAAATTCATATCTGTAGCTGGTGGATCTATTAAAAGATTAGGTCAGTATACTGCAGACGTGCGTTTTCATAGAGATGTAACTGCAAAACTAACTTTTGAAGTAGTTGCAGAAAAATAAGAAGTGATCTTATTAAAATACAAAGCCGTTTCATTAAATTGAAACGGCTTTTTTATATAAAATTTCTAACAAAGTTTTTATGAAATATAGAAGACTTACTAAAGAACAACTGGATGAAATGCATCCAGAATTTATTAATTTTCTTGCCGCTCAAACTATTACTGCCCAAGAATGGATTGATTTAAAAACTAATCAGCCAGAAGTTGCAGAACAAGAAGTAGACGTATTCTCCGACCTGGTCTGGGAAGGTGTTTTGAACAAAGCAGAGTATTTAGAACACATATCTGCTAGAACTATGAATTTGTTCTCTCTAGGGGAAAAAGAAATGGAATTGATATCCATTATGGTAGGTGACGAGTTAATTGATATTACCACACCAGAAGGTTATAAGTGGCTTCAAAAAAATCTTCTTGATGACGAAGTAAAAATTTTTACTGCAAAAAAAGCGTATGGAGAAGATCCTAATGCTGATAAATTTAAACTGATTGAATCTGGTGCAATTATTACCAAAGGCCAATTGTTCAACTACTTTGACGACCTGATGGAGCTGGGTAAAGAAACGAATGGTTTCTAAATATGAAAAGAATTTATTATTAAAAAAAAGCCGTCTCATTTGACTAAATGAGGCGGTTTTATCATTTTATCATTTTTGATGTTTTATTTTATGGATATTAAATAAAGGCGAAGAAGTTTAGTGTTTATGATGCCACTTTCTTCTTCAAGTTATGTGCTAAAGCGTGTAATCCGAACTCTAATTCTGCTTTTTTGATGCCTTTGTGGGTAAAGCGTTTAAAATTTCGATTGGATTTTATATGTGCAAAGACAGGTTCCACATCAGCGGTTCGCTGTATTCGTTTTTTAGTTCCTAGTTCACTGGTAAGTCGCTGCCGTACTATTTCTTTATGGCGTTCTAATCTATGATTACGTTGTATGGTTCTATTGCCAGCTGATTTATGGCATAAACTTCTTAATGGGCAACCATTGCAGTTTTGAGCTTGATAAACACTGGTGTATTGTAGGTATCCAGATTTAGTTTTCTGTTTTTTGTCGTATTGCTTTTCCATTCTTTGTCCCATTGGACACACGTAGTAATCTTCCTTTTCATTATAGTGTAGTGTTTCTCTATGGAAGTCGTCCTTGCTTGTTGCTTTTTTCTTGTTCTTGTAAGTCTTGTGTTCTTTATCAAAGGTGTTGTACTTCACATAAGCTTCAACATTATTTTCTTCTAGGTATTCATAGTTCTCTTCACTGCCGTATCCTGCGTCTGCAACAACACGTTCTGGCATGGATTTATAAAGATATTGGTAGGTCTGTAAATGTAGTTTTAAGGTATGGTAATCTGTGGTTTGCTGGTGTAATGAGTAATGAATGACAAATTGTGATTCTGAGCTTATTTGAACATTGTAGCCTGGTTTGAGTTGACCATTTTTCATATGGTCTTCTTTCATACGCATGAAGGTAGCGTCGGGATCGGTCTTACTGTAGCTATTGCGACCAGCAAGAGTCTTTTCCTGCTCTTCATACTTCTCTAGATTACTAGCAAAGTTCTTTTCTATATAACATAGCTTAGCTTTTTGCTTTTGCCCAGCCTTTGGATTATTGGCTAATATCTTATTGATTTTCTTTGCCGTTTTTTCTACTTTTTCTTTGTCTATCTTTTTAAAGTCTGGTGGCGTTGGGTCTTTGTCTTCCTGCTCAGCGATGCTTTGTGCGTATTGCCACATCTGTTCTAACTGCTCGACCATTTTTTGCTTTCTAGTCTTTATAGCGTTACCCCATACAAAGGTGTAGCGACCAGCCATAGATTCTATTTTAGTGCCATCGGTGAAGACTTCTTTTAATGTAACAAGACCTTCAGCGGCGAGTAGTAAAACTACTTGCTTAAAGATATCCTTAAAGATGGTCTTAAGCTTTTTACTTCTAAAACGCGCAATGGTATTATGATCTGCAACTTGCTTACCTGACAACCACATATAGTTAATGTTCTCTCGCATGGCTTTTTCGATCTTGCGACTGGAGTAGGTATTATCCATATAGGAATAAACCATAACTTTAAGCATCATTTTGGGATGATAACTAGGTTGTCCGTCTTTACTATATTCTGAAATAAGTAAACTCAAGTCCAACTGCTCAATAACGCCGTTAACGACTCTAACTGGATGATCTGATGGTATCAACTCCTCGATGCTGGGCGGAAACAACCAGTTTTGTTGTTGATTATAGTCTTTGAAATTGGTATTCATAATTCTGATTATCAGGCAATAAGATAATAAATATCAACCTTGAAATCAACTATATAAACAAAAAAAACTGCCTCAAATTAATGAGACAGCTTCTTTTTAATCAAAATGTGTTGGGTGTTTTTCTTATTCTTTTAGTCCGTGTTATTATGGTGTTTTATTAAGTAAATACCATTGTAGACTTATAATACTTATAGAATTATTAAAGTATCGATCTTTAAGCTTCTGTTTTATATCACTTCTAGGTATTTTTATTAATTCTATATCTTCATTTTCTGAAGTAGCGCCGCCACCTTTTGTGGTTTTTTGACTAGATGTTACTTCTCCGTAAAAGATACTTATTTGCTCTGACAGCATTCCAGGTGATGGGAAGTATTCTACGATAAACTCAAGGCTTTCTATTTCATAACCTATTTCTTCCTTAACCTCTCTAATAGCAGCATTTTTTGCCGTTTCATTATTATCGATAGCTCCGGCAGGTATTTCTACGATCCAGCCTCGATCACGACGCGAACTAGGATAGCGGTACTGGTGTATAAAAAGAAAGCTATCGGTATCCTTTTCATAAAGTAACACAGCAATAGCATTACCACGGTCTAAGGCTAGGCGAGTGGTAGTAATTTCTTTTTTACCATCAAAGCTGTCTTGAGTAACTTGAGCCTTGTATATTTTTAGAAAATGATCAAATACCTTTTCTTCTTTGTTTATCGTATGTTTCATAGTTATAAAGTTAGGGTAAAAAAAAATCGTCCATTAAATGAATAATGAACGATTTGATATGCTATCTATAAGATTATCTTTTAATCTCAGCATCATATTTATTCATATAACGCTCATACAGTTCTGTTTGATGAGAGTTAAGAGAAATATCTCTACCATCTATAAAAGCACGTGTAATCTGATTGCCACGCATGTCTAGAGCATTTCCTTTAGAAATGAATAGAGTAGCGCTTTTACCTTGTTCTAAAGAACCATATTCTTTATCGATACCCAGTATTTTTGCTGGGGTAAGGGTTATCATTTTTAGAGCTTGTTCCATATCCATTCCATAACCGGCTACTGTACCAGCATAGAATGGAAAATTACGTGTTTGATGTCTTTCCATATCTCCTGAATTTTCTAGTCCTACCACAACGCTGTTATCAGCTAGTAATTTAGGAAACTTATAAGGCATGTCGTAATCTTCATCTTCTCTGGATGGTAGATCGTGTACACGACCTGCGAGAACAGGAATATTCATTGCAACCAGTTCTTTTGCTACTTTATCACCTTCACGACCACCTACTATAACTGGTTTTTTAATTTCGTTTTCTTTAATAAATTTCAACACGTCTCTTATGGCTTTTTCTCCATCTACATGGATGTAGAAATTTTCATTACCATTAATTGCAGGTTGTAAAGCTGCATATTTTAAGTTTAAATCTACTGGCTTTGGGGTTTTATTATAGGCTTTTGCATTATTTAGGAAATCTGTTAACTCTCTAACTTGACTCTCATAATATTTGCTAGGTTCTATAGGTCCTGGTTCGTACCATGTTCCAGTTCTTATAAAACTAGATGGCCAGTTTATGTGTACACCGTCATCAGTTCTTATAGTAGCATCTTCCCAGTTCCACGCGTCTAATTGTACGACACTAGATTTTCCAGAAATACGACCTCCACGAGGTACAATTTGAGCAATAAGTACACCGTTAGGTCTCATAGACTCTATCACTTTACTCTCTGCATTATAAGCTATAATAGATCTTATATGTGGATTATAAGTTCCCATCTCACGCACATCAGAACTTGCGTTTACCGCATCTATTTCTACTAGTCCTATAGTGGCATTCATAGCAATTAATCCAGGATAGACATGCATACCAGATGCGTCTATTCTTTCTCCTTTAATATCCATTCTAACCACAGTTGCGTCTGCAATAGCTGTAATGATACCGTTTTCCATAACTATTATAGAGTTATCGATAACCTCACCATTACCTATATGGGCAGTCGCGTTCATTATTGTGTAAATACCTGTTTGTGCAGGTGCTGGTGTCTGTTGTGCTGTTGCGTTCATGGCAAATATGGCACACATCGCATAAAATAAGTTTTTCATTGTCTTTATATTACCAGTGAATAGTTTCGCATTCATATAATGTCTTGTCTTTCTTTTTAGGCGTTTGGGTTTTCATCCCTTTGTTTTTGGCCATGATCATTTCATTAACAAGTTCTTGTCTTTCTGCCTTTATGCTTTCGCGAAAGCGTAAGTCACGTTCTTTATCAAAAAACACAATTCCATCTATCATTGTGATTTCTGGCCTCGCAGTCACGCTCAATGGATGAACATTCCATAAAACAAGATCTGCATCTTTTCCTTTTTTGATACTACCTGTACGGTCATCGATGTGTAAAAGTTTTGCAGGGTTTAAAGTCACAAACTTCCATGCTTCTTCTTCACTAACGCCTCCATATTTCACAGCTTTTGCAGCTTCCTGGTTTAAACGTCTGGACATCTCAGCATCATCAGAGTTAAAAGCAACTACCACACCTTGTGAGTGCATAATGGCACCGTTATAAGGAATTGCATCATTCACCTCATATTTATAAGCCCACCAGTCACTGAAGGTAGAGCCACCTACACCATGTTCTGCCATTTTATCTGCTACTTTGTAACCTTCTAATATATGTGTGAACGTGTTGATACGGAAACCATGTTTCTCTGCTACTTTCATTAACATATTGATCTCACTTTGCACATAAGAGTGGCAGGAAACAAAACGTTCACTTTCTAGAATCTCTAGTAATACTTCCATCTCTTCATCATAACGGAAGTCTTTATTTCCTTTACTATTTGCATAAGCACGAGCTCTTGAGAAATAATCTTCAAAGACTTGTTCTACACCCATTCTAGTTTGTGGAAAACGCACACCGTTTTGATAACGAGATTGTTTTACATTTTCACCTAGAGCAAATTTGATAAATTTAGGAGAGTTAGAATAAATCATCTCATCTGCTTTATAACCCCATTTTAATTTAATAATTGCGCTGCGACCACCTATAGGATTTGCACTACCATGTAAGAGTTGTGAGGTAGTAACACCACCTGCAAGGTCTCTATAAATATTTATATCTTCATGGTCTACTACGTCTTCTATGGTAACCTCGGCAGTAGAGTTGTGACCAGCTTCATTTACACCATTATCTATAGCGATGTGACTGTGCTCATCTATTATACCACTAGTTAAATGTTTTCCTGTAGCATCTATTACTCTTGCATTACCAGTACTTAGGTTCTTACCTATTTGAGATATTTTACCATCTTTAACGACTACATCAGTATTTTCTAAAATTCCATCTTTCTCATTAGTCCATACGGTAGCATTGCGGTATAAGATAGTTTGTTCGGTAGGTTGAGTTTCACTACCGTAACCTACGTTAGGAAAAGTCATGCGACCCATTTTTTCGATTTCTTTAGAATCACCTTTTTTATTTCCATCCTTACCATCTGTTTTTGAATCTGTAGGTTCTTTTACAGCTACAAAGGCAGGTTCCTGACCATTAGGTAGGTAAGCAGTTCCATGAAAATTATTATCACCACCTATGACACCTAATAATCTAGTATAAGACTTATCTTCTTTGTCTTTTTGGGTAGTAATAATGTTGATCCAGTTACCGTCATAAGTTATTTTAGAACCTAGAGTCGTACTGTCTATTTTTACCGTAGATTTTTTACCTTTCTCTTTAATGGATATATCATACTTTATACCATTTAAGGTAGCTACATAAGAGCCATCAATATTTTTAATGCTTCTGTTTTTAATTACTTGCTTAGATCCTTTTACCCAGTTTTCATAGATTTCAGTATCATCTTCAAATAATTTTCCAGATGTAATAATAAAGTTAGCTAGTTTTCCTTTTTCAAGAGTACCTACCATATCATTTACTTTTAAAATACTTGCAGGAGTAGTAGTAAGAGCAGCTAGAGCCTGATTTTCAGTAAGACCATATTCCATAGCTATTTTTAATTTCTTCATTAACTCTGCAGGGGATTTTAAATCCTTAGTAGTTATAGCATAAGTAATTCCAGCTTGAGATAACATCATTAAGTTGCCAGGAGCCTGTTTCCATTCTCTCATGTCACTAAGGTTTACAAACCATTCTAGATTAGGATTAGAAACATCATAAGCATCAGGGAAATTAATAGGTACAATAAGTGCTGCGTTAGTGGCTTTTATGTCTGCTATCATTTCATAAGCATCTTCACCACCTACTATAACAAATTGCTTGCCTACACGATCACCTAGTTTATCTACTCTTAATACATTTTTTTTATCTCCAGCTTCCATTATTTGAACCAGATTTTTCTTTGCATTTAAAGCCTCTAGAGATAAGTCTTTTGTTTTAGAATGTCCATTTGCGTACCAGTCTGCATCAAAATGTGTCTGACGTAATAACGCCAGTGCACCCATAAGTGATGTAGGATAACTCTGTCTGGACTGACGGCTTTTACTCAATGAAAAGAAGTTACCACTCTCTTGTTTTAGAATACGGTCTGCATCTGTACCTGTATTATCTAGAGCGATTAACATACCATTACCACGTGCAATACCATCATGAAAATGAGTTTGTACGGTACCAAATCCAGCATCCACGTACTTTTGCGCTTCTTTAGAATCATACTCAAAATAATCCATAGCGCCTTGTTCTGCTCTTATGTGATCATTCCAGTAATACCCTTTGCGACCTTCATCATATTGCGCTGTTCTACTACTAGGAGCTCTTTTAGGAGATTTCATGGCTATGTTTCCATACGACTCTATAAAAGATGGGTAGATAAAAGTGCCTGCAGCGTCTTCGATAACTGTATTTTTAGGAATAGGAATGCCACTACCTATGGCCTCTATCTTACCATTTTTAATGATAATCGTACCCTTAGAAATCATTTTACCAGGACTAGTGATTATGGTAGCATTAGTTATTGCACGAGTGACATTGCTTACTGCACTTATGTCATCGTTGTTAGGAAAATACTCTTGAGCCTGGATGGAAAAACAAGCCAAAAGCAGCATAGATAATAATCTTTTCATAAATATATATTTAGTCCATAAAGATAGATCAAAGTCTTATAAAGTCGTTTCTTAAAGATTTCATAAAACAGAAATAGTTATATGAGTTAATTAACAAATGTGATCTTTACATTTTTTGCATCGCTTAATTTCTAGATGATCTGAATAAAGTTCTTGTTTCTAGCTTATAGATTAAAACTAAAACAGCTTAATACAGAGATGGTGTAGTTTTGATTTACTTGTAATAATTAACTAACAAAGCCACCACATAGCTATAGGTTTTCATACCACCAGGTTGATTATTTGCTTTTAAATAAGTGTTGTAAGCAGCTTGTGAAACATGTTCTATAGTACCTTCATATGTTACCCAAAAATCTCGTAATTCTTTATAGTTTTTAAAGATACCGTCTTTTATTAATGGTCTTATTTCTTCATACTTTGTTGGATCACGGCGGTACAAGTCATTCATACAATAACGTAAAGCAAAAATACTCGCACTGTATTGAAAATAAAGGTCTTCATGATTCATACCGGCTATTATGGCTATAAAATTAGCCTCATTTTCCTTTGCAAAGCCTAACTGGTGTGACATTTCATGTAAGGTGAGAACAGGTGTTTTATAATTATTGATCCACGCATTAGTATGCGCCTCTCCAGTAATAGGGTTTAAATAGCCGCTATATCCCATATAAGAAAGTGGCATGGTAAGTAATGATTTTTTAATACTCGCATAACCATAATCTAGAGCTGGATATACATGATTTATCTTTTCAAAACCCTGTGGTGCGAGATCAAAAATTTCTGACTGTGAACGTGTAAATGCGACTGGTAAGGAATCTATTTCTTGTAATTGCTCGTGTAATTTATTAGAGGTGTAAACCAGTTGTTGCACCACAGTTTTCAGTTCTTCGGTAGTGTACTCGTTATTTAGTTCTAGTACTTTGTGTAAGGGCTCTCTGTAATAATTAAAACCCCACATGCAGTGAAATAACGCGATAATTATATTTAAGGAAAGGAATAGTTGTGTGTAACGCTTTCGCGAAAGCGAGATCAAATCCCTCTTACTTATCCACAACCATCTTATGATCATGATAATAGCAATGCTGTACACAAGATCACCAAAGGAGAACGGCAACCAGCCTAACCCAAATCTCATAGCTCGCGATAGATAAGGGTAGACACCTGTGCTGTATACAGATTCTACCACTGCAGGAAAGTACCGCAGGCTGTAATAAAATGCTATTTGTGCTAATAGTAGAAATAGGGCAAGAAGTAAGGATCTATTTTTATGCATAGGGCTAAGTTATTAATTAATGTAGAATAAGTAGGAATGGAAAATGGAAAATGAAAATAGTTTTACGACCTTTGAATTCTGAAAAGAATGACCATCATGAATTTTATCCTAGCAGACTTTAATAAACACCAAGCATTATTACCTTTTACTTATACGCGACCTACTTGCGAGATACGTTGCGGTATTATTACACTGCGTGAGAAATGGGAAAAACAACTAGGAGAGAGCGTGAGTTTCCAGACAGAGGACTATTTACAATCTAAGTATCCACTGGTAGAGACAGATGATAATGTGGTAATCGCAGGTAATGTGTTTGCAACTGCCTCTTTATGTAAAGCGATTAAGGCGTTAAAACCACAACAGAAATTACTCGCAGGTGATGCTATAATTGCTTATAGAGTTAAGGATTTACACACGCCTACTATAGAGTTAGAGCAGGTACTTTTCTTAGAAGAAGAGGTAGATGCTATTCAATTTACTTGGGATATATTTTCTAAGAATGGAAAAGCTCTAGAGGCAGATTATGACCTTATTACTCAAGGTAGAAAATCGCAATCTATACCAGCAACGGTTCAGTCTATAAATGAAGATCGTATTTTTATAGAAGAAGGTGCAAAATTACAGTTTGCTATCTTAAATGCTTCTACTGGTTCTATATATATAGGTAAAAATGCAGAGGTTATGGAAGGCTCTATCATACGTGGTGCATTTGCTTTATGTAACAATAGTGCAACAAAGTTAGGGACTAAAGTATACGGACCTACTACGGTAGGACCACATTCTAAAATAGGAGGCGAGGTAAGTAACTCTGTTATTTTTGGTTATTCTAATAAAGGACATGAAGGTTTCTTAGGCAACTCTGTTTTAGGAGAATGGTGTAATCTAGGAGCAGATACTAATACCAGCAACCTTAAAAACAACTATGCCGAAGTTAAACTATGGAATTATGAAACCAGTCGTTTTGCAAAAACAGGATTGCAGTTTTGTGGTCTCATGATGGGTGATCACTCTAAATGTGGTATCAACACCATGTTTAATACAGGTACGGTAATAGGTGTAAGTGCAAACATTTATGGAGCAGGTTATCCACGTAATTTTATACCGTCATTTAATTGGGGCGGCCCACAAGGAAATATGACTTATAAAACTAATAAAGCGTATGAGGTGGCAGATGTGGTTATGAAACGTCGCGGCTTATCGCTAGAGCAAGTAGACATCGATATTCTAAATCAAGTTTTTGAGAAAACTGCTCAGTATCGTAAAGATTAATTCACTCTAACATATCGCTCACCACAAGGTTCAATGCACAAGTGTGAAATTTCTATCGTATTTGCATCAATAAAAACGTATGTTCCTATACAATTTTCTACATCGATAGTTGTGGTCATTACGTCATAAGTACCGGTGCTTGTAGCTTGTGTCAAACTACCGAAGCAGAAACTTACATTACAATTTACCACACCTTGATCTGTAAAATTTAAACTTTTACCACTAGCTGGTTGAAAAGTACCGCTACCATCGCCTGGATCTGCAAGAGTTGCAGTTAGATTCCAGTTTCCTACTATACTTAACGGTATTATACTGTCATTACCATCATCATTATTGCAGGAGATAAAAGCTATTGCAATAGTTAAGATGATTAAAATTTTCTTCAAGTATTTCATGGCGGTTGAGTTTATAATAAGATGCAAATCCTAATAATAGGTTGCGTGGTTAGATTCATTTTTTATTTTTATGATTTATCTTTCTGACCTTAAATACCTATACATGAAAAGCACCTGTTATATTTTCTCTTTGTTTTTATTTGTTTCCGCTTTCGCGAAAGCGCAATCTACATCTAACACTCAACAATTTATAGGCTATTATAACTTTACTTATCAAGAAGATAAAGGTAGTATAATGCTAGAAGTCAAAGATCTAGATAAAGAGTTTCTATATGTACATTCTTTAACTAGTGGTCTAGGATCTAATGATATAGGACTGGATAGAGGTCAATTAGGTGGTGGCGTGGTAGTCAAATGGGTGAAGAGTGGTAATAAACTATTACTCATGCAACCCAATTTAAAATACCGTGCGAGTTCTTCTAATGTTGATGAAAAAGCATCTATTGAGCAGGCATTTGCAAGATCTGTATTATTTGGTTTTGAGATTAAGGAAACTAAAAATGGTTCTTATATCATTGATTTGACTCCGTTTTTAATGCAAGACGCTCATGGAGTAGTAAAACGTTTAAAAGATCGCAAACAAGGAAACTATAAGTTAGATAAATCTCGCAGTGCTTTATGGATGGAGAATACCAAGAGTTTTCCTAAAAATAGTGAGTTTGAAGCCATGCTCACTTTTACAGGCACACCTACAGGTCGCGATGTGATAAGTGTTGCACCAGATGCGAGTAGTATATCTGTGATTCAACACCATAGTTTTGTAAAATTACCTGATGCTGGTTATGAACCTAGAGAATTCCATACACGTAGTGGCTCTTTTTATACGAGTTATATGGATTACAGTACACCAGTTTTTGAACCTATACAGAAAAGATTTATTACCAGACATAGACTAGAAAAGAAAAACCCTAATGCAGCACAAAGTGAAGCTGTTGAGCCTATTGTTTATTATCTCGACCGTGGTACACCAGAACCTATACGTGCAGCATTATTAGAAGGTGCTGGCTGGTGGAATGAGGCTTTTAAAAGTGCTGGTTATATAGATGCTTTTCAGGTAAAAATGTTGCCAGAAAATGCAGATCCTATGGATTTGAGATATAACGTGATTCAGTGGGTACATCGCAGTACACGTGGCTGGAGTTATGGCGGTAGTATTACAGATCCACGTACAGGAGAAATTATTAAAGGTCATGTAAGTCTAGGTAGTTTAAGAATAAGGCAAGATTTTTTAATCGCACAAGGTTTACTTAAAGAACCTTTTAAGAATAGTGATGATAATTATAAACCTATGATGGAAATGGCGCTGGCTAGAATAAGACAGTTAGGCGCTCATGAAGTAGGGCATACACTGGGTTTTGCACATAATTTTGCCGCAAGTGTAAATGGTCGCGCTAGTGTTATGGATTATCCACATCCTAAATACAACATCGTAAATGGTGAGATAGCACTAGATGATGCCTATGGAGTAGGTACGGGAAGTTGGGATAACCTTATAGTTCAATATTCTTATGGAAACCCTAATGATAAACAATCTGAGGCAGCTTATTTAAAATCAATTTTAAAAAAGGCTGATGTTGCAGGTTTAAAATTCATATCTGACAGGGACGCAAGAGCTACCGGTGGCGCAAGTGCGAGTGGCCATTTATGGGATAATGGCTCTAACCCTAGTGTAGAGTTGGATCATATATTAAAAGTACGTGAAATCGCGATGAATCAATTTTCTATTCATAACATAAAGTCAGGCGAACCTCTAAGCGTTTTAGAAGATGTTTTTGTGCCTGTTTATTTTGCACACCGCTATCAAGTAGAAGCAGCGGTCAAATTAATAGGTGGAGTAGAGTATGGGTATTTAACTAAGGAAGATTCACAAGATTTTAAAGCAGTAGATTTTGCACTACAACGTCAGGCTCTACAAAGTATCTTGAGAAGTATAGAACCGGAAAAATTAAAGATACCAAGTTCTGTTCTTCAGTTATTTGCACCACGAGCTTATGGATATGGAAGAACTAGAGAAAGCTTTAAGTCTGAAACTGGCGTTACCTTTGACGCACTTAATGCTGCGGCTACTAGCATAGATATGACTTTTGATTTATTGTTCCATCCACAACGTATGAATAGAATTGCTACTCAAAATTCTATTCATAAAGAAAGTAATCTCACCAACTCTGAACTATTATACTTAGAAACTATTATGAACCTTGTGACAGATAACGTATTTAAAGATTCAAGTAATGACGATTCTTATGAAGTAGCCATTGCTCATAGAAGTCAAGAATTGCTTTTAAACCATTTGATTAATCTTATAGCGAGTACACGGACTAATATAGAAGTAAAAGCTGCGGCAAGAAATGAGTTGAATTCTATTGAAAAAGAGTTAAATAAGCGTGATATTTTTGAAAATCAACTACTTTCTCAAATTAAGAATTTCAATACGCATCCAGAATTATTTAAAGTAAAGCAATTACCTAGCATTCCAGATGGTAGTCCTATTGGTTTTGATTACTAGAGTATTGTGGTTAAAATGCGCTTTTTGAACCGATCTTTTAGAAATATTAATCCATTCAATAGGATGGTTATTTATTATTGATTATTCATCTATTTATACTTGTTGTTATCAATTTATTATTTAATATACTTAAAATGTTTATTTAATTAGGGTATCATCAAAGGATTCTTAATTTTACAACAATTTTTATAAAATTGTAATGAACAGCAAGAGGTTAGAATATGTGATAATAGGTGGTGCACAAGCAGGTCTAGCTATGGCTTATCATTTAAAAAAAATGAATAAGAATTTTATAGTTCTAGATGGAGAAAATGAAATAGGTGCTTCTTGGTTAAATAGATGGGACTCTTTAAAACTATTTACTCCTACAGAATATAATCACTTACCAGGACTGGACTTTGACGCTCCTAAAAATCATTATCCCTCAAAATTTGAAGTAGCCAACTATTTTAAAAATTACGTAGATACATTTGAAATTCCTGTTCAGTTAAACACGCTAGTCACTTCTGTAAAAAAGAAGGAAAAAACTTTTTGTGTAGAACATAAAGATGGTGTTATTGAAACTAAAAACGTTATCGTAGCAACTGGTCCTTTTCATATACCGTACACACCACCATGTCATACAAAGACTGCAGACAGTATATTGCAAATGCACAGTAACTATTACAAAGGAATCGATCAATTACAAGATGGTGACGCGCTGGTAGTGGGTGGAGGAGATTCTGGTTATCAAATTCTAAATGAATTATCTAAAGACGGTACGCGCAAGGTTTATTTTTCTGGCGATACGACCGTAAAATCTTTACCGCAAAATTTCTTAGGTAAAACGCTATGGTGGTGGTTTACTAAAATAGGTTTTTTAAGCTATAACAAATACAGCTGGATAGGGAAGAAGATCAATTCTTCTACGCAACCAGTTATA
This sequence comes from uncultured Nonlabens sp., assembly GCF_947495285.1. Taxonomy (GTDB): domain Bacteria; phylum Bacteroidota; class Bacteroidia; order Flavobacteriales; family Flavobacteriaceae; genus Nonlabens. The sequence continues at coordinate 6,952 of NZ_CANLXZ010000022.1, read as the reverse complement.
GGTACTGACGTAAAGGGTATTCTAGCTAGAGAGAACGTTTTTCCTGTAGGGAGAACAAAAGATGCTTTAAAGGAACAGATCTTTTTTGAATCTAAAAACGTTTCTACCATTAAAAATATAATCTGGGCAACAGGTTACCGCCCTAACTTTTCATGGGTGGAAGGTCTAGAACTCGATGCAGCTAATTATCCTAAAAACTATAGAGGTGTCAGTAATATAGAAGGACTTTATTTTATGGGTTTGCCATGGATGTACACTCGTGGGTCTGCAACACTAGGTGGAGTTTCTAAAGATGCTAGCTATCTAGCAGGTATCATCTCTAAAAAGTGATAAATAATCTTCTTATTGATAAAAAATAGAAACGCCGCTTCATATAAAAAGAAGCGGCGTTTTAAGTTTAAAATTAAAATCTCTTAAATAGATGCTACAAATTTAGAAAACACTTTCTTATGTAACTCCAGATCTAGGTTAGGAGATAGAGATGCACGTACGATGTAATCTTTATCACCTTCTTTAGTCGTTCCCTGTGTAGATGTTGCTGGTATAGTCCAGTAACAGCCTTTTAGCTGTCCATAACTCACACAAAATTTACTTTCATCAGGAATCTCTGTAATCATTAAGTTAATCAACTTAAGGTTTAATTCCCTTTTATAAGCTTCTTTCTCTTCAGCATTAGCGCCTTTTGTAGGTAGATCTAGTGAAAATACAGAAGGAGTAAACCCTTGTTGTGCTAGTTCTTCTGATACAAAATTGATTTTTGCACCAGGTAAAGTCTCGTGGATATAATTTACAAATACGCGAGTATTTTTATACGCATCTGTAATTCTTTGATTCATGGACGGCAGTTGCTCTGCAAGTATTTCATATTGAAGATCTGTAGCTTCATTATCACAAATACCTAAGTGCAATTCTATTTTTTCCATTAATGCCGTAGTTTTCTTGTTTCCTACACAGTAACCAGCCGTACAACGACCACCACTAGGGAATTTAGAACCACTAGCAAAAGATATAGTTCGCACACCTGATAACATATCGTCCTCACCTAAAAAGTGAACATTAGGACAGAATGTTTGATCAAGAATAAATACAGGATCTATCGCAAGATCTCCGTGAGGTGTTTTACGCTCTTTAGTTAATACCTCTTTTAATTGAATTAGGTCTGGTACCTCAACTCTAGGGTTAGTAGGTATTTCGGCAATAATGTAAGGTATGGAGTCTTCTTGAGCAATCTGATTTAAAACGGTATCGATACTTTGCACCATATCATTATCACCATCTACTAGTAAATCGACAATATCTACATTATCAATACATGCCGCGACTCTTCTTGCCTGGTCATTAGTACCACCATAACAGTTAGGAGGCACGACTATTTTAATAGCTTTTCCTTTATGTTTTTCTTTGGCATCGTTAATAAGCCCCATCATGATAGCATACTGTATGGACAGTCCACTAGAACCTACAAGTGGTGTGGTACTCGATTTTGTAATCTCTTTAATAGAGTTTAAAACGCTTTCCTTATCACGTACTACATTAGTTTTCTCTTCTTTAAAAGCAGTTTGCGACACAAGAGATTGTAAAGCTATAACAGAGTTTGCAGGTGTCATGGCTATTGTTTCTCTTCTACGCACATGTTGTATGTCTGCAACATAACTCTCATTCTCCTGACCATTTATAACCAGTACACTACCTAACTTACCGTGTAGACTTATATAAAAATCTATGTTTTCATGCAGCTCTATGGCACCTATTTGTTCTTCATTCTTGATAAAGATCGTACTACCGTCAAAGGCAGGAACATCTTTAATAGAATCTACCTTTTTCAACTCAAACTGGTATCCATAAACTCGTTCTATTGTTTGCGCGTCAAAAGAGTCTGGTAGCGTACCGGTATAGATAATTTGGGTATTCTTATGATCAAAATGATTTTTTCTCAACACCGATAGGACAGGTACTGTCTTTGAGGAAAAGCTAATTACGTTCTCAGATTTAAGACCATCTAATTGTGCAATTGCCCATTCTAGAACACAGGATAAAGGATGCCCTAATCTTATGTAATCATAAGCTGTAGGTAATATTTCTAGTGCAGACTTCTCTGAATTATTATCATTGTATAAAGCTTCAAATTGCTCTAGAAACTGAGTTTTTGCAAGCTCTTCATTATAAATATCTAGTCTATGTGTTGTAATATCCACCCAACCAGATGGCATATTTTCTAAAACGTCTTTAATATAATCTAGCATTTTATTCTTTTCCATAATTTTACCATATTAATGGTCAATAATATACATTAATTTAAATTTTAAGTATCCAGTGCCTAAGCATTAAAATACTTATCATTACTCATTTTGATAGCTATTTGTTTTACAAAGGGAAGCTAAATTATCTTAGTTACCCAGCGAGGACTTTTAAACTTTTCCTAATGTTTATTTTATCTAATCATTATTAGCCTTAAATACTGGTTTAAATCATTGACTTATAGAGTCGTATTTAACCTTAGACATAACTGTCTTTTCTCATCCTACTGGTCTCTTAGTTGGTTTTAGATTCGCTTTCGCGAAAGCGGAACTCATAACAACCTTTTTTATTAAACTAAATCTAATCCAGTAGGGTAGTAGTATCATTTACCTAACGATATGATCTAGAGAACCTGTGTATTAAACAACTCTTCTAGTGTCTGTTGTGGATCTTCACACAGTCCAGAGTGTGTATTTGAGCTTTGGATTATCGTACTTCTACAAGCGGTTAACCATCTAAAACGGTCAGATAATTCCATGGCGCCTATTTTACCACCAGCAGGCGAGCCATCGCATACTTTTATCCAAGCATTTAGATAACTCTCAAACGTTTCTAATTCTACATCAGGAGAAAAAGCCTTTAATTTATCTGGATTTATGTAATATTTCATACCCACAAATTTCTTGCGTTTACAAAATAAAATAACACCTACATTAATAAATTCTTCTCGTTCTACTTTAGGTACGATTCTTATCGTAGCATACTCAAATGTGTATTTATCTTGCATCTTGAGCTTCTTTAATAAGTAAATCTATCTTAGACAGTCGCGTGTTTAAAAACAGGTTATACGCATCTCTTATCTGGTCGCTAGTCATTGCGTCAGACTCATTTAAAAGCCAGTCTTCTGGTATGTTAGAGACTACTTCATTAATTATTTCTGGAGTGAAAAGCCGTGTAATTTCTTTAGAAACCTCTTCTAATAGGCTAGCTTTTTCTAAAAGCACATGATCTTTTATCAAAGGAAATGTTCTGGTTAAATGATTTTCCCAAGTTTTCCAGTCGTGATGAAAATAAAAACTAGCACCGTTATCAACAATCCACAATTCCTTATTCCACTGCAATAGATTTGTATTCTTTGCGGTTCTATCGATGTTGCTTATAATGCTGTCCAGTAGAACGACTTTAGAAGCAGTTAAAGAATCTACCTCACTAACTAGTGGATCATAGGTTATAGAACCGGTTAAGAAATGAAGTCCTAGGTTTAAACCCACGCTAAATTTTAGTAAATCCTGTATCTCTTCATCTGGCTCTGTTTTACTAAAAGAGTCGTCTAGATTCATGAAAACTATTTCAGGAACATGTAAACCTAGTATTCGAGCCAGTTCACCACCTATAAACTCTGATATGAGTGCTTTTTTACCTTGTCCAGCGCCTCTAAACTTAATTACGTAAAGAAAACCATCGTCTGCTTTTACAATAGCAGGTAGTGAGCCGCCTTCTCTTAAAGGCTGTACATATTGCACCACATTTACGGTACGAATATCAATTTTATTCATAGAAATCAAAATTACTAAATTTAAAAGTGCTTATTCTTATAAACTTTAAAAGAACACATTTCATTTGATAAATAAATAAGATTTAATCTTAACATAATTTAATAGTATAAATTATCAAATAATTGCGCATACTACTTTCATCTGGTTCTAACAGTGGTAACAGCAGGTTTAGTTTATTTACTTATGTGAAGTAATAGTAAAAATCTCTTAACTATTTAATATCATTGGGTCTAGAGCGATAATAGTATTTTTGCAAAAAAATTAAAAAAATGAAACAAATATACTTTTTACTATTTGCTGTTCTCGCTTTCGCGAAAGCGGAATCACAAGTATTCATTAACGAATTAGATGCAGATACTCCTAGTACGAACGATAAACAATTTGTTGAATTAAAATCTGACGTTCCATTCTATCAATTAGATGGTTTTGTTTTAGTTTTTTTTAATGGTTCTGGAAGTTCAAGTACCGGTATGGGCCGCAGTTATTATACGGTAGATCTCGATGGGCTAGTTACAGATGATAACGGTTTAGTAGTTTTAGGTAGTTCTCTAGTCTCACCAGTTCCAGATCGCTATATTGCAGAAAGTAATATACAACTAGGCGCAGATGCTGTTGCCATCTACAGAGGTGACGATACTGACTGGCCAGACAGAACGTTTCCATCTCAAGTAAATCTAGTAGATGCATTAATTTATGACACTGATGATCCAGATAATACAGCATTGATGACATTTTTAGGTATTCCCGTTCAATATAATGAAAATGAAAACGGTAATAAAACGACAGAATCTGTACAACGTAAAACAGATGGAACCTATGAAACTAAAAGTCCTACACCACACTCATTAAACGATTCTACAACACCTACTTATAATGGTGTTAGTTTCACAACTAGTAAAAACGAGCTTTCAGAACCAGATACATTTGACATTACCTTCACATTAACCCAGGCACCTACTTCAGATTTCACTCTAGGTTTTACCTTTAATAACCGAGGGTTTGATGCTAATGACTATACAGGTGCCTCCTCATTTACTATTATAGCTGGCCAGACTAGTACAACTCTTAGTTTTACCATTGTAGACGATGCGATAGATGAAGGTGATGAGTTTTTACGTATAAACTTAGATGATAATTTACCAACAGGTTTTAAGAGATTAAAAGATTTTGAAGAACTGGTAGTTATCGATAACGATTTTCAAGTAGCAGCATACGGGACTCCACTAGCTCCTACCTATGGCATCGTTGCTAGTACTGCACCTAGTGATTATTATAATAGTTTAAATAATCTAGCATCTCCACAATTAGAAACAGCAATTACGGCGCTTATTTCTGAAGAAAATGTAGTACGCATACACACGTATAATGATGTGACAGAAATATTAAAGAAAGCTGATGCTTCTCCTTTAAATTCTAACAACGTATGGTTGATGTATACGGAGCAAGAACGCAGAGTAATCGATTTTCAAACCGGTAGTACAAATACAGGTAAATGGAATAGAGAACATATCTGGTCTAGGTCTAGAGGACCGTTTTCATCAATTGAATATGACGAGATAAAAGATGGCATGTCTGTATGGACAGAAACTAATGCAGATAGTTTGAGGCATGGTAATAGTGATGCTCATCATTTAAGAGCAACAGACGGACCAGAAAATAGTTCTAGAGGTAACAATGATTTCCCAGAATACAATGGACCTATAGGTTCTCAAGGTAGCTGGCATGGTGATGTCGCTCGTGCATTATTTTATATGGATTTAAGATACAATAATCTTGCTATCGCAAGTGGTAACCCTGCAAATAGTACTAGAGGTCTAATAGGTGACCTAACCACATTAATAGAATGGCACAGAAATGATCCACCAGATGATTTTGAAATGAATCGCAATAATGTGATTTTTACATGGCAAAACAATAGAAACCCTTTTATTGATAATCCAGAACTAGTAGAACTAATTTATGGAACTGACATAGGTCAAAATTTCACACTCTCTGAAGAGTCTGATGCATTATCTAAGATTGTTATAACACCTAATCCTTCAAATAAACATTTTACTATCTCAAATGTTAATGAACCTATTGATATCGCTATTTATGACACCTTTGGTAGAACAATAAGGACTGTAAGTATTACAAATTCTAGTAGAATAAACCACAATTTAACAACTGGTATATACCTGGTAAAATTATTTAAAGGTCGTGGTTCTAAGGTTGTAAAGTTAGTGGTAAGATAAGGTCGCTTTTTTAGTACTTCCTTTTATTAATTACGGGCCACAATTAGTAACTAAATTTTAAATCTCAATGTACTTAGTTTCATTGAGATTTTTTTTATTAATAGCTAATTGATCGTGATGATATATTTTAAACTGTTGTAAGGCATTATTACATAATTTAAGAATAACATGTCGCATACTTTTGGTAAGAAGGTAGAATGTATTGCAATTGGGCCAGATAAATTAAGGAATAGCTTTTCTGTTTAACTGTGGACTATGCCTTATGTATTTTGTTTTATTTTTCTGGTTCACTAGTATTTGAAAATATAAGATTGCTTTCTAGATGTTCTACGTTTTATGGGAAGCAATAATTTCCTGTTTGCTATATAGTGTTGTAAATAGTTATTTAATATAACTCTTATTTTCAATACTTTCAGATTTCCATCTTAAATCAATAATCCATTTTCCATATTTTGAACATTCTAAGGTTAAAACATCTCCAATACTGATTTTATCATATGTTTCTCTTCCTACATGGTAGACATCTAGAAATTCGTTTTTATCAAAAACTAATCGATACGTGTATGTATTGCTATTAGAATTTAAAAACTCTTTTTTGTCTTTGATTGCGATCTCAATGATTACTTTTTTTCTATGAATTAAATCATTTAAGATGCTATTTGAGCTAAATAGTAATCCAACTACATTGAGTGTACTCAAAAGGACAACAAGTCCAAAGATGACAAGAAATATTACTAATGGAAATATAAATGGAGAAGAATTACTGTTGTAAACTACATATAAAATGACTCCAAATATAAAGCCGAAAAACAAGCTGATTAAAATAGATTGAGTTATACGCTTAGGTTCTGTTTAATTTGATTTTGATAAACTGGTTTAGCTTCTACCATTCTGGTAATTGTTTTATGAAAAATACTGTTCTTG
>NZ_CANLXZ010000021.1 GCF_947495285.1 uncultured Nonlabens sp. | reverse complement strand
AAAAACAATAAAACAGCTAATCAAACCAGTAAAATGGTTAAGTTTGATATGTCTTAAATTTATTTAGGACAGGATTGGTATCAAACCATAAAAGAAAAAATAAAAAATAGAAAGCTTCAAATAGAAACGCTTTTTAAAGCGCATGAAAAAACGCTTAAACAATTGGAGGAAACTAAAAAATTCACCCTTTCTGAAGAAGAAAACAATAGCGCTTTAGAAAAAATAAAGGCGACAAACAAAACGCTATCTGTGCAAAAAGGCGAAATAAAAGAAGCCTTTAAAAAAGACAATGAAATTAAAGCCAGAAACAGCGAGGTTTATAAAAGCATAGAAACCCAAGAAGCCATTTGTGTCACTTGGCGTACTTTGTTTAAAATTATAGGAAATTCTAAAGATGCCTTTAACATTTACGTACAACGATTAACGTTAAAACACTTACTAGATCTTGCAAATGTACACCTGTACAATTTAAACAGGCGTTATTCTTTACAAATGGAAACCGATTATAAGCCTAAAGAAGAACTCGATTTTAACCTTATAGATCATTATCAAACCGATCAAGCACGACTGGTAGATACCTCTAGCGGTGGCGAGAAATTTATTATAAGTTTAGCACTCGCACTAGGACTCTCTGATTTGGCGAGTAAAAACGTAAAAATTGATTCTCTATTTATAGACGAAGGCTTTGGTACTTTGGATGGTAATACTTTAGAAACTGTAATATCTACCCTAGAAACCCTGCAAGCACAAGGTAAAATGATAGGTATTATATCTCACGTAGAAAACTTGAAAGAGCGCATTCCTACTCAAATAAAAATAAATAAGAAAAGTAACGGAGTTAGTGTGGTAGAGCTGGTTTAAAATTGATATTAAAAAAAACTTAAAAATACATCGTTGAATACTTAACCCTCTAGAGCGAAGTTAACGCCAATTATTTTTGAGTTTTAAAAAATGATGATATATTCATTTTAGGTTTAGGGGTTAATGGTTGCGTATTTAGTTTATTAAGTAAAACTTCAATAATCTTTTTTCGCACAAGAATTTCTGTACTATTGTCTTTAGGCAGACCATTAGCTGCGAGCATAGGCACGCCTTGTTTTTCTCTTTTTTCTTTAACTTTCTGAATATATTCCTCATTCATAGGATTAGTACCATTTTTTCTCGAATAAGCTTCACTACTAGAATCATATTGTTCATCATATTCCTCTTCAAATAGTTCTCTATGTATTTGTTTTTGCAAATCACTAATAAATGAATTGATCTGATTCGTGTATTTAACATCTAATTCCATCTTGTTTTTTTGTTAAGGTAATTAGATACTCAGCCAGTTCAAAATTTATTCTAAAAAAAATCAAAAATAATTTTTAAAAAGCCACAGAATAAGCTTTTGTATTTTAATTTTAAGACGATAATATCTTTATAAATAAAATGATATGCGTATACTGTACTTACACGGACTAATGTCTAGTAATCAATCAAGTAAAATAGACTGGTTAAGGCTAAAGCATACAGTGTACAGTCCGCACTTAAATTATAATACAGAATCTCAATCTATATTTTCTGGTTTGAAGACCTTAATAAAAACCAATCAAATCGATTTAATCATAGGGAGTTCTATGGGTGGACATTTAGGTTTTCATCTAGCTAATATGTTTGATATACCCAGCTTATTATTTAATCCAAGTCTTGCTCCAAATCAAGTTGAAAAACCTGCAGTAGAGATCATGTCAAACCCTAATATTCTTCATACTGTGGTTCTTGGGATTAATGACGATGTCGTTATCCCGTTAGATACTATTGCATTTTTAAATACTAGTAAATCTAATTATACAATTACTAAAGAATCTAATGGGCATAGAACTCCTATTGATATTTTTAAAAAGAACTTTAAAGCTTTAATAATTTAGAATCTCTATTTAAAAATAAAATGATGTTGTTTAAGTAATCAGGAAAATTACATAATCATTTTAGAACAAAAAAGTTTTACTAATAACTAAAGAGATGGCGTTTTCTTTTTTGCAATAGGTGTCGTATAAAACATTAAGTTAATCTAAAATAAAAAAACCTTACAATCATTTGATTGTAAGGTTTTTTTACCTGGACTGGACAGAGTTCAAACTTTTTGAAGGAGGATATCAATCTAATCATCTCAACATCAATAATACATAATCAAAAAGCCGTTTAATAAATGCCAAGTATTCAACTCCTTCAATTTTCAAATACAATTATCCTTTAATATTTTGTAACAAATAATACATATATTTGTTACAAAATGAATTGTAATAGTCTTAAATGATAAGTATAGAAGAGAAAATCCAAAAAGAAATAAGTACTAAGAAAGAAGGTACTCTTTTATTTCCTGCAGACTTTAAACACATTGGTTCTTCAGAAGCGGTGCGCTTAGCGTTACATAGACTTTATAAGGATGAGTTTATTACCAGAATTGCACAAGGAATATATGTACGACCGAAAAAAAATAAACTCATCGGAGAGCTATTACCAACTGCAGAAGAAATCGCTTATGGTATTGCACAAAGAGATAAAATAAAAATAGTGCCAACAGGAGTGTACGCTCTGCACGCTTTGGGACTCAGTCAGCAAATACCCTTAAAATTAACCTTTTTAACCGATGGTGCTCCAAGAGAAATTAAAATAGGGAAACAAATTATAAAATTGAAACGTACCACTCCAAAAAACTTAAAAGCTTTAGGCAAAATAAGTAGTCTAGTTATACAGGCTTTACGATCCATTGGAAAAGAAAAAGTAACTAAAGAGCAGGAACTCAAAATAGTAGAATTATTAAAAGAAGAATCTGAAACAAATTTAATACACGATCTAGACCTCGCTCCAGTTTGGATTCAAAAAATAATGAGTAAAGCATTCCTTAATGACAAAAATTAACTTCGCCGAGCTGCCGAAAAAAGATCGAATTGAAATCTTTAATCAGGCTTCAATCAAAACTGGAATACCTGCGTATGCCGTAGAAAAAGATTGGTGGGTACATCTAGTTTTGAAAACCCTGTTTGATATGGAGATAGGGAATTATCTTGTTTTCAAAGGAGGAACTTCATTAAGTAAAGCTTGGAAGTTAATAGATCGCTTTTCAGAAGATATAGATCTTGCAATAGACAGAAACTTTGTGGGTTTTTCGGGAGAACTTTCTAAAAAAGAACGAACTAAACTTAGAAAAGCAACTAGCGAATATCTTGAGTATGCATTTTTGCCAAAATTTATTCAAAAGCTTACCGCATTAAATTTTGAGAAGTTAGCTATTAAAATTATTGAACCTATCTCCAGCGACCAAGATCCTAGAATTATTGAAGTGTATTATCCCACAATTATCAATTCACCCGGCTATATAATGCCGCGCGTCCAAATAGAAATAGGCTGTCGCTCACTTAAAGAACCGTTTACCCTAAAGGAGATAAAAACACTGATAGACGAGCAATTCCCTGATGCATTATTTGTGGAAGACGCAATTAAGATTCCTTGCGTTAATCCTGAAAGAACTTTTCTTGAAAAAATATTTTTACTACACGAAGAATTTCAACGTCCAATAGAAAAAATTAGGGTTGATAGATTAAGTAGACATCTATATGACATTTATCAACTTAGTAAAACTGAATTTGCAGGCAAAGCGATAAGTAATAAAATACTATACGAAACGATTGTAAAGCATAGGATACTGTTTACTAAGGTAGGTGGAGTCGATTATAAATTACATCAACCGCAGGCTATTAATCCTATCCCACCAGATAATTTAATTTCAGAATGGAAAGCAGATTATAAAATAATGCAAGAACAAATGATTTATGGAGAAAGTCCTTCTTTTGATGACTTAATAACAGATATTAAAGGTGTTAAGCGATTATTTAATGACAGCAAATGGACTATTGACTTTTAAAATAGTACGTCGAGTTACGCTTTCGCGAAAGCGTAATTACAAAAAAAAATATACTGAAGAATAAAGCATTTAAACTTTTAAACGTACTACTGTATCTAAGATCTACGATGTAAATAAACGTATTACCTAATGACAAATCCTAAGCAAATACCACTTTTCAGCTCCCTTTTTAAAGGACGTGAAGATGTTTTTGCATTGCGATGGGAAAAATCTACTAAAAGCGGTTATATGCCAGCTTATTCTTATGATCCTTATATGTATCGCTTGCATAAACAGCACGGTGGTACTTTTAAGGATTATACTGACAAAACGTATTTACGGCTTAATGATTACCAATTATCAAAACATTTTAGTGGTGAGCAATCCATTGGAATTTACCCCTTGTTAAAGGATAATACCTCTTGGTTTATTGTTGCAGATTTTGATAAAGGAGATTGGAAAAAACAATCACAAAAAGCATTACAAGTTTTAAAAGAAAAAGAAATACCATCTTATGTAGAGCAATCTCGTTCAGGCAATGGGGCGCACGTTTGGATATTTTTTGACCAAGCCTATCCTGCTATTAGAAGTAGAAAAATTGTACTGTCACTTTTTGAGCAGGCCGAAATTTTTTCTGTTTTTGACAAGAACACTAGTTTTGACCGTTTGTTCCCTAATCAAGATTATTTATCAGGTAAAGGTTTAGGGAATCTTATTGCGTTGCCCTTACAAGGAAATAATATACTACAAGGTAATTCTTGCTTTATAAATCCAGAAACATTTGAACCTTATACAAACCAGTGGGATTTTATTAAAGAGATACAAAGAGTTCCTATCGCTCTCTTAAACCAAATTTACAATAAGCTTCAAGAAGGAAAAGGAGTAATTGCTACAAACAAAACCATTACTTCGGGAAAACTCCAAATATCATTGACAAATTGTGTCACTCTAAGTCGAAACGGATTAGAGCCTAGAATTATTGATTTCCTCAAAGAACAACTTAATTTTTACAATTCTGATTTTATCGTAAAAAAGAAGATGGGTAAAAGTACTTGGAAAACAGAACGCTATTTTAATCTCATTGAAGAGAAAGAAAATAGTGTTGAAATCCCTAGTGGTTTCGTAGGTAGATTCATTCGATTTTGTAAAGAGAACAATATAGATTATAATTTTTCAGACCAAAGAAAAAAACTACCTAATGTTACGTTTTCTTCCTCTATTGAATTACTGAGTCATCAACACGAGCCACTTTCTATAACTTCAAAAAAGGACTTTGGAATTATTGTAGCGCCTCCAGGAGCTGGAAAAACTATCATGGGTTTAAAGATTATAGAGCAGAAAGAACAACCTGCACTGATTATTACTCATAGAAAACAAATAGCGCAACAATGGATTACTAGAATAGAAACATTTTTTGGCAATCCAAAACGCGAAATAGGCTCTATAGGTCAAGGAAAAACTAAAGTGGGAAAACGAATTACAGTAGCTCTCATTCAAACATTGACAAAAAAATTAAACGAGAATAAAGATGAATTAAAATCTACTTTTGGAATTATTCTTATAGATGAATGCCATCACATTCCTGCAAAGTCCTTTAGAGACGTTATTCATCAATTGTCGCCCTATTACCAATATGGATTAACTGCAACTCCTTTTAGGAAAAATAATGATGAAAAACTACTGTTTTTATATCTAGGCGATATTATTGCTGAAGTCAAACCTCATCAAATCGATACCTTCAAAAAAGCAAGACTCGTGGTTAGAGATACAAATCTTGAAGTTCCTTTTAATTCTAAAACAGATCATTTTGAAACACTTTTTAAAGTCTTAATTCACGATTCAGAAAGAAATAAACTCATTCTAAAAGATATCTATGCCGAATTAAAAAATGAAAGAAAAATAATCATCATAACAGAAAGAGTTGAGCATATTGAAGTTTTATATCAATATTTGAAAAGCCAATATGAGGTAATCGCGATATCGGGAAAAAATAGTACCAGTGAACAAAATTTAAAGTGGAAAAGTATTCAAGATGGAAATTACCAAGCAATTATTACAACTGGGCAGTATTTTGGAGAAGGCACGGATATTAAAGACATTTCTTGCTTATTTCTTGTATACCCATTTGCTTTTAAAGGGAAATTAATTCAATATATAGGACGAGTTCAACGTTCAGAATTAAAACCTATTACATACGATTACAGGGATAAACACATTCCATATTTAAATAAGCTATTCCTAAAACGAAATACCTATTACAGAAATTTAGATCGCCAAGCCACACTTTTTGAAGATTTTGAAAGCTCAACAAATAACGATCAAAAAACAAGCATTATAAACAAGACAATTCGTGTAGCAATCAATGATTTAGATTTTCACTACGGACTGGTTTGTTTTTCTTATAAATACATACCATCAAAAGAGGCTATTCAATTTGAAATAGAAAACGAAGAAATCCAACCAGAATTTGAAGTACTAAAACCTTATTTCTCCAAAACATTACAATCAAAATTCATTTCTGTCCATATACAAATAGAAACTGATAAGAATACTATTGTATCCCAGCTAGCTACTTCTGAAGATATCGACAAAATCAATAAGGAGATTATAGAAAGCGTTAAATTTCAATTCATTGAGCATAATTTTATAAAAGGGAGAAAAGCTTTTGATAATAAAATAGAGAATTCAACTATTGAAAATCACTTAGCGTATTTGGTTAATTCAGATGACACTGCTCTTGAATCAATATTAAACAAGAACAAATATCTTCATAGTAGACACCTTCATTATTTAGCAAAACATCACGATGATACTGTATTGAAAATTAGATATGTTTTACATCCATTTTCATTTGTTTTTATTCTTACTGGAGAACAGAAATTCCATATCGTTTTAGAAACATTAGATACAAAAGAGGCTACTTACGTATGGCATTGCAATAAAGATACTCTACTATTTAAAAAAGAATTGAAACTTATAAATGAAAAGCTGAATTTGATAAGGACTAACGGGCGTCAAGCATTTTTAGAGACTAAATCTGAAAACTTCAGTAAAATTATTCACGATTATAACGATAGTCGAGACGTATTATACAAATGGAAGAATGCTTTGGAAGAACGGATGTTTTAGTTTGAATTATAGAATATCTAGAAATAGTTCAAACCTTTAATCTGCATAATTAGAACCCATTAAGATTAATGACAGGATTTAGGTAAATAAACAAAACGCTTTAAACATTTAGTTCAAAGCGTTTTATATAAAATTGTGAACTCAACGGGACAAAGTTCGAACTTTTTGAATGATGATATCAGCTTAATTATCTCAAGATCAAGCGTCTTAAATAATCTTAGAATTTAAGCCGTTTGATAGGATTTAAGTTTTTGGATATTTTCCAGCTTATTCTTCTCGTAGTATTTCCTCGCAAAATCAGTATGGAAACAATGATTTGATAAAAAACTCAAATTCATAGCGACCCATTGTTCATCTGTAAAAGTTATATCACTATGCATTTCCCATTCTTTACGAAGATTACTGTTCTTAGTTAGGAAGTTCGTTTTGCCTAAATGAGCCAAGTCTGCGTCGCAGATTACTTTTTGAGAAATAGTCTCTGGTTGCTGTGGCATTTCTGTTGCTCTTATATTGTAGATAATATTTATAATACGTTGGTCATCATACCCTATTTTAGTGAGGAATTCTTGAGCGAACTCGCAACTAAGCTTTTCGTGACCGGCTGCTCCTTCTGCATTTCCCAAGTCGTGGAAATATGATGAAATGATTAACTCCTCAATCGTCTCTTCAGATAGATTTTCGTTTTTGGCTATATATTCAGCATTCTGGACAACGTCTTTTGTGTGTTGCCAATTATGGAACTGTAAGCGTTTACATCTACTATGATCCATTATATTTTTGCAGTATTCCCGTACTTTCTCTATTATTTCTAAATTCATCACTCTAAAATTTTATAACTCCAGTAAGGCCATAAACATTGTTTCCTGCCATAGGTGCAATTACTATGTTCTCATTTTTTAAAAATGGGTTCCAAGCAAAATAGCGATCTAACAAATAGACGACCTTTACGATGGCGATCCCAATTCCAGCGCCCAACAGAACATCAGAAACGTAGTGGGCATCTTTTACTACTCTTAAGCTAGCAGTCGCTATGGCAAATCCATAACCGCTATAAGCTAATAGTGGACTAGAATCCTTAAACTCCTCATACAAAACAGTTGCCGTGGTAAATGCGTATGCGCTATGGGCTGAAGGGAATGCATTATTATTTGCTCCACTCGGACGTTCCTTATCTATACTTCGTTTTAATCTCGTAGTAACTAAATCAGTAAGCAGCAATGAAATGCCTAAATTTTTGGTTTGGTCAAACCAATGACTCCTAGACGGTACTCCTGCAATATCTGCAATATACATTTGAGCCGCAGGTGCAAACCTAGTGTAATCATCTATTGAAGTAGTTGTGTTGCCTCCTAAACGATCCTGTAGATTTGTTTCGAAAGTGCTATTTGTCATTAATAACGCCGTACCCGTTAATGCAGCTGGAACAATAAACTGTTTCCATTTAGCCTGAACCTTCACTGAGTCCTTGATGCTATTATTCCTTTGAGCATTTGCCACTAGTGAAAGACAAACTAACACCAATAAAATATAAGTCCCTTTCATTGATTAAATATTTGACTCTTTAAGCATATTTCTCTTTTTCATTATTTTAAGAACGAGGTATATAACAGTACTTGCAACGGCTGCATAAAACCAGAAATTGACTTCAAATTGGATAGACCTATTTTCTACAGCTGCACCTACCCAATCAAATAACCAGAACAAAAGGAAAATCGCAGCCAGTCCATTTTTTTCTTTTTTAAGTACCTTTTTTAAACAAAAGGGATATTTCGCCTTAGTATAATTTTTAAATGCAGGAATAAACGCCGGTGTTTTTGACGCCCAGTTTAGATAGCTATCTCCAAATTTTTCTATTAAGAAGTTTTCCTCTGCATACATTATACGTTCATAGTATAGCCAGTAGAGTAAAATAAAAGCAATTGTAAACCAAAGGTTTTCAGCGAGCATAGCTACTCCCAACCACATAAAAAAGTTGCCTAAGTACAAAGGATGACGCAACAAAGAATACATCCCAGTTGTATTAATTTCATCTGCTATTTGACCTTTTTTTGTATTTCTACCAGAAGTATTTTTGGCAGAATGTCCCACTGTATGAACTCTTATGAACAAACCAATCAGGCTTAAGCCTAAACAGATAAATTCATAATAATCTACACCTTCTTCAATGTGGAATGGTTCTATATATTCTCCATAAATAAACACCCCTAAGCCAGTGGCTAAGAATAATAATGGTAAATAACTTCTGTTTCTAAATAAGAAATCTCCTTGTGTTTTAAATTCTCTTTGTAAAGCCATTTTAATATAGTTTGATATTTAAATTATTGCGTTCCAAGGACCTGTAATGGCAAGCGTATGACCATTCTCCTGTATGTTTGCAAATAAGGTTTCTCCAGATGGTGAGAAGACTATTCCAGCAAATTCAGATGAAGAACTACGATTGCAGGCGAAAGTGCTAATCTTACCGTCTTGTTTAATAAATAGAATTCTGTTACTATTACTGTTTATTTTATAAACCATAAAGTTTCTCTTTCTTTAAAATTTAAAGGTCAATCCTATTTGGTGCGTATCATTTGCCGATGAATAGCTAAGCTCAAAATGATCGCGTTGATATGGTGTTGTAAATAGATAAGTACTTGCGATTCCAACAATGGCTCCTGCGGTCACATCATACCAATCGTGTCTGTCGTTCAAACCCTCAACACGGCTGTATGCCACAAAGCCTGCTATGGCGTAGGCTGGTATTCCATATCCCCAACCATATCGCCTTTGGATAAAGGACGCGCCCTGAAATGCAAATGATGTATGGCCTGATGGAAATGCGTGACCATCTGTTGCTCCATCTGGTCGAGGTTTATTTATTGCATACTTTAAGGCGTAGGTGGCTCCCATATTTGCACCGAACCCTTTTAGATATTGCCATCCACCTTCCTTATCTCCATTAACTAGCAATAATGTTATGGATGCTGCCATAGGAACAAATTGTCCTATATCTCCAGCTTTTTCAATAGCGGTTTCCATTCGTATTTCTGCCGGAGAGTCTATATCCTCTTGGGCATTAATTGCGAGAGGGAAAAATATCAGGCCTAGGACTATTACAATTTTTCTGAACATATCTTTCTTCTTAAAATTTGTATTTAAACCCAATCATATGATTCCCTTCAAAATTGCTGTAGGTAAGCTCCATATGTTCCTGTTGGTATTCTGTGGTAAAGAGTAAATTACTGCCCAGACCTATGGCAGCACCAGCGACAACATCTAGTATATCGTGCTTTTTTGAGTCTATCCTACTAGCAGCAGTAAAACCTGCTAATGCGTACGCTGGAATCGCATATTTAAAACCGTACCGTCTATGTACATATCCTGCACTATGAAAAACTGTAGAGGTATGCCCAGATGGGAATGAGTTATCATTACTCATATCTGGGCGCTGTTTATTGATTCCCAATTTAAGACCATAGGTCACTCCTGTAGTGAGTAGTAATCCCTTAGTAAATTGCCACGCTCCTTTTTCATCTCCAATCAGGAAACTTGTTCCTAGCGTAGCCGCTGGAAGTGCGAATAAGATAACATCGCCCACTTTCTGTGTGGTGCCCACTTGCGGTTTTGTCTCGCTAGTATCTTGAGCGACGGCAAATTGAGTAAAGAGAAGTGCAAAGGCGATTGTAGCAGCTACAATCTGAGATTTTAATTTTGGCAAATGGATATACATTCAGTTCGTGATTATTGATTAAAGTAAATGTGTATCTATATGCAGTTTGTTTTTTAAGTTGATTCAAAGATGTGACAGAAATCTTTTTGAAATTTGAAGAAAATCTAAAGGAAATCTAAAGTGATCAAGGCTTGCGCTGGACGATATAATAATCTGCCTTAAGCCTGTTTTTATATGCCCGCCTGGAGATATCAATTGGGTTTAGGTCAAAGGTCTCCACGCTCAGAATATCAAATTCCTTTTTTAAGAAATCGAGTTTATTCTTCTCTTTGGTGTGATAGGTTATTACTCCAAAAGGCTGACTGCTGGCGTTAGACGCCAATTGATTTTCACTCCTTCTCTCAGAAATCTTACCATAATCCCAAACTAGTTCTGGTGCCATTCCATCTAGTACATAAACAGGAATTGGGCTATCATTTAATTTTGAAATTGCTTTGTAATCAGGATTGCCTAATAAGGCATTGGATAATGGGAAGCCTAGGTTAATTGTAAACATTACAAAGGCAACGGTTCCATAAAAAACCAGCGGAAACTTCTGAACACTCAAATGGTGCCAGATAAAAATGCCAGTTCCAAATAAGGCAATAGATGATAAAATGTAGAACAAATAATAACCATCAAGCTTATTACCAAAATACAGATAAGCTCCTACAGGAAATATCAGGCCAATCGTCCCAATCAAGCCGTAATTAAAGTAGACTGGCCATTTCTCCCATTTACTCGTGGTGGTGTCAAAATTTTTAAAAAGGTATTGAATGTAAAAACCTACCGTCATCGCAAGTGGTATAAGAACAGGCAATAGATAGCGTGATTTTTTAGTCGGTATTAAGGATAGTAATATTACGGCCACAACAGTCCAGAGTAGCGCAAACTGATATGCCTTCAAGTTTGAAACTTTGTTCTTTAAATACGGATACAACAAACAGATAAATGCAGGAATTGTCCAAACACCAGATTGTGTAAAAAAGCTCCAGTAGTAGTAAAAGGGTTTTAGTTCGTAGCCTATCCATCTGCTAGATTCTTTGGTAGCGATGCGTGTGGCATCTGCGGTATCCATCATATAGATGTATATTCCCCACCAAGACGATAGCGCAATTATAATAACAAGCATCGCGATTAATGGCAACCATTTTTTTCTGAATCCTGAAAATTTATAGACGACCCCATACGCAATTAAAAAGGGCAATAAAAGCGCATAGTGTGAAACTGGTCCTTTGGACATAAATGACAATCCTATAAAAAGTCCTGCTAGTATTGCATTTTTATAAGCTTGTCTGGTATTTTTAAAAAAATTATATAGGAAATAGATACCCATAAACATAAAAGCGTGTGCATAGATATCCCAAGTCGCATTGCGCCCTGCAAATATGATATAGAAAGATGTTCCCAAGACAAGGGTTGTGATGAGTGCATAGGTTTTGTTTTGAGTAAGCTTTCGCGAAAGCGTATGCATAAAAAACAAGAGTGCTAGGGTAATGAGTGCGGCGGGAAAACGAAGGGCAGCGATGTTTTCCATTCCAAATAATTCTCCTGAAAATGCTGTGAGCCACGTAGGTAAGGGTGGCTTTTCATAACGTGGCAAACCATCCATAGTAGTAAGCATCCAGTTGCCTTGTGTGAGCATTTCTCGTGCGGTCACAAAATTGCGTGCCTCCATTATATTAGGATATAATGTTCCTAAATGAGATAGGAATATGAACCACCACATTACAAGGATTGTTACATAAGGGTATTTCTCAATGTAAGATCTCATAGCTGTTTTTTTAAAATGATGATGTTGCGTATGTAGAGAAATGAACCCAGTGCGTGACCCACTAGCAACACGGGATCTCGCCTCAACAGCGCATAACTAAGGATAAGTATTGATCCTGTAAGGCTGAGCACCCAAAATCCCATAGGCAGCGACGATTCCTTTCGTTTTTCTGAATAGAACCATTGATAGACAAATCGTAGCGTAAATATTACTTGAGCGACGATACCGAGCATCAATAACCAGAATGGGATATCATCATTCTGAAATAATAGGACTCTATCATATACCTGATTGTTATAGCCTATGTATAGTATGATAAAAGGAAATAGATAAAGAAACCAGCGCAGGATTTTTGGAAATTTAGTCCATTGCCCTTGCAAGTGCATATTGCGTATGTAGATGAAATACGTAAGAGTTTGACCTAGCATTATGGCAAAGTCATTGCGTAAGTAGCCGTAAACAAATAATAGAAATGATGCAATGAGGCTGAGTTGCCAAAAAAGAACCGGCGTGAGAACACGCTTATTCTTTTCTGAAATGATCCATTGTAAAATAGAGCGTCCAGAAAATAGGATTTGGGCAGTAAAGCCTATGGCATATATTAACCAAGTGCTCATCCCTTATCTGCTACCTTATAGTTGATGTATTTTTTCTTCATCCACAGATAAGCAAAGCAGTCCATTAACGGCCCTATCAATCTATTCCACACACCAAAATTTGCCGTGCCTGCGATACGTTCAAAGTGGCTTACAGGAACTTGCTTAATCGTACCGTTCTGTAACAAAATCATAGCTGGTAGAAAGCGGTGCAATCCTTTGAACATAGGAATACGCTTAGCATACTCTGTTTTAATAATCTTGAGCGGGCAACCTGTGTCATCCATACCATCGTGGGTAAAACTGCGACGTATACCGTTTGCAATTTTTGAAGACATATTCTTTACAAAGCTATCCTTACGTTTAGACCGAACGCCTGTAACTAAATCTGCCTTACCTATATGTGCAAGTAATAGGTCAAATTCCTTGGGATCTGTCTGTAAGTCTGAGTCTATATATCCCACAAGCGATGTGGTTGCGTGGTCAAAACCTGCTTTTATCGCAGCACTCAATCCATAATTTTTATCAAAGTTGAGATAGTGAAATGATGAGTTTGAATGGCATATCTCTTTGATAATGTTTAGGCTATCGTCTTTTGAACCATCATTTACCAGAAGAACTGATGTAGGGATTTTAGCAATTTCTATGTATTCTAAAAGTTCTTTTTCAACTCTTTTTAGGTTGTCTTGCTCATTGTAAACAGGAACAATAATCGTTAATGATTGGGTCATTCTAGGGTTGCGTACTGGTTATTCAGATTACAAGAGTAGTAAGAGAATCTAAAGCAAATTTTAAGTTGAAGTGGAGCTATCCAAAAGCACATCTTTAAGTTTCCTTTAGAATCAGAATGTAATATGCGATCGATTAGCTAGGTAGCACGTGCTTTGACCACATCAAATTAAAAAATTCACTTACAGGAAAGATGAAAATATTAGTTACTGGTATTGCAGGATTTATAGGATCTCATTTAGCAGAGAGGTTGCATAAAATGGGACACGAAGTGATAGGGTTAGATAATTTTTCCAGTTACTATGACGTAAATCTTAAAAGAGAGAATGCTCATACTTTAAAAACGCTAGGTGTTCAGACCATAGAACGCGATTTAAGGGTAGAACATCTTGTGATGGCATTGCCCGCAGATTTAGATTACATTTTTCATTGTGCTGCACAACCTGGTATTGCGAGTTCATCCACCTTTGAGGATTATTTATCTAATAACGTCATTGCCACCCATAACCTCGCAGATTTTGCCAGTCAATATCTTGATCTTAAACTTTTTGTAAACATAGGTACATCTTCCATTTATGGGATAGATGTTTATTGTGATGAAGAGCAAATGGCAAAACCTATTTCAAATTATGGTGTGACAAAACTCGCTGCTGAGCAAATTGTAATGTCACAGTCTCGATTAGGCAATTTTCCTGCTTGTTCTTTGCGATTATATTCAGTTTATGGTTCAAGAGAACGTCCTGATAAAATGTTTAGCCAGTTAATAGACTGTGCTTTAAACGAGAGATCGTTTCCCCTTTTTGAAGGAAGCCTAGAGCATAAACGTAGTTTTACCCACATAAGAGATATAATAGATGGTATCGTGAGCGTAATAGGTGGAGAAGGACAAGTCGATGGACAAGTTATTAATTTGGGCACAGATAAAGAATATACTACAGCACAAGGGATCAAAGCTGTAGAGAAACTTCTCGATACAGAAATTAAAATTATTATGAAACCTGCTCGTAGTGGCGACCAATTGCGCACAAAAGCAGTGATTGATAAGGCTCAAAGGCTATTAAATTACAAACCAAGTGTAAATCTTGAAGAAGGTGTGCAGGAGCAGATAGATTGGTTTAAATCAAAAAATGCCCAGAACTAAAAAGTTCAAGGCATTTTAAACTAACCAATCAACTACTTAACTAACGCTACCATTAATCATCACCTTCATCCTCATCGTCATCTTCATCTTCTTTCGATGATTGCTTAACCACTTTTCCATTTGCATCTATGGCAATTTCCAGCTCTTCTTTGCCTTTTTCAATCTCAAATTCATAAAGAATACCAGCTAGAGTTTCTGCCATCTCTGCTTCTTCGAGTTCGTAATTTGGGAAGTTGGACTTTAACGCATTCAGTACATTTTGTGGTACTTCAGAAATTTCAAGCTCGTGTTCTGTTTCTTGCCACGTGCCATCTTCTAAGAAATTTGCAGAATATTCCACCTTGTCGAGTTCGAATTCGGCTTCCCATTCTTTATCATTTTCCTTCTCCCAATCCACTTTTTTTGCTGTGGGGAACTTTTTCGCGAAAGCGTCCTTAACCGCTTGTGGCGCTTTGTCTTTAGTCGCGGTGGTAAAAGCCAGCGCTGCCACGGCTACAAAGACGAGACCTATTCCTATTATTGCTTTTTTCATAATATATTTTTTTTAAAAGTTATAGGATAAATGTAAGCTGTGATTCTAAAGATATTTTGAAGAGAATCTAAAGTACAGGATGTATATTTTTAATTTTATGCTGTTTATGAGAAATGTATATCAGTATGGACATCAGCACAATAGAAATGATACTTGCTGGTAAAGTACCCAAGTCCAGTCCACCTTTATCCAAAGGTTTAGTTAGAAAATCGCCAAAGGTTGCACCAAATGGTCTCGTAAACACGAAGGCAATCCAAAACAGAGCTATCTGATTAAGTTTAGTAAAATAATGCAGTACGATAACCAGAGTAATGATAGAAGCCGTGACCAGCGCACCCACTAAATAACTTAATCCCGCAACATCGCCTAGATAGTCTCCAAAGGCGGTACCTAAACTATTTGAAAATAACACAGCAGTCCAAAAGAAGATCTCCTTGTTTCTCTTAAATATGGGATGCACCTGTAAGTTTTTAAATTTAGCATACCACAATGCTAGTGTTCCAATAAGTCCTACGACGAGAATCAAGCTACCATAGGTATAGCCTAAACCTAGACTTCTATCCATAAAGTCAGAAATTTCCGTTCCTAGTGTTGTTGTTGCAATAATAACGAGCCAGAAATATAGTGGGACGTACTTTTTTGCAAATAACTGGATGGCCAAAACAACTACAAAAAATGCAAGCGTAATGAAAATACCGACGGTATAACCCAAGCCCAACGTTTGCGCAATAAAATCTCCTAATGTCTCGCCTAGCGTAGTGGCTATGATTTTCATAACCCAGAAGAGCGCAGTAATTTCTGCTACCTTATTTAAAACTTTTGTATCCATTGTAAAGCTCATTTATTAATATGATATTAAATGTAGTTTCAAATTCTAAGGCAATCTTAAAGCTTTGAATTTGTTAAGGTTGTGCCTGACAAAGGAAGGATGATGTGCGTCGTGTCACCACAAAGATGATCCTTCCTTTACAGGACTTTCATTTAGGTTATTACCCATAAATGATGGCTAATCCAAATAATAGATGTTCTGACCTAAAATGTAGTTTTGCCTATAAGCCCTGACAGGTTTTAATTAAGTTATCTAAATCTAAAAACATATTCTAAAGAAAATTTTAAGTTGTTTTTAAGCTTTCGCGAAAGCGTACCTCACACTAAAATTTATAATTGATCCCAGCTCTTATAATCTGGGTTTCATAATAATTTTCATAGAGTGCCCTAAAATCCTGCCCATTAATGCGCTGGCGCAGGCCAAAACGATTAAATAGGTCAGTAGCAGAAAGGGTTATGGTTCCCTTTTTATCCCAAATACTCTTTTTAAACCCTACATCTATGGACGACCTAGAAAGTTCTTCTCCCTGCGGAATATTGCGAGCGCTGTACCAAAGACCAGTAATCTGAGCCTCGAGTTCCCAAGGTAGCGTAAACGTGTTTGTAATCTTAAAGTCTCCAGCTTCATCTGTCGTATTTTCTATTATAAATGAGCGTTCAAACGGAAACAATAAAGTACCAGTAAATGCGTCTATAACATTGCGGTATAAGTTTATACTTGAGGTAAGCTTCCAGTAGTCTGCAATATCCTGGCTATACAGTATTTCAAAACCGGTATTTGTGCTGTGTCCCGTATTTTGATAAATCCTGTTTACAATATCATAATCTGGATTGCTGTCGTCTATACTAAAAATGCGCTGGTACGCTCCATTAATCTCACGATGATACACCGCAGAAAATAATGAACCAGAACCCCAACTGTATCGATGTGCAACTTCTACACTATTGGTAAACTGAGGTCGTAAATAAGGGTTGCCCACTTTTAATAATTCTGGGTCGTCATATTTAGGGAAAATACGTAGTTCTGGCTCTCCTGGTCTATCTACACGGCGGTTATAAAATGCTGAAAGTTTATTTCTATCGTTCAACTTATAGGTAAATCGCACGCTAGGAAACAGCTCAAAGTAATCATAGTTATCGTTTGTGTCATAATAGATGTTATCTGGATCGAGCTCATAAGATACCTCAGTTTGTTCTGCTCGCAAACCTGCCTCTATATCATAACGTTCTTTTTCCAGAACATAATTTCCATAGACTGCATATAGGTTCTCGCTCCATTTTGAGAAGTCTCCTAAATTTGGATATATGATAGATTCATTGCCTCGCATAATGGTATAATCTACAGGCAAGCGTCTAAAGCGTGCCTTGGCACCTATTTCCATACGTCCACTGCTTAAAGCTCTGGCATAATCTGTAGAAAGACTCGTGGTGTGTTCAATTGCTCTAATGTTAGTCATATCGCGACCTACTCGCACGGCAGAGCTATCATTTAAAAAATAACTTTCATCCTCTAGGCCTCTGGTATACTGAGCATTTGCAGATAGTGAGTGTCCCGCTTGCGCAAAATCGTGCTTATAGGCCACAGACGCGTTTATAAAACTTGTTATCTCTTCTTCTTTCCAAGTGTACAGCCTATTACGTATGTTATTATTTAGATTTATAAATGCCACTTGAGAAGTATCTATATGCTTCTCACGATCGTACATTCCGGAAAAGGTAATATTATCCTTCTCACTGATTTCATAATCTACACCACCAGTAATGATACTGCGAAACTGACGGCGATTCTCTGGCACTTGTGAAATAATAGTCCTGCCATCATCATAAAAACGTGTCGTAAATTCATTATTAGGCAACGCCTCTTGCACGATAAATTCTGTCTGAAGAAAGTAATTTAATTTCTTAGTTCTATAATTAAGGTTAACGCTAGGTATCAATTTAGGGTTTACTGAAAAACTCCCGAAATCTGTAGGTGTATCTTCCTTGCGCTTTGATAAAGCTCCAAGGCCAAAGGACAACCCTATATCGCCGTTAAAACCTGTTTGCTTTTCTTTTTTGTAAATGATATTTACGATGCCAGCAAAACCATTTGCATCATATTTGGCAGACGGGTTGTTGATAATCTCAATACGCTCAATATTTGCGGCGGGAATATTAGAAAGTCCTTTTTGATTACCAAAGCCTGTAAGGCTAGACTGTTTCCCATCTATAAGCACAACAACCTTATCGCTACCACGCAAAACAACCTTACCTTCTTGGTCAAATGCAACACCGGGCATTGTTTTCATAGCGTCAAGTACAGAGCCACCAGATTGTGCTACGTTATCATCAAGACTAAATGTTTTCTTGTCTAGGTCTGATGCTACTGTGGCTCTTTCGGCAATTATAGAGATTTCGTCCAGAGCTTCGGCAGATTCTTTAAGTTCAATTTTTCCAAGGTCAAATATAGAGTTGAGACCACCTGCTGTGATTTTCTTCTGAAAAGTCTCAAAACCTATATATGATATCTCTATAACATAATTGCCCGTAGGTAACTCAGTTATGGTAAAAATCCCAGTATCATCTGTCACGGTGCCGGTAATCGTCTTACTGGTCTGTGCTTCATTTACCGCAACCGTTACAAATGGTAATGATTGTTGTGTGCTTTGCTCTAAAACCTGACCAGTTATAGTAATCGTGTTTTGAGCCTCGACAATAGATGAGATTAAGAGTAAAAGGGAAAAGAAAAAAAGGTTCTTTTTAAATAGATTCATCAGCTATATTTTTGACAAACGTAGCTACTACTTCTAAAGAGAATTTGAAGACAATCTAAGTATTGCCTAAAGCTGAGTGTTAAAATCTATCTGGAAAATGTGTAGTTTTTCGCTTTCGCGAAAGCGGTATGAAGGCACAAAACCATAATAGTCACAAATCTTTTTTACAATAGAAAGTCCCAATCCTGTAGATTCATCTTTCTTACTTTCTTTATAAAAACGTTCAAAAATTTGATCTGGACGTGCGAGTGCTACGGCGCCTTTATTCTCAACAAATGCTACATTGTTGTTGATCCTTACGGTTATAGGATTTCTAGATGCAGTATGTTTAATTGCGTTAGACAACAAGTTGTTGCACAGGACTACTGCAAGTGACTTATCCATTTTTACATTAATGGTATTGCCATCAATAAAATTAATTTCTGTAGTTGTAAGTTCTTTTAGGTTTTCGATAGCGTCCTGAAATACATTGTTTATGTTGAGCTTCTCGGTATTTACAAATTGATTGTTATCAATTTTTGCTAATAGAATAAGTTTTTTGTTGAGTTGTTTTAATCGTTGTATATCTTCTTGTAGGGAAGAAAATTTTACAAATTGCGATTCACTAGTGCTCTCGTCATTAATTACTGTATCTATCTTTGCTTGCATAATCGCAAGTGGGGTTTGCATCTCGTGGGACACATCTTCTGTAAACTGTTTTAAATTACGGTAGTCTATCTGGATTTTTGAAGTAAGTAATTCTAGCTCTGTGGACAACTCGTGAAACTCGAGTATTTCAGAATCTTCAAAATTTAATGATTTATTAGATTTAAGAGAGAAGTTCTTTAACCTATCCAGATTAATAAAAAATGGTTCCCACAATTTTTTGTTTCTCGATTTATTCAGGAAAAATAAGAAGATGAAAGCTAAAAATACTATGCCTACAAAAGTAAATACAATGGCAAATAGTATATCCTCACTCTCGATAACCATCGTCCTTACAGTCACACGATAATAGTTTCCGTTTATCTCCTGAGTTTCTGAGAGCTGTCTAAAGAGTTCTATCTCATTTTGTGAAGGATCAAAAATTAAGGTATCACTTACTTTTAATTTTTCAGGTTTGAGCACTTGTTCTACCTCCATTATTGGCGGAACTCCTTTGATAGATATATCTTCTTCAAGTAATTTTTCCAGACGGGCTTTGTTAGAGTAGAGTTCTTCTTCAATCTCATTATTAAGCAATAGCTTAGTGTATATAAATAGTATTACACCGGAGATTAATAAAAGTACAATGCTCGTCCACAAGAAAGTTTTGGAAGCTTTATTGAGTAGTCTTGTTTTATTTTGAGGTTTTGTTTTAATCTGCTATAAATTTATAACCGCTACCATAGGCGGTCTGTATATATTTTGCTCCTGCTTTAGTGAGCTTCTTTCTCAGGTTATTGATGTGTACGTAAATAAAATCAAAATTATCGAGCAAATCACTATCATCGCCCCAAAGATGCTCTGCAATGATTGCTTTAGAAAGAACGCGACCTTGGTTTGTGATAAAAAATAAGAGTAGGTCATATTCCTTTCGCGTAAGCGTGATAGGCTTATCATTTACATAAGCGCTACGTGCTAAGGTGTCTAATCGTATCTCTTCAAATGTGATCGAGTCATTCCCTCCAAACTGCCCACGTCTCAAAACCGCTTTTATACGAGAGTTGAGCTCTGCAAGGTGGAAGGGTTTTGTAATGTAATCATCTGCACCTAGATCTAGACCTTCAAGTTTATCATCTAAAGAGCTATTTGCAGAGATGATGATAACGCCACATTTCTTATTTTGCTCCTTTAGCTTTCTGAGTAATTCAAGACCACTACCTGTAA
The DNA here is from genome assembly GCF_947495285.1 of uncultured Nonlabens sp. Classification (GTDB taxonomy): domain Bacteria; phylum Bacteroidota; class Bacteroidia; order Flavobacteriales; family Flavobacteriaceae; genus Nonlabens. The sequence goes on along the minus strand of NZ_CANLXZ010000021.1, from coordinate 34,142 downwards.
TGAGGTTAATATCAAGCACGACGATATCATAATCGTATAATTCCAGTTTTTCAGATGCTTCCCGATAATCTGATGCGGTCTCACATACATTTGCCTCACGACTTAGATAGGTCGCAATGGATTGTTGCAATTCCTTTTCATCTTCGGCAATTAGATATTTCATAATAACAAAGTTAAGAGAATAAATGTAGCGTGAGATTCTTAAGGGAATTTAAAGTTTTAAGATAATCTGCTTAATAATTACTTAAGAATTGAGATGTATTATTGGTGGGATAAAAAGAGTGTTTAAACTCATTGATCTGCCTAATTTTGGTCGCACCCATTCTAAAAAATATAAAAATAAAACTTCCTTTGTTTGCGCTTTTATTCAGTGCAATTAATGTTTTGCTCTATCATTATCCCTTTTACATCTTTGTAAATTCTCGTCTAGACATTTTAAATGCAAATGGCTTTATACTCTTAATAAGCCTCATTTTATGCGCGCTATTATTAAATGCGCTTGTTTTTTATATAGGCTTATATGTACTTCGCAAGGTAGGTAAAGGGATCATTGCGCTGTTTTTTATAATTAATGCTATCGCGATTTACTTTATAAATACCTATGGTGTTATTTTAGACAGGAGTATGATAGGCAACGTGGTAAACACTAACTACGAAGAGTCGAGTGCTTTTATGTCTATTGGGTTAGTTGTATACCTTTTTTTATTGGGTGTTTTACCCAGCTTTTTCCTCTTCAAAATAGGAATTGTCTATGTGTCTGTAAAACGCTTTTGTATTCACATTTTTTTGACGCTTGTTGTATTACTTACCATTGCTTATGCAAACTCGCCCAACTGGTTATGGGTAGATAAAAATTCAAAAACCTTGGGTGGTCTTGTTATGCCGTGGTCCTACGTGGTTAATACCGTGCGGTTTTATAATCATAAAAACAAGAGCAACCAGAAGCAACTCGTACTGCCAGATGCGAAGATTAAAAACACATCGAAGTCTGTAGTAGTGCTCGTTATAGGAGAGTCTGCACGCAGTAGTAATTTTTCTCTCTATGGTTATGGTAAAGAGACCAATCCTTTACTATCCAAGATAGATAATCTACATAATTTTACAACCCAATCTTGTGCAACTTATACCACGGCTGGTCTCAAATGTATTTTAGAACATAAAAACACAAATAAGCTCTATGAAATACTGCCTAATTACTTGTACAGAAACGGTGTTGATGTGATATGGAAAACAACCAACTGGGGAGAGCCAGAGGTAACTGTACCAAATTTCCAGAACAAACAAAAACTTAGAACTGATTGTGATAGTGGCATTTGTGATTATGATGAGATTTTACTCAATGATTTGGAGAATGAGATAATTACCAGCACAAAAGATAAAATCTTGATTGTACTGCATACCAGTACCAGTCACGGACCTACTTACTATAAAAAGTACCCTAAAGCTTTTGAAAACTTTACACCAGTGTGTAAAAGCGTAGAACTTGCCGACTGTACTGAGCAAGAATTGATAAATGCCTATGACAACACCATCCTCTATACCGATTACCTTCTTGCAAACGTCATCTCACGCCTACAGACTCTTGAAGAGTATCAATCTGCTATGTTATTTATCTCAGACCACGGCGAGTCTTTGGGAGAGAATAACCTCTATATGCACGGCATACCGGCGAGCCTTGCACCCAAAGAGCAATTAGACATACCTTTCATAGTTTGGCAGTCCGGCGGTTCCAGAGCTCTTAAAACAGACCAAGACCACTCACAGCACAACGTTTTTCATAGTGTACTGGATTTTCTTGCGGTAGACAGTCCGATTTTTGATGAGGAGATGAGTATTTATGAGAAGTGATCACAATTCATATCATTCCCACTTCATCTTCTGTAATCTAACAGCATTTAAAATAGCAAGCAAGGCAACACCAACATCTGCAAAAACAGCTTCCCACATTGTGGCAAGACCACCAGCTCCTAAAATGAGAACTATGATTTTTACACCAAATGCTAAAACAATATTTTGCCAAACGATACTTCTGGTAGAACGTCCTATTTTTATAGAACGTGCAATCTTTGAAGGTTGGTCATTTTGAATAATAACATCTGCAGTTTCTATAGCGACGTCACTTCCTAGACCACCCATTGCCATACCAACATCACTTGTTGCCAAAACTGGTGCATCGTTGATACCATCGCCTATAAAAGCGACTGTTGTATCTGGTTGTGCTTTGAGTTTTTCTACTTCGTTAAGTTTATCTTCTGGCAACAAACCACCTTTTGCCCAATCAATACCTAATTCTTTGGCTACTTGCTGAGTAATGGAATCTTTATCGCCCGATAGCATAATAATTTTAGTAATACCTGACGCACGTATTTCTTTAATGGCTTGATGAGCATCCTCTTTCAACTCATCTGCAATGGTTACATAACCAGCAAATTTACCGTCAATTCCGACCATCACTACGGATTCAACAATACTATCAGTTTCTGATGGAACGTCTATAGTATTTGAAGTCATTAAAGCTTTGCTTCCTACCAGCACAGTTTTCCCGTTTACGGTTCCTTTCAATCCTTTTCCTGCGATTTCAGTTACTTCGGTTGCATCATAGTCGGCACCTTCGGCTTTGTATTCCATTATGGCTTTAGCAATGGGATGAGTAGATTTCTCTTCCATTGCCATTAAGTATTTCATAAATTCTGCTTTCGCGAAAGCGGAATCACTTATAACTTCCTTTATTTTGAACACACCTTTAGTTACCGTTCCAGTTTTATCCATCACAACGGTATTAACTTGGGTCATTGCGTCTAGAAAAGAAGCTCCCTTGAATAAAATTCCATTACGAGATGCTGCTCCCAATCCACCAAAATATCCCAGCGGAATAGAGATTACCAATGCACAAGGACAAGAGATTACAAGAAAGATTAAAGCTCGATATAACCAATCTCTAAAAACGTAATCATCTACAAAAAAGTAAGGAAGTAATGTGAGACCTATCGCTAAGAAAACTACAATAGGCGTATAAACACGAGCAAATTTCCTAATGAATAATTCAGTTTTAGATTTACGAGCTGTTGCATTCTGTACCATATCTAGGATACGTGCAATAGAACTGTCCTTAAACTCCTTTGTCGCTTCTACCTCAATAACTCCATCAAGATTGATACTTCCTGCAAATACGGATGCTCCTTTCTGGACGGTATCTGGTTTACTTTCTCCGGTAAGGGCAGCGGTATTAAATGAACCCTTCTCTGAAAGCAATATTCCATCAAGAGGCACTTTTTCTCCTACGCGTACTTGAATTTTTTCGCCTATGTCTACAGTCTCAGGATTCACAGAAATAAAATCACCATTACGAAAAACCAAAGCCTCATTAGGGCGCACATCAAGTAATGCCTTGATATTTCCTTTTGCTCGGTTAACCGCTGCTTGTTGAAACAGTTCACCTACAGCATAGAATAGCATCACAGCCACACCTTCTGGATACTCGCCTATCGCAAATGCACCCAAAGTCGCAATTGACATTAAGAAGAATTCCGTAAAGAAATCTCCATTCTTAATACTGTTCCAGCCTTCTTTAATTACTGGAAAGCCAACAGGAATATACGCCACTGTATACCATACAATTCTCACCCATCCTTTGAAAAATGGTAAGGCGTCAAAATAATCAACTGCAATACCTATCATAAGCATTACAAAGCTGAAAATTGCAGGTATATACGTCTTGAATTTTGAAACACTTTCTGGACTGCTGTGATTGTGTCCATCATCGTGACTGTGCTCACCAGAATGTTTCTGCGCGTCTATGTCTCTTAAGTTCACTTTTTTCTTTTTCATTTGATATTGAATAAGTTAATTATGTCATTTGGCATAGGCATAGGTTTTAATGGTGGCACATTTGAACCTCCTGTATTACCTAGTGGCACGTGATTAATAAACGACTTCCAACCACCAACGATTAATCTAATTATTTGACCAAATACTTCTTTAGTATTCTTTTGCATCAACCCAAGCTTCAACATTAACCAATGTGAATAGGTATGCTCCATTGGATACGATTGACCTATAATGTGACTTCTTTCTAAGTGATACCAAGCAATAGCAAATTCTTCCATTTCTAAGTTATTGCGGTATAACTCTAACTCTTTACTATATGCCTGTTTTAAATGTTTTGGTATTTTAATATTAAACCTCATATCCTTTAAATTTCATTAAAAGTAGTTCAATTAATAGTGCAACAGAAGTGCATTTATTGACCACTGCATTTATCGCATATTCCTTTTACGACTAGGTTTACATTCTCTGAAACAAAGCCATCAGGTACTTTAATTTGAGGAATTTTATGTTCCGTAAGACACACAGTTTCGTTGCAATTGTTACAATGGAAATGCAAGTGTAAATCTTGTTCAATCTCACAGTTGCAACCACTTTCGCACAAAGCATATTTTGAAATTCCCGTACCGTCATCTATTTGGTGAACGATCTTCTTTTCTTCAAAGGTTTTGAGTGTACGATATAATGTGGTACGTTCCGCTTTCGCGAAAGCATACTCAATATCAGTTAACGCCACCGCAATCTTCTTTTCAGCCAAGTATTTATAAATCAAAATACGCATCGCCGTAGGACGTACTTGATGATTTTCTAATGTTTTTTCTATTTCTGTCATTTGATAGTTTTTTAATGGCTGTGCTCTGCTTCGCCTTTTTTCATTTCAGCCATCAGGTAATAGGCATTATTCATAGCATATTGCTCGTCTTTTTTATTGGGTTCCAAAAAGCTAACAGCTACCCAATCTCCATCTTTTGCTCCAGTAATAATCTCTACAGGGACAAAGCTCCAGTCATCACCTTCTCTCATTGCTTTAAACACAAAAGCTTTTTCTCCTTCAATAGATATCGCAGTTTCTGGAAATGCCATAGTAGTTGAATTATCCGTTTGGATACGTCCTTGAATATACATTCCAGGAATGAGGTTTCCCGCCTTGTTTTCTATTTCTGCGTGCACGTGTAGTGCTTTTGGCTTTTCCTCAAAAGTTTTACTTATCGAGTAAATTTCTGCTATGAGTTGCTTCCCAGGAATGGATTGAACGTTGAACGTTACTTTTTGTCCCTTTTCAACTTTATAGACATCTTTTTCAAAAACCATCAAATCTGCGTGAACGTGATGTGTGTTTACTATGTCCATTAAGTCTGTTTGTGGTTCTACATACTGACCGGTTTTTATTTCCACTTTTTGTACAAAACCTTCAATAGGACTGCGTAACGCCACACGTTGATAAATCGTTCCATTTCTTACACCAGAAGCGTTAATATTAAGTTGCTTTAATTGTGCTTCCAGACCATTGACCATCGCAAGAGAGGCTTTATATTCGGCTTCTGCACTTTGAAAGTTAGCACCGCTAGCTACACCAGCATCGTAAAGTGTTTTCTGTCTATCGAATGATTTTTTGAGAAACTGACTATTACTATATGCGTTGAGATACATCGTTTGTTTCTCAATAATATTAGGATGTGATATGTAGGCAACAACTTGTCCTTTCTTAACTTCATTTCCTTCTATAACTTCGATAGAAAATACATTTGCTCCTATTACAGTTGTAATAGTTGCCTCATTTTGTGGTGGTACTTCTAGCTGTCCATTAGCCTCTATATAACCACTCATACTGCGCGTTTGTAATGTGTCTATAGACATTTGCAAGGCTTCGTACTGTCTTGCAGTTAACATTACTTCTTCGTCTTCAGCGTGATTTTCTTCATTATGTTCACCATCGCTATGTTTAGATTCAGATTCCGAATGTTCATCTCCTTTTTTAGACGTTTCGTTTTTTGTGTCTCCACAAGCTGTCATTGTTATAACGAGCAATAACAGCCCAATACATTTATATATTTTTAAGTTTTTCATTTTTATAAGGTATAATATTCAAGTTTGAATAATGCGGTTAAATACTGGTCTAATGCTTCTAGCGCATCCATTTCTGTTTGTATAGCATCACGAATAATCTGTGTAAATGCAGCATAATCTACAGCACCTTCTCTATAAGCGAGCAATGCTCCTTTACGTTGCTCTTGCGCAAGCGGTAAGGATTCATTTTTGTAAAATTGCCAAGCTTCTTCCCACTTTTGATAAGCTTGCAATGCTTGTTGATATTCCGATTCAATCTGTCGCTCTTTAAAATCAGCGTCAGCAGTAACCATTTGGCTCGCTATTTTTGCTGCTTTAGCTCGACTTTTATCAGAACCTGAAAAAAGAGGAATTGATATACCTGCTTGATAGGTATAAAAACCACTATTTCCATTTACTTGCTGGATACCACCTTGTAAATTAAATGTAGGTAACAAGTTTGCTCGTGCTACATCATAATTAGCCTCAGCTTCTTCTACACGTTTCCGCGAAAGCAATAGTTCTGGATGCTGACTTACATTCTTATTGAAATTGGAACCAAGGACATTAGATTGATAGTCATCAGGCACCGTATAAATAATCTCTGAACCTAACCAGAGATTTAATTTCTGTAATGCTATGGTATAATCTCGTTGCGCTTGTTGATACTTATTTTTAATTTGCAATGCCTGGTTTTTTGCAGATGCATATTCTAATCGCGAAATAGCTTCAACTTCCAGATTAAGTTCGACTGCTTTTGAAAATTGGCTATAAATAGAGTCTAGCTCCTTATATAGCTTCATCTTACGTTTTTGCTGAAAAACTTCTGACCAAGAATTTTTCACTTCTTGGGTAACTTGAATTTCTGTAAGGTTATAAGCGGCTTCAGCTAGTGCAATACGTTGTTTTTGCAATCGCTTTTTTGCGCCTATACTTAGTAAATCAATGTTCTGCTGTCCAATTCCTATTAATGTATAAATTCCCTGACCACTCGCTATTTCTTCTCCACCAGTGAAAAGTTGCGTGCTTCCCAAATCATATGCACTAGCCTTGAGCACATTTTGACGTTGTATTTCCAGTTTGCCAGTTTGCAATGAAGGGTAGCTCTGTCTTGCCATAGTTACAGCACTATCTAGTACAATCTCTGGATAGCTCTCTTGCTGCACAATAGTTGTGTCCATTCTACTCGCGACTTCTTGCGCTTTTGCACTTGGTATGGTAAACAATAAACAGACAATTGCTGTGGCAGTTACATAGTTAGGATTGAGTTTTACTTTACGTTCTGAACGCTTTTCTACCCATTGATAAAAAATAGGAAGAATAAAGAGCGTAAGTAAAGTAGAAGTCAATAATCCACCTATTACTACGGTTGCAAGTGGTCGTTGTACTTCAGCGCCAGCAGATGATGATATGGCCATAGGCAAAAACCCAAGGATATCTGTCAATGCGGTAAGCATAATAGGTCGTATCCTGCGCTTTGTACCTTCTACAATTCTGTCTCTTAAATTAGTAACACCTTCTTCTTTAAGCTCATTGAGACCGCTTATCATAACAAGTCCATTAAGAACTGCAACTCCAAAGAGCACAATAAAACCAACACCTGCAGATATACTAAATGGCATATCACGAAGCCATAAGGCAAACACTCCACCAATAGTTGCCATAGGAATTGCAAGATAAATCATTAACGTTTGTGGGAATGATTTTAAGGCAAAATAAATAAGAATAAAAATGAGTAAAAGCGCAATAGGTACAACAGTTTGTAAACGATTACTAGCGCGTTCTAAATTCTCAAAAGCACCGCCATAGCGCAAGAAATAGCCTGGCGGTAATTCAAATTGCTCATCCAGTCTTACTTGTATATCCTCTACAACAGATTTTACATCACGACCTCTAATATTAATACCTACATATGTTCTCCTATTTGTATTATCACGACTTATTTGCATAGGTCCAGGTTCATAAGAGATATTTGCCAATTCCTTTAAAGGAATTTGAGCTCCTGATGGCAAATTGATGAATAGATTTTGAATGTCATTGATACTTGTCCTGTTTTCAGCTTTTAATCTCACTACAAGGTCAAACCTTTTTTCTCCTTCAAATATGACTCCCGCTTTTCCACCAGCAAATGAGGCCTGTACGACACTATTAAGCTGATTGATTTCTAAGCCATATTGTGCCAGTTTGTTCCGATTGTAGTTTACAGTGATTTGAGGCAAGCCGTCTATCGCTTCCACCTTCATATCTGCCACACCAGGAACGCTTGCAATAATTTTGCCCATCTCTTCAGCTTTGCTCGCTAATATATCTAGGTCTTCGCCAAAAAGCTTAATTGCAACGTCTTCACGTACACCTGTGAGTAGTTCATTAAATCGCATTTCTATAGGTTGAGTGAATTCAAAATTGACACCAGGCACAATGCTCACAGCTTCCTTCATTTTATCCAGCAGTTCTTCTTTTGAACTAGCTGATGTCCACTCATCACTCGGTTTTAAAATCACAAACACATCTGCAATGTCCATAGGCATTGGGTCTGTAGGTACATCTGCAACACCTATACGGCTGATGATGGTTTTTACCTCTGGAAATTCAGATTTCACAATACGTTCAATCTTTGTTGTGGTTTCGATAGTTTCAGTAAGTGAGCTTCCCGGTTTTAAAATGGCGTGAAATGCTAAATCACCTTCATCTAATTGCGGTATAAATTCTCCACCCATTTTTGTAAAGGCAAATATGGCAATCGCAAAAAGAGCAACAGCAACACTTATGATTACCTTTCCTTTACTCAGTGATTTAGTAAGTAACGGTTCATATTTACGTTCCACCCAATGCACAAATTTATCTCCGTATGACTTTTTATCATTTTTAGGCACACGAAGAAATAACGCTGAAACCATAGGAACGTAGGTAAGACACAATATCATAGCACCTATCATTGCAAAGATGAATGTGAGCGCCATAGGTTGAAACATTTTACCTTCAACACCTTCTAGTGCGAGAATAGGAAGGAATACAATAAGGATAATAAGTTGACCAAAGAAGGCTGCATTCATCATTTTTTTAGATGCTTTTGCCGCTATTTCATCGTTGAGTGATTTTCTGTTTTCCGATTTCGCAAAAGCGTTACTCTTATCAACTTCTTGTTTTTTAACTATGTAGGAATACATCAAGAAAACTGTGGCTTCTACAATGATTACAGAGCCATCAACAATGATCCCGAAATCGATAGCACCTAAGCTCATTAAGTTTGCCCATACATCAAAAACGTTCATCAAAATGAATGCAAAAAGAAGAGATAGCGGAATGGTAGAGGCTACAATAAGGCCACCACGCCAGTTTCCTAATAAGAGAACTAAAACAAAAATGACTATTAAACCACCTTCCAGTAAATTACCAGTTACCGTTCCAGTAGTCTCTGCAATTAACTCACTTCGGTCTAGAAAGGGAACAATGCTCACGCCTTCTGGTAGAGATTTTTGAATTTGCTCCATTCGAGTTTTCACATTCTCAATAACCTCGTTAGAGTTTGCTCCTTTAAGCATTAAAATCATACCACCAACGGCTTCGCCTTTTCCGTCTTTAGTTAGCGCACCATATCTTACTGCACTTCCTATATTTACAGTCCCCACATCCTTAATCTTAATTGGAATACCGTTTATGGTTTTTACAACCATATTCTCGATGTCAGAAGTAGTTCTTGCTAGACCTTCGCCACGTATAAAATTTGCTTGATGATTACGCTCTATATAAGCACCTCCCGTATTTTGATTATTGTTTTCTAAAGCTGAGAAAACGTCAGAAATTGTGATACCAATGGCTATCAGCTCGTTGGGGTCTACAGCCACTTCGTATTGCTTTTGATTACCACCAAAGGCATTGACTTCTACCACACCTGGAACCATAGACATCTGGCGACGTACAATCCAGTCTTGCATCGTACGCAGTTCTGTTGCGGTATACTTATCACGCATTTTATCATCTATCTCTAGCGTATATTGATAAATTTCACCCAACCCAGTAGATATAGGTCCCATAGCTGGTTCTCCAAATCCTGCTGGTATTTGTTCTTGTACTTCGGGCAGTTTTTCTGCGACTAACTGTCGTGGCAAATACGTACCGATATCGTCATCGAACACGATGGTAACTACTGATAGCCCAAAACGAGATATAGATCGTATCTCTTGAACATTAGGCAAGTTACTCATCGCTATTTCGACAGGATAGGTTACAAATTGCTCAATATCTTCTGTCCCTAGATTAGGTGATTGAGTTATTACCTGTACTTGGTTATTTGTAATATCTGGTACCGCATCTATAGGTACTTGTGTTATACTCCATATCCCTGCACCTATAAGTGCAAAGGTGAGTAACCCAATAATGAATTTGTTATTGATTGAAAAATCAATGATTCTATTAATCATTTAATTGTGGTATTAATTCAGTTAATAAATGGTTTATGCGCTTTCGCGAAAGCGAAAACACAATGAATATCTCCTAAAAAGAAATATTAAAACAGGATATAGCTATCCTATGAAAACTGAATTATGCCCGTGGTGGTTGAAATAAGGAAAGGGAAATATCCTTACCTATGCTGTCTAAATAAACAGTAGAAAGTTTACAGTCCGCTGGGTGGTAAAGGTCTAAAATATTTAATCCAAAATCCAACGTGTGAACGTGACAGCAATGACAATGACAAAAAGGGGAACACGTATCAAGTAAATTGTGGTCGTGATCTCCAGTATCAATTTGTGAAAATTCTATTTGCGTACTATCCTCAGAAGAGTCAACATTTGCATCACTGCAAGGCACAAAATTAAGCGCGAGCAGATATAAAGAGAATATGAGAGTAAAAATTTTCACAATACAAAGATAACAGAATTATGATGCAACTGGATTGCAAAGGTTTTTATTTGATTTCTTCAATCACGCTTCCACAAGTAAGCATAGCATCTCCATAGTACGGATTACGTATATCTTTTTCTAAACTCATCCAGATGGCTCCTTTATTATTATTATTAGCCATAGGACATTTCTGTACGTACAGAGTATTAGAACCTTGCTCCGCATTCATAGCCAGTGCAATTAGGTTTTCATTTAAAATAACAAAGTGTTCTCTTTGATTTTCTATATTTTCATTACTTGAAATAGCATCTAGCATTTTGAGGGACTGCTCAAAATGTGATTTTTCCATTTTACCTAAATCATCTGTTTTAATCGCTTTAAACTTTTTTAATGCCGCTTTCGCGAAAGCGGAAACCTGACCAGCATCACTTGCTACAAAAGCGTCCTTCATCTCTAAATAAGTAGGAATAGCTTGGAGTAATTCTTTCTGAAACGTTGCCGATAGCTCTATCTTCATTTCTGCCATCTCTTCAACAACTTTTCCTTGATTCATCATTGATTTTTTTCCTTGCAATTGTGCAGCAGCATCTACCGTAAACGTCCCGTTGGTTACAATTTCATCGCCATCTTTTAGACCAGAAGAAACTTGATAATTCTCTCCAAATCTATTACCAAGCGTTACTTCTCGCATTTCAAATACCGGTTCATTAGGATTGGTCTTGATATAAACTAATGAGCGTTCTCCAGTCCAAAGAACAGCACTCGCAGGAATAGTTACGGTTCCAGAAGATGTAGTCTGAGTAGTTCCTTCGATTTTTCCAGTGACAAACATACCTGGTTTAAATAAATCATCCTTGTTATTCAATGTTGCTCTTACGGTTACCGTTCTCGTTACATTATTTAAAACGGGATCTATAAATGAAACGGTCGCATCAAACTCTTTATTTGCATACGCATTTGTAGATACTTTAATTTTCTGACCTTTTTTAAATTGTGATATTTGATTTTCGTAAGCATCAAACTCTGCCCATACCGAGTTAAGATTACTTACTCTTAAAATAGGTTGCCCTTGTTTGACATAGTCGCCTTCTGCTGCCATAACCATAGCAACGGTTCCAGAAACCGTGGCGTATATTGGGAAATTCTCACGCACTCTGCCAGAGGTTTCGATTGCTTCGATTTGTTTATCCGAAAGCTTCCAGAGTTTCAACTTGTTTCGCACAGCTTTATACAAAGCAGGTTGCGATTCTTTTAAAGCAGCCGTAGTTAAAAGCTCTTGTTGTGCCGCTACTAGATTAGGCGCATAAATAGTAGCCAGTAATTGACCACGATTTACTTTTTGACCTTCATAGCTTATATTGAGTTTTTCAATCCTTCCATCAAAATAACTAGTCTGTACAGCATTGTTTTCATCATTGGTGGCAATTTTTCCTGAAAGTGAAATCATTCCATCATCTTCAGAAGTTGCACCATTACCTACAATTGTTGTTTGAATATTAGCTAACGCCATTGCATTCTTGGTCATCTTAATCTCGTTTGAAGCTAGACCTTCTGCACTAGATTCTGCTGGAATTAAATCCATTCCACATATAGGGCAATCGCCAGGTTCTGGTTGCATAATTTGTGGATGCATCGAGCACGTCCACATTTGGTTTGTAGTCTCTTCTGAATGGTTGTGAGCTTCGGCAGTTACATTTGTAGCTGACGTTTGAGAATCACCAAAAAGTAACCAGCCTGCTAGTAAACCAACGATTAAAGCAATCCCTATGTATAGAATATTCTTTTTCATACGTTTTAATTTTCGTTTTGTAAACGATTAATCATTCTTTTCATTTCTTCAATCTCTTTCTTTTGAGCTTTGATAATATCATCAGCCAGCTTTTTAACCTCTGGGTCTTTGATATCTGCACGTTCACTTGTCAAAATAGCGATGGAGTGATGCGGTATCATACCCTTCATCCATAGCACGTCGCCCACAGTAGATTTCTGGTCACGTACTAATCCCAATGCACCGAGAAATAATACTGCGCTACCTACTAATATGGCAATATTTTTTTTCTTGTTTTTGTACATATTAAGCATAAAAAGTAACATTATTACAGCCATCGTTGCTATACCTAAACAAACCATATAAAATCGTGTAAGACTAAACCACACGTGGTCAAACTCGTAGGTATTGAGATACATTGTAATGTACATTGCTATAAATGACGCTCCTAGCATCAAGAAAAACTTAGTGTACTGGCTCATTCCTTCTTTGTTGTTTTTGTGTTCTTTTGAATTCATAATGTGTTAGTTATTGATTATTTGAAACGGAAATTCGATAGTAACTTTTTCCCAACTCATTGAGATTGTTCCTGAAGAATCTGTAGCCTTATTTACTGTATATTCTAGTTGTTCTTGAATAGTTTCTGAAATTTGTGGAGTGGTTGTAAAACGTAAAATATCTTCTTTAACATCATATTCATCCTTACCGTGTTGGTCCCAATTACTGTTGAAAATAACGGTCCAATCTCCCTTAGTAGGAATAGTGAAAAATCCATATTTCCCTTTAGGTAACGCCTTGCCATTAATCATCAAATCTTTATTGGTTTCTATCCAAGTGGCTTTGTGCGCTCCAGATTGCCAAACGGCGTCGTAGGCTAATAACCCACCAAAAATCATACGGTCACGAACACCGGGCGAAGAATAGTCAATGTGAATATGTGCATCGCCTATCATTGCCATTGTTTCTGTGTGAGGACTTAATGGTTTTTTCTTGTCTGGTTCTGCAGTTTGAGTAACTTTTTCTACTTCTTGCATCACTTCTTCCTTGTTCTCTTTAACTTCTTGTTTACAGGAAGCAAAAAGGATAATACTGAGTACTACTAAGATTTTTTTCATTTTTTTTGGATTAATTAATTGATTTTGTTTTTAATCTCAAAGCATTTGCAATTACCGAAACCGAGCTAAAGCTCATTGCTAATGCAGCAATCATAGGCGATAATAATATCCCGAAAACGGGATACAATACTCCTGCGGCTACAGGAACACCTAGTGTATTATATATCAATGCAAAAAATAAATTTTGCTTGATGTTTCTCATTACTTTATGACTTAAGTTTCTTGCTTTTACAATACCGTGTAAATCTCCTTTTACCAGCGTTATCATTGCGCTTTCAATAGCCACATCTGTTCCTGTTCCCATTGCGATACCTACGTCACTTTTGGCAAGTGCTGGGGCATCGTTTATGCCATCGCCAGCCATCGCAACTACGTGTCCATTTTCTTGAAGTTTTTTAACTTCATCAAGTTTGTTCTCTGGTAACATTCCAGCTTTGAAGTTGGATAGGTTGAGTTCACTTGCTACGGCTTGCGCGGTGTCGTGATTATCGCCTGTAAGCATAATGACATCAATCCCTTTATCTTGAAGTTCTTTAATGGCTTTTGCACTAGTCGCTTTTATTTTATCGCCTATAATCACATAACCAGCTACCTCGCCATCAACCGCTAGGTATGAAACGGTCTTTCCTTGTTTTTGAAACGATTGTGCCTCGTCCTTCATAGCAGATGAAATCGTTGCCTTTGCATATTCCATCATCTTGTCATTTCCTAAATCCAGCTTTTTACCATTAACTCTTCCTTCAACTCCTTTACCAGTTACCGCGCTGAAACCATCAACTTTATAAATTTCAGTTTTCTGTTCTTTCCCATATTTAACGGTAGCCTCGGCAAGTGGATGTTCGCTAGAACTATTTAATGAAGCTATAAGTTGAGTGATATCGCTTTCGCGAAAGCGGTCTAAAAACGAGCCCATTTTCTCTACCGTAGGTTTTCCTTCGGTAATCGTACCTGTCTTATCTACGATTAAAGTATCTACCTTATCCATTTTTTCGAGTGCTTCAGCATTTTTAATTAAGACGCCATTCTGAGCACCTTTGCCAACGCCAACCGTTACGGACATAGGCGTAGCCAATCCTAATGCACACGGACAGGCGATAATCAATACCGCAATGGCATTTACAAGGGCAAACACATAGGCTGGTTCTGGTCCCCAAATCGCCCAAACTGCAAATGTTATGATTGAAATTATGACCACTACAGGTACAAAATATCCTGAAACGGTATCTGCCAACTTCTGAATAGGTGCGCGACTGCGACTGGCATCGTTTACCATATGTATGATTTGAGAAAGCAAAGTATCGCTTCCTACTTTTTCAGCTTCCATCAAGAAAGACTGATTACCGTTAATTGTACCACTGCTTACTTTATCATCTGTAGTTTTATTAACTGGAATAGGTTCTCCAGAAATCATCGATTCATCTACAGTAGTTTCGCCTTCTGTAATCTTGCCATCTACAGGTATTTTATCTCCTGGTTTTACTCGAAGTATGTCGCCTTTTTTAATTTGGTCTATGGAAACTTCTTCCTCATCACCATCAACTACGCGCACCGCTTTATTCGGAGCTAACTTTAATAATTCCTTTACTGCTGAGTTTGTTTTACTATGCGCTCGCGCTTCTAATACCTGACCCATCAATACTAAGGTAAGTATCACGGTTGCTGCCTCAAAATAAACATGAACAGCTCCTGATTCTGTTTTAAACTGTTCAGGAAAAAAGTCTGGAAACAGCATTCCGAAAACACTAAATAGCCACGCCACACCAGCACCTATTCCTATTAACGTAAACATATTGAGATTCCAAGTTTTGATGCTTCGATAGGCACGCTCAAAGAACATCCAAGTGGCATAAAACACCACAGGAATTGACAGCCCAAACTGAATCCAGTTCCACCATTTTTGCTCCATTACATCGTACAATGGATTGCTGGGAATCATCTCGCTCATTGCGATTATAAAAATGGGTAACGTGAACCCAACAGCTATCCAGAATTTTTTCAACAGCTTCTTATAGGTCTTTTCTTCTGCTGAACTATCTGCTTCCATCGGTACTAAATCCATTCCGCAAATAGGGCAAGCTCCAGCTTCATCTTTTACGATTTCTGGGTGCATTGGGCACGTCCATTGTTCTGATGTTACTACAGATAGATTTTGTTCTTCGACTAAATCCATTCCGCAGACAGGACAATCGCCTGGCATGTTGTAGGTTTTGTCGCCTTCACAATGCATTGGGCAATAGAAGGTGCCAGTTCCTTTACTTCCCGCGGAGGCGGGAATCTCTTTGGTTTTCTCCTTTTTTGCGGAAGCAGAATCATCTTTATGATGATGCTCACCTGGTTTGTGAATACTGTACGAACCGCCGTCATTTTTTAAAGCTTCTTGAAACGTCTCGATAGGAATATGGGATTCCATTTCAATAGAGGTTTCTTCCTTTTCTAAATTTACCGAAACATTAGACACACCTTCCACTTTAGAAAGTGTCTGCTCTACGTGATTTCGACAACCGTTACAGGTCATTCCTTGAATATGATAGGTGTGTTTCATAGTATAGTATATTATTTTAATTGCAAGAAAAGCGCACCCGATAAGATGATGAGAAGTACTCCATATAGAATGTAGTTCAACAGTCTGCTAAGTGCGTTTGATGAATTATTATTTCCTGTTTTACAGCATTGTTTCATAATATTTCTTTTGCCTAAAAAAGAGAAAGGGTTTACTAACCAACCAATAAAAATATTCCTTTCTCTTAATAGGACTTTAATTTGTGCCTGAAAAGGAAAAGTTCCATAATCAATGTTAAAAAAACATCCTTTCCTAGTCAGGGCTTTATTTTATACTATCCTTCAATTTTGTGATGAAATCTATGACGACCTTTTTATCGTTTTCTGATAGTATAGCATCCTTGTGAATAAGCGTGTAACTATCCATAGGCATCTCGCCACTTTCTATCTGTTTAATGATAGACCGTAACTTACTTTTCTTTCTTCTATCAGAATAATTGCTCCACTCATTAAAATTCAATTCTGCTTTTCCTTCTTTAATATGGTCTTTTAAAAACCAAGCTGCTGGCTGAATTTTGCTATACCAAGGATATACAGTATTATTACTGTGGCAATCATAGCAAGACACCTTGAGCTGGTTCTCAATTTCAGTCGGTACTTTGTTTACCAACATAAAATCAGTTGTAGGTGTGGTATAGCTTTCATTCCTATCCGTTGGAAAGAATTGTATAACTACGAATGAGATTAACGCTATCCAAGCTATTGCCTTAAAAACCTTCATTTAGTTGATTTCTCGCTGTACTTTACCACACTTCAACATTGAGCTTCCGTGATATGGGTTTCTCACTTCTTCTTTTGTGCTTAACCAAGCTGTACCGCCATCATACATTGGGCAAAATTGCTCGTACAACTTTGTCGCTGTTCCTGTTATGGCAACCATATCTGTAATGTCCTTGCTCAAAATTTTAAAATGTTCACGTTGATGTTTGATATCGCTCTCAGAAATATGCTCTGCGTGTTCTGTTGCATCTTCAATGATGTCTGTTAATTCCTTTTGTTGACTTTCAGAATATGTTGACTTGTCAAGATTGCCAAGTGATTTAGCAAGTGTTCCACCAAGCATCTTAGCCTTGTCATTATCATCTCCTACTAGCGCATCTTTAAGATTGAAATAATCTTTTAAAATAGCTTCTGCCATTGCGTTTTGAGAATTATTCATTGCCATATTTTTTGAGCTATCCATATTTTCTTGGATTACTTCATTGCTAGCAGACGAAGGTGCTTCATTCTTATTAGCATCTTTACAAGACACGGTTAAAATCATTGTAGCGACTAAGGCTACTGTTCCAATACTTCTTTTAATTGTTTTCATTTTTATTTATTTTAGGTTATTAAATTATTTAAAATCTTACTGATAATCCTCCGCCAGCTCCAAAACGGTTATCGTAACTCGCCATAAGAGAAAAATTTCTTGATAGCATATATTCAGCTCCTGCGCTCCAGACTGTTTCGGACAGATAATCTTGGTTCATTGGTAAATCATCTACGAAACCTAAATCTATTTGGTATTCATAGTAGCCGAATACAGACAGCTTAGGGAAAATCATTATACTGCGACCTACACCAATTCTTGGTCTTAATTTATTATCAACGCGCACATCTAAATTGAATAAATAAGGTGTTAAATATCTAACTCCAACAACTGCTGTGGTACTAAATTTATCTAAGCTATCACGTGTTGAATTCTCAATATTAACACCACCAAAAACTCTTAAATAATCGTGTAGATACCGTTCATACGTAAATTCTCCTTCCAGATTTTCATTCCATCCATATTCAAAAGAGGCATTAAATTGATTTCTAATATTAGAGGTCATCAAATTAAAACCAGTAGTATGCGACGCCACATCTACCAATCCCCAAGAATACCATTTATCTGTTTCTTCAATAATTTTAGAAGCTGGAAATTCATCCATTCTTGAGTCTCGTGGCGTATCATAAGACACTACTCTTGCCATACCACCCATCATATGATATAAAATGTGGCAATGGAAAAACCAGTCTCCAGCCTCATCGCCATTATTTCCATAAAATTCTATGGTCATTTTTTGCATTGGTGGCACATTTACCGTGTGCTTTAATGGCGAGTATTCTCCATTTTCATTAATTACTCTAAAAAAGTGACCGTGCAAGTGCATTGGGTGGTGCATCATCGTCAAGTTATTGAATGTAATGCGCGTTACTTCCTTATTATTTATTTTAATATTATCCGCCTCAGATAATGGTACACCATTCATACTCCAGATGTAACGATTCATATTACCAGTAAGATTTAGTAATATTTCCTTAACGGGAACATTCTTGTCGTAGGTTGTTTTCTCTGGCGACTTTAAATAATCGTAATTGTATTCGGAAAACATATCCATTCCCTCCATCTTCATTCCTGGCATAGAATCCTCTTTCTTCATATTCATTCCAGACATTGTTTTGTCTTTCTTCATATCCATTCCTGCCATATTAGAATGGTCAATCTTACCCATTTCTGTAGTATCTTTTGGCTTATTCATATCCATTCCAGACATTTTTGAATGATCCATCTTCATACCTTTCATTTTAGAATGATCCATTCGCATAGAGTCTTTAGGCATTTCCATTTTAGAATGATCCATTTTCATCTCTCCATCCATTTTCATTCCTTCCATTTTATCCATCTGCATCCCGTATTCCTCTTTCATCTCAAAACGCTCATCCTTACCTGGCTGAAATTTTAAGGCGTGTGCACCCATTTTCATATCCATTTTAGCCATTTTCTGCATCATCGCTATTTTATCTGGTCGCGCAACATCCATTGCAGGTAAAATTGTACCATTACCTATAAAAGCAGAGGCTGTACCAGAACCATCTTGTGCAGTAATTCTAAATTCCATCTTACCCTCTTGTGGAACTGTGACAATAAAATCATACGTTTCTGCTACTCCTATAAATGTTTTATTTCTTTCGACAGGAACCACATCTAATCCATCTGAAGAAACCAGTACAGGCGTTTCCCCACCAAAAGTCATCCAAAAAGAGGTAGAAGCTCCTCCATTAATCATTCTCAGTCTTATTTTTTCACCAGCTTTAAATTCTGGATAGTCAATGCTTTCTTCTCCATTAATTAAAAATGCAGGATAATATACATCTGCTATATCTGCACCTTCCATACGTTGCCTCCAAAAATCTAATTGTGCTCCAAAAGCGCCACGCGCAATTACTTGGTTAAGTGGTGTAGCTGTACCTTTTTTAATACCATACCATTCATTCCCACGTTTTAAATTTCGTAATACGTTCATCGGCTTTTCATTTGTCCAATCAGATAATACCAACACCAATTCCTTATCATAATCCAACACTTTTTCTTTAGGCTGAATTACTATTGACCCATAAACACCACTTTGTTCTTGTAACATTGTATGGGAATGGTACCAATAGGTTCCAGATTGTTTGATAGGAAATTCGTATTTCTGTGTATGTCCTGGCTCTATAGGTGGTGTGTTTAAGTACGGTACACCATCGTAAAAGTTTGGAAGTAAAAGTCCGTGCCAATGCACTGAGGTTTCTACACTCATTTCATTTTTTACATATATTACCGCATATTCCCCTTCTGTAAATTCTAAGGTAGGACCAGGAATTGTTCCGTTAACGGTCATTCCCATAACGTCTTTCCCTGCTTTATTTACCGTAGCCTCACGTAAGGTAATAGTGTGTTCTCTTACTGGAAGGTTATCTATATTTCCTTGTGTGTCTTGTGCATAAACACCTGTAGTTAACCCAACCAAAAACAACAATATTATTTTAGTTTTCATTCTAGTTTTCATTTTAGCTTTTATTTTGTTGATACGAAATTACTTTTGATTTAAAGCTTATTGTATCATAATTATGGTTCTTATCTACCTAATTTGGTCTAAGGCGTTTCTTATGTTTTTTTGACTATTCTTATATTCCGTTAAACTCATACCAGTTTCATTCTTAAATAGCCTACTTAAATGATTGACATTGCTATAATCAAGTAGTTGTGAAATTTCTGTAAAGTTGTTTTCTTGTAATTGTATCAATTCTTTTACTTTTTCTATTTTTAACTTGATAAAGTATTTTTCTATAGTTATACTTTCATTAAATGAAAAAATCTTACTGATTTTTGAGTACTCGATACTCATCGTGCTTTCTAAATATTTAGAGAGAGTTTTTTCCAATTGCAAAGGCAGTTTTTGCAGTAACTTGATGAGTTCAATTTTAATTTGTTCTACTAGTTGCTGGTCTTGAGCAAGTAGAATTTCAAAACCATTATTTTCTAAAATCGTTTTTATATTATTAAAATCATCTTTAGATCTCTCTTCATAGATTATAGAGCCTAATTGAATATGCTTTAATTGAATGCCTAATATTTCAACATCCCTCTGAATTGCTTTAATACAGCGATTACACACCATATTTTTTATGAATATTTTCTTTTCCATCGGTTAATTAATTAGGTAATTAATCAGTGCAGATTGTATGTAATACATTTGTATGGATTCCACCTGATTCAACTCAAATTTGAGTTGAAGCTCCTGTATATCCAGTACATCGTTAAAATCGATAGTGCCTGTTTCATAGTTTTTAATAAGAATTTGCTCAGCATCTTTAGCTTGCTTTAAATTTTTAGCTTGTGTATTGTATGCTATTCTGGATTGATTACGTTGCGATTGCGCTTTCGCGAAAGCGGATTCTAACACATTCAATCGCTCATCCTTTTGCAGGTTGATTTCCTGCTGTCGCAGTTCATTTTGTTTGGAAATAGATTTGTAACGATTATTAAAAATGGGAATGGATACCGAAACCATCGGCATTAAAATATCTTTCCCATTATCCGAAGGAAATATATCTGTACGCTCACTTACAGGTAAATAATCCACACCAAAACCTATCATAGGTAAAGCCTCACGTTGATTTAGTAACTCTGATTGTGCTACAGATTCGTAAAGTTTATCGTACTTGAGTAATTCAGGGTTTAATGCTAAATCGTCTAAAGTATTGATTGGGTCTATTTCTGGAATATTCATCTCTGTAGAGATAGTAACTACTGCATTTTTATCCTTATTCAATAAATTATTAAATACGGATTGTTCTGCTTTGAACTCTTCTTCAAGTACTTCTTTCTTCTGTTGCATTTCATTCTGTCGAATCTGTAAACGCAATACATCAACTGCACTGGCTTTTCCCACTTCAACAGATGTTAAGGCTAACTGCTCGTAGGTATTTAAAAGTTGAATATTCTCTTCAAGTACTTCTTGTTTTGCTCTAATGGCATACAGCCTGTAATACGATTGTGAAACAGATAGCGCTAACTTTCTTTTTGCTATGGTGATTTCCACATACTCAGCATCTGCCATTGAGGATGCATAATTTTCACGAGCTGTAATGGTTCCAAACCAAGGTAACATTTGTTTTACACCGATGCGCGCTCGCTGCGCTCCTGTTCTGGTTTCTGGTGTGCTCACAAAATAGCCTGCACTTATTTCTGTATTAGGAATCCAGTCTGCCTCATTTACTTTTTCTTCGGCTCTATTATAGCGCAGTTCAAAAGCTTGAATTTCTGAATTATTAGATTGTGCCTCGTCTATGTAAGATTGTAATTGTTGCGCTTTCGCGAAAGCGGAAACAAACAAAAGACAAAGAATTATTAGTGTATTTTTCATTTATTTGCTCTTTTAAGTTGGTATTCTTTTTTCCAGCTATATAGTACAGGAACAATAAAATAGGACGTGATGTCTATGACCATTCCGCCAAAAATTGGGATCGCCATAGGTATCATTATATCGCTTCCTTTTCCTGTAGATGTTAATACTGGAAGTAATGCCAGTATAGTCGTTACCGTTGTCATTAAACAAGGACGAATACGTTTACCTGCAGCCTCAAGAGCCGCTTGTCTAACTCCTTTAACGTCTGTAGGGTTCTCTAGATCAAAAGTTTGCGTGAGATAAGTAGCCATTACAACTCCATCATCTGTTGCGATGCCAAAAAGGGCTATAAAACCTACCCAAACGGCTACACTTAAATTGATGGTTTTCATATTAAAGAGATCTCGCATATTCTCGCCAAAGAGATTAAAATTGAAAAACCAATCTTGCCCATATAACCAAATCATTATAAAACCACCTGCAAATGCCACTGTGATTCCCGTAAAAACCATAAGCGATGTAGAAACCGATTTAAACTGGAAATACAGAATTAAAAAGATGATGACCAGTGCAAGCGGCACTACTACTGAAAGCGTTTTTTCTGCTCGCAGTTGATTTTCATAGGTTCCCGTAAAGCGATAGCTGATGCCTGCAGGAACAATTAATTTTCCACTATCGATGTTTTCTTGAATTAATTCTTGTGCATTTTCTACGACATCAACTTCGGCAAAGCCGTCCAGCTTATCAAAAAGCACATAACCGATTAAGAACGTGTCTTCACTTTTTATGACTTGCGGTCCTTGCTCATAACGTATCTCAACCAATTCTCCTAATGGAACTGGACTACCTTTTTCCACTGGTACGTAAATCTTTTTGAGATCATCAGGATTAGCACGCAGCTCTCTTGGGTAACGTACTCTAACCGCATACCGCTCTCGACCTTCTACTGTTTGTGTAAGAGGCATCCCGCCAACGGCTACTTTAAGAACTTCCTGCACATCCATTACAGAAATACCATATCTGGCGAGTTGTTCTCGCTTTATATCAATAAGTAAATAGGGCTTCCCAACGATACGGTCTGCAAAAACAGCTTGCTCTTTAACACCTTCGGCTTTTTTTATAATACCTTCAAGCTGTAATCCAAAATTTTCTATTGTTTTTAAATCAGGCCCTTTGACCTTAATTCCCATTGGTGCTCGCATTCCTGTCTGAAGCATCACGAGTCGTGTCTCAATAGGTTGCAATTTTGGTGCAGAGGTAACTCCTGGAAACTTAGTGACCTTAACTATTTCATTCCAGATATCATCTGGACTATTTATGTTTGGTCGCCAGTTTCGGTAATATTCGCCATCATCGTCTTCAATTAAATCATCCCGCTGCGCAGAAGTCTGTAGACTTGCTTTATCATAATCTGCATCATTCTCAACTTCATTATTGGGGTTTATGATGAACTTATTATTTTTAAGCACAAAAAGTCCGTCATCGTTTATTTGATAGCGCTGGCGTTCGCCTTGGGCGTTACGCATAAATTCAGATTTGTATTGGATTACATTCTCATACATCGAGAGCGGTGCTGGATCGAGTGCGGATTCTGTTCTTCCAGATTTACCTACTACGGTTTCAATTTCTGGAATACTTGCCACGGCCATATCCAGTTGTTGCAAGACACGTTTATTTTCTTCAACTCCTGCGTGTGGCAAAGAAGTAGGCATTAATAAAAATGAACCTTCATTGAGTGCTGGCATAAATTCTTTACCAGTGCTACGCATAATCAAGAATCCAAACGTCAACACCGTAACTGGAATAATTAAAAACAATAGTTTGTTTGCTAATGCCCAGCGTAGGATTCTATCATAATACATTCTAAAAACAGAGAAAACACCAAGTATTCCAAAACAGATAATAGATACAAATATCAAGTTGAGTATGATACTGCGATCAAAGCCTAATGGTCGCCAGTATTCAGCAAGAAGTATGACAATAGCTGTTGCCGATATAATGATATTAATAAGGTTTGCACGCTTTCGCGAAAGCGTACCACGCATAGTCAACAAAGTAGTAATGGCAAAACCAATAAGAATAAGACCTAGCCAATATCCATAGACAATCGCTGTGATTCCCAATAGGGTTAGTATGCCATTAAGAGCATATTTTGAACGCTCTCGGATGCTAGACTTCTTAAATAAGAACGCTGCAAATGGCGGAATTAAAAAGAGTGCAATAACCAGCGATGCTGAAAGTGCCATCGTTTTGGTAAAGGCTAGCGGGCGAAATAATTTACCTTCTGCACCTATCATTGTAAATACAGGAACAAAACTGATAATCGTAGTAAGTACAGCTGTTAAAATCGCACCTGAAACTTCTGCAGTAGCATTATAAATAACCTCATTCATTGTAGATGGAGTGCCATCTTCTTGCATTCGCAATTTCTCATCGTCCAGATGCCGTATCATATTTTCGGCAAGTATGACGCCTACATCTACCATTGTTCCAATTGCGATTGCAATACCTGATAATGCTACAATATTTGCGTCTACATTAAACAGTTTCATAGTAACAAATACCATCAAAACTGCAACAGGTAGTAATCCTGAAATAAGAATGGATGCTCTTAAATTGAAAACCATAATAATAATTACCAAAATGGTGATTAGAATTTCTAAGGTTAGCGCCTCATTCAAGGTGTGTAAAGTCTCTTGAATAAGTTCTGTACGGTCGTAAAATGGAACAATGGTAACTTGAGAGATTCTACCGTCTGAAAGTGTTTTTGTAGGTAAACCAGAACTTAGTTCTGCAATTTGCTCCTTTACATTATTAATAACTTCCATTGGGTTTGCTCCGTATCGTGCTACGACAACACCACCTACAACTTCGGCACCTTCTTTATCAAGAATACCACGCCTTGTTGCTGGACCTAAATGAACGTTTGCAACGTCCTTAATACGAATCGAAGTAAAGTTTTCTGAATCTACGACTGCATTTTCTATATCTGCTATCGATTTCACGTAACCTAAACCACGCACGAGATATTCGGCTTGATTAATTTCTAAAGTTTGAGCGCCTATGTCTTGGTTACTTTCCTTGACGGCTTTTGCTATCTGGGAGAGACTTATGTTGTACTGACGCATTTTTTCTGGGTCAATATCTACTTGATATTCCTGAACGTAACCACCAATAGATGCCACTTCAGAAACACCACTTGCAGATGATAATCCATACTTTACATAGTAGTCTTGTATGCTACGTAGCTCTTGTAAATCCCAACCGCCAGTCACATTTCCGTCTTGGTCACGACCTTCGAGTGTGTACCAAAAAATCTGTCCTAATCCAGTAGCATCTGGTCCCAAGGATGGGTTGACACCATCAGGCAATAAATTTGCTGGAAGTGAATTGAGCTTTTCGAGTATGCGACTACGCGACCAGTAGAACTCAATGTCTTCTTCAAAAATGATATAGATGCTGGAAAACCCAAACATAGAAGAACTACGTATGGTTTTAACCCCAGGAATACCCAGAAGGGAAGTGGTAAGCGGATATGTAATTTGATCTTCAATATCCTGTGGAGACCGTCCTTGCCACTTGGTAAAAACAATTTGTTGGTTCTCACCAATGTCAGGAATAGCATCTACTGCTACTGGGTTAGTAGGAAGAAAACCAGTGTCCCAACTAAATGGCGCGTTTATAACACCCCAACCTACAAAAAGGGTTAGAAGAAGTACAGATACAAGTTTGTTTTCAATAAGAAATTTTATTGCCTTATTAAGCATACGATTTGATTATTAGATAGTTAAAATTGTGTTAAGTAGAAAATACTGTACACGAGATTTAGCCCACTACAGAATAACTGTTGGGCTATTTTTCAAAATCTAATAAATCAAATTAAAAAGGTCTGGTGCAATACTTGCACGTCCCGTTTGACAAAGGGCGGTGGATAATCTTTATAAGAAACATCTGTAGATGCTGTTCCTTCAAAAAGTTTAATATAAGAATAAGTAAAGGCAGCGATGAACGTTTGCTGCTCGAAACTGAGTGTATCAAATGAAGTCTTTAAATCATCTTGACCTTGCTTCACCATTTGTTCATCAGAACAGCAAGATTTTTGCGATACCATCGGTTTTTCGCAAGAAGTAGTTACTTGCTCTTTTTCCATTCCGCAAGTTTCTACTTGTCGAACAAAAGAAAAATCCACAAGTGTATCTCCACAATAATGCATATCCACAGTAAAGGACATCGTAGTCATAAGAACTACGGCTGCCATAAAAACTGCCATTAATTTGTGGATAAGTTGTTTCATTTTATACAAAGTTAAAAATTTATTTAACATTGAAGCTGTCTTTAACTTAACATTGTTTTTCGTAATTGATCTTTATCCTCTAAACAATCTCTTAATAGTTCAAACCTCTATTTATTTGGTAATCAATAAATTGTCTTTCTTTGATGAATTTTAGGTAAAATAAAAAAGCTCTTTAAACAGTTAGTTTAAAGAGCTTTAAATAAAATTGTGACCTCGGAAGGACAGAGTTCAAACTTTTTGACAGATGATATAAATCTAATTATCTCACAATCAACTAGTATGAAAGTAAGTCTTAAAATCTAATTTCCTTTCGTTTCTAAACTTTTAGCCAACCACTCATAATATTCGTCCACACCTGAATACTGTTTCGCTTCGTTTAAAATTTCTAAGTCAGAGGTCATTGTAACATAGTAAGGTTGCGATGCTGTTTGAAAATTTAGGTATTGAAACGTTGACCATTTGTCTCCAATGGTTTCTATATCTTTTAAATGATTTTCATTGAGCTTCATTTTAAATTGAGCTTCTTTTGGCAATTCTTTCCTATCATCTATGTACAAGGATATAAGTACGTATTCATCTTTTAAAACCTGATATACTTTTGGATCACTCCACACATTTTCTTCCATCTTTCGACAGTTTACACAAGCCCAACCAGTAAAGTCTAATAATATGGGTTTGTTGTTTGCTTTGGCGAAAGCGATACCTTCATCAAAATCTTTAAAACAGTCTAATCCTAACGGACAATCTGATTCTTGCTCGTAAAGGCTGTAAAAGGTCGGTGGTGGAAAGCCTGCTAATAATTTAAGATGTGAATTTTTAGTAAGTCCTGTACCAAGATAAATAACAAAGGCTACCACTAAAACAGCAAACGAAACTTTTGGGAAACTAAACTTCTTTTTACCATCGTGAGGGAATCTTATGACTCCAAAAAAGTATAAAGCCATTAGCAAGAATATAAGCATCCAGATACCAATAAAAACCTCTCGTTTTAATAATCCCCAATGCGCCACTAAATCTGCGTTTGATAAAAATTTAAATGCTAATGCAAGCTCTACGAAACCTAATAACACCTTTACAGTTGTTAGCCATCCACCTGACTTTGGCAGGGATTTTAAAAGATTAGGAAAGAGCGCAAATAAAGCAAAAGGCAGTGCAAGTGCTACTCCAAATCCTGTCATTCCTGCTGTTAATTGAAATGCGCCTCCATCACTTGTAAGCGATCCTGCTAACAAAGAACCTAATATAGGACCAGTACAAGAAAATGAAACTAGTGCCAATGTAACGGCCATAAAAAATATACCGATAAGCCCTCCAGTACTAGAAGCAGAATCCATCTTATTAGACCAAGAATTAGGCAGTGTTAACTCATAATAGCCAAAGAATGAAAAAGCGAAGAATATAAAAATCACAAAGAAGATAACATTCAACCAAATATTAGTTGAAATGGTATTTAAAATCTCTGGGTCTACAGAGTCTAAAAAGTGGAACGGAATACTAAGCGCTACGTAAATAATAACAATAAAGGCTCCATATAGAATTGCGTTTCTAATCCCTTTTGCTTTATTCCCTGACTGTTTTGTAAAGAAAGAAACGGTAAGTGGTATCATCGGGAATACACAAGGTGTAAGTAACGCAACAAGACCTCCTAAGAAACCAAGAACAAAAATCTTCCATAAATTCCCGTCTGAGGTAAGCTCTTCTGAGTCTGATAATAAGCGTTCTTTATGTTTTAAATCGAGTAATAAGCTATTAGAAAGTGTTTTGCTTTTTTCATCTAAAACCACATTGTCAAGCGTTGCTTTACTACCATCTAGATTGATTACAAACTGCTCTTCTTTATTAATGCAAACTTCCTTACAAACCTGATACTCTAAATTTATAGTGAGCTGTTTTAAGTCTTGAATTAAAACTTTAATTCGCTGGGTAAACTCAACTTTTTTAAGAAAATAAGTTTCTTCTACTTCAAAAATATCATTGTATGCTTTTACAGTTTCACTCTCTTTTGCTATGCCCAGTAGCTCATAGTTGCCTTCTGATTGCTCAAAGCTAAGAACAGATGGTAATGAGCCATCTTCACTTGTAAATTGAGAAAAAACGTGCCACTCTTCATCAATTGATCCTGTGAGTATAACATCGTACTCGGTGTCTGAAATTTTAGTAATATTAGATTCCCAGGTTACAGGATCTATAACGCCTTGTTGAGCCGAACTTATTCCGCTCAAAAAAAGGACTAAAGCTACAATTAAATTTTTCATATTAGTCTGTAAAAGTCTTGTTCTACTGTTATAGTAGAACAAGATTAGTTTGATAAGAGGTTTTGAATTAGTCCATCACAAATTTAAATCCAGCAGTAATGATGCTAGAGCTAAACGTTGTATCTCTATCGTACTGATAGAATTTAAGGTCTATACTTTTTAAGCCCAGTTTCCAGATATGCGCTTTTGCAAAAATATCTGTGTAAGAAACTCCAAAGCCAAATTGATTTGCACTGTACTCAGATAAGTCATAATCTGAGGTGTAAAACTCATCTGTTGACAAAGCACCTTCATAAGGCCTAAAGTAATCTGCTGCGGTTTGGTTATAGAATCGGTACGAAGGATAAATCGTAAACTTATCTGTGATTTTGATAGGCACTTCAATACTTGCCGTATGCGATGTAATTCCCCAGTCATCATAATAATAGCGGTAAAAAGTACGTACTGTAAAGTTTTCATTAAGATACCAGTTTAAGCGACCACCTGCAGCTACTTTAAATCTGCTATCTGGCAAACGTTCAATAGCATCTGCTAGTTGAAAATTCTCAATAAAAGAGTCTGCAATATCTCCAAAATATACTCGCTGGAATGGTGTTGACAATAAACCTTGCTGCTGAACAAAATCAAGTGCTAAAGACCCTTGAACATTCTTGTGAAGAATTTGAGAGAATCCAAAACCTAGAGAATATGAATTACGCCCTTCATCTGCAAACTCAGTAAAAATTGGTGCGTAATTTGTATTTCCAGTAATGGTGTTTTGAGTAAATAATCTGTTACTTAAACCATTTCCTCCTTCGCCAAAAGGCCTTAACTCTGTAGGGTAGATAGCATTCCAGGTATCTATATACACATTACCATTAACGCTTACTTCGGTGTTTTTCTCATTGAAGAGCTTAGTATAACTACCACCTACGCCAACAGAAAAATAATCATATTCTGATGACACTGATAGTTTGGCTGACCAGATATCATTTCTGTCGTCTGAGCTGTGACTGTAACTTCCTGTTAGGTTTGCCCATAAATCGCTGCTTGACGCACCTGATGAAGCTTGAAAAGGATCAGCGTCTCCACCACCGTCAAAAGGCCCAACATTACTTGAAGAAGCAGAAGTGTATGCAGAAACTCCTGCATCAATTGTTAATACGTCATCATCATTTAATGGAATGGAAACCACAAATGTGCCTGTAACGTCTGTCAACTCCTCAGTACCAATACCGCCACTTACGGCAGCATTATCTCCATCTTGCGTGTAGTAACTTGATAAGAAATCTACTTCTACAGATTCAAGTACTCTTTTTTTATAGACTTTAGTCGAGTCTTGTGCTGTTTGTGAGTACACTTTCGCGAAAGCGAATACACACATTACTAAAATTAATTTTTTCAAATTGTTCTGTTTTATTAATTAGATTCCGCTATACAGCGGAATAACTTCAATTCACATTTTTAAGTGCCGATTGCTTCTTAAAAAAGGATTTCAGTTAATTACAGCCGCAGCCTCCTCCAGTTTTCCCTCCGTTTGCACCTACAGCAGCCTCACGATAAGAATGTGCCGTGGTTACGTTACGATCACACTTCTTTTCAGACAAAGCCATATCTGGATCATTGATATTTACTTTTTCGTATTCTTTTACGACTACACAGCTACTAAAACAAGTAGCTATTAATGCAGCAATGACAAACTTTCTAATCATATCTTATCTATTTCTATATTGTCTGATTTGAAGATGTTTCCTTTATCATCAATAATGATACATTCTATCTTCTTCATCTGATTTATTCTACTCAATCCTACATCTTTACCCATTACAAAAACAGACGTAGCGAGTGCATCGGCAAGTTCTGCTTTAGGCGCAAAGACAGTAGCACTAATAATTCCACTGGATGGATATCCTGTTCTTGGATCTATAATGTGCGAGTAGCGTGTGCCATTAAATTTTACAAACTTCTCGTAATTACCAGAAGTTACAACAGCGCCATTGCTAATAGGCAAAAGTGCAAATACCTTATTCTTATCCATTGGATTTGTGATGGCTACTTTCCATTCTTTTCCGCTGGGTTGCCTTCCCCAAGTGTTCATATCTCCAGAGGCGTTTATGATGCCAGATGATACTCCTTTAGAGATTAACAAAGACTTAGCTTTGTCTGCCGCATATCCTTTTCCGATAGCTCCAAAGCCTATTCTCATTCCTTCTAACTTGAGAAAGACTGTACTATTTTCTTTATCTAAGATGATGTTCTTAAAGCCAACTTTAGCAATAGATTCCTTTATCTTTTCTTCGGAAGGCATCTCTGTCATAGTACCGTCGAACTTCCAAATACGATCCATCGACGCATAGCTAATATCGAAAGCGCCGTCAGTTAATTTAGAAATACCTATGGCTCTTTCAATAAGTTGAAATAATTCTGAATCTACTTTTACAGCTTTGATACCAGCATTTCTATTTATTTCTGATGTTTGAGAATGTTCATCCCAAGAAGAAATCAGTTTTTCTATTCTTGTAATTTCGGCTACAGCAGTATCTATATACTTATTTCCTATACTTTCATTTTCTGCAACTACGGTTATGTCAAAACGACTACCCATTAGTTTGAGTGTGCGTTTGTATGGCTGTTGCGCTATACAGACGACTGAAAAGAACAATAATGATAAAGTGATTAGATTCTTCAAATTACTTTGTAAAAGTGTTTAGTTCCTCAATGTACGCTTCTGGCGTCGTCTTTTTATAACTCGTTTCTCCTAATACTTTTCCGTTAGCGTCAAGTATAACTACGAAAGGAAAAATCCCATTTTTGTTATAGGCCTCTGCCAATTTTGCATTTGCTGTAGTTTGAGATTCACTCAATGCGTTTTTCTTTTTTCTTGGGAAGTCTGCTTGAAGCATCACGTAGTTTTTACTTGCATACTTTTTAAAGGCTTCCGTACTCCAAATTTCACGATCTAGTTTTATACAAGGTGCACACCAGTCTGATCCTTGAAAAACAAGAATTATAGGTTTATTTTCTGCGGTTGCTGTTTTCTTTGCTTTTGCAAAATCTGTATGCCATTCTTGAGCGGTTACTCCGCTAATAGTTAATAGTAACACAAGTAATGTAAAGATGTTTTTTTTCATAAAAATTTATAATTTGTAAAGATATTTAGTTTAACGTTAAGAGCTATTTATTCTTACATTGATATTTATCAATTTTATTTATAATTACTTGCTTTTACAAGCCCTTCAAGGTCTTCAATAAAAATGATTCTACCCTTAGTAGAAATAAGCTTTTCTTCTTTAAAATCTTTCAACATTCGTACCAAGGACTCTTTAGCAGTACCCACCATACTTGCAAGGTCATCTCTGTTCATTTCAATTTCTGTCAAACATTCATTAATGCTGAATTTTCTTTGTAAAATCAATAAATTTATTGCAGTACGCTCTCTAACTGTATAACGCGCTAATATTTTAGTTGCATTTAGAAAAACTCCAAATTCGTGGCTTAAATTCTTTAACAAGCGTTGCGATAATAAATGAGATTTGCTAACCACATTTAAAAAATCATTTTTAGGAATAAATACTACTTCACAATCTAATAATGCAGTTGCAGAGTCTTGATACTCTTCCTCACTTAAAATAGCGTGATACCCAAGATATTCGTTTTCTCTACAGATATAAAAAATATGATCTGTACCAAAATTGGTCGCTGTATATTTCTTCACTTTTCCAGAAAGCACTCTGTAAAGACCTTTAGGCTCTATACCTTCTTTAAATATTTGCTCACCTGCTTTAAAATGCAGTAATTCTTTATTAGCTGTGAGTCTATCGCATTCAGCTATTGTTAACCCAGATAATAAATCTTGATTATTAAAATTGAATTTCTCGTATGGAAAATTAGTATTCATTGAAATAGTTTAAAATGTTTTCAACTTTATGAAGATTTTCCTGCTTGCCGATTTCTAAAGTTTGCTTTCCATAATCACTTCTAAAGTGATGCTCTTTTAAAAATTTGAGATTCAATAAATGCCATTCTTTATTTGTTGTTTTAATATCACAGAATAACTCCCATTCTCTACGAAGCAATAATTTTCTATAGAAGAAATGAGGTGTACTTATATGGAATATATCTGCATCACAGAGAATTTCGGACAATCTATCTGTAGGGCTTTGTGGCATTCTAGTAGCGTTTATGCAATTACAGATTCTGTTAATGCTATCGCTTTCCATTCCTAAGCTGGAAAGAAACTTTTTAGCAATTATGATACTTTCGGCTTCGTGGTCTTTGTATGTTTTAGAAAATCCTGTGTCGTGAAACCAAGCTGCAATAATTAACAAATCTGTTTCTAGCGAATTGATATCCATTGCTGCACATAAGTACTTTACATTTTGAACAACTTCTTTTGTATGCTCAAGATTGTGAAATGGCAGCTCTTTGCATTTAGAACTTGTAAGTAAACCAGAACAAAATTTAGAAACATTTTCAATCGTCATCGTGGTCATTTTCTTTATTATGAGAATCTAACTGAATTACATTTGCATCACTTCTAATTTCGATATGAGTGATTTCACCACCACTTGTTCCTACATATTTAGAAATACCTATTGAGGTAACGGAAAGCAGTAAAATCAGAACAAAGCCATACTTTGAAAATGGCAACTTTTTATACTCCAAAAACAAAGTGGTTATCGATACTCCTCCTAAAATTAACAGCATTGTCAAAAACAGCTCCGCGTGCTCTTCGTGTTTATGAATTAATGTCTCGCTAATTCCAGGTAAATTCTCAACGATTTCTTCAGTACCTTCTCCTGTTAAAAAAGCTACTACCGCTGTTAAAGCACCAAATATAAAAATGCCTAATGCAGTGTTTTTTATTTGTTGGTTTTTCATAATAAAACCTGTTAACAGTACTAAAAATCCAATTAATACTCCCACAATAGGAAGATGATTTACTGCTAAATGTAAATGTGCGTCGTTCATAGTTTTATGTTTTGTTTAAAGATTTACTCCAAATAGATATCCAACTAATGCTGTTAGACCCATTGCGACAGTTCCCCAAAATGTGATACGTATAATAGCTTTTATAATACTTGAACCACCTGTTTTTGCAGCTAAAGCTCCTAAAACGATAAGGAAAAAAAGTGCAAAACCGTAAATAGAATACTCCATATTATTTAAAGGCAGAAAGAGAGTTACTAAAAACGGAAGCAGTCCTCCTATAGTAAATGCTGCTCCAGATGCAAAAGCCGCTTGAATAGGTTTGGCTTAACTAATCTCATTAATACCTAATTCGTCTCTGATATGTGCACCTAAAGCATCATGCTCTGTTAATTCTTGAGCAACAGTTAATGCAGTTGTTTTTTTTAGCCCTCTTTTTACATAGATATCTGCTAATCGCTGTAATTCGATTTCTGGCATTTCATTTAATTCTTGCTTTTCACGTTCAATGTCTGCTTTTTCTACATCTGTCTGTGAACTTACAGAAACATATTCTCCAGCAGCCATTGATAAAGCACCAGCAACAAGTCCTGCCAAGGTTGCTAAAATAATAGGCTCTCTTGTAGCACTTGCAGCTGCAACACCTATTGCAAGACTGGCTGTAGATAAAATACCATCGTTGGCTCCAAGCACTGCTGCTCTTAACCAATTGCTTCTATGAATGTAGTGGTTGTCTAAATAATTGTCTAATTCGTTTATTTGTCCTGCCATTTATTCAGTTATTAAATTAATTGAGTTATACGCTTAGGTTCTATTTAATTTGATTTTGATAAACTGGTTTAGCTTCTACCATTCTGGTAATTGTTTTATGAAAAATACTGTTCTTGAATT
>NZ_CANLXZ010000020.1 GCF_947495285.1 uncultured Nonlabens sp. | reverse complement strand
GGATCTGTAGGATGTTTTAGTTCTACAGGAAATACAAAAGAAAATCAATAAAAGTAAAATTTTATATTTCATAAGACTATTATCTTAGTATTTAATTATAAGAAAAAACACCTGTAAAAAGGTGTTTTGTTGCTCTACAATTATGCAATAGGTATAAAAACTAACCCCTATTAACGCAAAGTACAGAAAAAGTATTTTTAAGGTTAGGCTCTTCAATACCTTGTTTGTCTTTAGTGCCCGTGCCGTCTTCCTTAACACCTCCTACGATATTTGATAAGAGATTTAACTTACTAATTTGAAATTTATCGATTTTCAATTTGCTCTTTTTCATTAAAATAAAATTTATTTGTTACACTGCAAAGGAAATATAATTCTTCGATTTAGATTCGTCTAATACAGCAGTTTTACTCGGAATTCTTGAATATGGTGTAATTATTTTTGGATTTTATTGAGTTCTCTTAGAAAATACGAAGGCTTTATACCTTTATATTTATAAAAAGCTTTTGAAAAAGATTCTGCATTACTAAAACCAACTTCTGCGGCTAATGCCTTTATCGTAAATTTTCTTAAACTCTTATCTTCTTTTATGGATTTTATGAAATATTGTATTCTTAATTTGCTTAGATAATTTGTAAATGAATCGCCTTTGTATCTATTTATTATTTTAGAAAGATAATTACCATTCGTGTTAAATTCCTTTGCTAAAGAATTTAAGGATATATCAGAATTTAAAAACTTATATTCCTCTTCAAAACTCCCCAACTGGTTCAAAATAGTTTCAATAATATTTGATGAAATATTTAAAGACTTAGTTTTACTCTTTTCTAACTCT
Source organism: uncultured Nonlabens sp. (assembly GCF_947495285.1). Lineage (GTDB taxonomy): Bacteria > Bacteroidota > Bacteroidia > Flavobacteriales > Flavobacteriaceae > Nonlabens. The sequence continues at coordinate 57,732 of NZ_CANLXZ010000020.1, read as the reverse complement.
GTTATAACTTCTAATTCAGGAATATCTTCATGTATTTTGGAATCACTTAACTCTTTTTGGTTTAGAACTTTAAGTATCTCATTAAACTTATTCCTGTATTGTTTTTTCCTTCTCAATTGTATTACCGAAAATATAATTAATACAATAAGGATGATAACAATTCCTATTATTATTAAACCATAGAAATTCTTGTTTCTATTAATTTGTTTTAAAATTGATTGTTTTTCTTCTTCTAATTTTGGTAAATCATACTTATTTGATAAATTTTTTCTAATATAAATCTCCTCATTTAATAGTTGGTTATTTAATTTGATTAATTGATCTACATATTTTAGTTCTAACTCAAGGTTATTTTTATCCCTATAATAAGTAATAAGCTCTTCATAAGGTTCACGCATTAAAGCAAAAGCTTTTTGATTTACAATAAATAAGCTGTCTACTTTCTGAAAGTACTTTATTGATTTTGCAATATTTCCTAGTTTCTTATAAGCCAAACCACAATAATGATAACTGTAAGTTAAATTATTGATATCATATTTAGATTCAAAATATGGAGAATATTTTTCTAAACTATCAATAGCTTCCTGATATCTCGATAAATGATACAAAGCAACTCCCTGACTCATAGCTGTATACTTAACTCCGAATTCATATTTATTTTCAACCGCAACCTTATGGGCGCGACGATTATAATATGAAGCCGAATCACCGTTTTTCAGATCTCCATGAATGTTAGCAATTGCGATTAAAGACCATATTAAATTACTTGAATCAGCTGCTTTTTCCAGTTTTTTCGAACTATCATATACTTGTCTGTAAAGTGGTAAGGCCTGTTGAGGTTCACCTATGATTCTCTTAATATCTGCAATATCATAAGTCGCTTTGATTAAATAATCTCGATTATTACTTTTTTTTGCATAATCTAAAACGTTAATATAACTATCTAAAGCTTTAGGATAATCGTATTTTTCAAAATAATAATTAGCTTTAATTAAAAACACTTCCATTGGATAATAGGGATGAGTTTTAAATTCTGTTAAAGCAATTACACTATCGCAATATTTTATCTTGACTAAATCATTATGAGATAAGGCTTGCATATGATAGCCATATATTAATAAATCTTCTCTTTTATTATCTTTTGATATTTTTATTAATTGTTTAGAATTTATATTTCTCGCAGAATCTGTTTTAGAATCCCTTGTTTTTATTACTATATTTAATAACTCGTCAGTAAGTTTTTTATTATCCTGCTGTCCTACAACAGTAAAACAAAACAAACAAAATAAAGCAATCAACACTCTCCTACAACTTTCCATACCGCGCCATTTTAGATTTATTCATTTTATTTAAGAAATCATAGAGCATCATCTCGTGCAATCGTTGTTGAGATTTGAAAGTGCGATTGATGGTCATGTGGATAAAACTAGCCAATAAATTTTCTTTAGAGACTTCCAGTTGCCGTTTTTCTTCTAAATGCAGTAGTTCCTGAATAATGGTGCACATTAGATCGTTTTTTGTTAACCCTCGCCTACTTTTTTTGAATAATAAAGATTCTAAACCTTTGTATTTTTGATTCAGTTGCTTGTTTGCTTCTTTCTTAATATCAAACTCTTCTTTAAACTGGATTTGCATGCGGTCTAGAAAAGCGAGCTGCTCTTCAGCGTGTAGCTCAAATTGAGAAATGAGAAAAGAAACCCAATGAAAACAATTAATAAATCGACTGGTATCGTCTACAGCATGCTGCATTATTTCTAGTACTTGCTGGCTATCGTAGAAAAATAGTTTTTCACACAATTTGATAGTATTAGGTCCATAACGTTCCAGTTCTCTATTGTATGTAGCGAGTTGCACATCCCATAATTGTCCGTTTTTTATCAACGAATTCATAGCGTCACGCGTAGAAGTCATGATGTGCTGGATGTGGTCTTCACTGGCGTATTTGAAACGCACTCTTAGATGTGGATCTGGATCTGCGTAGCGTATAAAAAACCACTGTTCTATGCAGTTCTCTCTCCATAAGTACATGGTTAATGGCTGGATTACTTGGAGCAATACATCGTCTGCAGTTTTTGTGCCGCAGTAGATTTTGTAGTACAACCAGGTGTCGCCTATGGAGAATGTTCTTTGTACTTCTTTAATCATTAATAGGTTTTAGGGTGTTTGTTTATTCCGCTTTCGCGAAAGCGGAACCTCAATTATCATTATTTATAACATCTAACTTCTCCTTATTATAAAAAGCAACTACTACCTGGTTGCAATAGGGATTACCGTCAACATCCTTTATCAAAGTCTTATCACTAAATAGAAATTCTTCTAGAATGAATTGTGACTTGTTCTTAATCGTGTGGAGCAACATATGAAGCGAGGTCGTATTAGTTAAACAAATCAATAGTTTATTATCGCCTTCTACAAGCTCCACTACATCTGGAATTTGTAAGGACGCTCGCCATTTTTGCACCTCATCAAATACATTTGAGGCTACTATAAGCTTCTTAAAATCGGCTGTTTTAATATTCCATCGTGCCTTTGAAAAAATAAGATTCCTAAAAATGACTCTCGGTAAAAAAGCCTGTCTTAAATGTAGGGTATTCCATTGAAAACCTATCCAAGAGCGTTCTCTTTGCGATTGCATTTCACATAAAAACTGATACATAGGCACTTTGCTTTGTGAATAATTATGAGCATTGCCTAATCGTGGAAGGACTTCTTTGTTGAGCTTTTTTGATCGCAGATGAATTTCTCCATGTCGCACTGAAATCATAATGTCGTCCACCGGAATCTGCTTTTCTTGATGGAGACTGGAGTATCCTATATAAGGGATTTCATATTCTCGTAAATGAGAACGTTGTAGTATGTTTCCCGTTCTTGCTTCTGGAAGATGTACGATCTCTGCCAGGATTTTATCTTTATTTATAGTGGCCTCAATGGATGCGATATTCTTGACGTGCTCTTCCAGTTGAGGATCACCATAACTGAATCTCCCTAATAAATTCATGGCACTGCTTCCTCCAGCACCTTTAATAAACAACCTATCTTGATCGTAGAGTTCTACCATGGCAGAGAGTGTATCGGGCAAATCCTTATAATCAAGTGGGAATTCTTTAAAATCTGCTTCTTGTAATTCTATGGTATAATCTTTATCAGCTATGGCACTAAGTAACTTTTCCTGTAGCACTTGATCTACATCTGTCCAGATAATGCGCTCATATCTCTTTTTACCACCGTTACTTAATGCTAGGTCTTCCAGAAGAGAGCTGGTATCTTGATTTTTTGCGCCATAACCTATTCCTGTTTCTGTATCTAAGGCAAAATGCAGTGGCACTTCAGCATCTTCAAAACGTTTTGTAAAGGCTTTTTTAAACTCCTCTTGTCGCCCATCACCAGTAGGTAAGGTCAATTTATTAAACAACACAAAAGCTTTTTGCAATTGCTGTTTTATCTCATGACTCAACGTATTTTCTGTAGCGGTAGAAAAACAGTCGGTTTGAAAAAGAAATTTGGCATCTAGCTCTGGGACAAATTCTCTTGCTCGTTCGATGATTTTTTTATAAACCTCTACATCATTTCCTATAGCATGATCTAGTTTTAATAATGCTTGTTGAAGTTGGATGAGATGATTATATAAGGCACCGCAATCTGGCCATTGTTCTAATTTATCTAATAGATTTGTAAAATAATCGTTGCCGGTAACGGTTATTTCTAATTCTGATAACAACAGCTGATTTTCAATCAATTCTTCTATAAATTCTGTCGCTTCCTCTAGGGTTATTTCATCGTCTAGGAGTAAAGTGGCTAGCTCTTTTATGCTAGCACCTTTTGCAGCACTTTTTAATATAAGATCTATAGCGTCAGACTGCATGATACCTTCTAGCGCATAACTTCTTCTTTTGTTTTCTATGCTGTATTCTATATAACGGTAGTGGTCGTTGATTTTATATAAGCTTGTATTAGTATAAAAAAGCAACTGCGTCCTGAGGTTTGCCTCTTTTACTATCACTTGCAGGAGTTGTGTTAAAAAGGTAGTATCAAATCTGGTATACCTCTTATAATCTTGCTGATGATGTAATTGAACAGCAGTTTCATCTGTAAAACTACCAGCACTACAGGTAGCAAATAATCCAAAAGGCGTACAACGTGTCGTTATTCTAGTGGCATATTTAAGAACGGCATATTGCAGTCGTTCTATTTTTTTAGGATCTTTTATAAATCCTTTTTCCCATTTTAAAATTTGAGCATATAACTCTGGAGAGGCGAGATAGATTCCTTCTCTTAATAATGAATTCTCTAGTACATTTTGAAAATCATTATTTGATAAGGCTTCTTTATTTAAAACTCTTTTATAAAAATCAAGAGATAATAATGGTGTTCTTAAAGCAAAATGATCTAGGATATCGTAAGAATTTTTATGCTTTTGAGTCAAGTTTTAGATGTTTAAGTCTACAAATGTAATAAATTCATCAAGAATCCCTTAACAAGATATAAGCATTTTATAATTAATTGTTTAAGATGTTTTAAGCTACTAGAAATTTATGAAAATAGACTCGTTTTTCATGAATCTAGACCAGTAGCGCTTGTTTTTAACTTGTAATACTTACTACTTTTACACTGTCCTTAATGGCCAACTTTTAATAGGAGTATTTAAAATGGAATTATTAAGGACTTTAATATAAATTATAGAATAAAAACCGTGACATAGATTTGAAAACATTTTAAAAAGAGAAAGCCTCTACAAGGTAAAGGCTCTCACAGGTCTCGCTAAAAACCAAAACAACCGAAGTTGTTATATCATGTAAATATAAATAAAATACTTGATATACTACTAGGCTGTTTTGAAGAGTGTGCAGCTTATACACTTTAAAAAGCCGTGGTTACCGAAAAACGTATAGAGTAGGTGTTTTATTTAAATGACTTATTATGAAAAAAATCTTATTTTTGGGGTTAAGTCTATTATTCTTGATTTCATGTGAAACCGAAGAAGTAGAAAACCCTGTTCCCGACACTTTAAATTTTAACCTCGATGCTTATTTGTTGTCTGGTAAACTTGAAAATGAACCTAAAGAACAAATGCGTAATGCTATTTTAGAGCTAACAAACCTGTCAAAGAAAGCGTTTCTAATACCAGATGTAGCCGCTGAAGTGGGATCCATCGTAAAAAGTGAATTTTATATAGATCACGTTGTGGATTTAAAAGATTTATTAAATCCAGAAACTAGTTTAGCTTATAAGTATACACCTGTAGACCCAAGCATCAAAGGATCATTTAAAGAATTTTATGATAATGAAGTTAAATCAAATAAATCTCTATATCTTAATTTGACGGCATTAGTAGAAAATGGCGAAAATTTATACCAGAAAAACTCTAGCACCGATTTTTATAGTCAAGCCTCTTTGACATACTATCTCCCTTATGATGAAAATGATAACGATATCGCATTTGATACCACTACAGTTCCAACCCTTGTGCCAGCAGTAATAGATGCTGATAATGGCCTAGGTCAATCTTATCGAGGGAATCAATGGAATGAAGTGGTATCAAACGATGAAAAAGCATCGTTGGAATACACACTTATTATCGGTCCGAATTTTGACGATTGTTCTGGTTTAGCATTCGCTCCAAATCCTAGGATAGCAGTTGTGGAGGAAATCGATTCAGGCTGTGACAATATAAATTCAGGTGGTTCTTCTGGTGGATCATCCGGCGGAAGTGGAAACACTACTCCTTCAAACATCTACACAGGAGACTGTAATTATTTGAAACCTGGAGGAACTTATATACGACAAGTATATGTAGGAAGAGCAAAAAACACAAATGGAACTCAGTTTGATAAATATGTGTCTTTCACAGGAAATGGTGGTGGATCAGAAATTAGATATTGTAGAGCAGACAGTCAGCAAGCTATTGATATTGACAGCTTAGGGAACTACACTACAACACAATGGGACACAAGAGTTTCTCAATACTGGTCTAGAAAGCAAATAAGAAAAGAAAACGTAAGGAAAGTAAGTGCATTATGGGATCAAAATTGGGAATGTGAAGGTACACATGAACAATTATTTGTAATTTACGAAGAAGATAATGAAGGAGATTTAGTAATTGATCAAGATTTATCCTTTGATTTGGCAGACGATACTTATAGTGCTGATATTGATGTAACTATCCAAAATAGGAGTAAAGACGATGCAATTATTATGAGAAAAAGAGAGCGTGTTGAGTTTTTTGCAACTAATTTATTAGATCAAGGTGGAGGATGCTTTGTAGGTAATGGATCTTTTAATGACCGCTGTTGGGGAATCTATGATGGCGGTGCAGATATGGCTTATACCATGTATCATAGATGGGTTTTTGTAGGTGATAATACTGGATTATAATGAAGAAACTGACTTTACTTTTAATGATTCTATCCTCTATTGCATTTGCGCAAAATAACAATGATAGTTTTCCTAGATATCAATTGTCTGTATCTTATGGTCCTCAATACAACAATTTTGTTGATTATGATCAAGAGCTTGTGACAGCTCAAGATTATATAATACCACTAGAAGGGTTTGCAGGTGAAGATGCCCTTTTACAGAAAAGAGAGGTTGGAACTTATTTCAATGTTTCATTCAGCATAAGGATAGGTGGTAAAAATTATTTAGAAGTAGGTCACTCAAGAACTCTAAACCAAGGTACTTATAACGGAATCGTTTTTTTTCCTAATGGTACCGAAGTAAGTATTAGAGATTTTCAATTGAGACATAGAAATCATTTTTATAAATTAGGCTTTAAACGTTATTTCAATGATAATTTTTCAGCTCATATTGGTATTGGTCAACTAAACGATCAAAGGTCTGTTATTAATATTTTTCCAGATGCTGGAACTGTTCAAATTGCAGAAAGAAATTACGAAAACAGTAATTCAGCTGAAGGTATTGCTTATTTGGGACTTGAGTACGATGTATATTCTAATGGTAATTTTACTTTTGGAGTTAAAAGTACAGCCTATGCTATTATAACGGCAGGAATAGAATTAGAAACATTTAGTTTTACGCCATCTTTAAGATTTAATTTTTAAAACAATGATTTTCTCAATAAAACTGAGGTTGCTTATTTAAGCAATCTCAGTTTATTATATTTTTGACTGTTAAGTATTTTACACTAGCAACAATATTAAATTTTGATCAACTTCCCACACTATAAACAAGCTGACTTTAAAGACTGCGGTCCAACTTGTTTAAAGATTATCGCACGGCATTACAAACAGTCCATAGATATACAGCGCTTAAGAACGCTGTCTGAAACTATAAGAACTGGCAGTAACTTACAAGGAGTAAGCAATGCGGCTGAGTCGATAGGTTTCCGTTCTTTAGGAGTGAAAATCGATGCTCAGAAACTGGAAGAAACACCATTGCCTTGCATCCTTCACTGGAACGGTAATCATTATGTAGTACTTTATAAAGTAAAAAAAAGCATTTACTATATTTCAGATCCTGCACACGGTCTTTTAAAATACAAGGAACGAGAATTTTTAGACCACTGGATAGGAAAAGAAGCCACCAAAACTACAGAAGAAGGAATTGCACTTCTTCTCGAGCCTACACCATCTTTATACGATCAAGAGAATCAAGATGAGGAGAAAAAGGAATTCGGTTTCTCGATACTGACTCGCTATATATTCAAATACAAAAAGTACTTGTGGCAACTGGTTTTAGGGCTTATAGCAGCTAGTCTTTTACAACTCATTTTTCCCTTTCTTACCCAAAGTATCGTAGATATAGGTATCAAGAATCAAGATGTGCAATTTATTTATTTGGTTCTTTTTGCGCAGCTAGGAGTCTTCTTAGGTCGTACTTCCATTCAAATCATAAGAAGTTGGATTTTATTACATCTCAGTACACGAATCAATATATCGCTAGTATCTGACTTTTTTATCAAATTGATGAAATTACCTATTGCCTTTTTTGATTCTAAAGTTACAGGAGACCTATTGCAGCGTATTAATGATCATAAAAGAATAGAACGTATTCTTACTACGTCATCATTAGATGTGTTCTTTTCAATGGTAAATCTCATCGTTTTTTCTGCGGTGTTGCTATATTATAACGTGAGTATATTTGGCGTTTTTGCTATAGGTAGTATCTTGTATTTTCTATGGATTGTTATTTTTCTAAAAAAACGAAAAGACCTCGATTATAAACGTTTTGCCCAAGTAAGCCAGGAACAAAGCAAAGTGATCGAAATTATTAATGGCATGCAGGATATTAAACTGCATAATGCTGAAAAACGCAAACGCTGGAACTGGGAATTTACACAAGCACGACTATATAAGGTAGCTGTAGAAGGTCTAGCTCTAGAACAATACCAGTCTGTAGGCTCTGGATTTATAAATGAGTTGAAGAATATTATTATTACCGTATTGTCTGCGACGCTGGTTATTTCTGGAGATATAACTTTGGGTATGATGCTAGCGATAAGCTACATCGTCGGCCAGCTTAATGCTCCAATAGGTCAGCTCATAGGTTTTATAAAAGAATGGCAAGATGCTAAAATCTCTCTAGAACGACTAGCAGAAATCCATAATAAAGAAAATGAGGAATCTGATCATACCCAAAAAATAAGCGACTATTCTATAGATGATGCCATACATATAGAGAATTTATCTTATAGATATGTGGGAAGTGAGCAATTAGTTTTAGAAGATTTGAATTTAATCATTCCAGCAAATAAAATTACAGCTGTAGTAGGTATAAGCGGTAGCGGTAAAACTACGTTGATGAAAATGCTGCTTAAATTCTACGATCCCATAGATGGAATAATTAAAGTCGGACAGCATAATTTGAAGAATATTTCACAAAGTGCCTGGCGAGGCAGTTGTGGTGTGGTCATGCAAGAAGGTTATATTTTTAATGACAGTATCGCACATAACATTGCCGTAGGCGATGACTATATAGATAAGAAAAAGCTAGCTCATGCCATTGATGTGGCAAACATCAAAGAATATATAGAATCCTTACCACTTTCCTACAATACCCAAATAGGAATGGAAGGCATAGGTTTGAGTACAGGACAGAAACAACGATTGTTAATCGCAAGAGCAGTTTATAAAAATCCAGACTTCCTATTTTTTGATGAAGCGACTAGTGCGTTAGATGCGAATAATGAAAAAGTTATTATGAATAAACTCAATACTTTTTTCAAAAACAAAACCGTCATGGTTATCGCACATCGATTAAGCACCGTAAAAAATGCAGATCAAATCGTAGTCCTTGATCAAGGTAAAATAATAGAACAAGGAAATCATGAGAGTTTGATTGACGCTCGAGGCAATTATTATAATTTGGTTAAAAATCAGTTGGAATTAGGAAACTAGTAGAATATTGAAATAATAGTTAGGACATCATAGGACTTCAGAGTTATGAAGTTGTGAGATGAATTAAAGCAAAGCCGTTATACAACGCCTTGACAAATTAAAAAAGATTTAAGTAGTTACGGAAAATATTATGTCAGATCAACTAAAAGAAATAAAATTGCGTAGTGAAGAAGTACAAGAGATTCTCACTAAAGTGCCTCATAGTATTATACGCTATGGGAATATGGCTTTTTTATTGATCATTCTCTTGCTATTATTCTTGTCATGGTTTGTAAAATATCCTGATATTATTGTGTCTCAAGGAATTATTACGACAGCGATACCACCACAAAAAGAATATTCTAAGATTACGGCTACTATTAAACATTTATTAGTGAAAAATGATCAAAAAGTACAAAAGGGAGATGTGCTAGCTGTTTTACAAAATGCTGCAAATTATGAAGATGTACTGTTATTAGAAAAAGTCCTTGATACCATCTCTTATAATAAAGAGAACTTTGTTTTTCCTGTAGATAGTTTACCCATTTTATTTTTGGGTGATTTAGAAATTCCGTTTTCTGTTTTTGAAAATGCTTACATTCAATACCAGCTCAATAAAGAATTACTTCCTTTTGATAATGAGTCTCTAGCAAACCGCTCTACACAAAAACAATTAAAAATTCAGTTGAGAAATATGCTTTTGCGAAAGCGGATACAACAAACAGAATTAGACTTTAAAAAGAAAGAATTAGACCGCAATAAAACCCTGTTTGAAAAAGGAGTGATCGCTGCACAAGAATATGAATTAAAACAGCTGGAATATGCACAAGACGAGCGTTCTTACCAAAGTATGGATGCCTCTATATCGCAACTGCGCAATCAATTAAGCAATACGTCCAGTTCTTTACAAGGAATAAAAATCAATAGATCAAAAGAAAATTTACAGCTCTATAAAACATTAATCCACTCTTTTACACAACTCAAAAAAGCAGTAAATGATTATGAGCAGCTTTATATTTTAAGAGCTACAACAAATGGTCGGTTAGGATTTACCCAATACTGGCAGGTAGAACAACAAGTGCAACAAGGAGATTTGTTATTCACTGTTTTTCCAGAAGATTATGGTTCTTATATTGCAAGCCTAAAAACACCTATATTAAATTCTGGGAAATTGAAATCTAAACAAAGAACTTTTCTAAAACTTCAGAATTTTCCAGAAGCAGAATTTGGCGTTCTTGAAGGAAAAGTGAATACTATTTCACAAGTACCAGATAAAGAAGGTTTTTATTATGTACAAATATCCTTACCAGATTCTTTAGTCACCTCCTACAAGAAAAAAATAAAATTGCAACAAGAAACTAGTGTGATCGCAGAAACTGTAACCGAAGATTTAAGACTTATCGATCGTTTCTTTTATCAGTTTAAGGAGGTGTTTTCTAGATCTTAATTCGATCTTCTAATAATTTCTTAAATCTATTAAGGTTCTAAGTCCGCATCGTACCTTTGCAAGTATGCTAGACATCAAGAAAATAAGAGCCGACTTTCCTATCCTAAACCGCAAGGTAAATGGGCATTCATTAATCTACTTTGATAATGCTGCGACTTCACAAAAACCACAACAGGTTATTGATAAAATCGTTGAGTATTATACATTATATAATGCAAATATACACCGTGGTGTACACGCATTAAGTCAGGAAGCAACAGATTTATTTGAAGAAAGCCGCGAGAAAGTAAGAGCCTTTTTTAATATCGCTCATACTAAGCAAGTCATCTTTACTTCAGGTAACACACATTCTATAAATGCTGTAGCAAACGGTGCTCATGCTTTTGTAAAGAAAGGAGATGAAGTCATCCTTAGTGCTGTAGAACATCATTCTAATATCGTCCCATGGCAAATGTTGTGTGAACGTGTAGGAGCAACTATAAAAATTATACCTGTACTAGATAATGGAGAGCTAGACATGGCAACTTACCATCAGTTACTTAATGCTAAAACAGCTTTTGTAGTTGTAAATCACATTTCTAATGCGCTAGGAGTTACTAATCCAGTTAAAGAAATTATAGATGCAGCACACCAGCATGGAGCAATGACACTTATCGATGGTGCACAATCTTGTGGCCACATGAAAATAGATGTACAAGCCCTCAATGCAGATTTCTACACCATGGCCGGTCACAAAATGTGTGGCCCTACAGGAATAGGTATTTTATACGGTAAAGAAGACGCTTTAAATGCATTGCCTCCATATCAAGGTGGTGGCGAGATGATAGACCAAGTAAGTTTTGAAAAAACTACCTATGCAGGTTTACCACATAAATTTGAAGCAGGAACACCTAACATAGCTGGTGGTATTGCTTTAGGCGCAGCTATAGATTACCTTAATGAAATAGGTATGGATGACATCGCTGCCTATGAAAATGAGTTGCTTATTTATGGAACAGAGCAAATTAAAACCATTCCTGGAGCAAAGATCTATGGAGATGTAACTGACAAAGCTGCTGTAATAAGTTTTAACGTTGCCAGCCTACATCCTTATGACATAGGTACCATAGTAGATAAACTAGGTGTTGCTGTAAGAACTGGACATCACTGTGCGCAACCAGTTATGGAACGTTATCAAGTACCTGGAACCATAAGAGCTAGTTTTGCATTTTACAATACCAAAGAAGAAATAGATGTTATGGTACAAGCTTTGCAGCGTGCTGTAAATATGTTATCTTAACTTTTAAGATACTTTAAAACAAAATATATGAAACTGACAACGGTAATACTCGTTTTAATGACATTTATGGTTACCAGCTGTAAAGATATAAATGCCATTAATGGCGATTATGATATAACAATGGTAGGTAGCAACGACTACACTGCGCACGATGTTAGCATGACTATAGAAATGGGACAAGAAAACAAGATTTCTGGTAAATCTGCTTGTAATCAATACTTCGGTACTTTTAAAAACCCTGAAGATAATCAAGTAGAAATGGGAATGATGGCAGGCACAAAAATGTACTGTAAAGAAACTGCAGCCGTAGAAAAAGATTATTTAAATCATCTATCTCTAGTAACAGCTGTAAATAAAACTAAAACTGGACTGGATCTACTTAACAAAGATGGAGAGGTAATCATAGTTGCAGTAAAAAAACAAACTAAGTAATGGCAAGTATTCAAGAAATACAAGAAGAAATCGTAGAAGACTTTTCTATGTTTGACGACTGGATGCAGCGTTATGAATATATGATCGATTTAGGAAAAAGTCTTCCATTAATAGATGAGAGTCTTAAGACTGAAGACCGTATCATTAAAGGCTGCCAGTCCAAAGTATGGGTAAACGCAGAGCTTGTAGACAGTAAAATCGCATTTACTGCAGACAGTGATGCTATTATCACAAAAGGTATTATCGCCATTCTTATAAGAGCATGGTCGGGACAGAAACCTGCAGATATTATTGATGCAAACACAGATTTCATAGATGAAATAGGACTTAAAGAACACCTTTCTCCTACACGTGCAAATGGTCTCGTGTCTATGATAAAACAATTAAAAATGTATGCGGTTGCATATCAAACTCAAGTAAATTAAGATGGAAGAAGTAAACGGACAAGAACTAGGAGAGAAAGTAGTAAAAGTACTTAAAACTATATATGATCCAGAAATACCTGTAGATATCTATGAACTAGGTTTGATCTATGACGTTATGGTAAGCAGCGATGCCGAAGTTAAAATACTCATGACTCTAACATCTCCTAACTGCCCAGTAGCCGAAACGTTACCAGTAGAAATAGAAGAAAAAGTAAAGTCACTTAAAGAGGTAACTGATGCTGAGGTAGAGATCACTTTTGATCCACCATGGAGCAAAGAATTGATGAGTGAAGAGGCAAAACTTGAATTAGGAATGCTTTAAAATGCAAGAAGAAATCATTAATCGCGTAGCAAACTCTAAGTTAAAGAACTTTGACTTAGAAGATTTCTACGCGCCAGGTTCTCGTACAGTTATTGATATTTCTCAATGGCTGTTAGAAGGTATGGTTTTAATAGAATCCCGCTTTCGCGAAAGCTTAAACACAACAGACTTTACCGTTTATAATGAACATTACGTAGCTATAAACTGTAGTACAGACGCTATTGTACCACAGTGGGCATGGATGTTAGTGCAAAGTCATTTACAGGGAATCGCAAAGAAAGTAGTTTATGGCTCACTAGAACAGTTAGAAACTGAAATTTACAGAGAGGTGATTCAAAACCTAGATGTGAGTGAATATAAGGACATACCGGTTATAGTAAAAGGTTGCTCTAATAAACCTGTTCCTGTTGCTGCCTATGGTATGATTACTGAAAAGTTACAGACCGTTGCTCGTTCTATTATGTATGGTGAGGCCTGCTCTTCTGTACCAGTTTATAAACGTAAAAAATAACTGCGATAGCCATTTTGTCACGCTATATTAGAGATTAGTTAATGGCACATTCCTTGAAAAACTTTTCCTAGAATCGTGAGTATTCTCGTAATTACAACCAGCAACCTACCCTATGCAATTTTTAAGCTATATCGCTATATTTTTTGTTCTCAGATGGCTTTACAACACCTTTTTAAGTGATGGAAACTCTTCTCAAAGAAGAACAACTTATTCCAGCAATCCATACCAAAGAAGCACTACGGTAAGTCCGCAAGATTTTGAATTGAACTTACTTTCTTTAACCTCGCTAGTCATTAAGGCAGATGGCAAGGTAACACAAACCGAGCTGGATTATGTGCGACAGTACTTTGTGAGTTCCTATGGTAAAGAAAGGGCAAATGCCATTTTTAGAGTATTTAACGATGTTGTTAAAAAACGAGAAGTAAGTGCTGCTAGAATATGTAACTACCTCAACGCAAGAACTAGATATGAGTCTAGATTACAAATTCTTCATTTCTTATTCGGTATTGCACAGGCAGACGGTCATGTAAGCGCAGACGAGATACGCGTCATACAACAAATAGCTGGTCATTTAAGACTTACAGAACGGGATTTTATTTCTATAAAAGCGATGTTTGTTCAGGATCAAGATAACGCGTACAAGATTCTAGAAATAGACAAATCTGTACCAGATCATGAGGTAAAAAAAGCCTACAGGACTATGGCAAAAAAATACCATCCAGATAAGTTAATGGACATGGATGAGGCTTACCGCAAAGGTGCTGGAGAAAAATTTAGCAAGGTACAAGACGCTTATGAAACCATACGTAAAGAGCGTGGCATGAGTTAAGTTTTAGTTTAAAATTTACTTAAATCATAAATCAAATGCCTAGTCTAATCCTTTTTCATTACAAATTTCTTTCCTTTGCAACCTATGCAAGATCTAGATAATCCATATTTAAAAGGCCAAGTATTATTAATCGATAAACCACTAGAATGGTCTTCTTTTCAGGTGGTCAACAAGTTGCGCTGGTTGATAAGAAAAGAATATAAGATTAAGAAAATAAAAGTAGGTCATGCAGGTACATTAGACCCACTAGCAAGTGGGCTTCTTATTATCTGTACAGGTAAAGAAACTAAGAACATAAACACTTACCAGGCACAAGAAAAAGAATATACCGGTACGATAACACTAGGTAGTACCAGACCTAGTTATGATATGGAAACTGAGATAGATCAAACCTTTCCAATAGATCAACTTACTGACGAGTTAATTAAAGAAACTACCGCACAATTTACTGGAGAGATTCAGCAAAAACCGCCTATTTTCTCTGCTATTAAAAAGGATGGAAAACGTCTTTATGAACTAGCACGCGCTGGAGAAACCACAGAGATAGCCTCTAGAGCTGTTACCATTCACGAATTTGAAATCACAAGAATTGATTTGCCCGAAGTAGATTTTAGAATCTCCTGTAGTAAAGGAACTTATATCAGGTCTATAGCACATGACTTTGGTGCTGCGTTAAATAATGGTGGTCATTTATCTGCCCTTAGAAGAACAGCCATAGGTAATTATCGAGTAGAAAATGCGATGACTATAGAAGGTTTTGAAGAGCTAGTTAAAACAGATGCTGCAGTCTAGAAATTAAATTTTACGGGAACACTTAAACTGTCCACCACTGGTACAGTAAAATTAACCGCTCCTTTCCCTACTTTTATACTACCATGATACTTTACGTCTACCTTTTGACTTGCAAGTATTTGTAATGCTGCTCCTAGAAATCCTTTTCCTTTCTCTCCATAAACTTCTTTAGGATTAATAGAAGTGCGTATAGGGAATTCAAATTGGGCATTTGCTGGCATGACTACATCTTCTTGCTGGTTTACAGTCGCTGTTTTCTTACCGTTTATATAAACGTCAAAGTCTGCCTCTTTAAGATTAAGACCGACACTGTTAGGATTAAAAAGCACACAAGTAGCAACTATATCTAACTGACTAGCCGTTGCTTTTTCTAACTGAGCATCTTTAATCTCTACAAAGACTATGTCTTCATAAGGATTACCACAAGAACTTAGAAATATAAAAACTAGAAGAATAAAAAGCTTTTTCATGGAGAGATATTTGTGCAAAGATAGAAAGATGTAAAGATTTTGAATTAATAATCAATCGAGATAGAACGAGCCAATCTCTGATAAATTTAGAACAAGCTAATAGTTTAAATTCAATTTCTGAGAGCCAAATTTTCTGGGAAGACATTTAAAAACAACTCCTTTTCATTTGAAATAGCTTTTTTTGATTTAAAAAACACTTGTTTTCCTTCTTTTTGAGCAAGTATAAGAAAATCTGCACCTTGAAAAAAGGACTGTTGCACCTCAACCTTGAAACCTGTTTCAGATATTTTTAATTGATGCGGATATAAAATTAAATCCTTTTCAGAATTCAACCATTCTTTAGGTAACAGGTTTACCTCGTCAAACAAAGATGCCGTATAAACACTTAATGGTTTTTCATACACTTGTGCGGTAGTCCTATAATCAATTATGGCACCTTCTTGCATGATAACCGTTTTATCACAAAATGAAAGTACATCGTCACTATCGTGAGTAGCAACGAGACAACTGATATTATTAACCGTTAAGTAATCAAACAATTTCCTACGTAGAGCGTTTTTTCTAAAATTATCAATATGTGAAAAAGGTTCATCTAATAATAATAGTTGAGGCTCTTGAGCAAGTGCTTTTGCTATCGCTACACGTTGTTTCTGTCCACCAGAGAGAGTTTTTACCTTACGATCTTTAAGGTCGCTCATATCTACTACATCGAGTAATTCTAGAATGCGACTTACTCGATCATCTTTTTGTAAAGAAAGGTGTTCTCCCACGTTCTCAAATACAGTAGTAAAAGGCATGAGGTCAAATTCTTGCGGCACGTACTTCATCATGGGATGTCCTGGGACAAGATGATGGTCTGCCCCTAATAATTCATCATCACTCCATTTTACTACACCGCTTTTTGCCTGCAATAAACCATAGGTTATGTCTAGCAAAGTACTTTTTCCACAACCGCTCTCTCCTATTACTGCAACGTGTGTTCCTTGCTCTATTTCTAGAGATATGTTTTTTAATGTTTCCGCTTTCGCGAAAGCGAAACTAATATCAATCAATTGCAACATAAAACAAAGATAACTACCGATAATAGAGATCTTGCTAATATTCTATAAAAAGAACTAGACGATTTTATGAAAACGGAAAGCATAAAAAAACCCATGTCGTGTGACATGGGTTATATTAACATTATATGGAGTAATTAATCGGTAACCATATTCTGGTATATATTAACCGTACCACTGTCTTCATTACTTACTATTAAAAGTGCTTTATCGTTACCGCTATCTTCTCGTGGTATCATTACCAGACTTTCTGGAGCCTCATCTCCCATAGCTTGTAACCATGTTAAAAACACAGGGTTGCTAGGGTTAGTTACATCATATAATAAGACACCGTCTGTGCGTTCCATAGCTACTGCCAGTATAAAACGATTAGATACAGGAGTGGTTTTTTCTACACTACTTTTAATCTCTAAGATGGCAACCGCTTCTGGCTCTGCACCCTTATCATCACTACGTCCATCTTCATCATTAAATCTAGCTGGGTTAATGGCTAGTGTATTTTCTGCAATACTATTACCGCTATCATAAACTAGATCTCCATTAGTATTCCAGAAACTGAAACTACGACCTCCATAACCATAAATTACGTCATAATCACCGTCATTATCTACATCACCATTTGCAGTAGTGATTTTTAGGCGACCTATGTTTTCATCTTCTTGTAACATTACTGCATTAGGAAAAGCAGTTGGGTCTAGAGTGATATCTTTAAGACGTTCTTCTTCAGAATAACCATCATAATCACGAGCGTCACCTTCATTTGCAGTAACGATTAATTCTAATCCATTAATATTTGCAATATCCATACCGTCTGGATGATAATAAGATAGTACCGGCCAGTTTTTTAATTCAGTAACATTATCTCTATCGCTAGCATCTAGGGAATTTAAAGGCTGGCTATAATCTTTAGTCCCATATGCTTTAATAAAATTAATTGTAGCGGTTTCTAGGTTAACACTCATAAGAGCATTGTTTTCCTGACAGGTTACAAAAGCTGTTGTGCCATCTTGAGATACTACTATATATTCTGGTTCTAGATCTTGTGCTACACTTGCTCCTGGGCCAAAAATCCTAACACCTTCTGCTTTTAAACTGGTCTCCTGACTGTTTAAAACTGAAAAATCTACTAGTTGTACGTTACCACTTACAACGTTAATAATCCCTACGGTACCTTCTGGATCCATAGTATAATCGTCATTAGGTTCTCCCTCACAAGCAACCACTATTTTAGAATTATCTGGTGTAAAAGTAACCATGTCTGGCAACGCACCTACGGGATAGGTATTTAGTAAATTTTGCGTAGCAATATCATAGGTAGCTACTGTACCATTAAGCTGTTTATTATCATTTTCTAAAGCGATTGCAATAATGCCATCTCCTACAGCTACACTGTTAGGCGTGCCAGATGTTAATGATATAGCTGGTTGTTCTAGAGGTATACTGGGATCTGTAAGGTCATAAATGCTTACTTGATTAACGTCTGCATTAATGACAAAAAGTTTTTTACTTACTTTATCATAAGCACTTATTTCTGCACTTCCTTCACCTCCTACTTGTATGGTTGCAGCTCTTTGAAAATTCACTTCGGTAGACTGACTGATTAACGTCACACTGTCGTCATCTTCTTTACAACTTAATAATGCTAACGCGCAAAACGCATAAATAACTTTTTTCATTTCTTGGTTTATTAGGTAACTACAAAGAACAACTACATTTGTAATAAAGGAGTTAACGCAGTTTTACGAGATCATTTTTGTTATGTTAATTAATTGTAACTTGGGTATGGATGGTTGTTATTCCGCTTTAGCGAAAGCGGTATGTTTACAAATATTGAGACAAAAGAAAACCCATGTCTTTCAACATGGGTTTTCTAAATTCTATACTACGTACACTTACATTTTTACTTGAGATTTTACCTCTGGTAATGTTTCATATCCCATGTTGTATAATCCAAATCCGTAAATATCGGTCCATTCCTGGATCTGTTGCTCTGTAGATTTTCCTGCGCCGTGACCAGCGTCGGTTTCTATTCTAATTAAAGTAGGAGCGTCACCAGCTTGTTTTTCTTGTAACTCTGCAGCAAACTTGAAAGAGTGTGCTGGAACAACTCTGTCATCATGGTCTCCTGTGGTAACCATAGTTGCCGGATAAGAAACACCTTCTTTAATATTATGAAGTGGAGAATATCCTTTAAGGTATTCAAACATTTCTGGATTATCCTGAGCAGTTCCATAATCGTATGCCCAACCAGCACCTGCTGTGAATTTATTATAACGCAACATATCTAGAACTCCTACTGCAGGAAAAGCAACTCCTGCTAGGTCTGGACGTTGTGTCATAGTAGCTCCTACTAACAAACCACCATTAGAACCACCTTGAATAGCAAGGTGTTTTGTGTCTGTATATTTATTTTCTTTGAGCCATTCTCCTGCGGCTATAAAATCGTCAAATACGTTTTGTTTTTGCATTTTAGTCCCTTGGTCGTGCCATTTCTTACCGTACTCTCCACCACCACGTAGGTTTGCAACGGCATAAACGCCACCCATTTCCATCCATGCGGCTCTAGTAACTGAAAAACCAGGATTAAGAGAAACATTAAAGCCGCCATAACCATATAGAATGGTTGGGTTTTTACCGTCTAAAACCATTCCTTTTTTATAAGATATGATCATAGGTATTTTTGTACCATCTTTAGATGCATAGAAAACTTGTTTACTCTCAAAGTGGTCGCTATTGAACTTAATTTCTGGCTTGCGATATAACTCTGATGTCCCTTTTTCTATGTTGTATAAATAAGTACTACCTGGAGTGGTATAGTTAGTAAAGCTATAATATAAAGTTGCGTCTTTTTCTTTTGCTCCAAAACCACCTACGTTACCTATTCCTGGTAGTTTTACTTCTCTTACTAGCGTACCATCATAACGGTATTGCTTTACTTGAGAAACTGCATCTACCATATATTCTGTAAAAATATACCCACCAGCAGTAGATGGAGATAGTACATGCTCTGTTTCTGCTATGACATCTTTCCAAGTGTCCTGAGTAGGATTTGAAAAATCTGTCATTACTATTCTTTTATTAGGTGCGTTGTAGTCGGTAACTAGCCAGAGTTTTGTCCCTTCATTATGAAGTAAGTACGTGTTAGTATCAAAGTTATCTACCACAGCAACTAGAGGAGCATTAGGTTTATTTAATTCTTGCATCCACATTTTACCACCATTTGTAGAGGTGCTACCAGAAATGACTAAGAATTTTTGATCTATTGTAACGCCACCGCCTACGTATCTGTATTTCTGGTCTGGTGTACCACCGAATATGACTATGTCTTCACTTTGTGGAGTTCCTAATTTATGATAGTATAACTTATGCTGGTCTGTCATAGCACTTAACTCACTACCATCTGGTTTATCATAACTAGAATAGAAGAAACCGTCATTTCCTTTCCATGACATACCTGAGAATTTTACATCTATGATGGTATCTCCTACTTGCTTCATGGACTTTACATCCATAACAATTACTTTTCTCCAGTCGCTACCGCCTTCACTTATAGAATAGGCAAATAAAGAACCGTCTTTTGTAAAACTCGTACCACCTAAAGAAGTGGTCCCTTTTTCACTAAATGTATTAGGATCTAGAAATACTTCAGCAGTTTCTGGATCGCTATCTTTCTTATACCTGTAAATGACATACTGATTTTGTAAACCATCATTCTTATAGAAATAAGCATAATCTCCTTCTATAAATGGAGCGCCTACTTTTTCATAATTCCACAGCTCAGTAAGTCTTTCTTTAATCTCGTCCCTATATTTAATTTGAGATAAGAATCCTTGAGTAGTTTTATTTTGATCTTTTACCCAGTTACCAGTTTCTTCACTACGGTCATCTTCTAACCATCTATAAGGGTCTGCTACTTCTGTACCGTGATATACGTCTACGGTATCCACCTTTTTAGTTTGCGGATAAGTCATTGCCATACTTTTTTGTTCTTTCTTTTCTTCTTCACAAGAGATTAACGTTGCTAGAGCCATTGCTCCATAAAGCCATTTTTTCATAACTATTGTTTTATAAATTTAGAAGTTCTTTTACCTAAATCTGTAGTGATTTGAGCTAAATAGATTCCAGACTTCAATTGATTAGTGTTTATGATAGCACTTGTAGAGGTAGTTATCAGACGACCATGTAAATCATATATATCAGTACTTAATATATTTTGATCTGTGGTGATTTCTAGCTGTTCTTGAACAGTATTATGAACTAAAATCAAGTCAAATCTATCTTCTATAGAATTTTCACTCAAGACATTTTCTGTGTAAATAAATACACCTTGACTAGTAGTTGCGTTACTAAAACTACCGCTATAACCTACTGTGGTATTAAAAAAGACATTATCCACATGTTGATCTGTATCGATATTAATCCATGTAACACCATCATCACGAGAGTAAGAACTACCAGCAAAACTCACTTCTCCTCCTGTACTTACCATACTAGTAGTATTAGGGATGTATGTAATAGCACCGCCATAAGGTGCACCGGTACCTGATAAAACTATAGTACTCCAGTTTGCTCCTGCATCTGTAGATCGATATAAATTTCCTGAATTATCTTGGATAACACCTCTAGTTGCAGTGGCAAAAGAAATATCTCCAAAAATAGTTGTCCCACCAAAATTGCTCAATGGAGATTGATACACACTCCAGCTCACACCTCTATCTGCAGAATGAACGATACGTCCTGCACTGGTGGTAAACCATATACTATTTCCTGAATAGGCAAATTGTGCTAAAAATCCTGTCTCATTACTTAATGGACTAGGTAAACTTGAAGAAGGTATCCTGGTATATGTGGCACCTCCATCATTAGAGCGATAAATCTCCCAATATCCATTTGCTGGATCTCCTATAGCAAGACCGTTATTTGCGTCAAAATAATGAACTACATTAGGAAAACTCGTAGCAGAATTAAAAGCTGCGCCAGTCTGTTGGGTCCATGTGATACCTGCGTCTATAGTTTTCCAAATACCACCTTGTTGTCTTGCCTGCCTAGGGTGAGCAGCTACAAAAGCTGTAGTACCATCTACACCACTCACATCAGAAATACCTAAACCAGTATCTCCTAGGTCAAAGGAACCTGCAGTCCAGGTACTACCAGAGTCCTCTGTTTTAGAAAACTGTTGTACATTATTTATAGTATTCACACCATCATAAGCAATAGCCCATGCTACATTTTCATCTACTACATGGAATCTATTTAAGCCAATAAGGTTATTTGTGAATCCAGAAGACTTTTCTGTCCAGAATTGTGCATGGACTACAAAACAAGAGGATACTAAAAAACCAGTGAGCATTTTTTTAAACATAACTTATAATGATTTAGACACGTAAAGTTAGATAAAAATAATCACTGGCTTGTTTAAAGAATGTCTTTTTAAACTAAATCGTTTGCTATAAGATACTCTGCGATTTGAACAGCGTTAGTCGCAGCACCTTTTCTAAGATTATCTGACACGATCCACATATTAATAGTATTTTCTTGAGAATAGTCCCTTCTTATACGGCCTACAAAGACGTCATCTTTACCATGTGCCATTAAAGGCATGGGATATACGTTTACATCTACATTATCTTGTACTGTAATCCCAGAGGTTTCAGATAATAATCTTCTTACAGCCGACTCATCAAATGCATTTCTAAATTCTACATTCACACTCTCTGAATGCCCACCTACTACAGGAATACGTACCGCAGTTGCAGTTACTGCGATGGTTCTATCATCTAGGATTTTTTGAGTTTCATTAACTAGTTTCATTTCTTCTTTTGTGTATCCGTTTTCTTCAAACACGTCACAGTGAGGAATTGCATTTTTATGAATCTGGTAAGGATAAGCCATAGGACCTTTTTTACCTTGAAATTCATTTTCTAGTTGTTCCACTGCTTTTACACCAGTACCAGTGATGGACTGGTATGTAGAGATAACTAATCTTTTTATACCGTATTGCTTATGAAGAGGAGACATAGCAGCCACCATCTGTATAGTTGAACAATTAGGATTTGCGATAATTTTATCTTCCTTAGTAAGAGAAGTAGCATTTATTTCTGGAACGATAAGTTTCCTATCTGCATCCATTCTAAAAGCACTAGAATTATCTATAACGGTTGTTCCTACTGCAGCAAACTGTGGAGCAAATTCTAAACTCACAGAACCACCGGCAGAAAACAGAGCTATGTCTGGTTTCATCTCAATAGCCTGTTGCATACTTACTACCTTATACTGTTTATTCTTAAAGGTAACCTCAGTACCAACAGATTTTTGTGAGGCAACTGGTATAAGAGTTGAAACATTTAGGTTGCGTTCTTCAAGGATACGCAGCATGACCTGGCCTACCATACCGGTAACGCCTACTACAGCTATTTTCATTATTTTAAATTTAGGGAGTAAAAGTATGTAGTCAGACCTTCTTAACCATACAATTATTCAATATTTTCAATTTTGCACAAAATGTTTAATATTTAACAAATAGGACTCAATAACCTATATATTAAGCACAAAAAAACCGCCTTATCGTACAATAAGGCGGTTTAATAGTAGGTTAAAAACCTATATTATTTTTGCGTTTTGATAGCATCACGTATCTCTGCAAGTAATTTTTCTTCAGCTGAAGGTCCTGCTGGTGCTGGAGCTTCTTTAGGTTTTCTTGCTTTATTATATGCTTTAACGATTAAGAAAAGTACAAATCCTACGATTACTAAAGAGATAATAGTGTTTATCCATGCACCATATAAAATAGCGTTTTCTGGTTTAGTGACTACACCATCTGCTCCTACTATCGCCTCAGCTAGCACTATCTTCATATCTTTGAAGTCTACTCCACCAGAGAAATGACCTATAATAGGCATCATGATTAAGTTTACAAATCCTTTTACTACCGCACTAACTGCACCTGCAAGTATAACTGCTATGGCAAGGTCCACAACATTACCTGTCATGATAAAATCTTTAAATTCTTTAAGCATCTTTTTGATTATTTAGTTAAAATTATAAGGCTAATGTAATTTATTTAATTGTCTTAACAAAAACTTAGGATAAAAAAAATAGATAGATCTAGGAAGAGAAGTCAGATATTATACACCTATCATCGATTAATTGCTTAGATAAATACGTTTTACGCGTTTCTGGATTCCGGTAAGTAATTCATATGATATGGTACCAGCATCTTCGGCCATTTGCCTAGAGGTATGCACTTCTGGATCAAAAATGATAACCTCGTCACCTACGGTTGCTTCTATACCAGTAATATCTATCATTAACATATCCATACATATAATACCTAATGTAGGTGCTGCACGTCCATTCACTTGAATTTTTAATTTTCCATAACCATAAATACGGTTAATACCGTCGCCATGACCTATCGCTACTACTGCATAAGTAGTGCGATCCTTTGCCACAAACATGCGGTTGTAACTCACCGTTTCTCCAGCTTCTATGGTTCTAATTTGTGAGATGTTAGAGATTAAAGTACCTATGGGTTTTAAATGCTTATCAAATTTTTTATCATTACCAAAACCATAAAGACCTATTCCAGAACGTACCATAGTAAAATGCGCCCTCTTAAAATTGAGTATGCCACTAGTATTTGATTCATGTTTAAGAATCTCATAACCTAGTTCATCTTGCATTCTATCTGCTAGTTTTTCAAAGAGTAAAATTTGTTTATTAGTAAACGCCTCTTCATTTAAATCTTCACTAGCTGCGAGGTGCGATTGTAGTCCTCTTATTTTTATTTCGGGAGATGACTTTATTTTATCTAGTACTTTATCTAGATCTACTGCATCTATTCCTATACGGTTCAATCCTGTATTGAATTCTATATGTATGGGATAAGCTTGTTGTTTTTTTGCTTTCGCGAAAGCGGTAAAAGTATCCAGCATCTCTACACTATAAATAACTGGTTCTAGACAGCGATCTATACATATCTCTAAATTATGTTGCTGTGCATGCAAAACTAAAATAGGTGTAACTATATTATTATTTCTTAACTCTACTGCTTCTTCTACATAAGCAGTGGCAAAATAATCTGTACCTAATTCTTGTAATTTTTGTGCCACTTCTACCATACCATGACCGTAGGCGTTTGCCTTAACGACCGATATAAATTTTGTGCCGTGGTCTAATTTGCTGCGTAAAAAGTGGAAATTATGCTCTAAGGCATTAAGATTCACTTCTAGCCTCGTGCCTTTTGGTTGCATGTTATAATAAATTTTTATTTTTTACGTGATTGATCTTCATCTTCATCATTTTGCTTCACCTTACTTTCTATCATCGCTTTATAATATGCTGCGCGACTTAAGGGTTCATACTCTTGTTTTTCACCTATCATGACCACGTCTTCGTCTGCAGTTTTGCGGTGAGAATATTGAGCAAGGTTACCGGTTTTAGTGCATACTGCGTGCACTTTAGTAACATACTCTGCTGTTGCCATAAGAGCTGGCATAGGGCCGAATGGATTCCCTTTAAAGTCCATATCTAGTCCAGCAACGATAACTCTTATACCACGATTAGCCAGTGCGTTACACACTGCTACTATCTCATCATCAAAGAATTGAGCCTCATCTATTCCTACTACCTGACAGTCGTTTGCTAGTAATGGAATATTTGCAGCTGCAGGAACTGGTGTACTTTGAATCTCGTTAGAATCGTGAGATACCACCATCTCCTCATCATAACGCACATCTATGGCAGGTTTAAAAATCTCTACTTTTTGCTGTGCAAACTGCGCTCTTTTTAAACGTCTTATAAGCTCTTCTGTCTTACCAGAGAACATGGATCCACAAATTACCTCGATCCAGCCGAATTGCTCTTCATGATTAACGGTATTTTCTAGAAACATTTTGTAATTTACATGCGTTAATAAATGAGGGCTTTTTCCTCATTCTAGAATTCAAAAATACAAATAAACGAGCGGCAATAATCCCATTATGAAAAAGAAAATAGCAGCAGATCTTACCAGCCTAGCACACCGCATCCTACAACTTAAAAATAAAGAAGATGTTAACGAATTACAGGTCATCGCAAAAGAACTGTATGAGAAGCTAACGGTTCTTTCCTTTATTGAAAAACACTTTGCTGGTATTGAACCTACCGCTGGAGATGCCGAAATAGAGCGTAGGCTTTCTCAAGCTTATGCTGAAACTAAGGGAAATGTTAACAGTATTACTAGTGAGGTAGATCATGTAATGGAACAAACCCAAGAGGATGTTGCTGAGGCTTTTAAAAATAATGACCTGAGTGATCTTTTTATGCCCGCCGTTGAGGATACAAGAGAAGAAATGGAACTACCAGGAATTTCTACCATAAGTAAAATGGTAGAAGAAATGCCAGATGAAGTTCCAGAAACTAGCGCAAAGATAGATCTAACGGGCGAGAAGACTCCTTATGCGGTTCCTACAGAGATCAAAATACCTGAGTTTGAAAAAAAGGAAACTGTAGAAGAAAAATTGCCTCCTATAGAAATTAACGATCCTAGAAAATATACCAAAAATGATCTAGAAGAAATCACTGCAGATTTTCAAACTATACCTGTTTTTGAACGTAAAATTAACGATGCCAAAGCAGACGAGAAACCACTTTCATTAAATGATAGGCTTCATAAAGGATTAAAATTTGGTATGAATGATCGTCTAGGTTTTATTAAACACCTATTTAATGGCAGCGATCAAGATTTTAATCGCGTGATATCGCAGCTCAATACCATGACTACTTTTAACGATGCCTACAGTTTTATCAATACTATGGTAAAACCAGATTACAATAATTGGGAAGGAAAAGATGCTTATGCAGACCGTTTTATGGAACTTGTGGAGAGGAATTATTAGAACTTAAATTTTATTTTAAATTTATAAAAGCAGGATTGAAGTTCTGTTTTTTTTTTGGATTCCGCTTTCGCGAAAGCGGAACAAATCTTAAAAACATTATATCATAACTTACTTAAATTGCGTTAGATATAATTAAACCTACCAGAAATATGTCATTATACCACCAAAGACTTCAAGAAGTAAAGAGCTTCTTTGATAATAAGGATACTGTTCTAGGCTATCGCAAGCTTATGGATTGTGCCATGGACACTCAAGATATGGACATCTATAAAAAGATGATTGCTCTTACCGACTGGAAGGAACATTATATAAATGATGAGACCGGATTAATCTCTAGATCTATGGAGGTTTTGAGTCTTTTACAAACTAAAAAGGTAGAACCTGCATCTACACATGGTCCTGTAATTACAGCTAGTGACATTACTAAAACCTATGGCACAAACAGTTTTCACTTAGGACCGGTTTCCATAGATATTAAAAAAGGACATATTTATGGTCTGGTAGGAGAAAATGGTAATGGTAAAACTACTTTATTGCGCATTCTAGCTAGAGAGCTTAATAATACGAGTGGTTCATTGAACTATGGGTTTAAGGAAAATATTACCTCTGACTATGACCTGCGTGCAAAATTAGTTTACATACCGCAACGCACAGCAACCTGGTACGGTAGTCTTAAGGATAATCTCAAATTTGTTCTTTCTAATTACGGTGTTGCTCCAGAGGAAAATGAGACGCGTGTTCTCATGATGATTGCTAGACTAGGTCTATGGAATTACAAACAGCTTAAATGGAGTGAACTCTCTTCTGGTTATAAAATGCGATTTGAACTGGCTAGAACGTTACTGCGCAAACCAGAGGTCATGCTATTAGATGAGCCGCTAGCAAATCTAGATGTACTAGCGCAGCAGGTAGTTCTAGAAGATTTAAAATCTATATGCAACTCGGTAGTGAATCCTATTGCTTTAATTTTAAGTTCACAGCAGTTGTATGAGGTAGAAAAAGTATCTGATAAAGTCATCTATCTTAAAAATGGTCAGTATACAGATAACGACGCAACTAGTAATGGTGCAGCTATCGATCAATTAATTATAGAAATAGATAGCACCAGCGATAGAGAAGCGATTAAAAAAGCGTTTGAAAATTTACCTATTGAAAAGCTAGTCTATAACGGTGGTGTTTACCTGGCTTATTTTACTGGAGAAACACAATTCTATCGTGTGCTCTACGCTCTAGGTGCTGCCCAAATTAATGTTACTTACCTACGTAACATCTCGAGTTCTACGAGAAGATTCTTTGTTTCTTAATACAATCAATTCATGAAAAAATTTATAACCGCAAAAAACCAAGCGCTTTTAGAAAATCATCCCTCGCTATGGAATACTAAGATAGTATGGATGCTAGCCGTTTCTCTTATTTTACACTTCTTATTCTATTTAATGGGTTGTGTGGCGCTCATGAATCCAGAGTCTCTACAAAGGTATAGCGCGATAGAAAACTTTTTTAATAATGGGGTTATTCTTATCTCTGTAATGGTAAGTATATTGCTACTCGTATTATGGCTCATTTCATTATTTAGAAATAATGCTGTTAAGAATTTCTATCCCAATAGCAGGATTAAACTATTTAAACAGTATGCCAGCTATTTTATTATTTTTATAGCTGCAACTACTTTTTACTATTCTTATACTCTAGGTATGCAAACCTATGTCACATTAACGTATAATGATGTACGCATGGAAAAGGATATAGCACTGGCTAATGCTACAGCACCTTTTTTTACTCACGATCTATCTAATTATGAATTAGACCAATTAAGAAATCCTAGTCCTTTTGATAAGTTATACTGTGTTACCGCACAAAGTAGAGTAGAAATGGACCAACCTTATTTTAACTTTAAAGATAATTATTATCAGTTCTATAGTATAAGAAAACAGACTTATCCATTTGATAAATCTGTTGACCCTAATGACGTTACTGGCAATATACTAAATGAAACTATAGAGGATAAAAAAATCTTTTATTTTAAGGATGAAGTCATAGATGTAAATCTGTATTTAAAAACTAGCGCTCCTAGTTATTATAATTACAATAAGCTTTTTTATAATAATGAAGAAGGTGAGTACAGTTCTTATGATTATAAATATAGGAATGATTATAATCCATTTACTAAGATTACAAAGAAGCAAAAAGACTTCATAGAAAACCACCAGGCTTTTATAAGTCTACAAAATAAGGAAAGCTATAATAAATTACTGGGTGATTTTATAGAACTGGCAGGTGATTATAGCCTATCGCATAATTTAACGACCGAGTCCTGGCTAGAAATCGCTTATACAGAAAGCCCTTATGAGGTTAAGAAAATAATTAATCAAAATTCCTATCCTTACACTCCTAGAATTTCTTATACAGAAGATAATGAATTTGTTCTTCATGAAAAATCTTTGAAGTCTCACACGTATTACTTGGATAGTAATTCTTTAAAGCAGTCTTTCAAAAACATAGATGAGATTAAAACGACTAACATATTTGAAGGTACCATACATATCTTTTTATGGATGGCATTTTTCTTTTCGTGTATTGTCTTTATTTTCAGAACTACTAGTTTAAAATCTTTATTAATTTCTATAGTAGCTAGTGTATTACTCATGATCTTAATAGGTCTGATAGCAGCATTTTTAGGTTTTGTAATTGATTACAGCTCGATGACACAGTATTTTGTTATGTACTTCACCCTAATATTAGGCACATTAATACTTGCAGTAGCTCTTCTAGGACTCTCTAAAGTAAATAAACTAGTAGGTTCTATTTTTATAAACATTAGCATAGTAGGGTTCGTTCCTTATGTTTTATTGATATTAGCTATCATCGATACACATCAAAACGACTGGTGTAACTATCATACTTATGATCAATGTATTACTATCATGGACTATTTAGACATTTACTGGAGTTATGCTTTATTTGCGGCTGGAGTATTATTCATATTCTTCTACTGTAAGAATATCTTAAAATGGCGTGCACAGCCAGAAGGGTAGGGAAATATTAGTTGATGGTTCCGCTTTCGCGAAAGCGGAACTATTATCAACTATACACTACATTCACACCTATGAAATGGAAGTCTCTTCATATAATTTATTAAGAATAAGATGTTCTTTTTTGATATGATATCTAATAAAGAACAGCATCCCTATCGCAATGGGAACACTAGATATGCAAGTGTAATTGAACCAAAAATGAGTTAAATTCTCTTTAAAAGTAGGTATAAGGATGACAAACCCTGTCCAATAAATAACAAGAATGATAGGAGTCCATACTTTGTGTAATACTAACCTAGAGCAGTAGTATTTCTCTATTGCGCTCTTATAATTGTAATAAGAATTATCTAGTGCTATTTTAGATAATTTTTGAGTAAAGATAATCTCGACGATCACTCGATAACCTACTGATCCTATCATTAAAAATAAACCCACATAAAAGCTCACAGGCGCTGTATAATCTACTCTAATAAGGCAAGTGACAAGAAGAGCAGCTGTAGCTATCAAAACGGCAGTAGTGATTCTATTTTTGTTTTTTAAGCGATTTACACGATTAGATATAGCTAATAAAAGAGCCTCATCTATGGGTTCTTTATTCTGTGACCACGAGTTTTGTATTTCTTCAAATGTTTTCATTGTTTACACATTTAGTTAATGTTGATTTTATACGATTTAACCGTGTCCTAAGAGCATTATGTTCTATTCCTATGATTAGGGCAATTTCTTTCTGTGGGATTCCTTCTAACTCTAGTAAAATAATCGATTGATTTTCTTTTGATAATTGATAAATACAAGAATAAAGGCTTTTAAACTGTTGTTCTTTATCTATGGACTCAGAAACAGAAGTATCTTTATCTAATATTTCTATAGAGGTTTTAATATATTTCTGGTCCGTACGTAATTGTTGTAAACAGGTATTTACTGTTATGCGATATAGCCAGGTAGATCTTTGTGAACCACCTTTAAAATTATCCCAATGCTGCCATACTTTGATAAAAACCTCTTGCAGCAAATCCTTTGCTAGATGCTCGTCGCCTTGCACATATCCCATGCATAGCCGTAGTACTTTATTATACTGCTCTCTGTAGAGTTTTTCAAAATCTATTTTAGAATATTTATTCATTAGACTAATATAAGTTGGAGTTGCTTTTGAAACCAGATAGGAGCATCTAACATTATGAAGTGCATCGCATCCTTATTAACAATTAAATTATAACTGCTTAGATTTTTATATTGATTTTTATAAGTTTGAGTAGCTCCTTCTACCCCATATAGTTTACCAGCTCCAAGAATAGTGACTGGTACAGTAATCTTGTTTAATAGAGGTCTGACATCTAGTTTTAAATAATCTGTAAAACCATATACATAAGTTTTGCGATCACAGTTGAGTATACTCTCCTTAATTTGAAGCTGGTGTAAAGAGGAGGCAACCATTCCTTGTGCCATTCCTATAGCCATTTGCTCAAAGGCAGTATCGTACATAGTCAGCATGTTTTGATTATGAGGACTGTCATAGATCATGCTCTCTGGTGCGAAATTAGGAAACATTAAAGCTCCAGTACATGACAACCCATCTACTATGATAATTTCTTTGATTTTTACATCTGACTGCGAGGCGAGCCATGTAGCTATTGTGCCGCCCATGCTGTGACCTACAATAACAAGATTAGGATTATCTAAGGTTTTTATATACGTTTTGAGGTCTTCTAAAATAGTCGTTAACCAAGGGAATTCTATAGGATCTACTTTTCCAAATCCGGCATAATCAATGACATGACATTGATTTGTTTTAGAAAATTGATTTACTGTTACGTCCCATACACTTGCATTACTTGCAAAACCTGGAAGAAACAGTACTGGATTACCACTACCAGTAACGGTAGGGCTTATACTCACTAATTGAGCACTAACTTGTTGAACAAGTAATAAAAGAGTGACTAATGATAGTTTAATTAATAATTTCATGATTAAAATTTTAATGATTATCCTTTAGATACAAAATCATCAAAATGTTACATGAAAATTTTATGAAATTTAGAACTCGAGTTATTAAGCATCAAAAAACCCTTTCAGAAATACTGAAAGGGTTTTATATAATCTTGATGAATTTATAAAGATTTCTGCCTTCGCGGAAATAGTTGATTAATTATTCAAAGCTTCTGCACCACCTACGATCTCAAGAATCTCGTTAGTAATGGCAGCCTGGCGCGCTTTGTTATAAGTAAGTTTTAATTGATCTCTCAATTCTGTTGCATTATCAGTTGCTTTGTGCATAGCAGTCATACGTGCACCGTGCTCACTAGCCCAAGAATCACGCACTCCTTTGTACAATTGCATTTTTAACGACTTAGGTATTAACTCTTCAATGATTTCTTCCTTAGAAGGCTCAAAAATATAGTCTAATTCTTTTTGCTCTTGAATAGCTTCTTCATCTTTAGCTACTGGCTTAAGAGGTAAGAAATCTTCAGTTCTGACTATTTGAGTAGCAGCATTTTTAAAACTATTATAAACTATAACGATTTTATCAAACTCACCAGTAACAAATAGGTCCATCAACTCTTCAGCGATTACGGCAACATTATCATAAGATATGTTATCAAATAAATCACTTTTATTAGATTGAACAGGAGATGCTTTACTTACAAAATCATTTGCTTTTTTTCCTATAGCCATATAAGAAACTGCAACACCATTTAATTCTTCCTGATTTAAACGAGTCAGTTCTTTTATGATGTTAGAGTTAAAAGCACCTGCAAGACCACGGTTAGAAGTAATAGCAACTACTAGCGCCTTTTTCACCTCACGTTGTTCTGCAAATTTGCTACCTGCATCACCTTCCAAAGTCGCACTAAGACTTTGAAGAATTTCAGTAAGCTTATCAGAATAAGGACGCATAGCAGTAATAGCATCTTGTGCTTTTTTGAGCTTTGCCGCACTCACCATTTTCATTGCAGAGGTAATCTGCATAGTAGATGATACTGACGATATTCTGTTTCTTATTTCCTTTAAATTGGCCATGATTTACTTATGACTTATGACTTATGAGTTCTGAGAAGTTGACTTATGAAATTTTGATAATTGTTACCAGTAATCTCATTATTTCATCTACTCTTTTTAAAAGTTCTTTAAGAACTTTCTTTATCTCTACATCTATTAATTGTAACCAGTACTCAGTTTCATCAGCCTCTTTGAGCGAGATCCCGAGTTTATTTTTAAAATCTTTAGTACTTACTCCACGTTGTGCTTATTTTATGTTAGCACCTATGGATGTACCGCTTCTTAATACTTGTCTAGTGATATTATAATGTACTTCTTCCTTTAAAACAGTTGTAAACCTTACGGTAGCACAAGCAAAGTTAAAAGACCTATTTCATATAACATTATTTCTAGACCCATCATACCATACCATAAGTCTGAAGTCATAAGTCTTAACTCACAACTTCAGACCATGTGTATTAATATCTACTAGAAAGATCTTTTGCTACTGCTGTAAGTGTATCAATCACTTCGTCAGTAAGCTTTCCAGCTTTAAGAATATCTAGAATAGTTCTGTGCTTAGCATTAAGAAGTTCTAAGTAATCTCTTTCAAATTCTTTTACTTTCTCAATAGGCACATTTCTTAACAAGTTCTTCGAACCTGCATAGATAATTGCGATTTGATTTTCAACAGGGTAAGGATTGTTTTGACCTTGTTTAAGAATCTCTACGTTTCTCTTACCTTTTTCGATAATACTTAAAGTAGCTGCATCTAGATCAGAACCAAATTTTGCAAATGCTTCTAATTCACGATAAGCTGCTTGATCAAGTTTTAAAGTACCAGATACTTTTTTCATCGATTTGATTTGCGCATTACCACCTACACGAGATACCGAGATACCTACGTTAATTGCTGGACGTACACCAGAGTTAAACAAATCACCATCTAAGAAAATCTGTCCATCTGTAATAGAAATAACGTTAGTTGGGATATATGCAGATACATCACCAGCTTGCGTTTCAATGATAGGAAGTGCCGTAAGAGATCCACCACCTTTTACGATAGGCTTTAAACTTTCTGGTAAATCATTCATGCTTGCAGCAATTTCATCATTATTGATAACCTTTGCAGCACGCTCTAATAATCTAGAGTGTAAGAAGAATACATCTCCAGGATACGCCTCACGTCCTGGTGGACGACGTAGTAAAAGAGATACCTCACGGTAAGCAACTGCTTGCTTTGATAAATCATCATAAATAATAAGTGCAGGACGACCAGTATCACGGAAATACTCACCTATCGCTGCTCCAGCAAACGGTGCATATACTTGCATAGGTGCAGGATCAGATGCATTTGCAGCAACGATAGTTGTATAAGCAAGTGCTCCAGCCTCTTCAAGTACTTTAGAAATAAGTGCAACGTTAGACGCTTTTTGTCCTATCGCAACATATATACAATATACCGGTTCCCCAGCATCATAAAATTCTTTTTGGTTTATAATCGTGTCTATACAAACGGTAGATTTACCAGTCTGACGGTCACCGATTACAAGCTCACGCTGTCCACGACCTACAGGAATCATCGCATCAATAGATTTGATACCAGTTTGCATAGGTTCTGTAACAGGCTCACGATATACTACTCCAGGTGCTTTACGCTCTAGAGGCATCTCATAAAGATCACCTTCTATAGGACCTTTACCATCTATAGGCTCTCCTAGTGTATTTACTACACGACCTACGATTCCTTCACCTACTTTAAGGGAAGCAATACGCTCGGTACGTTTTACAGTATCACCTTCTTTAATACTTGTAGATTTACCTAGAAGTACAACACCTACGTTATCTTCTTCAAGGTTAAGAACGATTCCTTCTAGTCCACTTTCAAAAGAAACAAGTTCTCCATATTGTGCGTTAGAAAGACCGTAAACACGTGCGATACCATCACCTACGGTAAGTACGGTTCCCACTTCATCAAGAGATGCAGTTGCATCAAATCCTGATAATTGTTGCTTAAGTATTGCAGATACTTCTGCTGGATTTACTTCTGCCATTATTTCTAAATTATTGCTTTTTATACAATTCAATTAATTTCTGAACATCTTCAAGACTGGTAAAATCCAAATCCTCAAGATCAGATGAAGCTACTTTACCATCTAAATAATCAACCAGCTTTTCAATATTCTTTTGTTTGTCGTTCGTGTCAAACATGTAACCTTTTTTATCTGAACTGATCTTAATGATAAACTGATTACTTTCAGAAGCATATTCTTTATAAAGAGAAACTTCGTCTGATTCTGATACAATTTGATAGTATCTTGAGGTATCAAAGTTCAAACTGCTCAAAGCTCCAGCTGCAAGCTCTAAACCTTTACCTTTTACCTTAAGACCTCTGAAACAAGTTTCTTCATCATTTAAAAAGACACAAAATTTTAAACCTTTTTTTGAACCGTAGTCCGAGTACTTGGTTTTCCCTCTTTTGTTCTCATAGGCCAAAGTTACCTTTTTACCTAAATCTGCCAGATCAAGATCTACCATTCCACTATTTGGGTTTCTCAACTTCACATCTTCGATCAAAAACTGAATTTTTCCTTCTAAGTTGCCTTTTTTACTATCTACCACGTATCCCTTAGCCCAATAAATATTCGAAGAAGCTAATTCTGCTTCAGAAAGGTTACCCTCGTTATATACCTCTTGAGCATTTACGTTAGAAAACGTCACCAATGCTATAACTACGACTACTAATGCTTTAATTTTATTCATATTTTTAGTTTGAGGCGAACGTTCTTTTAAGTTCTCCAAATTTATTTTGCACGCTTGCATTGATCTCTCTATCTCCTACTCTAAGGACAAAACCTCCTAATATAGATGGATCGATAACTTTTTCAAGTGTTACTTCTTTTCCTGCAAGTTCCCTAGCCTTTGCCAGTACTTTCTTCTCTAGATCTGCAGTGATCTCTACAGCGGTAGTAACCGTGGCAATCTCACGTTTATTCATTTCTTCAAAACGTAATATATAACTTGTCGCTACATCCAGGAGAATATCAGTACGTTTGTTTCTTACTAAAAGGTCAAAAGTACTCATGGTTATAGCACCAGTATCCTTAAATACCTGACGTAAGCCATCTCGTTTTTGAACATCTTTAACAATAGGACTTACTAAAAAGTTACGTAATTCCTTGTTTTTAGAAACAGTTACAAGGATGCTTTTCATATCTTCATTAACAGCAGCAGCCTCATTCTTATCGACAGCTAGTGATAAAATGGCTTTTGAGTAACGTGATGCAGCTCTTGATAATTTCATAGTTTCTAAATATTTGCTTCGGCAAGCATTTTATCGATAAGTGCTAATTGTGCGTCTTTCTCAGAAAGCTCTTTACGAGTTACTTTCTCAGCAATATCTAGAGAAAGGTCAGCTACTTGAGATTTAATATCTGCAAGTGCAGCTTTTTTCTCAGATTCTATAGCTTCTTGAGCACTAGCAATAATATTATCTGCTTTTTCTTGAGCCTGACCAGCAGCATCTGCTATCATTTGCTCTTTAATTTCACGTGCATCTTTAAGCATCTCATCTCTTTGAGCACGAGCATCCTGAGCAGCAGCTTCATTAGAAGCTTCTAATCTTGCCATTTCTAGCTTTGCATTTTCGGCAGCTTTGAGAGCGCTTTCTATACCTTCTTCACGCTCACTTAAAGCACTAAGAATAGGTTTCCAGGCAAATTTACCTAGCAATACAATAAGAATGATCAAAATGATCGCTTGCATAAAAAACAAGCCAGGTGAAAAATCTTCTAATAAATTCATTACTCTACTTTAAAATACTAATTTTTAATTTTTAAAAACACTACCTGTAACCAACCGTTACAGGCAAGTGTTCTTTTTGTAAAATGTTATCGTTAGATATTAACTACCTAAGATAAGTGCTCCAAATGCAAGCCCTTCAAGAAGTGCTCCAATGATGATCATTGCTGTTTGGATTTTTCCTGCTGCTTCTGGTTGACGAGCAATAGCTTCCATTGCTTTTCCACCAATTTGACCAAGACCAAGACCTCCACCGATTACGATAAGACCTGCACCAATTAAATTAAGAGTTCCCTCCATGATTATTGAAATTAAAAATTAAACAAAAAATTAAATAAAACGTTCTCTTACTTCATCTACATCATCTTCTTCTGTACCTGCATGCTCATGATGATCATGCTCTGCAACTGCCATACCTATAAATAGTGATGACAACATGGTGAAAATAAATGCTTGTAGAAAAGCAACTAATACTTCTATAACTGATATAAATAAAGTAAGTACAACAGATAATCCTGTAGAAACTACCGCTCCAAACTGAGCTTTAAGTGTAATCATTAATGCGATAAGACTCATCACAACAAAGTGACCTGCAGTTATGTTTGCAAAAAGACGTATCAACAGAGAGAAAGGTTTTGTGAAAATTCCTAATAACTCGATAGGAATCAAGACTATCTTCATTAAAACTGGTACATCTGGCATCCAGAAAATGTGTTTCCAGTAATCTTTATTTGCACTAAATTGTACAATAAAGAAAGTAAATAAAGCTAAACAAGAAGTAATAGCGATCTGACCTGTGATGTTAAAACCGAATGGTGTAAGACCTAAAAGGTTAGAAATCCAGATTAAGAAAAATACCGTTAATAAATAAGGCATGAATTTTCTGTACTTGTTCTCTCCTATGTTAGGACGTGCAATCTCATCTCTTACATAAAGAACTAAAGGTTCTAACACACGACCTACGCCTGTAGGAATACTTCTAATCTTATACTGTCTGGCTAGAGAACGGAATAACAAGAAAATAATTAAACCTACTGCTAGTAAACCAAAAACAGATTTAGTAATAGAAAAATCAAACACCTTATGAGCATTTGAAGGATGGTGATCACCATCATAACTTACTGCCGCAGCACCAGATTCTAATTCATAAATCTTACTATGTAGTTTAAAGAATGTAGCGTCACCTTCTTTTACAAGAACCTGAGCATTATCATCATGATGAAATTTTGATGATAAGAAAAATTTAGGACCAGCACTAGACCATACCATAACCGGTAAAGGGAAACCTATGTGCTTGCGCTCATTTGCATCATTTGTGTAAGAAAATAAATGAAAATCGTGAGAGTCTTGTAAGTGGTGTTCTATATAAGACTTGATCTCTTCTTTTGTATTCACTTTTCCACCATCGGTAACCACCTGTTCATGATGATCAACATCACCATGGTTATCCTGTGCTTGTGCTGTTGCAAAAGCTGTTAGGATTAAAGCAAAAAAAGCTGTTTTTAAGTACGCTGTAAACATGTAAATCACCTTAAAAAGTTAGGTCTTTTAATTCGGCTGCAAATGTATGACAAAAAAAGGTGTAAAAACATAGCTTTTAAAAGTTAATTTTTTTGTGTTTTTTAAGAAGGTTTTTAACCGCCAATTAATTCTTATTAAGCCACTTAATAACAATTATAGCTTCCATAAATAAAAAGATAAAGTATGGTACTAGAAAGCCTAGTAATTCTATCTTAGATAATTTAGGATCATCACTCAATAATTCTGGGAATAAAAGAAACACTACACCGAACTTTACAAATACTAAAGCTAAGAATGAAAAACCCAATTTATCAGGTACTAATCCATATACATATTTCAATGAGCTTACTGTTATAAATGTAGCTGCCCCTAGAAACGAATAGGTTTTAATTAAAGATATTGATGGGTTATGTACTATTAATGAATGCGTCCCGTAAAAAACAGCTGTTAATAATAAAAGTGCAAAAAATGTTTTAAGGTAAAAATTCACTGGTTGATTTTATGGTAAATAATAGTAAGAATTTAATATAACACAAAGAAAACGGTAAACAGGTGATAACTGCCACCTCGAGAACTGGCTTTTAAAATCTATCTTATGAGATAATGATTAACTACAGACAGTAATTCAAATCAAATAAATATTAAAAAAGATGGTCTAAGCTGTTTTCCCTTTTTTACCAGCAGCACCAGGTTGCAATGGTGCGTCCATTTTACAACTAGCATTAAAAGTAGCACCAGGCTCTACGGCCAGTTTTTGAGTAGAAACATCTCCTTGAATATTTGCTGTTGATTTTAAACTAAGAAGACCGTTTACCACTAACGTTCCAGAGAACACTCCTTCTACATCTGCATTATTACACTCTAGAGTACCGTCTATCTTACCATCCTTACCTATAACTACTTTACCAGGCGTTTTAAGTGTCCCATTTATGACACCATCGATTCTAAAACCTCCATCACTTACTACATCGCCATTAATTGTTGTTCCATGACCTATTCTATTTTGTGATTTACCTGCTTCCATAGAAGAATTGTTGTTTTTTTTATTGTTAAACATATGATTATTAGATTAAAGCATTTCTTTCTGGTACTTATCTAGATTCTTATAGACTTGAATAATCTTATAATTTTCTGATGCTATAGTAAAGAATGGTTTTCTAATGTTATAATTATTCTCAGGTTTTGCCATAAGGTCACCTAGACCTCTGGCTCCTAATTTAGAGTTTAATCCATGAACTACTACCAGTTTCTCATCCTTATTATATACATCTACAGAGACTCTAAAATTATAATTTTCGTTTTTAATCACCTCTAACAACTTACTCTTTAAATTTTCTATTGCTACGGCGTCTGTAGTATTAAATCTATAAGCTAGCTTAAAGTCGTTTAAATTATTTTCTGGCTGGAAAGCCTCTGCGATTTTAATAGTCTCTGCGGTTGAGGCTAGCTTTTGAGCACTTTTACCTACTTCTGTATTGGGAAAATTTAAGGCCACATAATCCAGACCTTTTTTATATTCTTCAAAACCATACAGTCTCCCAGCTGCAAATGCTTTTAATAGTTCTAAACGTGGTACTATATCATCTCCATTAAAAAGATTTGAATACCTCTCTGCACTAGAAATAACTACTTCATAATTCTCCTTTTCATACTCTTTGTAAAGTCTATTATAAACAGCTAGTGGACTAGCACTGTCATCTAGTTTTGCCTTTGGATTTCTTAAAATCTGGGCATATCGTGTATCTGGATAGTTGGATATGATTTTGCTTTTTAACTGTTCCGCTTTCGCGAAAGCGTCACTACCACTATCTTCTTTATAAATTAAATATAAGTTATAAAGTGCCGGCAATAATAATTTCTCATCAGGATCATGAGTTAATAAGGTGTCAAAACGGTTAATAGCAAGATCATTGCGCTTAAACTTCTCCTTATATATCACTCCTAACTGATAGTAAGCAAAATTTCTAGATTGCGCGATGCTATCTAGCATGATTTTACCTTCTGGCAGTGTGCTTGTGTAAAATTCTGTTTTAAATTCTGGTCTCACTTCTTCTACCTCTGTGATTTGCTCATCTATCACCTCGGTCTCAAGTTCTTCCTTTTTGTTTTTACGTCTCCAGTTATCTTTAAGATCACGTTTACCCCATTTTCTTCTAAAGTCTACCTTACCGCGGGCAACAGTTTGCTGGTTATAAAAATAAAAAGAACTACCGGTGTTTTTTAAACTACCTATCGACGCTCCTGGTGTACCTATGGACGGGCCTATATTACTACGTTTTGTCACTCCTTTACCAGTCTGAAATGCATTCTGATTTTGCGCTTCTTTTGCAGCCTCTACTTCAGCGGCTTGTGCTATGCGCTCTTCTTCGGCCTTCAGGGCGTCTATGTGTTCTTGATAATACTGCGCTTGTTCCTGTGGTGACATGGCTAGCACCTTAAAAATACTATCGGCACTGCGGCGTCTACCTTCATAGAAAATTACATCTTCTAGGTTATTTCTTTTTTTAGTAACTAGTCTGTGTTCTTTTGTACGCTCTACATAATTTACGATAGCACTATCGTAATATTTACCTGCGTTTACAAATTTAGACTCATCAAAACTGATTTTACCCAAAGCAGAGTAATTATTACCTCTTAAATATCTGTCCTGACCATTTTTTGCACGCAAAGATTTGTTATAGTATTTCTTTGCACTTTCTATGCTGCCTTCATTCTCATAATAAATGGCCTTACGTGAATAAATAGCGTCTAGCCATGGTCTATTTTCTCTATTCTCTTCTAGATCTGTTATGGTCTCTAACAGTTCTACTTTAGAATCTTGAGAGTTGTCAAAGTTTTTTATTTTCTCAATGTAAGCGTTTACATAATAACGACGTGGTATCTTGCGATGCATATCGATAATCTCGTCATAATGCACAAATGCACTATCGCGCTGTCCTTGTTTTGCAAAAAGCTGCGCTGTTATGAATTTATATCTAGCCTGTGTTTCTCTATTTTTAGTCTGTCGCTCTGCACGATTCATATAAAGTAACGCACTGTCTACTTGCTCTGTATTTAAGAAAGCTTGAGATAGAGTTGCGTTTGCAATAGCAAGGTCTTCTTCTTCTATATCTTCTTCTTCTCTGAGTAATTTACTCAAATTTTTAATTGCTACTTCATTATTATCTAGCCTCATATGAGTTCTCTCACGCCATACCATGGCCTGAATAAATTGATCACTCTCTGGCATAAATTGTAATATGTAATTAAATGCCTCTAGAGCTGGTATAAAACGCTGGTCATAATACCTAGCCTTACCTAGCAGCATGTAAGCCTCATCCACTTGTGGGTTATATTCTGTTTGATTAATAAGCATGGAGTGCTTTTGCACAGCTTTTACCGCTTTTTCTTCAGCACGTTCAAAGTTAGCATCTGCTGGTTTTTCACCTGGTAAGAATAACTGGTCCTTTAAACTCATACGTTCTACAGGAAGGATATCCCAGTAATTATCTTTATAAGATTGTTCTAGTCCATCGATGCCTGACTGTAAAGCCAGATTACCATTATAAAGAACATTATACTCTGTACCGACAGCATGAAGATTACGACTTATAAAGGAATTCTTTTTTCTACTGCAGCCAGTAATAATAGCTGTGAGTAGAAAGGCGATACAAATATTGTAGAAAAGCTGTTTCAAAAAATAGGTTTTAAACTAACGTCCATAACTCCAAATACCGCGTTGATATTGTGAAAGATGGTAAAAATAAGGATTTTTTGCTTTCTGTCTTGTTCAGATCTTGTATCTAATTAACTTTATAGATAAGTAAATATTAAAACAGGTGGTTAAACGTTTGATTTCAAAATGCGTTT
Source organism: uncultured Nonlabens sp. (assembly GCF_947495285.1). GTDB lineage: Bacteria > Bacteroidota > Bacteroidia > Flavobacteriales > Flavobacteriaceae > Nonlabens. Next base: position 15,775 of record NZ_CANLXZ010000020.1, on the reverse strand, counting down.
ATTCTTCTTTTAAACCGCAATGCTAGGTATCATTTTAGACATCTTAATTACTTTACCATCTTTTGTGAAATACTGTTTTTATAAATCTTAGCTATTTTATTTACTTGTTTATATCCTAAAAGTAGCGAGTAGCTCTATTAAAAAGTATATTAATAAACTGTTGTTAGTGCGTCTATAAGGAGAAAAAATAATCAAAATTAACGACGTATATTTCTAAAATCTTGAATGTAAATTTATAATTATTCTTCTTCTAATAAAAGTGGCGCATGACTCTCAGATATCCCTTTAAAATAACTCTCTAACTCTGCAAACGTTCCTGATGTTTTTACTTTATCCATAACTACTTTTCCTTTTTCTAACAACACAACTCTTTGTGCTACCTCGGTAACATGTTGTAAATCGTGACTAGAGATTAAAACAGTAGTGTTAGCATCTTCAGCAAGTCCTTTAATGATTTTCTTTAATCTTATTTGAGTAGAAGGGTCCAGATTTGCAAACGGTTCATCGAGAATAACCACTTCTGGGTTTCCTATTAAAGCAGCAACTATACCTACTTTCTTTTGGTTTCCTTTAGAAAGATCACGCAAGTATTTTTTCTGCCCCACGGCTTCACCATTAAAAAAATCAGAATAAGAGGCGATTAATGCATCGATATCTGCTTTGTTCTGTCCTCTTAATTCACCTATAAAGTAAAAGTATTCTTCTGGCGTTAAATAACCTATCAAGAAACTTTCATCTACAAATGCACTTGTAAACGGTTTCCAGTCCTCGCTCTCGCTTACTTTAATATCATTACTCAAAATGTAACCAGTGGTAGGTTGAATCAAATCGAGTAGCAAAGAAAATAAGGTCGTTTTTCCCGCACCGTTATTTCCTACTAGTCCTATAGCTTGGCCTTTTTCAATTTTTAGATCTTCTATATGTAGAACAGAAACGCCATTGTATACTTTTGAAAGGTTTGTTATTGAAATCATAATCTAGTTGTATTAAAAGTTGGTTATTATTCCGCTTTCGCGAAAGCGGAATCTAAACAGTCCTCACAGACCAATTAATCCTTTTGAGCATAAGCCGCGATCGTGTCATACTTCTCTGTTTTATAGATGTTTTCTATCCATTTAAAAATTAAATTTCTAAATAGTAATCCTAAAACACCAGTAAGAGCAAGAGCTATAAAACCAGCTGTATCACTAATAGTTAATGCAAATGCATAATAAATAACAACTGGCAATACCATTTTAGGTATGATGAGTAGAAGTGTCTTTGCATTAAATGCTTTACTATCGCCAAAGGCTTTTTTATTACTCATTAAGTCTATAGGTGTTTTTACAAATGCCCCACCTAATAAAACAACAGAAGAGTTAAAACCTATGTTGTAAACTGCTCCTGCAAGAATTGCATACAACCATTCTATACCAAAGTACACATACCACAAACTCAACACCGTACTTACTGCAGTCACTATAACCATGAGCCACCATTTACTGAGCAAGAATTCACGGTAAGGGATGTTTTGTGCCATCATAAGCTTGTAATAACTACTGTCCCATGAAGGTACTAGGCCACCAAAACTAAATAGAAATCCACCGGTGCAAAAAAGAGCTGCAAAAATCATCATTCCTTCCTGACCTATCATTACAAAGTACAACCCATAAAAAATAAATAAAAAGCCCATAATAAAAGTAGTTCTAGCTCTTTTATTACGTTTGATCAATTTGATATCGTTTTTTAGGTACGTAGATATTTTACCAAATCGATCTAAGAAACTTAAATCTTCTACTTTTGCATCTTCAACCTTTTTACTAAATCCTAGATCAAGATACAGTTGCTTTATAAAGTATTTATAGGCGATTTGATATAAACATACCGCCGCGCCGATAGGAATTATAAAACTCCAAATGTTATTATAAAAGAACGCAAAAACTGGCTCTGTATAAATGGTTAAATCAAAGTAACCGTGATACTGTGCAAATCCACAAACTGCAACAAGACCGACCACTGGATAAAATACTTTGTTTGAGTTATTTAAAAATACATTTAAGAAATTTAAAGAAAAAGTTATTCCTAACATGGCCAGATGCCAGCTCATTACAGCTAAAACGTTATAACCTTTAATTAATAAGATTATACTAAAAGGGACAAAGAAAAAAGCTGGTAAAATATTAAAGAAGGAAGTGATGGTTTTACTTATAGAGTATTTTACGATCTCGCCTTTTTTAAAGGGCAAATAAAGCAAGGGCTTAATATTTGCTACAGGCATTTTTTGAATCATGTATCTAAAGAATAAATCTACCACAAACCAGTAAATTAAAAACTTATTTACTACCTGAAAAGGGTTTGTACCGCTAACTAAACCTTTTTCTAACGCTTTTTCTATTAATTCAAAACTAAGAACACCTAAAAATATAAATATGGCTAAAAAATAAATAGCTCCTAGAGCCATTAGGATTTTAATAGCTATGTTCTGTTTAAAAGCAGCACTTCTAAAAAAGCTTTTCCACTCTAGACTGATAAATTGTTTAATCATTTTTGGGTGTGATTTGATTTATAAGTAATCATTTTGTTAAAAATGTTACAGCTCGATTTCCTTTATTACTTTTGCAGCTTTAAATATACCACATGATTTTTCATCATCTTACTATAAAACAAGTTACCAAAGTTACTTCTCAGGCAGTAGAGATTATATTTGATATACCTCAAGGCCTCACAGCAGATTTTAACTACATCTCTGGTCAGTACTTAACGCTCAAAGCTATCATAAATGGAGAAGAAGTACGTCGTGCTTATTCTCTATCCAGCGCACCGCATGAAAACGATTTAAAAGTAGTTATTAAAGCTGTAGAAAAAGGTGTTTTTTCTAACTATGCGATGACATTGCGTGCAGGTGACCAGCTAGAAGTTGCTACACCAGATGGTCTTTTTATTCATGAAAAAAGTGAAACCGCTCAAAATTATTTGATGATAGCAGCAGGTAGTGGTATTACTCCTATTACTTCTATTATTAAAGAAGTACTTACTAACGAGCCAGAAAGTAAAGTAGCCCTTATTTATGGAAATCAGTCGGTAGCACAAACCATTTATTACGAGCAATTTAATGATCTTAAGGATCAATATGGAGATCGTTTTTTCCTTAAATACTGTTTTTCTCGTGAGGAGCGTGATGAGGCTTTATTCGGTCGTGTGAGTAAATCTAACCTCAACTTTTTCTTAAAACAAGAGGTTACCGATCTCACTTTTTCAAAAGCATATCTATGTGGACCAGAAGAAATGATTTCTATGGCGACAGATAATTTGATAGAAAAAGAAGTTCTTACTAAAGAAAACATCAAGTTCGAACTTTTTACTACCCAGGAGAATAAAATAGAAATATCAGAGGACAGTCATCTAACTGAGCTTACCGTAATTCTGGATGATGAGAAACACACACTTACTGTAAAAAGAGACGAGGTTTTACTCGATGCCATGCTTAAAAATGACATCGATGCACCTTACAGCTGTCAGGGCGGTATTTGTAGCTCTTGTATATGCCAGATAGAAGAAGGTAGTGCGCAAATGGCAAAGAATGCGATCTTAACTGATAAGGAAGTTGCAGCTGGACTCTCACTAGCGTGTCAGGCTTATGCAACTAGTGCAAAGGTTGTGGTGAATTTTGATGAAGTGTAATTATAAAAAAATCATACACCAAAACGATATCAAAAAGGGTGAAATTAATTTCACCCTTTTTGATATAATAAAATGGTTCAAATAATAATTCTTGAGTTAGTAGTTTAATTTCTATGCAGTAACTCCTTGAAAAGATAGGAAATGCGGCAAATAGAAAGTCATTATACATTCTAATAACGATTCTTGTAAGTCTTATTTTACATAAATAAACTGACATGATAGCCTACTGGCATTAAATCAGCACGCATAGAGTGCTGTGAAAAATTAGGTTTTACTTATCACTGCTACGCCTGTATTCCTGTAGATAGTACAAGAGCAAACGCAATGTTTCAAAAAATCAGAAAAATGAAGGATAAAACTCTTACGACATATAGACTGTGCTAGGAGAAATACTAGGCATGTCAAATGTGATTAAATTATTTATTCCTGTTTCTTAATTAATTGCCCTGAGCTATGCTCTGGCAGGCTTATTATTATTCAATAATCAACGCTATCTGAAGTTGTCCATCGATCATTAATTCACGATTAAAAACTTTTTTTCCAAATATTTCGGTCATGTTTAGTAGATCTTCGACTTCTCCTCCTAATTCTACATAATATGTTTTAGAATTTGAATCATTCTCATCTACTAGAAAATCATTTACAAACAAATCATATTTGTTCAAAATATCTTCTAAAGGGTATTGATTAGAAGTTTCATCAAATTCTAAATCATAAGAAATAGTTGTTCTATAAGGCGAGCCGTGTTCTTCAGAAAGCTCTTGATAAATATTATGCTCAATCCATTTAATGTGGTCGCTGGTTGCAAACTTCTCACTATGATATAATGATATATTTTTCATTACATTGAATTGCTGCCGCAACTTTTTTCCAAATATTTTTCTGAACATCCACATCTACCTTACCACTTCTATCCAGTGTCCTTTGTTCCTAACTATATAATCTGCATCATACATCGCCTCGCATTGTAAGCCTGGTAGGTAATATTTACCTAAGTAACTGGCATTAATTGTGGTTTTAAACGTGAGTATTTCTTTACCTTTTAAATCAAAGTAATAGCTGACACGATCATCCCTTATGTCTGTGTATTCTATACTGTTGTTAGTTTCTTGTGCTCCATAATCTGTAAATCTAGTATTCACAATTTCCCAACCAGATGGTAAGATTTGAGTAAGTGCTACATCTTCTATTCTAGAACCAGTCGTGTTAGTAATAGTAGTTACGACAGTGATTTCAGTTCCTTGAGCCACCTTACTTACATCTACCGTATCTCCATCTTTATCCATATATGTAACTGTTGCTTTTAAATTACTTTGTGCTGTTTTTTCTGTCCCAACTGGTAATTTACCTGTCATAGCATTGGTAATAAAAATCGTGTTATTACCGGTGTTTTTTACGGTAACGGTTGTTTGATTTTCATCTATATCTAGATTGCGATTTGCGATGCTTTTTATACTAGAAACTGAATTGGTTTTTCCCTTAAAAGTATATTCTATATTAACGCCTTTACCACCTACATGGTTTGCATATTTACTGATCGCAATAAAACTATAAGCTAGTGCTTGCGTGTTATAATAACGGTCAGAATCTAAGTTTCTAGCCATTTCTTCCATAAGTTTTCTGGCACGCTCATCCTTTTTCATTATCGTATAGGTTTCTAGAGCCATTGCACGATTACGTTGTGGAGATCCATAGGTTCTGTAATCGTATTTCTTAGGCTGGAAATCTATGTTACTCTTTGAGAGAAGCTCGTCGGCGGCCTTATTCTGACCTACTAACGCATATGCTGCAGCTAGTCTCAACTTGCTATCGTTAGAAAGGTTTGCGTTTTCGCGTAAGCGGTTCATAGAAGATAAGTCTGGTGCTCCTGCAACTGCTAGTGTATATAGTCTATAGGCCTGGTACAAGTCATTATGATTGTTATAACGCCATTGTTTTGCTACTCTTTTTTGATAAGCAATCCAGTTAGATTTAAACGAAATAGGAACTGTATAACCAGCTTTTTCTGCCTCGATAATAAAGTGCCCTGCATAGGTCGTACCCCAGTCATTTACACTACCACTGCCTGGCCAGTAAGAAAAACCACCGTTTGCTTTCTGGTAATAACCTAATTTATTTATAGCCGCCTTTATATTAGAGCTAATTTCTTTTTGCTGATTATTATTTAAATCAATCACGCTAGAAAGGTGTAGTTGTGGAAATGCTGCGCTAGTAGTTTGCTCTACACAACCATGTGGATAACGTATTAAGTAATTTAATCGTTTACCTATATTCATAGCTGGTAAACTAGAGAACGAGATAGTAGAGGCGTTGCTTCCTTTAGTTCCAAAGGGTTTTACTGCAATAGTAGCTGTTTCTCCTACCTTAAGGATTGCTTTTTCTGAAATCGTGCTGTATGGATTTGGGTTAACCACATCTATTTCTGTCTCATAAGCAGCGGTCTCTCCATTTCCTCTAGCAGAGAGTTTTAACTTTGCAATTCCAGATGCATTTTTAACCTTTACATCAAAATAAGCGATTTGATCTCCAGTTTCTGTAAATTTTAATTGTTTTGTATTTCCGTTTAATAACTCAAAATATGGTGAGTTCTCTAAGGTTACTTTTACGTCTTTTACCTTATCATCCATTGCAAAAATGGTAACCGGTAATTTTACTGTTTCTCCAGGTGACAGCTTTCGCGGAAGCGATGCCAGCATCATTAATGGTTTCTTTACTGGGGTCGCAACCTGGGCACTACCGTAGGCTACACTGCGGTCATTACCAGCCACTACCATCGTGCGTACAGAACCTACATATTGAGGTATGTTAATAGTGTGCGTTTTTTTCTCGCCTGGTTGCAGTGTAAATGGACCTAAGTGAATGACCATAGGTTTAAATCTATTTGCTTTCTTAGCCTTAGAAGCTGCTGCACTACCGTCACCACCTATGGCAAATGCGGCATCTATACGACCACCATAAGCACCGATAACATCGTCAAAGATGTCCCAAGTCTTTACTCCTAGCGCCTCACGTGCAAAGAACGTGTCCCATGCGTTAGGTGTTTTAAAGTTAGTTAGATCTAGTAATCCTTCATCTACAACGGCCAGTGTATAGGTCATTGCTTTGTTATTTTTTTCACTTACAGTAATCTTAGCACTAGTTTTAGGTGCTAGTTCTTTAGGCATCTTAATTTGTGGTTCTAGATGTGTCGCAGCATTTTCTACTAGTAATGGTATGACACCATACATTCTCAATGGAAGATCGTTTGCTGTTTGTGCATGCGGTTGTAGGTAAGTAATGTGAACGTACACGTTAGGAACATATAGATTATTGAGCGGTATACTCACCTCTGTCTGTCTGTCGTTAGTTTCTGCCCATTGTGCGTCTAGAACTTCAGTTCCATTCTCTACGGTGATTAATGCACGACCACCAGAGGTAGATGGGAATGTAATTTTTGCGTTCTCTCCTACTTTATAGGTTTTCTTATCTGAATTAAAAATAAGCATAGATGCCATTTCTGGATCTACTTTACGGCTTTTTCCTGCCCAACCTGGCCAGTCTACATAAATGATTTTACCAGTAGAATGTCCTGATTCTGGATCATAAACACGCACTAAATATCTTCCCCATTCTGGATATTTAAGTGAAAAATTAAAACTTCCTTTACCGCTAGAGTTGGTACTTATCGTGTTGTTATACACTTCTTCTCGGTATTCCTGAGCTTCATATCTGGAAAGACTACCTGACTGAGACTGCCACCACCAGCGCCAGTTAATTTTATACACTTTTACCTCAAGATTTTGAGTCGCCTTAGGGTTACCACTTTGATCTACAGTTACTACATCAAATTTATGATCAGTATCTGTAAGCAACATTCCTCTTTGCTTGTCTCCTGGTGGCACATCGATACCTACATAAGTATCATATGGGGAATAGGTTTTAGTAGTCACATTTGTACTGAAGTCTCCACCGTTTTCATACACCTTAGTAAGGAAACTGGCCTTTAACATTCCTGGAGGTTGAGAATCCATATAAGGTTCAAAAACAAAGCTAGCATTTCCACTTTGATCTAACTGACCAGTAAAAATCTCTGATTCTTGAAGATCAAAATATCTTGATGGATCATCAAAAACATAGCTCTCGTATTTTTTAAAACTTGTGGTAGTTGCATAATACTTTGCGGTGATATTTGCTTGAAGACCTTTGGCAATAGCACCGTGCAACCACATACCGTTTAAAGAACCGTATACATTATCTCCGGACTTAATTATTTCTTGGTCAAAATATAATTTCACCTTTAAACGGTTGGGTTTAATGGTTTCTATTTTAAGGGTTTTATTAAAGGTAACACCACCTACCTCAACTTTTGCATTCCAGTTTCCTGTCGGCGCATTATCATCTGTTTTTAAGTCAAACTGGTAGAAATTATGGAGTCCGTTTTTTTGTACATCACTATGGGTAATTTTACCATTAGGATCTCTTAATTCTAATTTTATAGGATGACCTTTAGGTAATTTATTATGGGCATCGTTAAGTATAAAGTTGAGATAAATGTTATCTCCAGGACGCCACACGCCTCTTTCTGCATAGATGTAACCTTTTATTCCTTTACTTAGTTTTTTACCAGAAGTATCAAATTTGCTTACCGACAGTGCCTGACCGTCGTCTAGTTTTACATACCCATATTGATTGTTATAAGTAACCTGTGCAAAGTATGCTGGTTTATCTAGTCTTATGTCTAGCAGTCCTTCATTATTTGTGCGTGAACTAGCTATCTCCTGTTGTTGAAAGTTATATAATTTTACCTGAGCACCACCTAAAGGTCTGGTAGTAATAATATCATTTACTGCTATTAAATAACTGTTATCACCTCCTTTTTTAACGGTGATACCTAAATCACTTGCAAGGACATTTGTACTAACTGATTTATTTCTATAGAAAGAATGGGTACATGGATCTTCACGATCTCTCCAGTTGTAATCATAATAACCGTACTCGTCATCATAATAGTAATTTTGAGCACTATCCCAACTACTGGCCTCAAAAGAATCGTCGTAATCTATTTTTTCTACTTCTGGCTGATTCTCTGCCGTGTATTCACATTTATAAGCACTGTATGCTAGCTTATATTTAAACTCTACTCTGTAAATAGCTCCAGGATCTGGAGCGATCACCTCACTAAGATCTACAGAATAGGTATTCCATTTATTTATATCATTACCGGTTGCTTTAATATCTATTACTTTACGAGCAACTGGTCTGCCTACATTACGTAGATTACCTGTAGAACCTATATTATTATTTTGTAAAAACTGAAGTACGTTATTATTGAATACTTTATAAACCCACACATCTACTGCATTAAGATTAACAGCTTTAAAATTAATTTTTGAATTTTGGGAAGATGGTAAAATTGTTCCCGATCTTACTAGTTTTACTTCTGGGTTTACTTGTTCAAAAGCAATGAAGCTAGAAAATCCATTTTTAAGTTTATAACCAGCCACGCTAGAAATACCTGTAAAAACCTCAACCTTTTTAGAACCTGTAACCGTTTTTGAAGGATATACCTTCAATTCATTACCACTACTTTCAAATTTCATTTTATCAACACCTTCTATCTGGATCATTCCATCTAGATTTTGTCCCTTTTTTATAGGGTCAGAAAAGTTGATTAAAATGTACTGTACATCTCCATTAACCAGTTCAATATCGGTCACAGAAAAACTGTTTTTACCAGGTAGTGTAATCGTGTTATTACCTTTATCGGCGACGCCTATACTATTTCCATTCCATGAAATTTCTACTTCACCATCTTCTACAGGTCGTTGTATACTATCTATTTTAAATTCAAAATATTTACCGAGTGCCGTTGAGTTAGGAAATTTTACCGCTAGATTTTTACCATTTAATGTTGCAGTAACTAACTTCTTTGCATTTTCTAATTCCATGATATCACTAGAGCGTATAGTCCCATTGATATATTGATAATCGCTTTGATAACTTCCTACAGGGTCTGTACCTATAATAAAGTCTTGAGCAATGGTTTTAAAATTAAAAGTAAACTCCTTTAAATCAGCGGTTACCTCTCTTACTTTATCCAGTTTAAACTTTACCTCGTACTGCGTGTCTTCTTTTAAAGGTTTTTCTGGTAGAAAAGATACCGTCTGTGCATCTAGAACTGTTAATTTACCAGATACGTTAGGGTCCAACTTTAACCAACTATCATCTAGCTCTTTACCAGCAGTCCAACCTTCTACAGGTTCGGTTAATTTGATAACGATAGGTTCTCTAGTAGAAATTACATGATCAGAAACCTGACTGACGTATTCTCTAAATTTGAACAATTCATTTTGTTGTTCTTGGAGTTTTTCTTCGTCAGTTTTTGTGTTACAAGAAGCTAGAATAAGCAACGAAAACAGGAATAGAAGTGCTTTTTTGATCAAAATAGGTTGGTAATTAGTGGTTAGTTGATAATTTCTATAAAATTATAGAAACTAATTGAGGTGCAACTAGATAAAGCACAATAATTTTTAAATATTTAATTTTCTATGTTAATGGATTAATATAAGTAGGATTCGCTTTCGCGAAAGCGGGAATTAATTAACAATTAGAGATTAACGATATCAGATTTTTGATTTTTTTTACTCAACCGCAAACACCCTTTGTCCTGCGGACATTTCCCTCGAGTAAAAGCCTGAATATAGAGCTAAGGCGATAAGATCAAAAAGTACCGTCTCTGAATAACGCTGAGACTAACACTGCCTCTGAAAACTATTTCAAAAGAAAAATGCCAAGAGGAACACTTGGCATTTTAAATAGATTCAATAAATTTTTAGGTACTTACTCACATTCCTTTTTTGCATCTAGTGCACCGCTTTTACCCCAGCTAGGGTTAAAACCAGTTGGCTTTTCATTTTCAAATAATGTGATGGCTTTATCAATCTCACCGCAATATGGTGTGATGTCTTTACCGAAGAATTTTGCACTACCCATTAACCATCGCGCTCTATTACTTATTACTCTAGGGTTTTCTGGAGCTATTTGAATCGCTTTTTCATAAATCGCATTAGTCTCACCAGACAGTTTCATGCCATAAACACGGCTGTCGTATTGAATCCAACAGGTGTTTAACATACCTTGTAAGACCATTATTTCTGGGTTGTTTTCAGATAACAACTCTGCATCATTTATAAATTCTTGCGCCTTGTTCATGGTTAATAAAGTTTGCTCTTTAGGATTATTACCCCAAGAACCATTGATATTACATAGCGCTGCATAGTATGATGGCAACCAGTTTTCTTTTTCGGCTTTTGCGACACGTTCAAATTGTTGTGATGCTGCCTGTAAATCTGTTTGCATTAATTCCAGTCCTTTTTTCATGGCTTTTTCATATCCAGATTGTGCGGTAAGAGTTAATGTGAAAAACAAAATTAAAGTAGTAGCTATAGTTCTCATAATAAATAATTTACTTGATTTATGATACAATGATAATGGTGATCTCGCTTTCGCGAAAGCGAAACAAACCCAACTGTAAAAACTAGTATCTGAATTGTTGTTTTGACAATTTTATTCCACCGCAAACACCCTTTACCTATCGGCATTTCCCTCGAGGGAAAATAAGAATTGGGTGTTTGTGATTTGTAAATACTGATTTCGTTAATTCTTACAGATTATCCAACTGATTATCGCTGCCGCCTATGGTCCAAAAGAAACCTACAAAGAAGAAACGGTCTGCTGCCTGGCCTATCGTACGACGGTTAAACTGTCCTTGAACATCTGGTGTGTCGCTGTATTGATAACCAAAAACGTTATCTCTACCCAACACATTTGAAACTGAGAAGTATAAAATCTTTTGTTGATCAATAAGGTAGGCCCAATTAAAATTTAGGCTTTGGAACGAGCTGGTTTTATCGTTTAAGAAACCTGTCTTATTTGCATTAGTAAATGGACGGCCGCTGGAATAATTAAAGGTGGCTCCTATTTGAGATTGTAGGTCTTCTATCCAGTATTTAGTCACCAGGCTGAAGTTATGGTCTGTAGCAAAACTAGGTGTCGCCTCTACAGGGTAATTACGGAACTGTCGTTGCGTATCTAAATAAGAGTAACTTACCCAATAATCTAGATTTTTAATAGATTTCTCATCTCTCCAGAATAGATCTAATCCAGCGGCATAACCGTCACCATCGTTACTTAAATAGCTATCAAATTGTACACGAGTCGTGTCGTATGTTAATAGCTGATCGTATTTTTTATAATAAGCTTCTGCTCTAAACATGCGATCGTTCTTTTTATAAAGGAAGTTTGCGATATAATGTTGGGCGTTTTCTGGTTGGAGTTCTTTGTCATATTGCTGCACATTATTTTGAGCAGATTGATAAAAATTACCATATGCTAGTGAGAATTGTGAAGATGGATTGATACTTACCGCAGCGCTTAATCTTGGTGACACTTTAAATTGATCGCTGGCTCCATAATAATCGCCACGCAAACCTGCTTTAAAGGCGAGATCTTTAGAAACAAAAACCTCAGCCTCTGTAAAAGCACCGGTTATTCCATGATTAATACCGGTTTCAAAAGTGTCGTTTTCCATTAACACATCTTCCTTATAATTAATAAGAAACTGTTCTACACCCATGTTGATTTTAAAGTAATTATTGTATCGTTTTTGCAATTTAAATTTAGCATGCAGTGCATTTTCTACAGCATCTATTTTTGTGGTTTCTATGGTCATGTTATTATTATCATGTGCTAGACTTAAACTTGTTTCTATATTCCAACTATCTGATAAATAACCGTTATAATTTAAATTACCATAATAATTTCTATTTCTTAATCCAAAATAGAAGCCTTCTTCTACATCTACATCTTCTTGAATCAATGCTAGATCACTATAGGAATATGCACTGTATGCTTTAAAAAGTCCTTTATCAAATTGATGTCTAAAAACAGCTTCGGCATTGAGAGACTGATAGGGTTTTTCAAATTGATTATTCTGGGGAACCAACTCATTATACGGAGCTAGGTTAATGTATTGCGCATTTAAACTAATGCTGTTTTTACCCCAAATTTTTGTGTTGCCCAAATTAGCTCCTAAGCTCATGATTCCTATTTCGGTTTTTTCTTCTTTGGGCACATCGTTTGTATTTAAGAGTAATACACTAGAAAGCGCGTCCCCATACTCTGCGCTATAACCACCGGTAGAAAATGAAATACCGTCAAATAAGAACGGTGAGAAACGACCACGTGTAGGAATGTTACCAGTAGTAGGTGTAAAGGGTCTGAAAACACGAGCTCCATCGATAAAAATTTGAGTTTCTTCTGCACTACCACCACGTACAAAAAGGCGGCCGTCGTCTGCATTATTAGATGTTCCTGGTAGGGTCTGTAATGCACCTACAAAATCGCCCACCGCACCAGCCGTAGTAACTATATCTAACGGTTTTAAAACACTGGCCTTAGAACTATCTCCTGCACTGAAACTTCCTGCGCTTAGGACTACGGTGTTTAATGCGTTTAAGCTTTCGCGAAAGCGTAATTTTAAACCCACCATATCTACTATAAGAGATTCTAACCTATAATCTTCATAACCTATATAGCTGGCAATTAATATTCCTGTTGAAGTTTCTTCTGTAGAAAATGAGAATTTTCCATCCATGTCTGTAGTAGTACCGTCATAAGTTCCTTCTAGGTAAACATTTACACCCATAACAGGTTGTTTTTCTTCATCTAATACAATACCTGAAATGGTGGTTTGCGCAAAAGTAAAAGAGGTAATCAAAAGAAAAATAATCGAGAAAAGCGTTTTCATATCTTGTGGTTTGATAAAACAAACTTGCGACCGATCAAGGCTTTTTAAAATTAAGGATGACTGAATTGTAGAATTTTGAGAATGGGTTGTAAAAAGGAAGTTGAAGTAAACACGTCATTGTTCTAGATAGCAGCACTGCTTCAATCTATCATGAAAATGAAACTATGTATTTTACAACAGAGCAATCAAATCAAAAATATGCTGTCGTTAATCATTTCTAAACTTCAAATTCGTGTTGAATTAGGTTATCCTTATCTTAGCAGCAATAAAATTATCTCATGAAAAAAATAGCTTTGATTCTTACAGCTGCTATCGCACTAGCAGGTTGTAGTTCTTCTAAAAATGTAGCCTCTAGTCAGGACCGTGGTTCTGGTACCTACTGGCAGCAACATGTTAATTATGACATGGATGTAAATATGGATGTAGATCGTTATCAGTATACTGGTAAGCAAAAACTGGTTTATACCAACAATTCTCCAGAGACACTAGATCGTGTGTATTATCATTTATTTTTTAACGCTTTCCAGCCAGGTAGTGAGATGGACGTACGTTCTCGCACTATTGCAGACCCTGATAGAAGAGTAGGTTCTCGTATAGCAGCATTAGAACCTAATGAAATAGGTTATCTACATGTAAGCAATATGACACAAGATGGTAAGGCTGTAATTGCAGACGAAGAAGGAACTGTACTAGTTGTAAAACTAGCAAAGTCTCTTGCTCCAGGTGAATCTACTACACTAGAATTAGATTTTAATGGCCAGGTTCCTGTACAAGTAAGAAGAAGTGGACGAAATAATAAAGAAGGTGTTGCACTTTCTATGACGCAATGGTATCCTAAAATGGCCGAATTTGATAAATACGGCTGGAATACCAGTCCTTATATAGGTCGTGAATTTCATGGTGTTTGGGGAGATTTTGATGTAGAACTTACTATCGATAAAGATTATACCGTAGGTGGCACAGGTTACTTACAAAACCCTAAAGAAATAGGTCATGGTTATGACAAGGCAAATTCTGGTCCTGGTAGAAGTAAGGATGGAAAATTAACATGGCATTTTAAAGCACCACAAGTACATGACTTTGCATGGGGAGCAGATAAAGATTTTATCCACGATATTTATAAAGGAGCAAATGGTGTAGATCTTCACTTTTTCTATAAGGATAATGAGGCAATCAAAGAAAATTGGAAAAAATTACAACCAAAGACCAATGAGTTTTTAAAGTATTTTAATGAACATATAGGTGATTATCCTTATAAGCAATACTCTGTTATTCAAGGTGGTGATGGTGGTATGGAGTATGCGATGTGTACTTTGATCACTGGTGAGCGCTCTTTTGGCAGTCTTGCTGGTGTTACAGCGCATGAATTTGCTCACTCATGGTTCAACCATATTCTTGCAACTAACGAGTCTAAAGACGAGTGGATGGACGAAGGTTTTACTACTTACATTTCTAACTATGCAATGAATGCTGTTTTTAATGAAGGTAAAGAAAATCCTAACTCTGGTTCTTATAGAGGTTATATAGGTCTTGCAAATTCTGGTAAAGAGCAACCTCAAACCACACATGCAGATCGCTACGAGTACAACGGTGCTTATGGAACCAGTGCTTATTCTAAAGGCGCTGTTTTTATGGCACAATTAGGTTACATAGTAGGTGATGATGTTAGAGATCAAATCATCAAAGAATATTACAATACATGGAAATTTAAGCACCCAGATCCCAACGATTTTAAAAGAGTTGCAGAGCGTGTAAGCGGTTTTGACCTAGAATGGTACTTAAGAGACTGGACTATGACTACAAATACTATCGATTACTCTGTAGAAAATAGGAAGACACTAGATGGTGTAGATGTCATTACTCTTAAAAGAAATGGGTTAATGCCTATGCCACTAGATGTAGAGGTAACTATGAATGACGGTAGTACAAAAATGTATTACATACCATTATCTGAGATGCGTGGTGAGAAAAAAGTAACTAGAAATGTAACTACTGTTGCAGACTGGGCTTGGGCTTATCCTACATATGAGTTAGTACTTAATGGTATCAATATGAGTAACGTAAAAAGCGTTACTATAGATCCTAAAGGCATGATGGCCGATGTGAATAAAGAAAATAACACTTGGCAATTAGAAGAATAGATTTCAGTTAACAGTCGCAGTTTTCAATAGGCAGTCTTTTTAAAGGCTGCCTATTTTGTTTTCTATTATTCTAAACACTCGCGGTATGCGCATCTTTTAAGGTAGGGTAGTTATACCAATTTAGTTCTTAAATGCCGCATAAAAAGCTTTTAGATAATGATGATTTCCTGTGATTGATTTTATAGTT
>NZ_CANLXZ010000019.1 GCF_947495285.1 uncultured Nonlabens sp. | reverse complement strand
TTTGTGTTGCACCACAAAGGTAACTTTGAGGAACAAATTTCCCTTTCTCTTTTTAAACGTTTAGGACGCTATTGATTTTTTATAGGTAAAATGGTAGTAGAATTAAGTTCGCTGCGCAGGTTGATACGCTCTGGTGATAAAAAGAGATCTGGTAAGTTTGTTATAGTTACGCTTTCGCGAAAGCTGACACCTTTCAGTTTCTTTAACTACATATGCTACTCTACGTCAGACCAGCAATCACCAGAACTAGATTTGATACTAGAACACGAGAAAGTCCATGCTAGAGAATGGCATTCTATAGATTTAATTGTGTCGCATCTTTTTAAAGCCTTATTCTGGATCAACCCACTAGTGTGGTTGTTAAAGAGGCAGATAGGTGAGAACTTAGAATTTATTGCCGACTCAAAAGCCAAAGTTAAAAACACTACAGCAATAAGCTACGAGCGCACTTTATTAAGTGCTGCCGCCAGCCACATGCAACCAGCACTGGCTAATAATTTTTTCACACCATTTATCAAAAAACGAATTGTTATGTTACAAAAAGAAGCGTCTGCCAACTGGAATGCCTATAAATATGCGTTGATACTACCAGTTATCGTACTTTTTCTCTACAGTTTTAATGTGGTGGAAGAAATAGAGTATGTTAAAAATGAAAATGCTCTACAAATGGATTCTGTCACAAATAATAATGATGAATCCTCTATTATTGATACAATTGAAAATGCAACAACTACTTCAGAAGAAGAGGTAGAAATAGCACAAGAACTGTGGAGTGAAGATCCTATTATAGATTTTGATCACACCATAAACTTCTCGATAGAACCTACTTCTACAGAGGAATATCTGGAAGAAAAGAAGACTTATTTAAAGAAAGAATACAACGTAGATTTTAATTACAGTAAGTTTAAAATCAAAAGAGGGAAAATAGTAAGAATCAAGATTTCGCTAGATGACAATAACGGTTACAAAGGTTCTCAGGAATACAGTGCTACAGGTGGTATAAAATCAATTTGTGTAAAAGGAGTAATTAAGGGAGATTCTAAGTCGTGGAGTATGGGAGGTTGTAAGACTGTAGCTGTAATTTCAGAGAATTCAAAAATTGTAAAATCTATTCAGGATTCAATTTTCTACACCATTCAAAATGCAGATAAGGTCTATACTGATAGTATAGTGCAATCATTATATCAGGAAATGAAAAGTATTGAAAATGACTCAGTAAAAATTAATTATATAAGTGCAAGTCGTTCCACACCATTTAATGACTCTTTAGTTATCAATAAAAGTTCTTTAAATTTTAATGATCCAAATACAATTTACACTTTTGAGAGTTCTTTTTCAAATCGACCGTCTACAAAAGCTCAAATAAAAAGAGGGTTCTATTCTAGTGAAAACCCACCTCTAACGATAGTGAATGGAAAAAAGACCGATGCAGAAATTACAAATCTTATCGACCCTAAGCTCATTAAAAGTTTAACTGAATTAAAAGATAAAGAAGCAACTTCTCTTTATGGTAATGCGGCAAAGAATGGCGTCGTTCTTATTACCACTAAAAATACTGATATAGATAATCGTCAAGATTTGATAATGTCTAAAAAACAAGAAATACTTAAAAAACGCGCAGAAATGAAAGCTGGCTATGCTGCTCGTAGAGATTCCTTAATAAGTAAAAGGACAGAAATCAAAGAAGCGAGACTTGCAGAGATGAAAGCGAAGCGAGATAACTCTGGAAAAGATGGCGTGTATTCTGGCTATGCGTATAATAATGGAGCTTATTTTTATGTGTCAGAAAATGGTGTTACAGCATTTTACGATATATCGGGAAATAAAAGATTTATTGTAAACAAAATTATAAATCCAGAAAGAGATAGTTACAAAAATGTAAAAATCAAAGGTAAATCGTACAATTTCTCGATTATTAAAAATCAATTTACTTTGAGTGACAATAAAGCGCTGTTTTATGATGGAATGGGTAATCTACTTGATAAGGAGACTTTAAGTAATACGCAGGTTGATCAATATAATGCCAATGGCTTATGGTCAACTGATGAACCTTTAACTGCGCTAGAAGTTGATGAATTAAATAGAAATAGAGGGGGAAATTCTGTTGTCATAAAATCTGAATATCAAACAGATGACATGTCAAAAAACCAATTTGAAAGACTTAAACAATATTTAGAAGATGCTGGACACACTTTTAGGCTAAAAACACATCGCATGAAAAACAATCGCTTAGTGAAATTAAAGTTTCATATCGATGGTTCTCAATATGCATATCAATCTAATACAGGTTATAAAGAATTAAAAATCGTTTTCAAAAAAGGATCTACTTCACCATCTATAAGCATGATACCGTATAAGTAATTAAAAACATATTTTGATTAACGGTAGACCCCATTCCAGCCTTTAGAATGGGGTTTTCCTATTTAATACCTAAGAAAGACTTACAAAACCTTACATTTGATGTATGAAGAAAGATGTATTCAAAATACTAGCACTATTAAATAAAGCAGTCTTACCCAGCTTTACAAAAAAGCGATTAGATCTAGCTAAAGCAAGTAAATTGCAATTGGCAATTTTTGGATACAAATTATGGGTAACTAAAAACGCACTAGATTAATGTTTTGTAAAATACCAGATCAATTAGGTAGAATGATCGCATTAGATCAACTACCACAACGTATCATATCACTTGTACCATCTCAGACAGAATTACTTATAGACTTAGGTCTAGCAGATAGACTCGTAGGTGTGACTCGTTACTGCATACATCCAGCAGGGTTAATAGATGAGAAAACCGTAGTAGGTGGAACTAAAAAAATAGTAGAATCTCGCATTATAGAATTACAGCCAGATCTTATTATTTGTAACAGAGAAGAAAATAATCAGAAAATCGTTGAATTTTGTGATCACATCGCACCTACCTATGTGTCTGATATTGATACTCTACAACAGGCTCTAGAGATGATAGCAGATGTAGGAGAAATAACAGGAACTAAGTTTAAAGCAAAATCCCTGATACGCAATATTTCTAGCGCATTTAAAACTTTATCAAAACCAGAAGTGAATCATAAAGCACTTTACCTTATCTGGAAAAAGCCATACATGGCAGTCGGTACAGGTACCTTTATTAATGACATGCTGGCAAGAGCAGGTTTTTCTAATGCGGCTCAAGATCTTACTAGATATCCAGAATTAGATATGGAGGCAATGATAAAGTTACAGCCAGATGCTGTTTTCTTATCTTCAGAGCCTTATCCGTTTACTACAGATGATATTGCCGAGATGAAACTAGCCTTTCTCACAGCACCATCTCAGGATCCTGTAAAACCTAATGTTATACCAGATTTTAAAGTGGTAGATGGAGAACTGTTCTCTTGGTATGGTTCTAGACTATTAAAAACGCCAGAGTACTTACAAAGTTTACAACCTAAAAATACCGACTTAACTATATAAGTAAAGCAGGTTTCTAATTTTCATGTAACTTTGGTTGTAAAAATTAATAAATAATAAAAAATTTATAGATGCAAAAAATAGGTGGTGGATTAGGTCTAGCAGGAATAATACTAGGAATAATAGTTATTTATGGTATTTACTGGTACAATAGTGCGGTAAGTTTAAGTGAAGGCGTAGGCGGCGCATGGGCAAATGTAGAGAGTAGCTATCAACGACGTAACGATTTAATTCCTAACATTGTTTCTACGGCTAAGAAATATGCAGAGTTTGAGCAGGAAACTTTAATAGGTGTGATAGAAGCAAGAGCCAAAGCTACTCAAGTAGCCATAGATGTAGACGCAACTAATCTTACAGAAGAAAACCTAGCTGCAT
This sequence comes from uncultured Nonlabens sp., assembly GCF_947495285.1. Lineage (GTDB taxonomy): Bacteria > Bacteroidota > Bacteroidia > Flavobacteriales > Flavobacteriaceae > Nonlabens. Next base: position 56,302 of record NZ_CANLXZ010000019.1, on the reverse strand, counting down.
TCTCACAGGCGCAAAGCCAGGTAAGCTCAGGTTTAGGTAGACTTCTTGCTACTTATGAGAATTATCCAGATTTAAAGGCAAATGAAAATTTCTTTGAATTGATCAATGAATTAGAACGTACAGAAAACCGTATTAACGTAGAACGTAACCGCTATAACGGCGCTGTAGGATCTTATAACATTCATATTAAAAAATTTCCTGGTAATTTATTAGCAGGTATTTTTGACTTTAATCCTTCAGGATTCTATCAGGCAGACGCAGGTGCAGAAAAAGCTCCAGATGTAGGTGACCTATTTGGCAACGATTAACCATGTCAGTTAAAGTAGAAGATTTCCTTACAGCATCACAAGAAAAAGCGATAGTAGATGCCATACGTAAAGCAGAGTCACTAACCAGTGGTGAAATACGTGTGCATCTAGAGTCGCATTGCGATGCGCCCATCACTCGTGCTCAAGAATTGTTTCATTTATTAAAAATGGATAATACTAAAGAAGAGAATGGGATTCTTTTCTACGTTGCCGTAAATGACAAGAAATTTGCCCTCATAGGTGATAAAGGTATACATGCAAAAGTAGGAGATGACTTCTGGACGTCTGTAAAAGATGTTGTTTTGTCTCGCTTTCGCGAAAGCGAATTCCAAAACGGACTCGTTCAAGGAATAGAGCTCGTAAGTGAAAAACTTGCAACTTATTTCCCATGGGATGAGAATGATGTGAATGAACTTCCTGACGAAATATCTGTAAGTTAATGAGGTGTTTATTCCATATCTTAATCGCATTCATAGGTTTTTCAAATCTTGCTCTTGGACAATTTACCATTCCAGAGAAACCAGGTAGCAGTTCACCAACACCATATGTTTATGATGCGGGCCAGGTGCTTACACCTGTGCAAAGAACATCTCTTAATAATAAACTGAAACGGTATGCAGACACTACTTCTACACAACTAGTTTTTGCTACCATAAAATCATCAAATGGTGAAGAGCTAGATCGTTTAGGCGCTAGATGGGGACAAGAATGGGGAATAGGCCAGAAAGGAAAGGACAATGGAATATTACTCATTCTAGCCATAAATGATAGACAGGTAGATATCAATACTGGTTACGGGATAGAATCTATAATGTCAGATAGAGATGCAGAGCGTATAGTGAACAGAGTCTTAATTCCTAACTTTAAAAATAGCAATTATTACAACGGTTTAAACCTAGGAGCAGACGCTATTTTTAAAACCCTAAAAGGCGAGTTTAAAGGTACCGCTGGTAGTACAAAACCATTTCCATGGAGTGTTTTGTTAGTATTTGCAGTGTTTTTATTTTTCATTATTATGAATGTTAAAAACAAAGGAAATGGCAATAATGGAAGTAGAGGAAGTTCTGGTGGTTCATTACTCGATATTATTATTTTAAGTAATATGGGGCGCGGCGGTTTTGGCGGCGGTAGCTTTGGCGGTGGCTCTTCAGGTGGCTTCGGCGGTGGTAGTTTTGGCGGTTTCGGCGGTGGTGGTTTTGGTGGCGGTGGTGCTGGTGGTAGCTGGTAATTTTATAATGCGTCCACCTTATTAAACTTTAAATAAGTTATCAATAATTTATAGCTATCTATTAAAATCACCGTTTAACGACTGTTTAAAAGGCCTAAAGATTTAGTTTACTGCTTATATTTGCAAACTAATTTTGAACTATGGCATTGAACAAGAATGGGGTATTAGGATGGGCTACATTAGTCATGATAATAATAGGAGTAGGCCTAATAGCATTAGGAGCATACCGTTATACAGACGTAGGATTTGGTTTTGCAGCAATAGGACTAGGTTTCTTTGCGATAGCCTGGGTTTTTAATGCACTTAAAGGTAGAGTGTAAGTGAAGGAGGTTATTCATTTTAAAGATTTAAACACTTTGCGTCATAAAATTATACTAGGACTAGCCTTTATAATCCTTATTTGCGCTGCGGTACTTTTCTTTAATGATCTAAGAATGTACAGTTCTATAATGGCGCTAGTTGCAGTAACCTTATTTTATCTCCTTAATTTTGAAGGTTTTACTACACGCAATTCTGCTTCTTACAGTCATAAATCGATCACAGTAAAATTAATAGGTAGAAAAACTTTTGGTTTTACTTTTAAAGAATTAGAGCAACTGGATCTTTCTGATAAGGGGCTTTATATTAAATCTAAAGGGATGGATGCGGTTACGCTTTCGCGAAAGCGGTACCAAGACAAATCCTTAACCCAATTATATAAAATATTACAAGAAAAAAGCACATCAAATGAGCGACGATAAACAAGTCATTTTTTCCATGTCTGGTCTTTCAAAGACTTATCAAAGTACTGGAAAACAAGTTTTAAAAAATATTCACCTTAGTTTTTTCTATGGTGCAAAAATTGGTATTCTAGGACTTAATGGTTCTGGTAAGTCCACACTGATGAAGATTATCGCTGGGATAGAAAAAAACTATCAAGGAGATATTAATTTTTTACCAGGTTATAATGTAGGTTATCTAGAGCAAGAACCACAACTGGACGAGACTAAAACCGTTATGGAAATAGTACGTGAAGGTGTGGCAGAGACTGTTGCGGTACTAAATGAGTATAATAAGATCAACGACGACTTTGGTCTAGAAGAGGTGTATACTGATGCTGATAAAATGGAGAAACTGATGAATCGTCAGGCTGTTCTTCAAGATAAAATAGATGCATTAAACGCATGGGAACTAGATACTAAACTAGAAATAGCGATGGATGCGCTGCGTACGCCACCAGGAGAAGCAGAGATCAAAAACCTGTCTGGTGGTGAGAGACGTCGTGTGGCATTATGTAGATTATTATTACAACAACCAGAAATTCTTTTACTAGATGAGCCTACTAACCACCTTGATGCAGAGTCTGTATTATGGTTAGAACAGCACCTTGCTCAATATAAAGGAACGGTAATCGCAGTAACTCACGATAGATATTTCTTAGATAACGTTGCAGGATGGATTCTAGAACTAGACCGTGGAGAAGGTATTCCATGGAAAGGGAATTATTCTAGCTGGTTAGAGCAAAAAGGAGACCGTCTGGCAAAAGAAGAAAAGTCAGAGTCTAAAAGACAAAAAACTCTTAAAAGAGAATTGGACTGGGTACGTCAGGGAGCAAAAGGTCGCCAGACGAAACAAAAAGCACGTCTAAGCAATTATGACAAGCTTTTAAATGAAGATCAAAAAGTTAAAGAAGAAAAACTAGAGATCTACATTCCTAATGGGCCACGTTTAGGTACAAATGTTATTGAGGCAAATGGAGTGAGTAAAGCCTTTGGCGATAAGTTACTTTATGAAGACTTGAACTTTGTATTACCACAAAATGGTATAGTAGGTATTATAGGGCCTAACGGTGCTGGTAAAACGACCATTTTTAAAATGATCATGGATCAAGAACAACCGGACAAAGGTTCTTTTACTGTAGGAGAAACGGTACAACTGGCCTATGTAGATCAATCACACTCTAATATAGATGCAAATAAATCTATTTGGGAAAACTTTTCTGACGGTCAGGACATGATTATGATGGGTGGTAAAATGGTTAATTCTAGAGCATATTTAAGTCGTTTTAACTTCTCTGGTAGTGAGCAAAATAAGAAGGTGTCTACACTTTCTGGTGGAGAGCGCAACCGTTTACACCTAGCCATGACTCTTAAAGAAGAAGGTAATGTACTATTACTAGATGAACCTACTAATGATCTTGATGTAAACACTTTGAGAGCACTAGAAGAAGGTCTAGATAACTTTGCTGGTTGTGCAGTAATTATATCGCATGATAGATGGTTCTTAGATAGAGTTTGTACGCATATCATAGCATTTGAAGGAGATTCTCAAATCTATTCTTTTGAAGGTAGTTTTACTGAATATGAGGAGAATAAGAAAAAACGTTTAGGTGATCACGCACCTAAAAGAATACGTTACAAGAAGTTAACTAGAGACTAGTTCTTTTCTTAGTTGTTATATAACTACCCCAAAGGTTTTTAAAACCTTTGGGGTTTTTTAATGCGACTATTTGGCATTTATATTAAATTAGGTTCTCTATTGATAACTTATATTCACTCCTTAATAGTTTAAATAATGGTTGATAAGTATACCGACATTTCAGTACAGATAGAACATTATGCAAAAGAAATTTCTGAAAAGAGAATGGATTTTTCAAAATTGCGCAATACACTAAAAGAACAAGGCACAGATCAAAAAGATATAGAACATATAGTTAAAAGAGTGGATAAAAGAGCTATACGTCTAGATCAATTAAAAGGCCTGCATAGTAGAGGTAAAGCATTGTTTTATGGAGGTATAGTGGCTGTTGTTCTAGGTTTATTATTACCAGTTATATCTCTTTTTTTAAGTAAGGGTTTAAGTACATGGTTGATAAGCACACCTATTATAGCAGGTCTAGGCGCTATCTTTTTAGGTCGTAATGATATGCGTCGATATTAGGTGATCTTTTATAAATAGAGTAAGTCTACTCGGTCGATTTTTTACAATCTTAATATTTTAAATGCCTATTAAGAAATAATCCATTCTTCTTCATAAAGAAGTGCCTTAGTTAGATGACTATACATTAATGGAAATTGTTCTTTAAAATCTTTATTAGATTCAAAGTAGTACTCTATAAGAACAGCCATGAATTCGTACTGATTTGTAAAAGCATAATCCCTAAAAAACTTTGTGTTGTCTAGTTTGCTGCGCACAGCCGGCTTCATGAGTTCTCTAAGAATATTGCGTGTAAATTTTTTAAAACGTAAAGCATCTATCTCACTACTGCGCTCACTTTCTATATGAAGTACGTGAGTAAATTCATGCAGGCCTAAGTGCAAGTTATCATTTACGATATCCATTCCTTCTTTAAAATCGGGCCATGAAAAAGCTAGAACCTTTGCTATAGGATTGTATTCACCTTTATGGTATTCTTGTGTAGTAGGACTTTTAAACGGTTCTGGAAAAAGTAATAAAGTATTTAACCTGGGAAAAAGGTAATTGCGCCTACCGAAGGTTAAACGACATGCAACACAAGCTATTAAAACCACTTGTTCATCAGTCACCGTGTCTTGATACCTGTGTTTAAAATCTTTCTGTTTTATAAAGGTGGCCACCCTATGTTCAAATTGCTTTTTATATTTTTCAGAGAGATGGATGTAAAAAGGATATGTTTCTAGGACTCGCTTTCGCGAAAGCGGTAACCGTGCATTGCTCCATAACTGTCTGTACCATATAAAGTCGCGCTTTCTTTGAAGAACACGTAGACTTAAATGAATTATTACTAGAACTAGCCCTATAATCATACCAGCTATGACATAGGGACCCATCCATAAAGTTTCACTATTAGGGTTTGCCTGTAGCGATATGAGGTGTAAGAAATTAATCGCGGGACATAAAAATTCTTAAGATGTACCAAAAAAGTAACATCAATGAAGAGAATAAACCTAATGCAGCACCTACATATTGATCTGTATGGTATTTATGTACCAGATTAGATGTCTGATAAAGGATAGAACCAGCCGCAAGAAGCACCATAGCGCCACTAAAGAAAAGTCCTAAGTCAAATCCAAAAATCATACCTGCAATTATTAATCCTATTGCAATAATAAAACCTACTGATAAAATACTTTTAAGGAAAGAAAAATCCTTTTTAGTAATTAAAACTACAGCACTTAACGCTGTAAAAAGGGCCAATGTAAGGATGGCTGCCTGACTTAGTAAATTGCTTTCTCCACCTTGTAGAGCTGCCTGATATTGTAATGCCATAGCAATAAGTGGTAGAAAAATAACAGCCTCTGCTACTACAAATAGGAATAGGCCTAGATACTGCTGCCTGCGGTCATGTGATTTATGTGCCATCTTTTCTGCATAAGAAGTGGCCATCATAAATGCACCTAATACGAGTAACCACGTCCAGCCTTGTGTAAGACTAAACATAAAGTTAACTAATGGTTCTATGCGCAATAAAATAGCTTCTATAATCACAAATAGTAATGTGGCGATGGCTACATGTCCATACGTCTTTTTATAAAAAATAGCTCTAGCCTCGTCGTTTACTATAGATAGTGGCTGGATAGAGGTATCGTAATGCGGTGTGTGGTCTTGATTCATAACTGTATTAAAACGTGAAGATAATTATTATGTTTTACCTTAATGTTAAGGAATGATATAAATTATTTTTAAAATTGTTAAACCTTTATACTTTGCGCGAGTCATAGATATATGAGTAGAACATCAGACCATGAATTAATTTCTTTAATCCTTAATGAAGCTACGGCTAATAAAGGGTTTAGACTGCTGGTATCTCAATACCAAGAACAGTTATACTGGCAGGTGAGAAAAATGGTAGTAGTCCATGATGACGCTGACGATGTGTTGCAAAATGTGTTTATTAAAATTTTTAAGGGTATTAAAAACTTTAATGGAGATAGCAAATTATCTACATGGATGTATAGAATCGCTTATAATGAGAGCGTTACTTTTTTAACTAAAAAAGGAAAAACACTACAAATATCTTCTCAAGAACTACAAGATCACCTAACTGAAAAGCTAGAAGCCGATGTATATTTTACAAGTGATGAGATAGAACTAGCTCTTAAAAAAGCACTTGCACAATTACCAGATAGACAGCGAGAGGTATTTAACTATAGGTATTATGACGATCTTAAATTTAAAGATATTGCGACGATACTGGATTTAAGTGAAGGTGCTGTGAAAAGTACGTACCACATAGCAGCAAAGAAAGTAGAACAATTTATTAAAGTGAATTAAACTAATTGACTTAAAAACAGTCATAAGGATATGAAAAACAATAATCAACATACACAAGCAGGCTTTAAAGTACCAGAAGGTTACTTTGATTCACTTACAGATCGTGTGTTAGAAAACACACAAAAAGACGAGATCGTAGAACACGCTGGTTTTAGTGTTCCTAAAGATTATTTTTCTACTCTTGAAGATCGTATTTTAACGTTAGTACAAGAAGATAAAAAAGATGTAAAAGTTGTAACTCTTCAAACTTCAAAAAATAATACATGGTTATACCCATTGTTAGCAATGGCAGCTATATTTATAGGTTTTGTAACTATTAATGGTCTGTTCTCTACAGACGAAGTTACTTTTGCAGACCTTAACGATCAAGAGTTAAGAGATTATATAGTAGACATTAACTTTTTACAAGATGAAGAGTCTATGGAGATATTATATGCAGATAATAGCATACTTAACGAGACTGAAATAAAACTAGAATTTACAGATAATGAGTTGTTAAATTACCTTATGGAAGACGCAACATTAGACCAAATTATAAGAGAATGAAAAATTTAATAATAGTATTCGTATTGCTTTTTTCCTTTGTGGTAAAAGCACAAGCCCCAGAAAAAGGTCACAATAGACACAGAAATAAAAAAATGCATGATAAGATTAAAACTCTTGCTATCGCACACATAAACAGAGAATTAAATCTTTCTTCTCAAGAAGCGCAAAAATTCTGGCCTTTATACAATGAGGTAAAAGATGAACGCTCCCGTCTAGAAAAAGTAAAGAAAGACCTTATCAAAAAACTAGAAGGAGAATTTGACACCATGTCAGAGAAGCAAGCAGTTGCTTATGTGGATGAGATGGTTCAATTAGATCAAAAAATAAGTGCTACTTATTTAGATTATAAGCACAAGGAAATAATACAAGTAATAGGCGCAAAGCGATTTCTTAAATTAAAAAAAGCCGAATTAGATTTCAGGCGTAAGATGATTAGAGAATACAAAGATCGTAGACGTAATAAATAGATTAAATTAATTTATAAAATCCTTTCCAGTTAAATCAGGAAAGGATTTTTTTTTAATTCTAATTTTGATTAAAAATAACAAGTCTTTATTTTTAACGCATAAAACTATACTTATGAAAAGAATACTTATCATCCTATGTGTCCTCTTATTTACCAGCTGCGATACAACACCGTCAGATTCTCAAAATCAAACAGCTGATTCTATTAAAAATAGTGAAACATACAAATTATATGTACAGGCATACAACAATTATGCAGCATGTAAACAAGAGCGTCCACAGCTAACTACAGACTTTATGAATAAGAAAATCACGCAACAAGAATTCTCTACCGCTCTAGAGAGTAACGGTAAATTATGTCGCATTAAAAAGGATATTTATAATAAGTATTACCAGTTACTAGAAGCTGAATTTGATAAAGCCGCAGAGGCTTATGAAATCATAGAGTAGGATCTCTAGAATAAGATAGCATTCATTTCTTTTTTGCTATTAACTTCTACATCATTATAAATAAGTTTCCAACCCATAGAACTGCTCAATAAATAAATATTGCTCAATTCAGTTAATAATCTGTTTTGAGCATTTTTTATAACTTCATCTTTACGAATATTTTCTTTAAGTTTTTCCGTTATCTGTTTTTCCATCTTATTGATATCTCTTCCTTCAAATTTGTTTAAAATACCGTTGTCCATTTTAAAATAATCTAGATGAGGATAAATTTTAATTTCTGGTTGTGGTATATAGGTAATGAAAATAGTTTTTGATTCTAGATCTAGTTTATGTTTTAACAGTTTAAGATCATAGGATATTTGAGCCTCGGCATTTGATATTATGATCGCGCTTTTCTGACTTCTAAAAAAGTCCCAACCATAAGATTTTGTGCTTTCATAGGTAAATACCTTAGCATATTTCATCTCTGTGACTACCAGTTTACTCGTGTTGTTAATTTCCTTTTGTATCAGTGCTGTCTGTGCTAGTAATAACTCACGATCTTTATTTTTATCTAGAAATATAGATCCTAAATAAAATATTGAAACAGCAATTAAACCACTGATTATGTATTTAAAAATGTCTTTCATTATAATTTTATTTCAGGATATATCGAGTTTACTTTAGCTCGCATTTGTTCTATTTGTAGTTGATGTGCTTCTGTGTTTGTAGCACGATGTTGAGATAGTTTTCTATATTTCTCTACTGCTTTTTGTTGGGTTAGAGTGTTGTTGTTAAGTCCGCTTTCGCGAAAGCGAGACCATATAAAATCCACACCTATTTCATTGAGATGTACCATATCACGAGCATAAAATCTATAATCTCTCAACTCGTCCATAGTTATTTCATAAGCAGGGAAATAAGTGGCATTATTTAAATCTACTTGAGTCTGTATGGCGTCGTGCAATCTCGATTTACTACGTGTGTTTTCTATAAAACCATCTTTAATATGACGCACCGGCGATAGGGTATAGGTGATGTTTATTTCTGGATTTACCTTGTTTACCCATTCCTGTATACTCGTTAGATCCATATTTATGGTTTCTGTATCCAGCAGTTCTTTAATAAACAATTGTTGCGGTTGTTTATGACAGTTAGCAACTATTATATCCTTTTCTATATGACGGTAAACCCACGCAGTACCTAGAGTTATAAATAGATGAGAAGCCTGTTTTAAATCTGTTTCTAGTTTTTTTAAAGCGGTATTTAATTGATCTAATAGCACGTTCTGATCTTTATTATTAAGATCAGAATGTGCTAGATAAGAATAATCACCTTCTATATCTTCTCGTGTAAACGGAATATGGTGAACAGCACGATTTATTAAAACTCTTAAACTAGTGGAATTAAAAATAATCCCAAAAGGATTTATACTCGTATCAAACCCATAATAGGATAGCTTAGAACCTATATTCTCGGTAAAACAGCTGCCTAGTAGAACCACTTTAGAATTATAATCTATAGGGCTGGATAGTTTTAAAACAGGAACAGGTGTGCTTAGTTTCATGGATTATTAAGATCAATTAATTCAAAGGTACGATCTTAATTTAAGGTTTAAACAAATGTAAATAGATAGAGTTTTATGAGTGCATATATCAAAATAGGGACTAATACTATGGTAAGGAGTAGTACTATAAGTGTTTTCTTTTTCTCTGCTTTTACCTGCAATTGAAAGGCATCTTTTGCGGCCTGTATTTGTTCTGGTGAAAAGTCTTCTTTATTAATATTCCCTTTATAAATGCCGGTGTCAGCGTCTAGTCCTTTGAATTTAGATCTAGATTTTAACTGTTTTGCATTAATTTTAATGGTTGTAATAAATGCTAGAGAGCCCATAATCTGTAATTTTAAAAGTCAAACATGAATAGAAATAAATAACCTAGATAAAAGCACACTGGTGTTAGGATTATTGTTAAGATCCAGATGATTTTGTGTTTTATTCTACTTTTTTGTAATTTCTGTTTGTATACTTCTTTGGCAGCTGCTACTTCTTGTGGAGTAAAAACCTTGCATTTGCAAGCTGTTTGATACAAAGATGCAGTAGCAAAACGAGCATCATGTATACGGTCAGCTCTACGCTCGTCGCCCTTTGCATGTATGCGATCTATTTTCTCCAGTAAATGTTTAGTGACAACTCCCATATAATATGAGTAGCTTTTAATGAAGAAATGTTACAGTCTGTGACGTGAAATAACAATGGTCCATTTAAATTTAAATAGACCATTTGTTTTATAGGTTGTTATTTATCTGAGCTTTATTAAGAATTTCTTTCAAGGTTTTTATTTTTTCAGAACTCACAGATCTCATAGGAATAGAAGCGCAAAGTTGTTTTGAAAAATATATATCTAACATTTCTTTTTGTTGAACATTTTTATGGATAGCGTTCCAATCTTTTCTTCCTTCTGAAGAGGCAGACTTTCCAAAATAACCGTTCTCATCCATAACGACCTTTACGTCTTGCTGAAAGTCTGTGGTATTATCGTATACTTTTTTAAACTGATACCTTAAGTACAGAACAATCAGAATGGGCACAATGATAAGTGGTAAAACACTAATCATTATCGAGGTGAAACCTTGCTCAGGAGCTGCATTCTGCGCTGGGTTAATTAACGGTACGATAAATTTGAATGATGGTAAGAGTATTATAAATAAACCGAAAATCATGATATTTCTTGATTTTAAGAGCATGCGCATCCTATGATTAACAAACTCCTTCTTTTCAACTCTATAATTTATCTCTACTTCTTTCATTTTATAATAATAAAAAGTAAATTAAATCAACCCTTCAGCAGCAACAAGAGCCGCATCTATTCCAGCAGCATTTTTACCACCAGCCGTTGCAAAATGAGACTGGCCACCGCCACCACCTTGAATGTGTTTACCTAGTTCTCTAACTATTTTACCAGCGTCTAGTGATTTTTCTTCTACTAGATTCTTACTTAGAATAACCGTTAGAGTTGCTTTCTCTCCGTTTGCTGCTCCTATAATTAAGAAAAGGTTTTCCATTTCTCTCTCGATATTAAAAGCTAGTTCCTTAACAGACTTTGCATCTAGATCGGTTTTTGTAGCGATAAAGTTCACTCCATTAATGCTTTTTGCACTAGCTATTAAATCACCTTTTAGGTTTCCAGCCTTTGCTTTAAGAAGTTGCTCGATTTCTTTTTTCAAAGAAGCATTCTCATCTTGCAGCGCAGCAATAGATTCTGCTGGGTTTTTAGTAGGGTTCTTTAAAACGGCTTTAATTTCTTCAAAGCTTTTTGATTGCTCTGTAAAGAAATCTTTTACCGCATCGCTAGTAATTGCCTCTATACGACGTATTCCAGATGCAACAGCGCTTTCATTAGTGATTTTAAAATGCCAAATGTCTCCCGTATTTTTTACATGAGTACCACCACAAAGCTCGTTACTCTCACCGAATTTAATGGTACGTACTACGTCACCATACTTCTCGCCAAATAATCCTATTGCACCATCTTCCATAGCCTGGTCATACGTATTATCGCGATTTTCTTCTAGAGATAATTGTTCTCTAATACGTGCGTTTACAAAGTTTTCTATTTCTACGAGTTCCTCTGCACTTACTTTAGAGAAGTGTGAGAAGTCAAATCTTAAACTAGCACTTCTCACCATAGAACCTTTTTGCTCCACGTGAGTACCTAATATCTTACGCATCGCCTGGTGTAGTAGGTGAGTAGCTGTATGGTTTGCAGCAGTACGTGCACGTTGATTTGCATCTACCACTACTTTATGAGTACCACCTATTTCTTTAGGTAGGTTCTTAGTTAAATGTACGGTCTGGCCATTTTCTTTTTTAGTATCTACTATGTAAACCGTGTCACCACTAGCACTTTCTAGATAACCTTTGTCACCAGTCTGTCCACCACTTTCTCCATAAAACGGAGTCATGTTAAAAACGATCTGGTACAACTCGCCATCTTTTTTACTCGTTACCTTGCGGTATTGAGATATACGCACCTCTGCTTCTAGTTGATCATAACCTATAAACTCTTGCGTGTCGTCATCTACTAGAACAGTCCAGTCACTAGTCTCTGTCGCGCTCGCTTTACGAGAGTCGTCTTGTTGTTTTTTAAGAGCAATGGCAAATCCTTCTTCGTCCATTTCTAGACCTTGCTCGCTTAATATAAGACGCGTCAGTTCTTTAGGAAAACCATAGGTATCATTAAGTTCAAATGCTTTTTTACCGTCTAGGATTTCAGAACCGGCAGACTTCATGCCTGCGATCATAGAATCTAGAAGAGTAAGTCCATTTTCTAGTGTTCTTAAAAAAGAAGTTTCTTCTTCTTTAATGACATTAAGAATTAAGTTCTTTTGAGATTTAAGTTCTGGGAAAGCATCGCCCATTTGCTTAGAAAGAGTATTTACTAACTGGTAGATAAAAGGTTCTTTTTTACCTAGGTAAGTAAATCCATAACGTATCGCACGACGCAATATCATACGTATTACATAACCAGCACCGTTGTTAGAAGGTAGTTGTCCGTCTGCAATAGAAAAAGATACCGCTCTCAAGTGGTCTGCAATAACACGTATTGCGATATCTTCTTGCGTTGTTTTTCCATATGCATGTCCAGTTATGGTTTCTATTTCTCTAATAAGAGGTGTAAAAATATCAGTATCATAATTAGACTGTACATTCTGTAATACCATCGCAAGACGTTCAAAGCCCATACCGGTATCAACATGCTGGTTAGGTAGATTTTTAAGAGAACTGTCTGCCATGCGGTTGTATTGCATAAAAACTAGATTCCATATTTCTACCACCTGTGGGTGATCCATATTAACAAGAGTAGCGCCATCTACTGCTGCTTTTTCTTCTTTACTTCTTATGTCTACGTGTATTTCAGAACATGGTCCACAAGGTCCTTGTGCGCCCATTTCCCAAAAGTTATCTGCTTTATTACCGTTAAGAATACGATCTTGGTCTATAAGTTCTTTCCATAGATCATAAGCTTCTGTATCGCGTTCTAGGCCTTCACTTTTATCACCTTCAAAAATGGTTACATAAAGGCAGTCTTTATCAATACCATAAACTTCAGTAAGTAATTCCCACGCCCATGAAATCGCATCTTTTTTAAAGTAATCGCCAAAACTCCAGTTACCCAGCATCTCAAACATCGTGTGGTGATATGTATCTACACCTACTTCTTCTAGATCGTTATGTTTACCGCTTACTCTCAGACATTTTTGAGAATCTGTAATACGGTTATTTTTAGGTTCAGAATTTCCTAAGAAGTATTCTTTAAATTGATTCATACCGGCGTTAGTAAACATCAGGGTAGGATCATTTTTGATCACCATGGGTGCACTTGGGACGATTTGGTGTTTTTTATTTTCAAAAAACTCAAGAAACGTTTGGCGTATTTGTTTTGACTTCATTATGGCTTTACTAGCGGTTAATTCATTTTTCTTATTTTTGCTGTGCGTGATAAAAATTGTTATAATATCGCTTTCGCGAAAGCGAAACAACTACTAATTTTTTTTTACTTAATTTTTATCTCTTAAAGCATCACAAAAATAGCATAATAAACCATATGTCAAAGGTCAAGTATTACTACGATTCTGAAACTCTTTCTTACCGTAAGGTTAAAACTAAAAAAAGCAGATTTTTTTTGGGTAGCTTTCTGTTTCTATTAATTAGTTGTTGCTTTGGATTATGTTGTTTTTTCATTGCAGATCTTTTCATAGAATCACCAGAATTAAAGGAATCACGCAGTAAAATAGAGTATCTAGAATTGCAACTAGATGATGTGCAGGATGATGTAACTAGACTCTCTACAGTTATTGAAAATATAGAAGATCGCGATAATAATATTTATCGCATTTATTTTGATGCAAATCCTATCTCTAGAGAGCAGCGTCAGGCAGGTTTTGGAGGGGTAAATCGTTATAAAGAATATGAAAATGGGCCGAGTGCAAAAAAAATCATCGCCCTGAGAGAGTCTATAGATAAACTTAAAAAAAGAACGGCCATACAGTCTCAATCGCTAGAAGAAATAGTGATTCTTGCCGAAGATAAAGAGAAGTTACTGGCCTCTATACCTGCTATACAACCAGTGCGCAATCAAGATTTAACACGTATGGCCAGTGGTTATGGTTATCGTACTGATCCTTTTAATAAGACTAGAAAATTTCATTACGGCATGGATTTTACCGCTCCTAGAGGTACACCAGTTTTTGCAACAGGTGACGGTATTGTTAAAAGAGCAGATGCTAATAGCTCTGGTTATGGAAACCATATAAGAATAGATCACGGATTTGGTTACAAATCTCTTTATGCGCATTTAAGAAGGTCAAAACCATATAATGTACGACCAGGGCAAAAGGTGAAACGTGGTGATATTATAGGGTATGTAGGAAGTACTGGAAGATCACAAGGGCCACATTTACATTATGAGGTATCTAAAAATAATGAACGCATTAACCCTATTAATTTCTATTATGGTAATCTAACACCAGATGAGTTTAATGCCTTGCTACAAAAATCGCAACAAGAAAATATTTCTTTAGACTAATAAGAAAGTAGATTTAAACACGTTATAAGCAATTCATGCATATAGAACTTCCTGAAAAATTATATTACTCCATGGGAGAGGTTACCAAAGCATTTCAAGTAAATGCATCTTTGGTGCGTTTTTGGGAAAAAGAATTTGATGTTTTAAAACCTAAAAAAAATTCCAGAGGTAACCGCAAGTTTTCTAAAACAGATATAGAAAACCTTAAAACTATATATCACCTAGTAAAAGAAAAAGGTTTTACTCTAGATGGTGCTCAAGATTATATGAAAAATCATAAAAATGAGCTTCAGACCTTTGAAATAATAAGTAAACTTGAACATGTAAAGGCCGAGTTGCTGAAAATCAAAGCACAGTTATAATCTAAATTTAAAAGAATTAATAAGCCTTATTTTTATTACATTAAATTTGCTCTTGTTATAACACTTAATTCCTACCTTTTTTAATGATCAAGTTTGAGAAACTGCCGTATCCGATTCTAATAGCAGGCCATATTCTGATCACGATCTTTATGATTGCCTTTCCATTTTTAGTTAAGGTGTTTTTTTATGGAGCCATTATATATTTTATCTTAAGATTACTTATTAGTGTTGATAAAAACATGGAGGTTATACTAGCATGTTGTTATTTATCGTGCTTAGAAGTTTTCTTGCGTATGAATAATGCGCTCTTTTTTTATGAGATGATTAAATATATAGTTATTCTATTTATGCTCGCTGGTATTTTACTAAGAGGTTTTTCTCTTAAATCCATTCCTTTTGTGTTTTACTTGCTACTGTTGGTTCCCAGTATAATAGTTGCCTCGCAAAATATACCTATCTCAGAGTCCCTAAGAAAAGCGGTAGCATTTAATTTAAGTGGACCTGTGACTCTAGGTATAGTAGCTATTTATTGTTTTCAACGCAGGATAAGCACAGATCGATTAGATGAGATTTTAAAGCTGAGTGTAGGCCCTATAGTCATGCTCATGTTTTATCTTTTTGTGGTTACTCCTAACATAAGGGATGTTATTACAGATACCGCATCTAATTTTGCAGCTTCTGGTGGCTATGGGCCTAATCAGGTAGCTACAGCTCTAGGTATAGGTATGTTTATTTGCTTTGTTCGTTTTTTACGTATTAAAAATTTGTTGTTTAATGTTATAGATATTATTCTGTTTTTAGGAATGACGTATAGAGGCTGGGTGACCTTTTCACGTGGTGGAGTTATCACAGCTTTTTTAATGATTATAGCTGTAATAGGAACTTTATTTTTTCTTAAACGATCTGAATTTAAATTTTCATTTTTACCAAAATTAATTGTTATCGTGTTAGGATTATTATTTGCATGGGGTTATACTTCTCTTGCTACTAGTGGACTTATAGATAAACGCTATGCAAATAAAGATGCAGCCGGAAGGGTGAAGTCTGATTTATCTACTGGTAGAGCAAAATTAATATCGGTAGAAATAGAAGCTTTTTTAGAAAACCCTATTGCAGGAATAGGGGCAGGGCAGGTAAAATATTACAGGGCAAAGAAAGATGGTATTCTCGCTGCTTCTCATAACGAGACCAGTAGATTGCTTTCTGAACATGGCAGTATTGGTATCCTGTCTTTATTGGTTTTGATATTTACACCACTTATATTCCGGCTTTCATATAAAGGAAATATCTATTTTTATGCTTTTTTAATTTTCTGGATAGCAACTATTAATCATAGTGCAATGCGTGTTGCAGCACCTGCTTTTTTCTATGGATTATCTTTACTTTATGTATATAAACCAAAGACTAAGAAAAAACAAAAAACGGAGTTAGAAACACCCATTATTGCTGTTTCCTAATGAATAATATTCTTTACATAGGTAATAAACTAGCTGGACATGGTGCAACAGCTACAACTATAGATACATTAGGACCACTGTTAGAAAAAGAAGGATATAACGTTAGATATGCTTCTTCTATTAAAAACATAAGTAAGCGCATGCTGCATATGATGCGCATGACTTATTTAAATAGAAAATGGGCAGACGTAGTGTTGATTGATACCTATAGTACTAAGAATTTTTGGTATGCGATTACCATATCGCGTATTTGTAAATCTTTAAATCTTAAATATATTCCTATATTACATGGTGGTAATTTACCTAGTAGGCTAGAGAAAAACCCTAAAGCAATTAAATTTTTTCTAGATAATGCCTACCAGGTCGTCAGTCCTAGTGAGTTTTTAAAACTAGCTTTTAATAAAGTGGGATTTCAAAATATTATTAAGATAAATAACTTTATTGAGTTAGAAAATTATCCTTTTACAGACAGAATTATTAAGGAACCTAAGTTACTTTGGGTACGTTCATTTGCTCAAATTTATAATCCGCAAATGGCAGTATTTGTTCTAAAAGAACTTAAAGAAAAATATCCTGCGGCTAGTCTAACTATGGTAGGTCCAGATAAAGACGGTACTCTAGCGACATGTAGAACAATAGCAAAAAATATGAACTTAGATGTAACTTTTACAGGATTGCTATCTAAAAAACAATGGGTAGAATTAAGTAAATCACACAACATATTTATCAATACTACGCATTTTGATAACTTACCAGTAAGCTTAATAGAGGCTATGGCATTAGGTTTACCTATCATATCCACTAATGTAGGAGGTATTTCCTGTTTAATCGATAATGATATTAATGGTAAGTTAATTCCTGATAATGATGTTCATGCGATGGTAGAATCTGTTAATGAATTGATAGATAAATCATTAGAGTGCAATAATATCATTCTAACGGCTAGAAAGTATACTCAGCAATTTTCTTGGAGTGAAGTAAGTAAAGACTGGAATACATTGCTCAAGGTATAAAAATGTATATTTACATATATAAAACTTAACCAAAGTGTCAAAACCTATTCATTTTGAAATGTCTGAACGTAAAATACTGTTGCGTATCATAGATGTTACAGTAGTTTTAATTGCGTTGTATTTATTAGGAATTATATTTCAATTTGATTATTTCTTAATCAATGAGCGACAGTGGTTGTGGTCTGTGATTCTCTCAGGTTATTTATTATTTTTTGCCACAGTTTTTGAAATGTATAATCTTCAAAGAGCCAGTCGTATTACCGATACGTTGAGAGGTGCTATAAGTACAGGATCTGTAACGTCGTTAGTATATTTACTGACACCATTCTTTACACCAGTGTTACCTGAAAATAGAATACAGATTTTATACTTTTATCTAGCGGTTACCGTTCCATTGCTTTTATGGAGAACACTTTATATAAAGCTTTTTGCTAGTTCTAGATTTAATAAAAATATAATCATTATTGCAGACTCTAGTGATGCGGCTATGGTAGCCCAAAACTTGCAAGACGTAGATCCTAATTATAAAATAAGCGGTTTTATTAATACAGGTTCTAACATAGAACAAGGTCATATAGTAGGTGTAAAAGCTATAAGTATAAAAAATGCACATGAATTATTGCATGACCAGTCGGTTACAGAGATAGTAGTAGCTAGTAATGAGGTGAATGGAATAACTTCTCATCTTTATAAATGGCTTATTGAATTAGTAGAAAATGGTTATTCTGTAAGAGAATATACACAGGTATATGAAGAAATGACAGATAGAGTACCAGTACAATATGTAGGTAAGGATTTTTATAGATACTTTCCATTTGCACGTAATAATCAAAATAGATTGTACCTAGTATACCATCGTTTATTTGATTTGTTAGCTTCTGTATTAGGTATTATAGTGACTTTACTTTTAATACCAGTAGTATTCTTGGGTAATTTAATAGGTAATAAAGGCCCTCTATTTTATACACAAGAACGTGTAGGTATGAATAGAAAGCTATTCAAGATTATAAAATTTAGATCAATGGTTACCGATGCAGAAAAATCTGGAGCACAGTTTGCCGTAGTTAATGACGCACGTATTACAAAATTCGGTAAGTTTTTAAGAGCAACGCGTATAGATGAATTTCCACAGTTTTTAAATATATTTAAAGGAGAAATGAGTGTAATAGGTCCTAGACCAGAGAGAGAGGTTTTTGTAGAACAACTGTCAGAAAAAATTCCATTTTATGAAACTCGTCACGTGATAAAACCAGGTCTTACAGGTTGGGCACAAGTAAAAACCAAGTATGGCGTTACGGACGAAGATCATTTAAGAAAACTACAGTACGACCTTTATTATATTAAAAAACGCAGTGTGTTTTTAGATATAAGAATAGTAGTAAAAACCCTGAGTACCATTATTTTCTTTAAAGGACAATAGATTTTAACTAGATAGGTAATAATTTACTTATTAACGATTCCTACTATTTTCTCTGCATTTTTCCTCTTCTAAAAATACTGAATAGAAGTACAAATAGTCCCATGACAGTTGCTATTCTAGCAATATAATCTCCATGAATAGTGTAAAATGTAAGTTCTGTTTTAGGAAGTAATGTTCCTTTTAAAACACCTTGCTTTTCATATCCCAGTGATTTTTTAATAACGCCACGATCATCTATAATAGCACTTATTCCAGTATTAGCACTGCGCGCTATCCATCTTCTATTCTCGATAGCTCGCAATCTAGCCAGACTTAAATGTTGTTTATGGCCTTGAGTCTCATTCCACCAGGCATCGTTAGTTATAATAGCTAGAACCTGAGCACCATTTTTCACAAATTCAGTTACATACTCTCCATAAACAGACTCATAGCATATTACAGGAGCAACCACGGTAGCATCTATAGTTTTAAAAACAGTTCTATCTTCTTGTATAGTCTTTGTAGAAACGGTGCCGCCTAAATCTAGCATAACGTCCCCTAAAATGGGTTGCAGTATTCCCTTGTAAGGAAAATTTTCAACACCTACGACTAGTTTTGATTTATTATATAATCCTAATGGCCCACCAGCAGATAGAAACATAGCGCTATTGTAACTATTGTAAAACGTTCTCCCATCTCTAAATAAATTAGTACGACCAGTCGCTCTGCGCTTATCTGTAAATACCTCATCTATAGCAACACCACCTAGATAATTAACATTAGGATAATCATATAACTCTTGTCTTATAGAGAGAACAGTTGGATTAAATTTAAGTTGAGTGAGATTATTCAATCGTACGTCATCTGCTAGTACAGTTTCTGGTGTAATAATTAGGTCGGTAAACTGGTCCATTTCTGGTTTTGCCAGACTCATAATAGTTTTTATAATACTATCGTTATTCAGGTAATATTTCTCCTCATATGGATCAATATTAGGTTGTACGATCACCACGTTAGTACCACCATCTTTTTGAAAAGGTATGCTCTCTATGATGAGGGCTTGTGATATAAGTACAGGAATTGCTATTATAGCTGTAAGTACTAGAGAGCGTTTGATAATGAATTTTCGCCTTGTGGTAAGTCCGCTTTCGCGAAAGCGTAACACAGCAACAAAAATAAATATATTAACCAGCCATATCCATAAAGAACCGCCGAAGGTGCCCGTATATTCATACCACTGAATCCATGAGGTGGTCTCACTAAAACCGTTTCCTAAATTGAGCCAAGGCCATGAAAAATCCCAGTCTAAATGCAATCTCTCAAAACTGATCCATAAACAGGCGAGAAAGGTAAGTGCTGCGCCTTGTGTTGCTTTTCTAGCTAGGTAATGATAACCTAAGAAAACCAGACTCATTAACGCTGTATTTACTAAAACAGCAAACCACATACCAAATGGCGTGGAGAAATATAACCAGTATGTAGTGGCGATATTCCAGATAAAAAAAGTGAGATAGGAATGGAGAAATACTTTTCCAGCGATGTTTTTACTGTCGCTTAAACGCAATTTACGTTCTGAAATAAGTAATGGGACCAATGCGATAAATAATAATCCTGCAAATCCATAGGTAGGCCATCCTAGCCATAATAGAATTCCTGATAAAATGGCTAGTAATATGCTGGTAATTTTCATGTATAAATTTATCTGTTGCTAAGTTAAGGTCTTTGCAGTCAACTAAAAATCGAATAAGAAGTTAATCTTTTATTTACTGAAAACAGATAGGTCGATATTTACTGAAAAGACATTAGAATACAGCGCCTCGCTAGAATCTCCTATATCGGTAAGTGCATAATCTACTGCGATTCCTTTGTATTTAAAACCTATACCTATATTGGGTTGTAGGGTAACACTATCGTTGCCGTCTAGTTGTTGTATGTTTTGAAAATTTCCTACTCCGGCGCGTACAAAAACTAAGTCTGTAAATCCATATTCTAGGCCTAGCGCTGGAGTAGCACTTACGGCACTGCTAGAGAATATGTCGTTAGTCTGTATGAAACGCATGTTTAAATCAACCTCGGCAGTAAGAACATGGTCGTAGTGAAATGTAAACGTTCTCGCGAGTCCTAGTTGTAATTTAGGTAATGTAATCTCGGTAGTTTCTGGTAATTCTTGATTTTGATTTTCTACGGCATCACTTATTTCGGAAAACTTCTCTTCATCGATAGCCCATGTGTTATAGGTAGTAGTTATATCGCGTGCCATAATACCTACCTGCCAGTCACCACGTTTAAACTGTAATCCTACATCAAATCCAAAACCCCAAGAGCTTGCAAATTCTCCTATGACACGGCGTATAACCTTAGCATTTGCGCCATAAGAAAAGCCATCTAATTTTAATTCTCTAGCATAGGAGAATGTAAAAGCCCAGTCTGCTGTAGAAAAGGTAGAAATGCGGTCGTAGTTTATATTTCCTTGATCGTCTATAAGTTGTGTGGTGTTTAAAATGTCATCTACAGAAAATCGTACCACAGAAAAGCCGAATGCACTTTGATTATCTATAGGCATCGCATATGCGCCGTAATTAAATTGAGCAATGTTTGCAAAATAGCTAGAGTGCATTAAGGACAGTTCTTGCTCTTCCATTTTTATTAATCCAGCAGGATTCCAGTAAACAGAGTTTACATTATCTGTACTAGCTACTACAGCATTACTCATTCCTAAGGCTGCGGCATCTACTCCTATATTTAAAAATTCGTTAGAATAGGCTCTAGAGGTCTGCGCATGAGCACATGCAGAACATAAAGCAAACAGTAAAAAGTAATAATTTTTCAAGTACAAATTTTAATAAATCGCAAATATCTAGGTTTCTGAGTTAATAACTATGATATTATGTACATATTGCCTCAAAAGTAGGCAAAACACATCAGTAAAATACTGCATATTTGTATCATGAAGAATTGGGTACCTAATATTATTACATTATTAAATCTACTTTGTGGATGTCTAGGAGCTATTTATGCATTTAATGACCAGCTTATTCTAGCTGGGATATTTGTAGCAGCTGGAATATTTTTTGACTTTTTTGATGGTCTTGCCGCGAGATTGCTCCACGTTTCTAGCGAGCTAGGTAAACAACTGGATTCTCTTGCAGACATGGTTACTAGTGGTCTTGTACCAGGAATAGTCATGTATCAAATGTTGAGCGATGCTGTAGGATATAACCTGATAAATACGATAACAAGTTTTGAAACAGCTGCGCCAGAGCAGTGGTATGCACACCCATTTGTGCCAGTAATAGGTTTCTTAATTACTTTAGGAAGTTGTTACCGACTGGCAAAATTCAATATAGACACCAGACAGACAGATTCTTTTATAGGAGTACCGACACCGGCAAATGCGATTTTCATTATTTCATTAGGTATTATCGCACAAGATTATAATGCTGGCTGGGTGACAGAGGCGCTGACTAATCCTTATGTATTAACCACTATCACTATTTTTAGTGTTTATATTCTTAATGCAGAATTGCCTCTATTTGCTTTAAAATTTAAAAGCTTCGGCTGGAAAGGAAATGAAATACGCTGGATCTTTATCGCTTTGTGTATTACACTAATAGCAACACTTCAAATTTATGCAGTGCCTTGCATTATTGTAATTTATATCTTGATGAGTGTGGTGAATAATGTGATGAGTAGAAAAGCTTTCAAAATATAGTTAAGTAAAATATGAAGTCTTGAAATCTCGTAAAGCATGATTAAACCTATCAAATATTTATACAAGAAAGGTATTTTGAAAATTACGAGTTCAGTTATTGAAAACGCATCGAAGAATGGTGATATTGTTTTTTTATTTCTAGGCTTAAAATCTAAAGACTTTAATATAAGAGTACAATCGGTTATTGAATTATCAAAATTTGCAAAGGATAATGATTTGGTTTATAAAGAAATTTGTAAAACAATCAATAATGATATCTCTATTGTTTCTCTTAATGCTATTAATTCTTTGATACTCCATGATAATGAGGAATATGAAAAATGGGGAGTAATTTTTGAAACTAAGAAAAAGGAACTGATAAACACTCAAAAAATAGGAAAGGAAATTTCAGACTATGAATATCCAGATTTTTATGATTTGAAAATTGATCAACGCATTAGAATTTCCGAAATGTATAAGAGAAATCAATTTCTTTAAACTTTTGATTAGATATAAATTCTACTCAAAAATCTTCTTCTTTCTCAACTCAAAATTCTGTCCTAAATAAACTCTACGTACCACTTCATCTTCAGTCAGTTCTTCTGGAGAACCGTGTTTTAAGATCTTACCTTCAAACATTAAGTACGTGCGGTCGGTAATAGCGAGTGTTTCTTGTACATTATGGTCCGTAATAAGAATACCTATATTTTTTTTAGTTAGTTGTGCAACTATTCTCTGTATGTCTTCTACTGCCACTGGGTCTACACCTGCAAACGGCTCATCTAGTAATATAAAAGTAGGATCTGTTGCTAGCGCGCGAGCTATTTCTGTACGACGTCGCTCACCACCACTCAATAAATCACCATTTCTATTGCGACGGTCTTGCAAACTGAATTCTTCTAGAAGTTTCTCACAACGTTCCTTTTGCTCTTTCTTAGAAAGGTTAGTCAGTTGCAGTACACCTAGTATATTTTCTTCTACAGTTAATTTTCTAAAGATAGAAGCCTCTTGTGCTAGATAACCTATACCATTTTGTGCACGTTTGTACATAGGATATTGTGTGATTTTTTTATCGTCCAGCCACACGTCACCATCAGTAGGTTTTACCAGTCCTACGGTCATGTAAAAAGAAGTGGTTTTACCAGCACCATTAGGTCCTAGTAATCCTACTATTTCTCCTTGATTCACTTCATAAGACACGCCCTTAACTACCGGACGACCTTTATAGGATTTCTGTAAATTATCAGCTCTTAGTTTCTTTCGCATGGAACAAATTTAGTTTTTTCAATTCTATATAGTGAATTCTATATTCAGAATTTATTAGATTGCACCATTAAATATGGTAAAGCTGGTTTTAAAAGAGATTAATCGATCCTAAAACTATATTTTTACCTAATAAAAACAACTAATGGAACTTCCTAGATTTCTTATGGGCGATAACGTTCATTATCCTGAAGATATTTTCGTCATTCACCTAGATTACCCAAGATTTATTATCAACCTTAAAGATGATGAGGTAGAGTTTCTAGAAGAGGTGACTAAAGAAGATGCTGAGGAGCTAGAAGAAGAAACTAAAAACCTTATCGAAGAAGCAAGCAGATTCTATGATGAGCAAATGGAACTTTACGATAAGTAAATGGTAGATATCAAACAATTAGACTGGGACGCGACGCTTTTTCTTAACGACTGGGGTAATGATGCTGTAGATTTATTCTTCAACGTTATCACTCATAAACTGTATGCGATTCCTTTATATCTCTTTGTTTTATATATTCTATATAAGAAACTCGGTACACGTAATCTAGTTATTGCATTAATAGCAATAGCGCTACTCATAACCTGTAGCGATCAACTAGCTAGTTTCTTTAAAGACAGCATGGAAAGATTGCGTCCTTTTAGAGAGCCAGCACTAGAAGGACTTATTTCTAAAGTAGGTAAGAGTGGCGGTACTTATGGGTTTTATAGCGGTCATGCCAGCAGCGCCGTTGCGCTAGCCACATTCTTGTGGTTTCTATTAAGGAGAAAACATAAAACGATAGGTATGGTTATGATAGTCTGGGCCGTATTAGTAGCCTATAGTCGTGTTTATCTAGGGGTTCACTATTTAGGAGATGTGCTTATGGGCGCGTTTATGGGGCTTATTCTAGGTTTAATTTTTTTATGGTTGTACGCTTTCGCGAAAGCGAGATACGGAATATCTACAACGATAATTTAAAAATAGATGAAAAAAGAATTTCATTTTGAAGTCCATACTCAATGGCAAAAAAATCAATTTGTTAATTCTAAAACTCACACTTCTACAATTGATGGAAAGGAAAGTATAAACGTCAGTGCCGCTAGAGAATTTAAAGGAGAGCCAGATAAACGCAATCCAGAAGATTTATTACTTAGTGCACTTTCTTCCTGTCATATGATGTCTTACTTCTATGTATGCCAGCAGGAAGGAATAGAGATTATGGATTATAAGGATACTGCGACTGGTATGTTAGAATTGCGTCCAGATGCCAGTGGTGGCTTTACGGTAGTCCAGTTAAATCCTGTAGTTACTATCAAAAACAGTGATCAAAAATCTCTAGCAATAAGTTTGCATGAAAAAGCACACCAGCTTTGTTTTATCGCAAATTCAGTTAACTTTAAGATTAAAATAATTTCAAGAATAAATACATTGTGATTTATTTTAAATATGTTCTAAGTAAGTTAATTTGATAAAGTATGAGAAATAACCTCTTTCATTTTATAGAGTTGACTCTGAAATTGCTTTTAAATATATAACCTTAAATGTAGGGTGATTAGAATTTAATTTTGTGGCATAATTAACTTTATACTAGCCTGTCGACGATGTATCAATCATTTTTAATTGTGATAACGATAGTGTCCTAACAGTAGTAAGGCAGTTGTCTCCAATAATAAAAAAGATTGCTAAAGAGCTAGTATATACGTTAGGTTATCTAGATGATACCACTGCATATACAGGGAATAAATTTATCGATACTTTGTAGAGACTAAGGTTTTTCCAGAAGATGACGACTCGTTAATGGTATTATATCTGACGATTTATTTATCTACGGTAGAAAATGTAATTTCTTAAAAGAAATACTCTATAAAACTTGACCTGTAAGACGGTGTAACTTTTTAAAAGCAATACATGAGTACATAAAACTTTTTAAGATCTCAAATATCGTACTTATTTTAAAATAAGTATTGTGAATCTATCTTTAAACAGCTGTTCATGTTTAAAGATAGATTTTTAGATTTTAATAAAACTTCAAAGCTGTTTGTGTCATGTGTTTAGGTATATCAAAAGCATCAACTAACTGTTTACTTTCTTCTTTTAAATCATTACAGAGTTTTATAACAAGCTTATTTATAGCCAATGACTTTGATCCAGATATGTAATCATGCTCTAAGTACCAGCCTTTATTTTTTTCTATTAAGTGTAACGCATATAAGTTTTTAAGTGAGGTCAGTACTTCTTTAACACTATTATCCTTTTGTTCATTAATAGTAATAATAAATCGTTCTAGAACCACACGATCTATATAGGCGCTCGCCATATCTATTAAATGTACTTGAACATCTAGAAAAGCGTCATAACTATCCATTCCATTTTTAATTTTTTTATTTAATCGCATAGCAAGTGTTCGTAAAGAGTACTCTTCTCGATAAGAAAATGCATCGATCTGGAAATCATTACTTAATAAATGGTCTTGGGACGTGTCTCTGGTCACCAGTGGATTCAACTCACTTAAATTAGTAGAAGCAATACTAGATATATACTTGAGAGTATCCCACCAGTCCATTTTACCAAATTGCTTTTTAAAATAGGTCAATCGACTCTTAGCTGTGAGTTGTAACAGTACGGTATTATCTCCTTCAAATGTGGTGAATATGTCTGTATCTGCTTTAAGTAAATCAAAATACATTTCACTTAAATACCCTTTTCCTCCACAGGACTCTCTACATATCTGTATAGTTTGAGTAGTGTTCCATGTGCTCAGTGCTTTTAATCCAGCAGCAAGTGCTTCTACCTGCTGGCTATTTGCTTCTTTATTATTTGAATAATCATTTAATAAGAAATCATGAGCAAAATCATAAGCATAAACATTTGCAATTAACGGCATCAATTTTTTTTGATGTGTGGGATAATCCATTATGGATTGTTCTGCTTTCCCAGGTGGACCGAATTGTTTACGTTCTAGTGCAAAATATACCGCCATATTTAGCGCCTTTTTTGCAGCAGATTGTCCCGCGATAGGTACACAAAGTCTACCACCTACCAGAGTTCCTAGCATGGTGAAGAAACGTTTTGAAGAACTGCTTATAGGGCTGGTATATTTACCTTCTTCGTCCACATCTCCAAATTTGTTGAGTAAATTTTCTTTAGGGATTTTTACAGCGTTAAAATGTAATGTACCGTTATCTACACCGTTTAAACCCATTTTATGACCATTATCACCTATTGTTATATGGTTTAAGGTATTTCCTTTACTATCTCTTATAGGCACTAAAAATGCGTGAATACCATGCTCTTCTTCATTCACTATAAGTTGAGCAAACACGGTTGCCATTTGAGCATGCATACCAGCGTTACCTATATAGGTTTTTCTATCGTATTGTGATGGAGTGTTTATGATAAAGGTGTTATCATCTGGTTGATAAGTAGCTGTGGTCTGTAGTGCTTTTACATTACTACCATGGTGCATTTCAGTCATGGCAAAACAACCTGGTAATACCATCGTACCTATATCTTTTAAATACTTATCATGATGCATTTTTGTACCTAAGGATTCTACACTACCACCGAATAATCCGAAATGAACCCCAAACTTGATCGTTAGACTTAAATCATACTTAGAAATCTCTTCAAAAACAGCGGCGTATTTAGGCATAGAACCAGATCCACCATAAGCTGGTAGATAGGCTAGATTTCCTAAACCTGCATTAGCCAGTTCTTTACACCATTTTAGTACTTTCTCTTTTCGCGTTTTTAAATCGTCGTCATAACTTTCTATAGCTTCTTTATGAGGGTCAAGAATACTTTGTACTCTAGATTTAATGTCTGGATAACCATGTTGTAAAAGAGCTTTTAAAGGTTTAGAATATGCCTTTTCAGATAATTTTTCTGTAGGTAAGGAGGTAGAAGTTACAGGATCGTTTTCATAAACAGATCGCAATGCCTCACGACTTACTATCCCTAGATAATCTTCTATTAAATGCAGCGATTCTTTAGTTTCATCATTTACCCAGTACTCTGTATCTTCCTTCTTTGCCAGTTGCGCACCAATAGAAAATAAATCAGACTTCTCAGATGGATTCAAAAGATCTGCATTTTGTTTTATGTAGTTTTTCCAATAAGCCAGTACTCTAGCAGATGGCGCATTTTGAGGATTCAACCATTTACAAACCATATCTTTGGTTTCTCTTTTTATGGTTTTGTTCTCATAAATCTTTTTATTGATAAAATTTATTTCTGTCTCTTCTAGAACACCATCAGCCCAGGCGATATATAATAAAGGTAAGAATGGTAATAAGGGATCTTGTATGGAAACTGACATGCTTTTTATTTTAAGTGATCAATGCTCGTGTTAATTATTCTAGAAAGATAGTTTTCAAATGTTTATTATCCTATAACCAACTATATAATATCTAGTTAAAGTATGGAATGGTGGTATTTAGTTTAATATGTGTCTCCTATGTTTAGTGATCCGTAATTTTTATTTTCTATATTGATTAACAGTTGCCAGAGGCATCGACCAGCATGCGTAATTCTTACTATACCATGAGCATAGCTTATATATGCTCTTCCTGATTCTTTTTCTTTCTCGTAAGATTCACGATTGTAACAAAATGAATTCACTAAAACTACTTTTTCATTTTTGTTATTGATATAAGGTATGTATTGGAAAAAATACTGTTCAAATAAATTAATTTTATGCGGTTTATCTATAAAATCTAGTTTCCCGTCCTTAGAAGGCTGTATAAGAATTTCTCTTAGTAATGTAATTTCATTCTTACCTGGAGTCCAGCGGTTTTGAGCAAGTTTCATTGTTAACCTATTATCATTATTAGGATTTAATAATACCGCTTCATTAAATTTTAAATCTAAAGAATCTAAATGCTTTGATGAATTAACTTGAGCTTTTATAGAATTAACATAAAAACATAAGATTAAAGTCTAAATTATTTTCTGATAATTGTTCATCTTTATAACTTTAAGAGGTTAGTAGATGTTGAAATTATACTGATAATTAGTCTATAATCCCAAAATCCCATCCACCGTATTTGCCGTCACACTGTGATAGTTGCCTCTAGCGGTTTTGTAAATTTCTAGGGCTTCGTCTATTCTGTCCGCTTTCGCGAAAGCGTTAAAAAGAGTAGTAACATACCAACGTCTTCCTACTGTATTCAAGAATTCTGAAATTTTAGAATCAACATTATTACCATCATAACCGTTTAAAATAGACTGTTCAAACCATACCATACTGATATATGAATTGCTAGAGTTAGTAAAATCAAAGGTGTCGTCCAGTTGTTTCATTTGTTCTAATGTTATTCCTGGAGGAAAATTGCGTACAAAATGCACCCATTCTTGTGGTGTCCAGTTTTGTGTTACTGCAGTGTCTATTTTATTTGTTTTTAAAAACAGCTCTAGTGTATTTTCTGCATTAGAAAACGCATCAGACTCTATGACAGCTGCGTTATCTGGAATGCCTGGTTGATAAATCCACTCTTCTGTATTGAACGTGATGTTGTTTTTATCTAGTAAGTTCTCGTTGAGGTAAACGATAAAATCTTCTGTATTAGTGGTGGAGAATGCATTTTTCTTAAAGTAAGATTTTAAGAAAGCATCTATGTGGTCACGTCCTACTTTTTCTTCTAACGTTCTTAGAAATAAATACCCTTTATCATAAGCGATGCTGTTCATTCCATCATCTGGATTGCGGCCTTTTAGATCTAGTTTTAACTTTGTGTCATTAGGTAAATCGCTCAAGGCTTCTAACTCATCTTCAAGATCCTGACGACCTATTAATGCAAGCATATTTGCGCGGTCCTTACCGTAAAGCGCTTCCATGATTCTAATCTCAAAATAAACGGTAAAACCTTCATTGAGCCAGAAATCGTTCCATGTTGCATTAGTTACGAGATTTCCAGACCAAGAATGAGCCAACTCATGCGCTACAAGGGAAGTCAAACTTTTATCTCCTGCAATAACTGTAGGCGTAGCAAAGGTCAACCGCGGATTTTCCATACCGCCAAAAGGAAAACTAGGTGGCAACACGATCACATCAAATTGATCCCAATCATAAGCGCCGTATAAATTCTCTGCTGCAACGACCATTTTTTCCATGTCTGAGAACTCTTCGTGTACTTTGTCCAGCATGGATTTCTCAGCATAAACACCAGTTCTGTCACTTATCGATTTGTATTTAATATCACCAACGGCAAGAGCGATGAGGTATGCAGGAATAGGTTGTTCCATTTTGAAATTATAGATACCATTTTCATTTTTGGCCTTAGGATTCTCGGCACTCATCACTGCCATAAGCTGTTCAGGAACTTTTACAGTTGCATCATAAGTAATACGTATTTGCGGACTATCCTGAATAGGAATCCAAGTGCGAGTTAAAATCGCTTGACCTTGAGTGAATAGAAATGGATTTGTTTTGTCTGCTGTTTGTTGAGCAGTAAGCCATTGTAAAGCTTCTGTTTTTGCCGTGGTAGAGTAGGTGATGGCTATTTGCTTAGTGTCTTTTTTAATGGCAATAGTTAATGGCTGCCCTAAAGTAGCATCCATTTCACCCAATTTAAAAGTAGTCGCTACACCATTTGCGGTTACGCTTTCAATTTCTAAGAATTTACTGTCTAGAATGATTTGCTCACTACCGTTATTTACAATATTATAAGTTGCTGTACCACTTATAACTTGTGTTTCAAAATCTACATTGATATCTAAATCTAGATGTGTCGTCACAGCATCATTAGGTTGTGCGTAGGAATGGGATTCTTCTAGGTAGGTTTTAGTAGGTCTGTGAATAATTGTTTCATTATCATTCATGTTGTTACAGCTTGCTAACAGGACGATGATTATTATGTTTAACAGTATATTGTTTTTCATTTTAATTGTTAAGATAACATTGTTAATTATTTAAGTAATTGCTTTTTTTCTAAGTAATTTAGCAATTTTTCCGTGTCCGTTTTGCATTGCTAAATCTAAGGCAGTATATCCATCTAAAAGCGTTTTTCTTTCCAGGTTAATTTTTTCAGAATTCAATAAGTGAATTACAGATTCCTCATTTCCATTAAAGGCAGCTATTTGTAAAGGTGTTTCCGCTCCTAAAGAACAGTCATTTGGGTCCGCACCTTTTTCCAAGAGTAATTCCACAATACTATGATGATTGTATCGAGAGGCAAAGCATAAAGCCGTTCTTCCCTTAGAGTTTTTTAAATTTAAATTTGCTCCATGTTCAATTATCTTCTTTACAGAATTAATTTTATTTTCTGCGCTTGCAAACATTAGAGATGTGAAACCAAAACTAAATACTTCATTTGGATCTTTTCCAGATAGATAATATTTGTCTATAGAACTAACATCATCTATCGTTATATAGGAGTTGATTTCTCTAGATTTAGAATTACTTTTTTTCACTTTAATTAATCCCATATTCTGATAATCTCTATCATGGTTATCAAAGGCTTTTTTCATTTTTTCAATTATTTCTTTTTCATCTTGCCAATTTGATATTTTAAAAAATATTTTAATTTGTTTTTTTGAAAATAAAATAAGGAAGAAAGAAAATGGTAATACAGCTATAAATATTATGTTTTTAATAATAAAATTCCAATCTAAAAAATTGTAAGAAATGTAAGTCCAAATCCCAATTGCAACTATAATTCCAATTACATCAAAAATAAACATTGGTAAGGAAGCAGATGGTATTCTCGGTAGATTAAGTTGCTCAGACTTTATTTTACTTCTAATAAAAAAACTTTCTTTAATGATTGATTGGGTGAGAGATGCAATTAAAAAAACTACGAAAATAGTGCTGCATAATTCAAATATATAAGGCATTAAACTTTCCCAAAATTTAGAAATACTTACTGTTAAAAATATCAATATTAGAAACCATAATTCAAATAGGAACTTATGATTCTTTCTCTCTACTATTAAATGAATTAAACTAAACAAAAACATAACGACATATAAAAGATATATTATACCATCGCTTGTTGAGTTTAAAGGAATCTTAAGTACTGGGATCTCTTTAATCCCACTAATTCGCTTTGATAAGAAGCTAATTATCGAGAATAGGAAAAATATATTTTTGGAGGCTTTGTAATCCATATTTATTATTAATTGGGTGAAACTTTAGTGTAAAATCACAACCCCAACAATTCCCCAGCAGCGTCAAAAGGGCTCTTCACTTTACTCAAAACCTCTTTTTCTAAAACAGCCAGTTTTGCGATGACTTCTGGTCGGTTGTAGAAGTTGGTTTTAATGGCGTCTTCTATGGTCTGATGGAACCAGTAGAGTTCTTGTGCGTTGCGTTTTTTAGTGAAAGATTTGTTCTCGGTTGCGTGTGCTTTGTAGTTGTTGATTTCTTCTATGACTTCTGTGATTCCTACATTATTCAACCCGCTACAGGTCAGTACCTGTGTAGGCCAGTTGTGGTCTTTTTGTGGCATGAGATGTACCGCATTTTTGAATTCGCGACGGGCGTGTTTTGCGGCGAGTTGGTTATCGCCATCTGCTTTATTGATGATTATAGCATCTGCCATTTCCATGATGCCGCGTTTAATTCCTTGTAAATCGTCGCCGGCGCCTGCGAGTTTGAGAAGTAGAAAGAAATCTGTCATGGAGTGGACTGCGGTCTCGCTTTGTCCCACACCTACGGTTTCTACTATGATAAAGTCATATCCTGCTGCCTCGCAAAGTATAATGGCTTCACGTGTTTTACGTGCTACGCCGCCTAGGGTTGTTCCTGCAGGGCTGGGTCTGATAAAGGCTTGGTCGCTTTTAACCAGTTCTTCCATTCTGGTTTTGTCTCCTAAAATGCTGCCTCGTGAGATGTTACTGGATGGATCTATGGCCAGCACGGCTACTTTCTTGCCGTGTTCTATGAGCTGTCTTCCCAGCGATTCTATAAAGGTAGATTTTCCCACGCCTGGCACACCGGTTATTCCTAGTCTAAAAGAGTTTCCTGAATAGGGTAGAGCTTGTTTAATTATTGCTTTCGCGAAAGCGGAATCACTACCAGCTGTGCTCTCCACTAATGTTATCGCACGACTCAGTGCGCTTACCTGTCCTAAATGTAGGTCGTTAAAAAGGCGATTCACATTTACCGCTTCTTTTTTACGTTTTAAATTAGGATTGATATGTGAATTTTGAGACAAGTCGGTGGTGTTTAAAGGCTGATTGATACACAAATTTAAGTGAAGTTATAAAATTAAATGACGCACTTTAAAATTTCTATACAATACTTATGGTTACTTAAATAGTATGGAGTAAATACTAGCATAAAATCCATTGTTTCAATATAAATAGGAGATAGGCTAGCATTTCAACTATTTTTTTAGCATACGTTAATAGACGAGACTAATTTATAAAGTGCAGTTTATGAACAAATAAATTTACTTACTTCAATCTTCTATACATAAAAAATGCCTCACTTTTCAGAGAGGCATTTTTTGTTCTCGCTTTCGCGAAAGCGGAAATATATTTCAACTATGCTTTCTTATCCATAACCCACTGTCCAGAATTAATTAAAGGCAGCGCTGCTTTATACTTTGCTTCTTTAGTTTCTCCTGTCATGATATTTTTGATAATCACTTTATCATTACGACCTATTTTAGGTTGGTCGCGTTTAAAAGTTTCTGTTACTTGAGGACGTTGTTGCTGTTGACTAGCGCCAGCGCCTACGGCTCTAGCTTTGGCAGCTTGCTCGTCACTATTAAGAACTTCTTCTTTTTTTGTGTTTGTTTTCTCGGCTTGTTTCTGTCTAGCCTCGCTTATAGCAGCAGCATCTCTAGATGGTAAATCGCCTTTAAACATGAAACCTATTACGTCCTTGTTCACCTTATCGATCATTACTTTGAATAATTCAAAAGCTTCAAATTTATAGATAAGTAATGGGTCCTTTTGCTCATGCACGGCTAGTTGTACACTCTGCTTTAACTCGTCCATTTTACGTAGGTGTGTTTTCCACGCTTCGTCTATGATGGCAAGAGTAATATTTTTCTCAAAATCAGTTACTAAAGAATGTCCTTGAGAATCATAGGCTTCCTGCAGGTTAGTGGCAACATTAAGAGTTTTTATACCGTCTGTAAAAGGAACTGCGATGCGCTCATAGTTGCGCTCGTCATTCTCCATAACGTTCTTGATTACAGGGTACACCTCTGCAGCAGTGCGTTCCATTTTTTGCTTATAGTGTTCGTAAGCAGCATGGTATATAATATCGGTTATGGTCTTATCATCTTTGGCAGCAAATTCTTTTTCTGTAATAGGGCTGCTCATTGAGAAATAGCGGATTAATTCAAACTCAAAGTTTTTAAAGTCTTGTGCTTGTTTATTACCGTTAGTAATGTTCTCTGAAATGTCATAGATCATATTTGCGATATCTACCGCAAGACGATCACCGAATAATGCGTTGTGACGTCGCTTATAAATTACTTCACGTTGCGCGTTCATTACATCATCGTATTCTAATAATCTTTTACGAACACCGAAGGCGTTTTCTTCTACCTTAGATTGTGCACGTTCAATAGATTTAGAAATCATAGAATGTTGAATTACTTCACCTTCTTTCATTCCTAGTCTATCCATGGTTTTTGCCATACGTTCAGAACCAAATAGTCTCATTAAGTTATCTTCTAGAGATACATAGAATTGAGAACTTCCTGGATCACCCTGACGGCCAGCACGACCACGTAGCTGCCTATCTACACGACGTGAGTCATGACGCTCTGTACCTATAATGGCAAGACCACCAGCTGCTTTTACCTCGTCAGATAATTTAATATCTGTACCACGACCGGCCATGTTTGTTGCAATAGTTATCTGGCCTGGGTTACCAGCCTCTGCAACGATGTCTGCCTCGCGTTTGTGCTGCTTTGCGTTCAACACGTTATGATCTATTCCTGCTCTTTGTAATGTTCTACTAAGTAGCTCTGAAATATCTACAGAAGTAGTACCTATAAGTACTGGACGTCCAGCTGCTTTCAGTTTAGTTACCTCTTCTATAACGGCACCGTATTTCTCACGTTTTGTTTTATAAACAAGATCTTGTCTATCATCACGTGCGATAGGTCTGTTAGTAGGTATTTCTACTACGTCTAGTTTATAGATTTCCCAGAATTCACCAGCCTCTGTTACCGCAGTACCAGTCATACCAGATAACTTTCTATACATACGGAAGTAATTCTGTAAGGTAATAGTAGCAAAGGTTTGAGTAGCATCTTGAATTTTTACATTTTCTTTTGCTTCAATAGCCTGGTGTAGTCCATCGCTGTAACGACGTCCTTCCATGGCACGACCGGTTTGCTCATCTACAATTTTTATATCCTGACCTTGTACAATATACTCGGTATCTTTTTCAAAAAGGGTATAAGCTTTAAGCAACTGGTTAAGGGTGTGAATACGCTCTGATTTTACAGAGAATTCACGGAAAAGTTCTTCTTTTTTCTCAGCTTCTTCCTCTGCAGATAAGCCTGCATTCTCGATACGGTTAATTTCCATACCTACTTCTGGCATAATGAAGAAGTCTGGCTGTTCTTCACCAGATAAGAATTCTATACCTTTATCTGTAAGTTCTACTTGATTGTTCTTTTCATCTATAACAAAGTAAAGTGCCTCATCTACTTTAGGCATTTCACGATTGTTATCTTGCATATAGAAATTCTCTGTTTTTTGAAGTAAAGTTTTGATACCTTCTTCACTTAAGAATTTAATTAATGCTTTATTTTTAGGTAATCCACGGAAAACACGTAGTAATTGTTTACCGCCTTCTTTTGCATCACCATCTGCTATAAGTTTTTTAGCTTGTGCAAGAGTTTGTACCAGTTCTTTTCTTTGTACGTTAACAATATTATCTACAGGAGCTTTTAATACATCATATTCTTGACGGTCACCTTGTGGTACTGGTCCAGAAATAATTAAAGGAGTACGAGCATCGTCTATAAGAACAGAATCGGTCTCATCAATAATTGCGTAGTTGTGCTTGCGTTGTACTAGATCTTTAGTGGCATGTGCCATGTTATCTCGCAGGTAATCAAAACCGAACTCGTTGTTAGTACCATAAGTAATATCTGCAAGATATGCCTGACGTCTTTCTTCAGAATTAGGTTTGTGATAATCGATACAGTCTATAGTAAGTCCGTGGAATTCAAATAGAGGACCTATCCATGCACCATCACGTTTTGCTAGGTAATCATTTACAGTAACCACGTGTACACCATTACCGGTAAGTGCGTTAAGATAAACAGGTAAGGTGGCAACAAGTGTTTTACCTTCTCCAGTTTGCATTTCGGCAATTTTACCACTGTGTAGAGTTGCACCTCCTATTAATTGAACATCATAATGTATCATGTCCCAAGTGATTGCTTTACCAGCAGCATTCCAAGAATTTTGCCATATGGCATGATCGTTATCTAGACTGACATAGTCTACTGTGCCAGATAATTCACGATCTCTTGCGGTAGCGGCAACTCTTAATTCAGAATTATGGAAGAAACGTTTTGCGGTTTCTTTAACTACAGCAAATGCTTCTGG
The DNA here is from genome assembly GCF_947495285.1 of uncultured Nonlabens sp. Classification (GTDB taxonomy): domain Bacteria; phylum Bacteroidota; class Bacteroidia; order Flavobacteriales; family Flavobacteriaceae; genus Nonlabens. The sequence continues at coordinate 19,820 of NZ_CANLXZ010000019.1, read as the reverse complement.
CATGATCTCGTTAAGGACGGTTTCAGTTTGCTCGTAGGCTACATCTTGTAATTGATCTATTTCATTATAGATTTCTTCACGTTTATCGATGTCTTCTTCTTTCTCTGCAGTTTCTTTAAGCGATGCTATTTTAGATAGCGTGTCAGCTGTTGCAGTGGCTATTTTTTCTTTAAATTCTATTGTTTTGTGTCTTAATTCATCAATAGTAAGTTGCTCTAGAAGAGGCTCAAATTTGAGAATTTTGTTTACAATAGGTTGTAATTCTTTTATATCTTTCTTAGACTTATCGCCTACGAATACTTTTAAAACGGAATCTAATAGTCCCATGGTTTTTATTTATTTGATTTATAACAGTTTAAAAAATTCAAACTGCTCGTGCTAATATCTGAAATTAAAGCAAAAAAAAAGCCTCTTTTGGAGACTTTTTATCCGATATTTTGATCGTTAGTATTCGTCCTCATTCCAGAGGTAATCGTCGTCTGTAGGATAATCTGGCCAGATTTCTTGAATAGACTCATATAAGTCACCCTCATCTTCAATGGCTTGTAAATTTTCCACTACCTCTAAAGGTGCACCAGTACGAATCGCATAATCAATCAATTCATCTTTCTCTGCAGGCCAAGGTGCATCACTTAAATAAGATGCTAATTCTAGTGTCCAATACATATTTTTACTCGTTAAGTTTTTTGCAAAAATAAACTTCTAGTCGATTTATGCAAGTTATTTTTACTTTGATTTCATGTTTTACAAGAGCGTCTAAGCTTTTGAAAATCAAAATGTTTGCTGAAAATGCTCATCAGTTGCCCCACTTAGTCATTATTTTATACCGATGTTACTGTTGTCGCTACATGCGATGCCTAGTTACATTTTACGTATAAAATAAAAATTAATACTTATTTGGGATCCATTTTATCTCTTCGGCTTGCAATTCTTTAGACAATTTACGTGCCAATACAAAAAGATAGTCAGATAGTCGGTTAAGATACCTTAAAACTTGTGGATCTACAGGGGTGACATCATTAAGCTCAGAGACTAAGCGTTCTGCTCTACGACAAATGGTTCTTGTAATGTGACAATATGACACAGATGGATGGCCGCCAGGAAGTATGAAATGAGTCATAGGTGGCAATTCTTTGTCCATATGGTCCATTTCGGTTTCTAACATTTTTATTTCTTCATCACTTATTTTTGAGATGTTAAGTCGGTCTTTACCATTTTTAAGCGTCTCCTTTTCTGGAGGAGTAGCCAGAATTGCACCTAATGTAAATAAATGGTGTTGAATAAGATTGATAATTTTACTGGTATGAGCATCTATTTCTTGATCCCGCAGTAAACCCATCCATGAATTAAGTTCATCTACGGTACCGTAACTATCTATTCTTATATTATGCTTAGGTACTCGTGTACCACCGAATAGTGCGGTCGTACCTTTGTCACCTGTTTTAGTATATATTTTCATTACGTTTTGTAAAATATCTATTATTGATCTTGTTTCTCTTCAGAGATTTTAAAGTGTGTTGCCACTCTCTTAGTGCTTTAAAAACAAAATTCTTATTTATTAATGAATTAAAACTGTATTCTAGCTTATCCTAAAAAACCAAAGATAGGGAAGTGGTATTTTAAAATAAAGATAAGCGGTAAACAAAAAGGGAATTTTATAGTTCCTTTTGTAATTTACAGGGTGATCATCTAACTTTTAGTATTTCAAAATGATTTTGCCTAGAAATAATCATGTGTCAGGTTATCATCTAATTATAGAGTTGAAATTGTAGAGACGCACTGATCGTTAATTTTATAGGGTAAATTGCTATTTATGTACTAGCAGTATTTTCTTTTAAAGATTATAATATATATTAACGCGGTTGTGTTACAATAAATACTTAATGGCAGTACATTAGAGTTGCTTAAGGTCTTAAATGGTAAGTTGTATAGATGTAGGAGACTGTCTCAAAATGGATACTTATAAATTATTTATTTCTCTGGTTATATTATCTCTAGCTATAGACTCATAAAGATTATAAAACTCTTCGGTTTTAAAGATGCGATCTTGTTCTAAGAAATGCTGCATTGCCTTTTTACGTGCAGGATTATAGATAAATTTAGGGTAAATTTTGTATTCCTTTCTTACATTTTCAGTATATAATTGATAAACGTCTTTTTTATGGCCTAATATGGCAAGATCTATATCTATAAGTAGATTAGTGTCAGAATCTATTAAGCTAGTTGAATGATTCTTAGTTGCATTAATTTGATTTTTACATAGCTCTATATGTTTAAAATCAGTTTTTGCAAGGTGCTTTTCAAGAATCAACGCACTTTGATATTCATTATTTTTTTGAGTAGATTTATAAATAACATCATGATAAAAAATACTTAAGATTAATGCATCACGGTTTACTGGAAGAATACTCGATTGAGTTAATTCCTTGAACATGAATATTAAGTGATCTATATTGTGGTAAAATCTAGAGCTGTATTGATTTATAATATAACTATAGCAGTTATTGATGTAATCTATATCATTAGTATAGTTAAGTAATGTGCTATAAAAAAGATCTCTCAACTTGATTTTACTTAAATTCTATCTTATCTATGAGAAGTTTAAAAGTCTCTTCTTCACCATTACCTATAAAAATTGTTAATTCATCTATCATGGTGTGATGAAAATTTTCCATATTTAACTGACGGCCTCTATAAGAAGGTATCATCTCATCTACTTCTAACTCTACAGTTTCCCATTCTCCAGTAGTAGGGAATGTGATAATGTAAGAATGGTAGTCGGATTCAGTTTCTTTAAAACGTAACTGGTAATTTTTACCATCGCCTTTAACTTTTAGTACGGCAATTGAAATATCTCCTAATTTAGTATCAGGACAATCGTACTTTGCTGATGCAAAACCACCATCATTTTTAAGATTAACCTTACCGCTGAAAATAGCGTGACCTTCTTCATTAAGTTCAAAAGAACTTGTTGAAGTGCCTCCCATTACTGTATCGTTTAAGACACTCCAGTTTTCTAAATCACTTTTAGAACCAAAATCAAATAACACATTGTTGACCATCATAGGTCTAAAGATAAGGTATACATTGCTTTAGAGTTTCTTATTTTAAGCTCTTTTTTAATTATTGTAAGAAGTTTACGTCTTACTATCGTTAAAAGGAAAGATTTTAACGATGCAATAGTGAGTTATTAAAAAAGCATATGATTAATAAACAAATCTATAAAGGTATGTGTTCTGTTTTTTATTATTTGAGTTTTGTAAGATCAGTTTATAGGTATGTTTTTTTCTGGTAGCTTGCGATATTTAATTATTTTTTTCTAACCCTAGTAAGTTGGAGCATATTTACAGCATTGCTCTCTAAGTTCTCTACATTTTTTGATATAAAACGCACACTTTGATCATAGTATAGCGGCACAATAGGCGCATTCTTAATAATAATCCTATCCATTTTAATATATAAAGTCTTTCTAGTTGAAACGCTGGCTGTAGATAATGCTTCTTTATATAAGGAGTCAAAAGTATTATTTTTAAAATGAGTGTAATTAGGACCTTTAGGCGCAAAATTACCAGAATAAAAGAGGGATAAGTAATTTTGAGCATCAGGATAATCTGCAATCCAGCTGCTTCTGAAAATGTCTAATTGTCCAGCTTTTCTAGCCTCCCGTAATGTCGATGGTGTCATTACATGTATAGTGGTGTTTATTCCTATTTTTTGTAATTCTTTCTGGATAAATTCACATAGGTCCAGATAATTAGCACCTGTACTTATGGTTATAGAAGGAAATTTATTACCAGACTCTACTATGTATTCTTGTACTAGATTTCTAGCTTGTGTAGGATTATAAGAGTATCCTTTTACTAAGCCGCCACCAGGTAATCCTTTAGGTATGAAACCATTTACGGCTGGTGTACCTATATTGTTACGCAGGTATTTAATCATTTTTTTTCTATCAAATCCCATGTTAATTGCTCGGCGCAGTTCCTGACTTTGTAATTCAGTTGTTTTAGAATCTATCTTTAATCCTAAATATTCAGTATTTAAAAAAGGAGCTTTTTTTAAATCTACAGTAGCTTTATATTTTTCTTTTAAATCACCACTAGTAGTTAGTAATTCATCTTTATAACTAGGATCTATAGCATTTAAAAAATCTAAATTCCCTTGAGCAAATTCTAGAAACTCACTTTGCTTATCTGTTTTAAAAGTAATCGCAACAGCTTCTAGATAGGGTAGTGCATTACCATAATTATCTTTTTCATGATAGCGGTCATTTCTACGCAATACCATCTTTACATTTTCTTGCCACTTTTTAAGATAAAAAGGTCCTGTTCCTATGGGACGCTCTCTTAAATTAGAGCTTCCGTATGGTACGACACTACAATATTTCATGGTGAGTAAGCCTAGAAAGGCAGGAAAAGGTTGTTTTAATTTTATTTCTAAAATTAGCGTGTCTAAAACATTGATCTCTTTTACATGTTTCATAACAAATGCACCATTAGAAGCTATTGCAGGATCTGTTAATCGTTCTAGAGAATATTTAAAATCTGTTGCTGTTACGGTTCTCGCTTTCGCGAAAGCGTCATTAAAATAAATACCTTTCTTAATGTAGAATTTATAAGAAGTACCGGTATTATCGATTTCCCAACGGCTGGCAAGATCGGGAATGACTTCTAGCTGATTATCGAGTTTTACTAGGCCGTTATAAAGCAGGTTGCAAACCCAGATATTGCGCTGGTCCTTTGCAAAAGCAGGGTCCAGACTAGTCACATTTGCATGCTCATTATATCTAAATACAGTAGATGTATCTATTTTCTGTTCTTGATTATGACAGGAAATCAAAGTAAAAAGCGAAACTAAAACGAGCACATATCTATTCATAGGGTAAAGATATTAGTTGGCTTATTTAAAAAATAAAAATAGCCTATTTATTTATCAATATTCTTCTATCCATATAACGAACTTATTAATTGCTTTCATAACATTGATTTTTCATTTTTTTTTAGTTAAAACATCGTAGATAGGTACAGATTTACCAGATCCCATTATGGTATTCTCATGAAGTGATTTTTTCTATCTAGTTACCGCTATTTTAAACAGTTTTTTTTTGTAAACTACCGAATATGCAGAATATGGACACAGAGAATTAAATGTGCTAGTTCTATGGGTTTTTGATACTAATTAAGTTCTAACGCATAAGAACTATAAGTATCTAGATGTAAATAAGAAATTACTACGTGTTGTTCGGGACTGTTTTTTAAGATCTACTTTTACCTCTATGCTATTTTGTCATTAATTTAAACCTAAACTGTTGATAATAATATTAGTATGATTTTTACAATTGAGTAAGTAAATAATACAGTTGGGTTAATGCAATTATTCTTAACTAGAAAAGTACTGCATATTTGTCCTGTCTAACAAATTAAAATACGTACATATGAAAACTCTTTTTACTACTATTATCGTTTTATTATTCTCTATGGCTCTAAGTGCACAAAAGACCTTTACCTTAAAAGTTACTGTCGATAATGCAAAGAACGATCGAGGTACTATAATTTACAGTCTGAGTACAGAAAACCAATTCATGAAAGCTGCTCCATTACAATCTGCAACCGCAGAAATTAAAGGCGGTGTTGCTGTTGCGATATTTGAAAACATACCAGCAGGAGAATATGCCATTATGGTTTTACATGATAAAAATGGTAATAATCAAATGGATTTTACAGATCAAGGAATGCCTCATGAGGCTTATGGTATGAGTAATAACCCTATGAGTTATGGCCCGCCTTCTTGGAATGATGCAAAAATTACTATAGAAAATGATAAAGAAATTGCCATACGACTATAATATTCTTTTACCTGACCCATCTACTTTTATTAATGCACATTGTGTCAGGATTATTATTTGTTGTTAATTAATTTAAAACATTATAGTATCGCATCAGTTTGATAATTAAATTCGTAATATGGTTATACTTATTACAGGAGCAACTGGTCTAGTGGGCTCAAAAATATCAGAAGATTTACTGTCTCAAGGACATACGGTTCATTATTTAACTACTAGAGAGAGCACAATAAAAACTAGCGATAATCATAAAGGCTTTTTATGGAATGTAAATAAAATGACCATAGACGCAGCGTGTATAGACGGTGTAGATGTGATCGTGCATCTGGCAGGTGAGACTGTTTTTCAAAGATGGACAGAGGCAGCAAAAAAACGCATACTCAACAGTCGTATAGACAGTACTTACTTGCTTTTAAATTTACTTAAAGAGAATGAGCATCGAGTAAAGCATGTAGTTACAGCTAGTGCGATCGGTATTTATCCAGATGATCAAGATGGTAAAGCATTGAGAGAAGATGAGATACCACCTACGGCAACAAATTTCTTAGCACATGTTTGTATCGCTTGGGAAAAAATAGGAACTCAATTTAAAGAACTAGGCCTCACTCATGCCATTGTACGCATAGGAATAGTCCTATCTGACAAAGGTGGTGCGTTAGAGCAAATGTCTAAACCTGTAAAGTTTTATGCAGGATCAGGATTTGGAAACGGTAAAATGTGGCAAAGTTGGGTCGCTATAGACGACTTATCGGGCATTTTTATCCACATACTTAATCACGAGCTAGAAGGTGTGTATAATGGTGTGGCTCCACATCCTGTAAGAAATAGACCTATGATAAGTAAGATAGGAAAAGTGATGGGTAAACCAGTATTTCTCCCTAACGTACCAGAGTTTATAATGAAAGTAATGCTAGGTGAAATGTCTTCTATCGTTCTTGCTAGCCAGCATGCTAGTAGTTCAAGAATAGAAGAAAAAGGCTATTCTTTTAAATACCCAGAAATAGAACCAGCTTTAAGGAAATATTTAAAGTAAAGCAATAGCCCTAACTATTAAATTGATCCCATTCCTTTTGCTTATTCTTTCTATTAGTTCTAACCATAAAAAATATTACTAGACCCAATAGTAATAAGAATATAGCAACACAAGCAAAGCCACCTAAAATCTCACCTATTTCATAAGCGGTAGTAGAAGAGTCGTCATCCTCATCGCCAAAAATTAAATCAAAAGTGCCACACGCCGTATATTGATTTTTTAAAGCAAAATCTGGTTGTATCACTATACTATTAAAAAAATCTTCATCCACAGATCTGTCCTTAGTTTTTAAGGGTTGTGTAACACCTATCTGGTAAAGAGTTTCTTTAATCTGGACTAATCGATAAGAATTCTGGATCATCTCTTCTCCGTCTTCATCCATTTCGTTATGGATATAATAAGCTTGGTACACGTCGTTCTCTACAACACGTTCGTCTTTGACCACTTTAATTTCCTCATCTTTGGTCCATTCATTTAAGGTATTATCATAATAACTCTTTAACTCACGTCTGTTAGATAGACATATTCTCTCATCTATTCTAGCACGATGTACCATATAAACCACGTCATTCTCTCCATAACCTAACCAGTAGTGAGACTCAATTCCATCTTCATTCTCAGTAGTTTTAAAATAATCAGACGGTAATTCTATAGTAAGAACAGAGTCTATCTCTACCTGCTCATAATCATATAACGTGTTAATTAAATCAGGATCTATAAACTCCACTTCTTGCGCAGTAGTAGTGATAAAGCAAAATATAGAAAGCGTGGAGAGTAAAAAGTTTTTCATGTAAAAAGTTAAGAGAGTAAAAATACCATCTTACCCATAAATAAAAAAGCCTTGCAATCTTAGATCGCAAGGCTTTTAAAATTAAGACTTTAAAATAATAATTACTTAGTAGCAACTATGTTTAAAGTTAATGTAATATCATCAGATATTGCTTTGTTAGCAACTATATCAGTAAAGTTACTAGAGCCATACTGTATACCCCAGTCTGTTCTATCTATCGTAAAGTCCTCACTAGTAAGCATCATTTTATCACCATCATACTTAACAGTAACGTTAAAAGCGATTTTCTTAGTCACATCCTTAAGAGTAAGATTACCTTCTAGAGTCGTATTGTTGTCAGTCGCTTTAAGGCCTGTTACTATAAATTTTGCAGTAGGATATTTAGGAGTATTAAAAAAGTCAGTTTCCTTTCCTTCTACAGTACCTTCTAGGTGTGCTTTTAAATTATTAGCAGCATCTCCTTCTAGATCGGTCACCTCGATAGAGGTCATATCTATAATAAACTCACCACTCTCCACAACATCACCATTCACTTTAACCATACCGCCAGCAAGAGAGATGTTACCAGTGTGATCCTCAGTAGGCTTAGAACCTATCCATGCGATGTTAGAAGCTTCAGTATCTACCTTATAAGTAACAGCTTCTTGAGTTGCGACAGCAGCTTCTTCACTATCCATTGCTTCTACCTCATTCTTATTGTCTTTACACGCTACGGTAAAAGCAATCATAAGAGCCATACCTGAAAGTTTTAAAAAATTACGTTTCATTATCTTTAAATTTAAATGAGAAACAAAATTAAATTTATAAACATATAACATCGTTAAATCTATATTAATTATTCTCGGTGACATTTTGACACACAATTTTAAATGGCAACACTTTTGCCTTATGGCGTATAGTTAGGTGAAAAATAGTGTGGCTATCTCGCTTTCGCGAAAGCGTAACCATTTAAAACACCTCGATAAAAAAGTGTTGAATTTATTTAAAAGATATCGTCAGAAGATGGCAAAGAATACAAACGAAAAAGACTTAAAAGATCAGGAAGCACCTGAGGTTGTCGAGCAAGAAGTAACTGAAGAGGTACAAGACGAGCGCAGCGATCTAGAAATTCTAGAAGATCAACTACAAGTAGAAAAAGAAAAATACCTACGTCTGTTTGCAGAGTTTGAGAACTTTAAAAGACGTACTGCAAAGGAGCGCATAGAATTATTTAAAACCGCAGGAGAAGGTGTCTTAAAAGACATGCTGCCAGTTCTAGACGATTTTGACAGAGCGATGGTAGAAATTAATAAATCAGAAGACGAGCAGCTGACAAGTGGTGTAAAGTTAATTGCAAATAAATTAACTAATACCTTAAATAATAAAGGTCTAGAAGAATTTGACGTGCGAGCAGGAGATACCTTTAATGCAGACGTCCACGAGGCAATTACTCAAATACCAGCACCTAGTGATGATATGAAAGGTAAAATAGTAGACGTGATAGAAAAAGGATATAAACTAGGAGACAAGATCATACGTTTTCCTAAAGTAGTTATAGGACAATAATTATGGCAGATTTCTACGACATATTAGATATTCAGAGAAGTGCAACAGCGGCAGAGATAAAGAAAGCTTATAGAAAAAAAGCGATTCAGTATCATCCAGATAAAAACCCTGGAGATGACGCAGCAGAGGAGAACTTTAAAAAAGCTGCAGAGGCTTATGAAACTTTAAGTGATCCACAAAAAAAATCTCGTTATGACCAGTTAGGTCACCAGGCATATACTTCTGGCGGCGCAGGCGGTTTCGGTGGTGGCGGTGCTGGAGGTTTTGACGTGGATGACATTTTTAGTCAGTTCGGTGATATTTTCGGCGGCGGTGGCGGCGGTTTTGGTGGTTTCGGTGGCGGTGGCCGCGGTGGCCAGCGTAGGGTAAAAGGAAAAGATTTACGTATACGTGTCTCTCTTACTCTAGAAGAAGCTGCAAACGGTGTCGATAAAAAGGTTAAAGTAAAACGTAAAAAGCAAGCTCCTGGAGTTTCTTATAAAACGTGTACTACCTGTAATGGTAGCGGTCAGGTTACTAGAATTCAAAACACAATACTAGGCCGCATGCAAACTGCTGCGCCATGTAATACATGTGGTGGTGCAGGACAAATCCTAAATAACAAACCAGCTGGAGCAGATTCTCAAGGAATGATAGCTACTGAAGAAACAGTAACTATTCAAATCCCTGCTGGTGTAGAGTCTGATATGCGTCTTAAGGTTTCTGGAAAAGGAAACGACGCACCAGGTAATGGAGTTAGCGGTGATTTACTTGTTGATATAGAAGTTAAACCACATGCAGAGTTACAGCGTGAAGGGAATAACCTCCATTATGATCTATATGTAAGTGTGCCCGAAGCCGTTTTAGGAACTTCTAAAGAAATACAGACCGTAACAGGAAAAGTACGTATACCAGTAGAAGCAGGAATTCAAAGTGGTAAGATTTTAAGATTACGTGGTAAAGGAATGCCCAACCTTAATGGGTATGCTACAGGAGATCTGTTAGTACATGTAAATGTATGGACACCTCGTAGTTTAACTAAGGATCAAAAAGAATTTTTTGAAAGTATGATGAAAGATTCTAATTTTGATCCAGCTCCAGAAAAAGGAGATAAATCTTTCTTTGAAAAAGTAAAAGATATGTTTTCTTAAAGAAAACTTAATGAATTAGAAAAAATAGTATATATTTATACCAACAAATGGTTAACCAGCCATTTGTTATTTTTCTTTTTCATAGCAATTTTTCCACCTCCCTATTTATTAGAGAGGTGGTTTTTTTTTATGCCTTTTTGTAATTAATAGGGTTTTAAATTATAGAAACTGCATATTTACATGATCTACATATTTTTTTTAACTGGCATTCCTATTATTTTATTCTAAATCTTTAGCAATACCATATGGTTCTTGTTAATTTAGCGCAATTAATAGATAGATGGTAAACGCGTTAGAAGCAATACATATAAAAAAGGTATATGGAGATTATACAGCATTAAATGATGTATCCATCTCAGTACCCAAAGGAAGTGTTTATGGTTTATTAGGTCCTAATGGAGCTGGTAAAACATCACTTATAAGAATCATAAATCAAATTACGATGCCAGACGAAGGGAAGATCCTTCTTAATGGTGAGCAATTAAAACCTAATCACATAGAAGATATAGGGTACATGCCAGAAGAGCGTGGGCTTTATAAATCTATGAAAGTAGGTGAACAATGCATTTATCTAGCCAGGCTTAAAGGTCTATCAAGAGCAGAGGCAAAGGATAGACTCACTTACTGGTTTGATAGATTAGGTATAGAAGGCTGGTGGAACAAGAAACTGGAAGAGCTTTCTAAAGGAATGGCGCAAAAAGTACAATTTATTGTTACTGTCATGCACGAGCCTAGTTTGCTTATTTTTGATGAACCATTTTCTGGTTTTGACCCAGTAAATGCAAATCTCATAAAGGACGAAATTTTAAAGTTGAGAGATGATGGAGCAACTATAATTTTTTCTACGCACCGTATGGAAAGTGTAGAAGAGATGTGCGACCACATCGCACTTATTAATAAGTCTAATCTAGTCCTGCAAGGTAAGTTGAGTGATGTAAAACAGCGCTATAGAGATCGCAAATATGCGGTGTCACTTATTTGTCAAAATAATGACATGGCTTTTCAACAAATACCTATAGAGTTTAATGCGCAACCTATAGTCTTATCAGGATTAGATAATACGCTAGATGTTCAAATTCAAATTCCTACTCATATAGATGTACCTAGTGCATTAAATCGATTAACACAATTAGGAGAATTAACACATTTTAGTGAGGTGATACCTAGTGTTAATGATATTTTCATTCAAACTGTACAGCATAATGGATAAACTGTGGCTTATTATTAAAAGAGAATACCTTAATAAAGTAAGAAATAGAACCTTTATTATAATGACTTTTGTGAGTCCATTAATATTTATAGGCGTTGCTTTATTAATAGGGTGGCTTACTAGTATAAATTCAGATACGAGTAGAAAAATAGCTATTTTAGATCAAACTGAAGATAGCTACATATCCTTATTTGATTCAAATAAGCGCAATGAGTACATTAAGCTTAATGGCATTTCTAAAGAAGCTGCGATAACTGCTAGTAAAGAAGCAGACTACTACGGTTTAATATTAATAGAAGCGCAAAAAGGTCAACTAGCTAACTTAAGCTTTTATTCTGACGACTCTCCATCTCAAGGTTTTTTACAATCTATTGAAGATAAAATCAATAAAGAGGCTACCGTTAATAATTTAAAAGATGCTGGTATTGATATTAACGAGATCAATAGACGTAAAGTAACTAAAGAGATCCAAATACAAAATTTTACAGGAGAAAAGACCAGTAAAATGTCCGGCTGGGTAAAAATTGCTGCAGGTGGTATCGCTGGTTATCTATTGATGATGTTTATTATTATCTATGGCAACATGGTGATGCGATCTGTGATAGAAGAAAAAACAAATCGTATTATTGAGATTATAGTAAGTAGTGTAAAACCTATCTATCTTATGATAGGTAAAATAACAGGAACTTCTCTAGCTGGTATCACCCAATTTATAATTTGGGTAATAGTCGGTTTTATATTAATGATAGTTGCAACGACATTTTTTGGGGTAGACGCATTTTCGACACCTGCAAATGCAGACATGCTTGCACAAGCACAAGATCCTAATAAGTTTCAATTAATTACAAACGACATAGCGCAACTACCTATTCTCAAAATATTGATTTGTTTCTTTATTTACTTTATGGGAGGTTACTTTTTATATGCATCTATTTACACAGCTATAGGTGCCGCTGTAGATAATGAAACAGATACACAACAGTTTATGTTGCCAGTAATTTTACCATTAATGCTAGCCATTTATGTAGGTTTCTTTTCAGTCATGGACAACCCTCATGGTACGGTGGCAGTAATATTTTCATACATTCCATTAACCTCACCTATAGTGATGTTAATGAGAATCCCTTTTGGTGAGATTGCGTGGTGGGAAATAGCATTAAGTATGTTATTATTATACATAAGTATCATAGGTGTAGCGATGCTAGCTGCCAAAATTTATAGAATAGGAATTTTAATGTACGGTAAAAAAACAAATTGGAAAGAGCTGTATAAATGGTTGCGATATTAGTCATGGGTTTAAATTGGGTTAAAATACAGGAGTTTCTAACTCATGAGATTATAGCGCCAGGTAAAAATGGAGGTTTTCATTTAAATACTTGGATGCTCATTCTTGCAGTACTTGCCATCTTGATAACTACTTTCATATTAAGAGGTGTTAGAAAGGTAGTTACACGCAAGATGGATACTCCAGATAAGCTCAAATTTGAGAGTGCCTTTAAATTCTTTAATTACATTGTTTACATCATAGTAATTATCTCAGTCTTGCATTCTAGTGGCGTGAACCTTACAGGACTTTTAACCGCTAGTGCAGCATTATTTGTAGGTTTAGGTTTTGCATTACAAGATCTATTTAAAGATATAATTGCTGGGGTAACTATATTAATAGACAGGTCTGTTCTAGTAAATGATATTATAGAAATTAATAACAAAGTAGGCCGTGTCTTTGAAGTAAAATTAAGGAGTACGAGAATAATTACTCGTGATGATAAAATATTGATTATCCCTAATCATCTTTTCATGTCAGAAATAGTTTATAATTATACTCAAAACCATCCTAAAACTAGAGAACAAGTAAACGTAGGTGTTGCTTATGGCAGTGATACGCGATTAATAGAAAGATTACTTATAGAATGTGTAAGAAATCAAAAAGGAGTATTGCAAAGTCCAGAGCCATTTGTCATGTTTAATGAATTTGGCGATAGTTCATTAAATTTTGCAGTTTACTTCTTTGTAAGAGATGCTTTTACAGAGCCTCGTATTAAAAGTGCTATACGATTTGACATTGATAAAGCGTTCAGAGTAAATAATGTGAGCATTCCATTTCCGCAAAGAGATATTCATATAATAAATAATAAATAGATGAAGAGTCTAAAAATAGCAGAAATAGCTAGATTAAATAAAATTATAAGAACTAGTTTTTTAGTCTTTTGTGTTTTCGCTTTCGCAAAAGCGTACTCACAAGGAACAGATCTTTTCAGAGCAGAGTACACATACTTTCCTCAAAGTAATTCTAATAACAGCTTTAGAAGATTCAGGACTTTTGTGAACGTACCGCTCAAAGTGGGAGATGCTAGTTATCTTGTTCCTTACCTAGAGTACCGAAACGTAGAATATTTAGTTAGAGATAATTTCAGAGCTACAGATTTTGGCTCAGATAGATATGAAAGTTATCAAGTCGCACTGGGCTATACATTTCCTATGAAAAATAATTGGCGTTTTGGATCAAGAGCTGGCCTATTAGTAGCTTCAAATTTTGACGAGGGAAAAGCACGTAGCGACGATTACTTTTTCATAGGTAGTGTTTATTTTATAAAAAATGAAAAGAAAAGACAAGATGGTGGTAAACCATGGCAGCTAGTGGTAGGAGTACAATACTCTACCACAGCAGGTAGACCTTTTCCATTACCTTATCTTAATTACTATAGAGAACTTAATGAAAGCTGGAGTTTTACATTAGGTGCTCCTAAAATGAATCTTAAATATCGATTTAATGAGAAAAATGATGTGCAATTATATGCGCGTCTAGATGGTTTTTATGCAAATATTCAAAATGACGAGCCTACCACAAGAGGTGTCGCAGAAGATGTTTCTATGACCGTTGCAATGTTCGGACCTGGATACCAACATAATTTTACTAAGCATATTTCGGCTTATATTTATGCAGGTTATACATTTATTAATGACATCAGACTTAGAGATGATAATGGTGATGATGTAGTAACACTTAATGATACTAATACGTTTTATTCTAGAATAGGAATAAAATTTAAAATATAATAATGGCAAATATTCTCCTTATAGAAGATGAAGGCGCGATACGTCGCGTTTTAAGTAAAATATTATCAGAAGAAAGTAAAGATTACAATGTCGTAGAGGCAGTAGACGGTCTAGAAGGTATAGAGTTGATAAAGGATAACGATTATGATCTTGTTCTATGTGATATAAAAATGCCTAAAATGGACGGTGTAGAAGTCCTAGAGGCTATTAAGAAAATAAAGCCAGAAATTCCTATCGTCATGATCTCAGGACATGGAGATCTAGATACGGCAGTAAACACGATGCGTCTAGGAGCTTTTGATTATATTTCAAAGCCACCAGATTTAAATAGACTTTTAAACACAGTACGCAATGCGCTAGATAATAAAAAGCTAGTAGTAGAGAACAAACGTCTCAAGAAAAAAGTGAGTAAAAACTATGAGATGATAGGAAATAGCGAGTTAATCGTTATTATAAAAAATATTATTGAAAAAGTAGCACCTACAGACGCTAGAGTTTTAATTACAGGAGAAAATGGTACTGGTAAAGAACTTGTTGCCCACTGGTTACACGAAAAAAGCGACCGTTCAAAAGGCCCTTTTATAGAAGTGAATTGTGCGGCTATACCTAGTGAGTTAATAGAAAGCGAGTTATTCGGTCATGTAAAAGGTAGTTTTACAGGAGCTAATAAAGACCGCGCAGGAAAATTTGAAGCAGCAAACGGAGGTACTATTTTTCTAGACGAAATAGGGGATATGAGTGCCAAAGCGCAAGCCAAAGTCCTAAGAGCGTTACAAGAAAATAAAATACAACGTGTCGGTAGTGATAAAGATATAAAGGTAGACGTAAGAATTCTTGCAGCGACTAACAAAGATCTTAAACAAGAGATAGAAGATAAGAAATTTAGAGAAGATTTATATCACAGACTTGCGGTAATACTAATTAACGTCCCTTCATTAAACGATAGAAGAGATGATATTCCTTTATTGATTAACCATTTTGCAGCAAAAATTGCCAAAGAACAAGGTAATGCAGCAAAGAAATTTGAAAACAAAGCATTTAAACTATTACAAGAATACGATTGGACTGGTAATATACGAGAGTTGCGCAACGTTGTAGAACGACTCATTATATTAGGAGGTGATGAAATTAGTGAGACAGATGTAAAACTTTTTGCAAGTAAATAATATGTATAAAATCCATTCAGAAGAATTCAAAGCATCTACAAAGTTGCAGCTTAAAGAACATTCTACATTGCCTAAGAAGGCACTATCAAAAAAAGAAGCCAAAAAGGAACTGGAAAAAGTAAGAAGAGAACTTGCAGATTTTCAAGCAAGACTCTATGCACATGATAAACATGCGGTACTTGTGTGTTTTCAAGGTATGGATACCTCTGGTAAAGACAGTCTGATAAGAGAGGTTTTTAAAGATTTTAATGTAAGAGGTGTTGTACAGCACAGTTTTAAAGTGCCTACAGATTTAGAATTATCACATGGTTATTTATGGAGGCATTATATCGCGCTACCTTCTAAGGGACATTTTGGAATTTTTAATAGAACCCATTATGAAAATGTCTTAGTTACTCGTGTGCATCCAGAATATCTCATGGCAGAAAACTTGCCTGATTTTAATGGGCCAGAAGACGCTACAGAAGAGTTTTGGCAAATGCGTTACAACCAGATCAATAATTTTGAAAAGGAACTAACTCAAAACGGAACCTTTATCTTTAAGTTTTTCCTTAATTTAAGTGAAGAAGAACAAAAAAGACGCCTATTAAGAAGATTGAGAACACCAGAAAAGAATTGGAAATTCTCAAAAGACGATCTGAAAGAACGTAAACTTTGGGATAAATACATGTACTGTTATGAACAGGCTATTAAACACACGCATACAGACGTTGCTCCATGGCACATCATCCCAGCAGATGATAAACCCATGGCCAGATTATTAGTCGCAAAAATACTGGCGCATGCACTTACTCAAAAGGAGTACATTCAACCACCCCAAATAGATGACGAGGTTTCAGGAAATATTAAAAAATACATTGAAGAGCTAGAAAATGAATAAACTACATACTATTGGATTCCTTATTTTGTTGTGTTCCGCTTTCGCGAAAGCGCAACTAGTACAAACATCTCAAGCAGATTCATTAATGCTTAAGAAAATTTATGACTACAGCCTTACAGAGTCCAAAAGTTATGAGTGGTTAGATTACCTATCTAATAATATAGGAGGAAGATTATCTGGTTCCATACAGGCTCAAAGAGCTGTAGAATATACAGAAAAGGAAATAGCAAAATTTTCTTCTCGCACAGAATTACAATCTGTAATGGTGCCTAAATGGACACGTGGTACTCCAGAATTTGCCTACATACAATTAAATGATTTTTCAACTATTAATGTAAATGTTTGCGCATTAGGTGGTTCTATTCCCACTAGAGAAGCTGGTATAAAGGCTGGAGTGGTAGAGGTTACTTCTTTAGAGCAATTAGCCCAAATAGGGAGAAAAGAAATAGAAGGTAAAATTGTGTTCTATAACAGACCTATGGATCCTACAAAAATTCAAACTTTTGAGGCATACGGTGGCTGTGTAGATCAACGATACAGCGGTGCAGAAGAAGCTGGTAAATATGGTGCTGTAGGTGTTATAGTTAGATCAATGAATTTAAGACAGGACGATTTTCCACATACCGGCTCTATGAGTTATGGAGACTTAGATGTAGAAAATTATATTCCAGCTGCGGCAATAAGTACAAACGACGCTGAAAAGTTACATACTTACTTATCTCTAGATAAGAATCTTCAGTTTTTCTTAAAACAGGATTGCACAGTTTGGGGTAATGTAGAAAGTTATAATGTAATAGGAGAGATCAAAGGAGCTAAGTATCCTAATGAAGTCATTATTGTAGGTGGTCATTTAGATTCATGGGACTTAGGTGATGGTAGTCATGATGACGGTGCTGGTGTGGTGCAATCTATGCAGGTTCTAGAAACATTGAAAAAATTAGATTACCAGCCCTTGAGAACCATTAGAGTTGTACTATTCATGAATGAAGAAAATGGATTAAAAGGAGCTCGTGAGTATGCAAAACAAGCAAAGGCAAAAAATGAGAATCATATTTTTGCTTTAGAAAGTGATGCAGGTGGTTTTTCCCCTAGAGGTTTTAGCTTTGACACAACCGATAAGCAAATGAAAGTTGTTCATTCTTGGAAAGAGCTTTTTAAACCTTATTTAATTCATTATTTTGAAAAAGGTGGCAGTGGTGCAGATGTAGGTCCCTTAAAAGATAGCGGTACCGTACTAGCTGGTTTACGTCCAGATTCTCAAAGATATTTTGACTTTCATCATGCGGCAAATGATACTTTTAAAGCTGTTAATAAAAGAGAATTAGAATTAGGTGCGGCTACAATGACTAGCTTAATTTATCTTTTTGACCAGTATGGAGTGGTTGATAATAGCATGGATTAGATGGTTGTATAGATCCTGAATCTCACTACTTTTGCGCCTCTTTACAATTCAAGATGGCACTAAAAGATTATACAAGAGAATTTTCAACAAACTTAAAAATAGCGGTACCGATCATGGTTGGTCAAATAGCGCATTTACTAGTAGCGCTAGCAGATAACGTTATGGTAGGTAAGTTGGGTAAGGCGCAACTTGCGGCTGTATCTTTAGGAAACACATTAATTTTTATAGCACTCTCTATAGGTATAGGTTTTTCATTTGCTATAACCCCACTTGTTTCAGAAGCAGATGCTAAAAAGGATATAGGTAGAATAGGCTCGATTTTTAAACAAGGTTTTATATTATGTACGATTATAGGTGTGCTATTGACTTTTGTGGTTCTTCTTTGTGAACCTATTTTGTCAATGTTAGATCAACCTAAAGAAGTTGTGGAATTGGCTATCCCTTATATGAGATGGGTTGCGTTGTCTTTGATTCCTTTAATGATGTTTCAGGCTATAAAGCAATTTATCGATGGCTTATCAAAAACGGTCTACTCCATGACAGCTTCTATAATTGCTAATCTGATAAATGTATTTTTGAATTTTTTATTTATATATGGAGAGTTCGGTTTTCCAAGATTAGAGGTAGAAGGTGCAGGGATAGGTACGTTTATCTCTAGAATAGTAATGGTGTTGATTATTCTAGCTTTCTTATTAACTAAAAAAGAATTGAAACAATACCTTGTTTTCATAAAGGTCAAATCTGCAGGTATTATGACTAAATTGTTGAACCTTGGTTTTCCTACTGCTCTGCAAATGTTTTTTGAAGTAGGTTTGTTTACAGCAGCAATTATTTTATCTGGATTACTAGGAACTAGTAGTCAGGCTGCAAATCAAATAGCCTTAAATCTTTCAGCTTTAACATTCATGGTAGGAGTAGGTTTAGGTGTGACTGCTACTATTAGAGTCGGTAATCAAAAAGGACTGAATCAATTTGGTGAGTTGAAAAGAATTGTCAAGTCTATATTTTTATTGACACTTATTGTGGAGCTATTTTTCGCACTATGTTTTATTTTATTCAGGAATCAACTTCCGTACTTATATATCGATGATTGGGAGGTTGTACAACTAGCAGCTGGAGCACTTTTAATTGCTGCATTTTTTCAACTAAGCGATGGTTTTCAAGTCGTCATGTTAGGTGCGCTAAGAGGATTACAAGATGTTTGGGTACCTAGTCTTATATGTTTCTTTTCTTATTGGGTAATAGGTTTACTTATATCGTATTTGCTAAGTCAATCTCTTGATTTAGGCTTACAAGGAATTTGGATCGGATTATTTACAGGTTTAACCCTTTCATTCGGATTAATGTTTTGTAGATACCGTTATTTATTGACTATTCAAAACCAAAATCTAAATAGGGTTGAATAATTTATGTAATATACTTTATATTTTTATCATTTAAAAATTTTAATATACTTTATATCAATTAGTTATTGATATTCTTCCAATTTAGTTTAGATTTTATTAATAAAAAGTTAGGAAGTTAAAGAAAAAGGGTTGTATATTCGCAGCCGCTTAGGAAAACAGATATATGTTTAACGAGGCAAAAGTTCTTCAAAGAAGTTAAAGGATCAGTTAGTAAGTCGTGAAGATTTGCAGTAAGATTTTAGCTATAATGTTTGGGGGAGTTCATTGAGATATTGACAGCACAAAAAAATATTTATTGTTTTACGAAGCATTAAATTTAAAAATAAAATAGACACAAAGCTAATTAAGTGGTTTCGATA
>NZ_CANLXZ010000018.1 GCF_947495285.1 uncultured Nonlabens sp. | reverse complement strand
AATCAACCATAGAACACGCTTGGCTAGGTTCAAATCTTTATGTTGTTTACGTAGTTTTTTGAGCTCTTCAAAGCTCTCAGTTATCAAAAATTCTTTCGGTTTTGCCATCCATAAATATAACTATAAATAACGACTTTTCAAAATAAAAATGGTATAATATAAATATTGAGCCTTAAACAGATGGGGCTAGGCCCATCTGTTTTAAATATTTATGTTGCACTTATTACTTGAACTTAGAATACATTAAAAGCCATAAAATAGTTGTTTCTATAATTTGAGATTTCCAGATATTCCTACTTCTGTTTTGTCTCCAGTTATTTTAGTGTACGCTAATTTTGCTAGTGTCACTAATGTTTTAGTCTTAACGTCCCAATAATGACCCTTTTCTGGTGTAAAAATAAGAACTGTTAACTCTGGGTCATTTTTACTTTGAAACCAATTATTATCAAGATTATCATAATATTTTTCTATCAATTCTTGATTAGTAGAAACGATTGTAGAACCATAAACACTTAAAAATTCTTTAGAATTAGGGTCGCTATAAATCAACTGAGTTTTATTTGATGTATGGATGTGCGTATTATGCTCACTACTGGCTTTACTAAAAAAGATAACATCACCGTTATCTAGCACTTCTTTAGGAGTCATGGGAATGGCAGGAACTGGAACAGACCCAAGACTAGTAAGCATCATAGCTGTTTTAATGTTTCTAGATAGTTCTAGATATTTTTTTCTTGCTTGTTTTTGATTAAGGTTTTCTGTGCTCATTTTTTTGTTTTAAAGATAGGAATGGGTCTGTAATCTTTTTCCTAATAAAACATGAATTAACGATACTTTTAGAATCTAACACAATCGTAATCATGAGGTGTTTATGAGTGGCACACTTTCGCGGAAGCGGTTTACTTATGCTTTATTTTATTAATGTCTGAGAGAAGTATTTCTTTTATATCTTCATCAGTTACTTCTTCACCTTTATCTGTAATAACTAATTCTTCTTTATATTTTAATGCTTTAGAATTAGGCAATATCCCGGAGCCATAACGGTTTACATATACCAGAATAAACTCTGCCCCATAGAACAGAATTAAACAAGAGTAGGAGACCCAAAGTAACAACAACACTATAAGACCAGCGGCTCCATAAGCACTAGCTGGCGAGGATTGTGTAAAATAAATTTCTAATAAAAATTTACCTGTTTCAAATAAAACACCAGTCAACAAAGCACCTGGCCATACCATTTTCCATTTTAATCTAGCGTCTGGTAAATATCTAAACATAAGACCAAAAAGTACTGAGATAATACCTAGCGAGACTAAATAATTAATAATTAATGCCAGATTACCCACGTATGACGCAATGTGATCTTGTATCATGTCTTGTAAAATTCCTATAATCGCTGTCAAAATAAAGCTGATTAAAATCAAAAAACCTAAAACTAAAATGAAACCAAAACTTTTTACTCGATCGGTAATTAGCTTCCACCAGGGTGTTTTAGGATTAATCTTAAGTTTCCATATTTTATTGAGAGCTAGTTGTAATTGATAAAAGACTCCAGTTGCAGCAAATACTAATGTGGCTATACCTATTATCTGGGCAATCCAGCTGTCCTGATCGGTACTAGCTGCTTGCAGCATACCATTAATATCCTCTGCAGCATCATAACCTATAAGCGAGGTAAGACCTGATGTTAATCTTCCAGTTGCTATTTCTGTATCCCATACAGAACCTACTAGATTTATAAGTATGACTATAAGACCAGGCAATGCTAGAATCGCATAATAGGCAACGCTAGCGCTTAATTGCCATACGTCATCATCATTCCATTTTTTTGCACTACTCCACAATAAAGATGGTAGATGTTTCCATTTAAAAATTTCTGTAGCTGGCTGTCTATTCATAAAAACGAATTAACCAACTTTTTCTTAATTTATCACCAGGATTAAATATAGTTTAACGATTTACTAAATGAGGATGTAGTGTATTTACTTCTTTCTCACATTCTGTAATGCGTAGATCGCAAAACTCCCTAACCAGTGTCCACCAGCATAATCATCAGCTACTAGATTAGGTAGGGTATGAACCATGTGAGCATCTGCCGTTTCTATGAGATGATGGTATTGTGGGTATTGTGCTGCTAGTCCATAAAGTACCCAGGCACGACTTAGGTTTAAACCATCTATATGGACTAATTTCCCGTCTGTGCGATCATATACTTTACCTATTTCTATCTCTAAATTTCCACTTTCTATTCCTGGTAAGAATTCTTTTATCCATGAGTGGAAATCGGTTTCTGATAATATTCTTCTCATAATATCTACTTCTTCTAGACACGGTGATAAAAAATCATACCCACTAGGCTCCCAGGAAATAGGACAGTCAGTATCATTTAAATAAAAATCTCTTGCTCTAGATTCTATACTCTTTTTAAAGGCATGATTTTTAGAATGTACTGCATAATCATGGGCAAATGCCATCCCAAAAGCGGTATTAGAATGCTCACCTACACGTATCGCATAATTTAATTTAGGAAGGTAGCTCATGTACCTACTCACTATAATATCTGTTAAAGGTTGTAAAATAACCGATAACTTTTTGCCTTCTAGACTATCCCAAGAATCGAGTTCTTGTTGTAATTTAAGCAACCATGCCCATCCATAAGTACGCTCAAAGCTAGTGTTGTTTGCGGTATTGAGATAAGCGATTTCAACCTTAATATTTTGTGCCGTGAGATTATGTTTTATTTTTTGCAGTAATTCTTCTTTAGCCTCTAATGTTGGAAAGCTTTTCAATAAGGTCACTGCACTCCAATAGCCGTGCACCGCACTATGCCAGTCAAAACAACCGTAGAATACAGGATGTTGTACGGTTGGTCTTTTTTGATCTTCTGGGCTAGAAGTTACATGCCCCATTTTATTAGGATATTCTGTTTCTATGCAGTGTAGCGGTAATTTTACAAGATTATTAGCTTGTTTTAAAGTTAATTGCGGTCTAGCAATAGTATCTACTATGTGCGCGTTCTGTGTTTTAACAGTTTTATTAGGAGTTATGGCTTTTTTACAACTTACAACCGTAGTTACCACAAGAGCATAAATTAGATATTTCATCATTATTATTTGTTAAGACTTTAAAGATAAAACATTCTTTATGTACTTGGTTTTATGTCGCTTATTCTAAAACGGAACTCCACTAGCTACTTAAAATTAAGTTCAATCTAATTCTACTCAAAATTTAGGGTAGATTAGTGAACTACGTGGCAAATTATAAAAGAATAGCTGTCTATCTCTATCTAATTTACAGCAGTAGATTTATTTTAAAAGGAAGAGGTTTTTATGAATAGATAAACAACGCTCCTATCTTAAAAAACATACCTATACTAAGCTGATTATAAAATCAATAAAACAAATTTTTCATCTCTACCTCTAAGTAAAACGATTATAGTTTAATAAATGTATTCCTTATATAATTGTTAA
This sequence comes from uncultured Nonlabens sp., assembly GCF_947495285.1. Classification (GTDB taxonomy): domain Bacteria; phylum Bacteroidota; class Bacteroidia; order Flavobacteriales; family Flavobacteriaceae; genus Nonlabens. The sequence goes on along the minus strand of NZ_CANLXZ010000018.1, from coordinate 64,599 downwards.
GTCTATAGTCTAGAACCCAGACCAGTTGTGCGTGTGTTGCTTTGTAAAACATACAAATACTTTCTATTATTTTACAATCGCTCTAGAAGAACTACTCCATTTTCTACCTTTACAGTTACTTTTCCATTAATAACAGGCAGTTTTTTTGCAGTATAGGCGTTACGCAATCTAGTGGCTTTAGGAAATACTTTTTTTACATCTATTTCTAATTTCTCGTTATCTAATCCTGCACCTATCAAAACGGTATCTTGGTGGTTATCTTTATCATAGAATCTAGCTGCAAGAGTACCATTTCCATCGTGTTCTAGAGAGAAGTGTTCTCCTGCTCCTATCGCAACGTGTTTATTTCTAAATTTACCTAACTTTTGCCAATGTTTAAGAATTGCTGGCTGGGTGTTTTCCCAGTTCATTTGAGATCTTAGAGTCGCATCTCCTTCTGTGCCTTCTATAATTAAGGGTCTAGCGATCTCATCTCCGTAATATATTTGAGTCATTCCCGGTGTAAGCAGTAGTTTTGTCGCAGATTCTATTGCTTTAATACGAGAGACATCAAAGGGTTGCCCGTCATCATGAGAGCTTATATAATTCATGAAATATGCTTCATTACCAAGGTTTTCTTTTAAAAGTTTTTTTCTAAAACCATCATACCTTTTGAAGAGTTCTTTATAATTTGATATAGCATGACTTTTAAATCCAAAATTGATCAGTGCATCATAGCCAGCATCAAAGTAATCTACTTCTACATCAGAAAAAGGATAAGATCTACCGCCGCTCACCTGATAACCATAAAGCTCGCCTAGTATAAAAAACTCGTCATCATGAATGACTTCTTGAGGATGGTTTTTCTTCCAGTCGTTATAAGCAAGTCTAGCCTGTTCATTAAAGGTAGCCCACACAGACTCTTCTACATGTTTAACGGTATCTATTCTAAAACCATCTACACCAGTTTCTCTAGCATAGTCTGTCACCCATTTAATTAAATAATTAGAAGGAGTTTTTTTAAGCCCTGTCCTGGTAAAAAAATCATTTAGTTCTTTTATTTCCTGATCGTATCTACCTTCTTTCTTCCATTTTTCTTTTAGAATAGCAGGTAGTTCTACCTCTTGTTTACTATCTGTTCTTATATCAGGTAAATTATTAGTAAGTGTACAGGTAACAGCTGTTTCTTGATCTTGATATGTGCAACTAGGACCTGTGCGTACCCAGTCTTCTGGCCATAATGGATCTTGTGTTGTTACCGGTCCTGTATGATTTATGACTACATCTAGTAAGATTCTAATATCCTTATCGTGCGCTTTTTTAACTAGCGATTTGAATTCTTCTAGTGTACCATAAGAAGGTTCTACTGCCGTCCAGTCCTTTGCCCAGTAGCCGTGAAAAGCATAAGAAAACCCTGTACCTTCATCTACACCACCTTGTATTTGCTCCCATATAGGGGTTAACCAGATGGCATTTATTCCTAAATCAGTAAAATATCCTTCGTCAATTTTTTGAATAATACCTGCAAAATCACCACCCTTAGAGCCTCTCAGCTTTGCCGTTTTTTCATTTCTCTCTACAATGCTATCATTAGAGATATCGCCATTATTAAATCTATCAGTTAAAAGAAAATAAACATTTGCAGCGCTCCAGTCAAAGTATGTTGACTCTTTTGGGAGAGATATTTCTTTGTCTGTTACCTTTTTACAAGAGGCAACCAGAATACACAAAGTGAATAGATATAGAAGCTTTTTCATGAATACATTTTTATAAGGTAAAAGTAAAATAAGATAATGATATTATACCATTATAGATTTCTAATATAATACAACGTTATAGTAGTCCTTTTTAAAGACTAGTTTTATATTTGATAACACAACCTGAAACAGCATGAAAAAATATATAGATATCTTTACAGGCTCCTTTAAAGGATATGCTTCTTACTTGTGGGGTGAAATTATGACCCCATCATGGACTAATTACTTTTACTGGCTACTTGTGATTTCTTTACTAGTTTTTGTACTGGAGATATGGCTGCCGTGGCGTAAAAATCAAAAAATATTACGCAGAGATTTTTGGCTAGATTTATTTTATCTATTCTTTAATTTCTTCTTATTTTCTTTAATAGGTTATAATGCCATTTCTGATGTTTTTGTAGAACTTTTTAACGATAGCCTGGCACAAATAGGTATTACTAACCTAGTTGCGATAGAGGTAAATACTTTACCTATATGGACGCAACTGTTAATCATGTTTATTATAGCCGATTTTATCCAGTGGAATATTCACAGACTATTGCATCGTGTTCCTTTTTTATGGGAATTTCATAAAGTACATCACAGTATTAAAGAAATGGGGTTTGCGGCTCAATTTAGGTTTCATTTTATGGAAACTATATGCTATAAGTCATTACAGTATTTGCCGCTAGCGATGATAGGATTTAGTATCGATCAATTTATAATTATACATATGATTGCTGTTTTTATAGGTCACTTAAATCACGCCAATCTAAATTGGGATTATGGACCTTTAAAATATCTATTAAATAATCCAAAAATGCACCTCTGGCATCATGCAAAAAAACTTCCTAAAGGGGTTACCCATGGGGTTAATTATGGTCTATCGTTAAGTGTTTGGGATTATATGTTTGGTACCGCACACATTCCTTACCACGACGGAGAATTAGAATTAGGATTTCCTGGGGATGAAAATTATCCTGATGCCTTTCATGAACAATTAATTGAGCCCTTTAAGAAAGATCATTGATGCAGGTTCCGCTTTCGCGAAAGCGGAATTACATATAAATTTAAGTGAACAATAATACCTAGGAATATAAACCTGCTTGTAAACCCTTGTTTTAGATCAAAGTACAACTATTTCTTTATGCGCTGTACATATAAATCAAGATTCTCTGATAATTACATTTCCTTAATAAGTTGATGCGATATCCTATTTCTTTAAAAAAGAAAAATCATTACCATTCTTATTTTTTTTAAAGCTTTATATAAATAGATACAACATTTGTAAAAAGTACGATTATAACTATTATTAATAGAAGATAAGAAATCCTTAATACCATTAGTTACCGTATGGTTTATAATTTAAAAAAATAAGACTACCTATCAACTAACTACCTGCTAGAAAAAGTACCTATTCTTAAAGTCCGTAATGCTTTTTAAGCATACTTTCATAGGTCTTTTCAGGAAGGATTTTTTTAAGAAAAATAGAAAATTTTTGTAAAAAACTACCTACTTTATAATGAATACCTGGATTAGGTTTTTGTAAAATTTCATAGATTTTTGAGGCCACTTCTTTAGGGTCCTGACCACTATCTACATGCTCGTCGATTAACTTTAAAGTATGTGTGTAGCCCGATTCATAATCACTTCCTGCTATAACTGGAGCATGAAATCTACCAGCTGCAATATTAGTTGCAAAATCACCAGGCGCTACATTACTAAAATGAATATTAAGATGTGCACATTCCATGCGATATGCTTCAGTTGCTATTTCTAGCGCACCTTTACTAGCACTGTAGATACCACGATATGGTAAACCCATATAACCTGCAATACTAGTTATATTAATGACGCGTCCAGATTTTTGTTTTCTCATTACTGGCAACACCGCTTGTAAAACTCTTAATGGACCATAAAAATTAGTGTCCATCGCGTTTTTAACCTGGTCTATAGGAGTCTCTTCCATAGGTCCTGTAATACCTACACCGGCATTATTAATAAGCACATCTATTTTTCCTTCTTTTTCTAAAAGAAGATTAACAGCATTATGAATAGAGTTTTGATCTTGCACGTCTAGAGCAAGTAACTTTATAGAACTATCTGGATAGCGATCTGGATTTCTACTCGTACCGTAAACTGTATAATTTTTATCTTGAAGAAATAATGCAATGGCTTTTCCTATACCAGAAGAACCACCGGTAACCAATACTACTCTTTTCATAAAATATTTTAAAAACTAATGTGAAGAAATCACTAAAAAGGAGAAAGAAAAAAAAGGCAAGCTACCTACATCACACCGCTACGACCACTTACCTTTGCTGCGTTCCCGCCCTGGAGGAGTTCAGCAGGAGCTGGTTGTGTAGGACTTGCCCGGTGCAAATATACATTCTAGTTTTACTTACACAAAGGTTTTTCTCATGCTTTTTTATAACTATCTTTCCACTTGATAAAAAAATATTATGAAATTGAAAAATTCGGTTTTACTAATCGTAGCAGTGATCTCATTATCAAGCTGTAAAACAGACATAGAAACTTTTAAAGAAAATTATAAATTAGAGGTTTCTAATTCAAAATTAAAGTGGAATGAGGACGATACAGTCCAATTATCTCTAATTGATGACAGATCTATAGGTGCAGATAGTATTATATGGAGTCAAAATGATGCCGTTATCGATGGTGCTGGTGGAAACTCGCTTTCGCGAAAGCTGAAAAATCAACCTTATGGAAATCTTACTTTTAAAGCTACCATATATAAGGACGGTATGAATACTACGGTGTCTACCAAAATAAAAAGAATTCCTGCAAAAAAAGCTAAAATCTACAAGTACAATATTCTCAACACCTATACTCACAATACTAATGCATATACACAAGGACTAGAGTTTCATGAAAATGCACTCTATGAAAGTACTGGCCAATTTAAAGAAAGTGATCTAAGAATTACTAATGTAGAAACTGGCGAGGTGGTAAAAAAAGTAGATCTACCTGCTAGCCAGTTTGCAGAAGGTATGACTATACTTAATAATAAGGTGTATCAATTAACCTGGCAAAGTAAAATAGGTTATGTATATGACCTAGACTTAAATAAAATAGATGAATTTAAATACAACCGCAGTCTAGAAGGCTGGGGACTTACTAACGATGGCACTTATCTTTATAAAAGCGATGGTACTTCTAAAATATGGAAAATAGATCCTAATACTTATGAAGAACTAGGTTACATAGAAGTAGTAAGTGCCGATGGTGTGGTTTCTAAAATAAATGAATTAGAATGGATAGATGGTAAAATATATGCAAACGTTTATACTACTAATTTAATCATGATTATCAACCCTAAGAATGGTGTTGTAGAAAGTGCGATTAACCTGAATAGTATTACTAAAGAAATCCCTAACTACTCTGAATCTGATAATGTGCTTAACGGTATTGCTTATGATAAGAAGAATAATAGGCTTTTTATTACTGGTAAAAGATGGCCTAAAATGTTTGAAATCGATATAGTAAAATAATGATTGAAGCTCACCTTCCTGTTTTTGAGAAAAAACGTACCGTTGCTATAGAAGAAATAGACGACCTAGATCACGTAAATAATGTCGTTTATGTACAATGGGCAAACGATATCGCGACAGAGCACTGGACTACGGTTGCCACACCAGAGATGCTAGACAACTTTGACTGGGTAATGCTCAAACACTGTATAGAGTACAAAAAAGCGGCTGTTCTGGGTGATAAAATACTGATTAAAACCCAAGTAGGTAGAGCAACAAACGTACGTTATGAACGTTTTATAGAAATATATAAAGAGTCTACGATGGACTTATTAGTTACAACCACCTCTGACTGGTGTGCGATTGATAAAAACGGCAGACCAGTTAAAATATCTCAGGAAATGAGAGATCTATTTGAAACAACATGAAATATATAATTACTGTCCTTATTAGCATCATTACTCTAGTTAGCATTTCTTCTTGTAGAAATGATTTTGAATTTACTGCCAGTACAGGAAATTTAGAATTCTCTCAAGATACCGTATATCTAGACACTGTTTTTTCTAATATAGGTTCTAGCACAAGAACTTTTAAAGTATATAATCGCAGTAGTGACGACATAGTCATTCCTAGAGTTGCTCTTGCACAAGGTACAAATTCAAATTATAGGTTATCTGTAGATGGTGCACCTGGAAAAGTATTTGAAAATGTAGAATTACTTGCCCAGGATTCTATGTACATTTTTGTAGAAACCACGGTAGACATCATGGACTTTACATCTGACACTGAGTTTCTTTATGAAGATACCATAGAGTTTGATGCTGGCGGTAATCTCCAAAAAGTAGAATTGGTGACTTTAATACAAGATGCTATTTTTCTTTTTCCAGAGCGCGATGCTCAAGGTGTAGAAGAGACTTTATTGTTAGATACGGACACTGATGGTAATGAAATACGCATTTCTGGATTTTTCTTAGATGATGATCAGCTTAATTTTACCAATGAAAAGCCGTATGTTATATATGGTTTTGCTGGAGTACCATCTAACAAGACACTTACTATAGACTCTGGAGCGAGAATACACTTTCATGCTGGCAGCGGTATTATCGTGGCAAACGAAGGGACCTTAAAAGTTAACGGAGCTCTTTCTAATACGGAAGATCTCGAAAACGAGGTCATTTTTGAGGGAGATCGTTTAGAACCTCTTTATGAAGATATAGCTGGACAATGGACTGCTATATGGCTTACTGCTGGTAGTAAAGATCATGAGATTAATTATGCTACCATAAAAAATGCTAGTGTCGGTATTATTATGGATAGCTCTAACCCTACTTCTAACGGCGCTACTTTAAAAATAAATAATTCAAAAATATTTAATAGTTCTAATACAGCATTACTAGCTACAACAGCATCTATAGAAGCAAGTAATTCTATATTCCATAACTCTGGTCAGTCTACAGTAATTGCTAGACTAGGTGGCGCTTATAAATTCAATAACTGTACGATTTCTAATTACTGGAATAACAGTTTTAGACAAGACCCTGCTCTATTTATAAGCAATATATTCCCTAACACAGACCTATCGTTAGACTTGCTAGAAGCTGATTTTACTAACTGTATTATCTATGGTGATCGTAATGTTGAATTTGCGTTGTTAGATGACCAACTCTCTACATTCAATTTTAAATTTGAAAATTCATTACTGCGTTTTAATGATTTCTCAAATAGTTTTGATGGTTTTCCTTCTTATGATATTAGTAATTCTAGTCTATACGAAAATTGTGTATTCAATGAAGACCCTCTTTTTGAAGATATTGATGATTTTAAACTGCGTATAGATAATTTAAGTGGTGCAAACGGTATCGCAAATCCTACTACTAGTGAGACTCTAGATATAGGTGGTAACGCGAGAGCTATTTTTCCAGACGCCGGTGCCTTTGAAAGTGTAGACTTATCTGGTAGTTAGTCTTATTTATATAGCGAGAGTACAAAATTATATTTGACATAGAGAATGGTTTTTGTTTTGTGTTGCACCTTAAAAATATAACTTTAAGGAAGGAATCGACATTCTCTTTTTAATCGTTTAGAACGCTATTGTTTTGCTATATAAAAAAAGAGGTTGCCTTTTTATAGACAACCTCTTTCATAAAATAAATTAGAATTACTACAGTCTTATTTAATTAAACCATAACTGCGATTCACAAACTCAGTTAATTTCTCACCTTTAAGTAATCCTTGAGATAATTTTGCAAGGTCTACCGCTTGTTGAATAAGTCCAGTTTTCTTAGTTTCATCTTTTTCATTAAAGATAGATTGTACTAATTCATGATTACCGTTAACCACTAGATTGTGCATGTCAGGCATATTACCAAAGCCCATCATACCGCCACCACCAGACGCTTGCATTTCTTTCATACGTCTCATAAACTCTGGTTGCGTGATAATAAACGGTGCTGCATCACTGCTCATCGCCTCTACTTGAACCGTATATTCTGAGTCCTTAATGGTGTCAGTAATTACTTTTTGAAGAGATTCTTTCTCCTCATCAGATAGTTTAGAGATTTGCTCCTCATCTTTCTTGATAAGATTATCAACGTGGTCAGCATCTACTCTTATAAAAGAAACATTCTCTTTAGATCCTTCTAACTTTTGCATCAGGTGCGAGATAATAGGAGAATCTAATAATAGTACTTCATAACCTCTTTCTGTCGCTGCCGCTACATAAGAATGTTGAGTCTCTTTATTTGACGTATAAAGAATTACTGTCTTACCATCTTTATCGGTCTGTGCGTCTTTAATTTTTTCTACCAGTTCGTCCCATAAGTAATAAGAACCGTCTACAGTAGGGTATAAAGCAAACTTGTCTGCTTTATCAAAGAATTTCTCTTCACTCAACATACCGTATTCGATAACGATTTTAATATCGTTCCACTTTTCTTCAAAACCTTTACGGTCATCGTTGAAAAGACTCTTTAATTTATCTGCTACCTTACGAGTGATGTAACTAGAGATTTTCTTTACAGCACCATCTGCCTGTAAATAAGAACGCGATACATTTAACGGTATATCTGGAGAATCTATAACACCACGTAACATGGTTAAGAATTCTGGTACAATTCCTTCTACGTTATCGGTAACATAGACTTGGTTTTGGTACAATTGTATACGGTCCTTTTGTACATTAAGATCTTGGGTCATCTTAGGGAAATATAAAATCCCAGTTAGATTAAAAGGATAATCTACATTAAGGTGTATATTAAAAAGAGGCTCTTCAAATTGCGTAGGATACAACTCGCGATAGAAACCTTTATAATCTGCTTCTTCTAACTCGCTAGGCTGCTTAGTCCATGCTGGAGAAGGATTATTGATTATATTATCTACCTCTTCAGTAGGCGCGGCATCTTCTTCTGCAGCTCCTTCTGGTTTTTCTAGAGTTTCTGTTCTCATACCGAATTTAATAGGCACTGGCATGAATTTATTGTACTTATTAAGAAGCTCTGTAATACGGCTTTCTTCTAGAAATTCTGTCTCGTCGTCAGAAATATGAAGAATAATTTCAGTACCAAAATCTTCCTTAGTCGCAGCCTCTAGCGTATAATTAGGAGATCCATCACAAGTCCAGTGTACTGCCTCGTCACCTCTAAAAGATTTTGTAATAATCTCTACCTGGTCTGCTACCATAAAAGCAGAGTAAAAACCTAGACCAAAATGACCTATAATACCACTATCCTTTGCAGTGTCTTTATATTTCTCTAAAAACTCCTCAGCTCCAGAAAAGGCTACTTCGTTAATATACTTCTGCACCTCATCTTCAGACATACCTAGACCTTGATCTATGATATGAAGCGTTTTTGCTTCTTTATCGATCTTAATCTCTATTTTTTGATCACCTAGTTCTACACTCGCCTCACCTATTCTAGCCAGGTGTTGTAATTTAAGTGTAGCATCTGTTGCGTTAGAGACCAGTTCTCTTAAGAATATCTCGTGATCGCTGTATAAAAACTTTTTAATAAGAGGGAAAATATTTTCCACCGCTACGTTAATGGTTCCTTGTTGTGACATATTATTTTTTATTCTATTAGGTTTATATCTGTTCCGCTTTCGCGAAAGCGGAATTGTTAAATACCCCATTCCTATTTCAAGCCTCGTACCATTTAAAAGAATACGACAAGCTGACAGTTTAATGATAATGTAATGATAGTTTTAAACCTACTGATTATAGACCCAAAGCTACCGATGTTGTACTAGCTATTTTATAAACCTTAATGCAGGCACATATTTGTATCGCCCATTTTAAGTAAGCGTTTAGATTTTAGGGGAAGAGTCGTGGTGAGTAATCCTGCGGCTTTTCTCTTTTTAAATCGAGTTTTTAATACACAAATATATATGGATTTTTAAAAACCATACTTTATCAATTATGGAGAATAATAAAGTTAACAGCTATTTAAGCCCTTATGAAAAATACAGGACCACATGTCAGTCTGTGCATGCTATCCATGTAAAAATGAGAAGTTTTAACTCCTAACAAATAATGAAAATTTAAGAAAATTAACTTAAATAATTTTAAAGCCTTAATTTTAACCACTAACTCAATGTTTCTCAACCATGAAAAATACGATTATTAAACCTTTACTTTTATTAACCATCGCTATAAGCTTAACTTCTTGTGAGTGGATTAAAGATACTCCTAAACATAAGGAACCATCACCAGAAGAAATAGCTGAGAATTGGAACAAAACAGATGGTAAAATCTCTAATAAAGAGGCTAATCAACTAGAAGAGAATTATAAAAAAATGCTTTACAATGGATCGAGAGATTCTTTAATCGATGCAAATAGTGAGGTATATCAAGATACTAGAGAGGTATGGTTTAATCTAAAAGACCTTAAAAACTACATTGCCTATATAGAGCAACATGGTAAGGATAACAATTATGATCAATTAGGTATAAGAGTTTATCTAGGTACTAAAGAACCGCTTAAAGATGGTAAGGCAGTTACTACGGTATTCTTTTATGGGACAGGAAATCCTAATAATGGCTCTACACCACAAAAAAGTACAACACAATCAGGTATAGATACTAATATCCCAGGAATAGATGCTCTTAATAAGGGAACGTCTGGAATGCCACCTAAGGATTTAATATACCCATAGTTTTATGCCACATGACTATACATATTATTATATTTCTACGGCGATAATTTATGCGTTGATTCTTATTACTACATGGGTCACTGTTAAAAACTGGAAGTATTTGAGTACTACAAAGGAATCGATATTTCTCCCTTTTCTTTGTTTCACCATCGTCATAGAAATTATAAGTAATTATTATGTTTGGATTCTTGTTAAGAATGCGTCTATAGTTCTAGATTTTTATACGTTGATTGCGATGCTATTCTCTATATACTGGTTTTACTCTTATTTAAGAATGAAATGGCTAGCAATTATAAGCTCTATTTTAATGATTGCTAGTTATTTAATTAGTGTTTATTACGTAGAATCTTATATGAAATCTTATGTGGACGAGTTGCCTGCTATAGTTATAGCTGCCGCATTAATTATAACGCTTAATGTTTTTATCTTTTTTAATAAAATGCTGCTTAACAATAAGGTAAAAAAATATACAAATCACAGACCATTCTGGATTACCATAGGTTTATTTGTTTTTCATATTAATGCGATGCCACTCGTGTTATTTTTACCTAATCTTAAAAGGTTAACCTGGCAGGTAAGTGGTGTACTGGTTTTTATTAACCTGATTATGTACGGCTGTTTTACGTATGCTTTAAGTTTAAAATCTGCTCGAGATGAATAATTATGACTATTTTATAGGTGTTTTTATTTTTGTACTGGTCATTACCATCGGTACTATCTCTTTGTTTATCACCTTTAATAATAGAAAGAATCAATTACTTAATGAAAAACTAGAAGAACAACTAGCCGCTCAAAAAAGACAACACACGAGCGAGCTTAATGCACTGCGTAGTCAACTCAACCCACACTTTGTACATAACAGCCTTAATGCGATTCAATACTATATACAACGCAATGAAGTAGAAATATCAGAAGATTACCTTACTAAGTTCTCTAAACTCATGCGTCTTTTCTTTGACTATTCTAGAAAGAAAATCATCACTCTAGAAGAAGAAATATCGTTTCTAGTTAAATATTTACAGATAGAGAAATTAAGATTTGAAGAGAAAATAAGTTATAGCATAGAAGTAGGTAGTGATCTAGATAAAGAAAACACCTTTATCCCAACCATGATTTTACAACCCATGTTAGAGAATGCTGTTAATCATGGTATCTTTCATAAACTAGGGGCTGGACATATTTTAATGAGCTTTGATCTACTGCCCGAAAAAAACAGTTACAAAGTAAGTATTATAGACGATGGTATAGGTTGTGAGAAATCTAGAGAGATTCAAAAAAACCAAAAAGCTAATACCAAAGCACACAGTAGTGAGGTAATTAAAGAACGACTGGATATTTTAAACGAAAGTCAAGAATGGTCCATTGATTACCAGATCATAGATCGTTCCATACATAGAGGAGAATCAGGCACAGCGGTTTACATTACTTTTAAACACATCCAGGAAGAATGAATATAAAAACCATAATTATAGATGACGAGCCTAAGGCTATCGCTATTCTCAAAAATAAAATCTCTCGTTTTTGTACCGCATTAGATATAGTAGCTACTATAGAAAAACCTCAAGATGCTTTTGACACGATAAACGAGTTAAATCCAGATCTTGTATTTATAGATATAGCTATGCCTGGTATGAGTGGCTTTGAAGTATTAAAGCAATTTTCAAATCCTAATTTTGAAATTATCTTTGCCACCGCTTTTGATCAATACGCTCTCGATGCCATTAAACATTGTGCAATAGGCTATCTAGTAAAACCTATAGATAATGAAGATCTAGTAGAGGCAGTAGATAATGCTACACGTAACATTATGGATAAGAATGCACTAGAAAAGAATAAAATATTAATAGAAAATCTAGGTATTCAAAAATTTCAAAAAAAGAAGATCGTTATTCCTTCTACTGTCGGTCTAGAATTTGTAAAAGTTAAATCTATTACCCATTGTGAAGGTGTAGATGGTTATACTAAAATTCATTTTATAAATGGTAAACCTATACTAAGCTCACACAGTATAGGACATTTTAAAAAATTATTAGATCATAAAGATTTCTATCATGTGCATAAATCTTACATCATAAACATGATTTTTGTAGAACGTTATTTAAACGATGGTTATGTAATTCTAGAAGGCAACACCAGCATACCAGTAGCTAGAGCAAAACGTACCACATTTTTAAATCAGCTCAAGGGTTAATTAAATCTTACTTCAACTTTACTTAAGAAAAGGCTATTCATTTCTTAAAGCTTAATTTTGTTTTAAAGATATTTAAGTGGATATAGAAACAGACCTTTACGGTAATGCATTAGTAGATTTTCATAAAGGAAATTATAGTGGAGATATAAAAGTTTTAAGCACGACTATGGAAGATGACGTCATGCCACTTCCCTACCTCTTTAGATCTTATGATCAAATGCCCGCTCTAGAAAAGAAAGCATTGCTCCTTTCTACAGGTACTGTTCTAGATGTAGGTGCTGGCGCTGGGTCTCATTCTTTGTATCTAGAAAGTAATGGACTTAATGTTACTGCGATAGATCAAAGCCCTGGAGCTATAAAGGTATTAAAAGAACGATTAAAATCAACTGATTCTAAAATAGTTCTACAAAGCATATGGCAACATAAAGAAAAATACGACACGATTCTTCTACTCATGAATGGTACAGGCATTTTTGAAAAATTATCTCGTGCTACTTCCTGTCTAGAGTATTTAAAAAACTTAATAAATAAAAATGGACAAATCCTTATCGATAGCTCTGACCTAAGATTTCTCTATGAAGACGAAGAAGATGGCGGCCTGTGGGTAGACTCTAGCAAAGAATATTATGGAGAAGTTACTTTTTCTTTACAATATAAAGGGACAGAATCTGCACCATTTAATTGGTTATATATGGATTTTGAACTTCTTAAAACACATGCTCAAAAAGCTGGTTTAAAAGCAGAATTAGTTCATAAAGGAGAACATTATGATTATCTCGCCCGTCTTACAAGAATTTAACATACCTCTCACACGCTGTTAAACTTAAAATAAACGCCGTTACACTACTTTATTAGTTCATTATCTTTATTTTTTAACATAAATAAAATGAAAACTGCATTAATAACTGGTGCCAGCAGCGGTATAGGTAAAGAACTCGCAAAAATACATGCTTCACAAGGTGGACATCTGGTTATCATAGCCAGGAGTGGTGATCGATTACTATTACTTAAAGAAGAATTACAAAACCAGTATAACATATCTGTACACGTTATCGTAAAAGACCTGACGCATAAAAACGCCACACAAGAAATTTATGACGAGGTAAAGGCAGCTGGTATTTCAGTAGATTATTTGATAAACAACGCAGGCTTTGGCGGCATAGGTAAGTTTCATAAAAGAGACTGGGCACAAGATCAAAATATGATCATGCTTAACATAACCGCATTAACACATCTATGTCGTTTATTTATACCAGACTTTATAGAGCGCAATGAAGGTAAAATACTCAACATTTCTTCTACGGCGAGTCTTATGCCAGGGCCTATGCAGGCGGTTTACTTTGCGACTAAGGCCTTTGTAACCTCATTGAGTAACGCGCTTTCTCAAGAATTATCGCATACTAACATTACAGTGACTAATGTAATGCCTGGCGCTACAGATACTGGCTTTGGTAAAACATCGGGAATGGATAAAACCTCATTGTTTAAAAATACCGCTACACCTCTAGACGTTGCTACCACAGCCTATAACGCAATGATTAAAGGTAAAATGGATATAAAAGCTGGGCTTTCCCTTACTCAAAAAGCCATGCTATACACACTAGCTATCATCCCAAAAAAATGGATTCTAAAAATGGTAGAAAAAATGCAACAGCCTAAAAATTAGGAAATATTTTAAAATATATAGTTCCGCTTTTGCAAAAGCGAGATCAAAATAAACCTTGAAACAATACAAGATGAACAAACCAGATTTTTCAAAATTAAAAGCACTTTACATAAACTGTACTCTTAAAAGATCACCAGAAAAAAGTCACACTAAAGTTCTAATGGATGTTAGCGCAACTATTATGAAAAATGAAGGTGTAGACGTGGAGCACATACGTTTTATAGATCATGATGTTGCAACCGGCGTACAACCTGACATGACAGAACATGGATGGGACACCGACGCATGGAATGATATTTATAAAAAGGTGGACGCTGCAGACATTTTAATTATCGGTACTCCTATCTGGTTAGGTGAAAAATCGTCACAAGCGCAATTATTAATTGAACGTTTATACGCCATGAGTGGACTTACTAACGATAAGGGACAATATAAATTCTATGGAAAAGTAGGTGGTACTATTATAACAGGTAATGAAGACGGTATTAAACACTGTGCCATGGGGATACTATATGCTATGCAACATGTAGGTTATTCCATACCACCACAAGCAGACGCTGGATGGATAGGAGAAGCTGGCCCTGGGCCTAGTTATGGAGATGATGGTAAAGCAGGGCTGGATAATGATTTTACTAAACGTAATACCACATTTATGACATATAATTTAATGCACCTCGCAAAAATGCTTAAAGAAAATGACGGCTATCCCACTTATGGTAATTCAAAAGAAGAATGGAATAATGGCAATAAATGGGCTTTTAATAATCCAGAATATAGATAGACTATTCTTTTAAAGTAGCCATATAAGTTACTGCATGATCGTACATATCACCCTTTACATCTATCAGGTACACGCTTGTACCTGGTAGTTTTCTAGAGGTTACCCTATGAGAGCCTACTAAGTCACCGTAGTTTTTAAACCTAGTTACTGTACCATTTATTTCTAGTTCATAATATTCAAAACCCTTTGTGTAAAAGGAACCTAAAACAAAATGATTACCGCCAGAACTGCCGTTACCTGTAACTGCCTGGTCGGTTATTTTTATATGGTTTCTATAGTCAGTAATATATTTTTTTGCTCGATCACATTCTGGGTATTCTGATAACATGGTATAACATGTTTTTCTATCCCCATAAGCACTTTCCCACAGAGGTCGTGGTAGGTTATTTATTTGATATTCTTTATTTTTATAAGTTAGAATATTTATTCCCATGGTGTTTTTAACGCATAGTAAGCCCGGTAACACTTCTTTTTCAAACGCACTTACGGCGCGATGATAGCTTATAGAGTCATTCTTTTTTGCAATTTCATAACTTAGACTATCTGGAAATTTATGAATCGCAAACGGCCCGCTTTTTTCTAATTCTTTTTCTAGATTTTCTTTAAATTTCATTCCATTAAAAGGATGGTCTGGTATTAAAATAGGTGTCGCACCTATATTCTCAAAACGTTCTAACTCGCCCTTTTTATTAGAATTATAAAACTGCCCATCTTCAGTAATAAATGTTTCTTCTGATACAGCGACAGAATTTAAAATATTTAATTTTTTATCAAATTTTGCTATAACTTGTTTCTTTATCCTATCACCATCAGCATCTAGTATTTCAACATAGCCCATCAACTCATTCTTACTAGTGGTATAAATGGTATCTATTCTCATACCAGAAGATTTGATCGAGATCTTATCATTAGAATGGTCTGGAAAAGCCGGCATATCAGGGAATTTATCATCTTCTGTCCTGGTGTAGCCACAACTAGTAAGTTGCACTATTACTAAAGAAACAATTATAATTCTGATTAAATTTTTCATTTTACAAACTTAACGTTTACTGATAAATTTAGACGTGTTTAAATAAAATCGCCAGGGTAAATCCTTATCTTCTTGCGCATAGTCTATACCTATTCTAGTGGTGGTTGTGATCTCGCTTTCGCGAAAGCGGAACAATTCATTCTCTTCTATCCACACTAGATCTCCTGTTAGAAAAGCACCGTAATGTGTTTTATCTAAGGCAAAAGCTTTACTGAAATTACCAGGTCCTGAGGTAAGTGTTTTATCTAATTTTAATTTATTGCGACGTTTTAACATCACCTCTACTCCATCTACAGGTTCTACAGCGCGTATAAGAACCGCGTCTGCATGATCTTGAGTGTTAGTTATAATGTTAAATAAATTATGAATACCGTAGCATAAGTAAACATAAGCAACACCGCCATTTTCATACATTACTTGTGTACGTTTAGTAAATTTACCTAGATGGGCATGACAGGCTTTATCGTCATAACCACGATAAGCTTCGGTCTCTGTTATCATACCTGATGTTAATTGATCACCTACCATAGTGACGATCTTTTTACCTATTAGGTCTCTGGCTATCGCAACGACGTCTTCTTGTAAATAATAACTTTGAGGTAACTTCATGTCTTAAAAATATAATAGAAACAGTCGCGCAGCATAAGGAATAAGATGATTTTATGAAATACGCTTTTCTATAACAAGTACATCATTTGCCGTAGAAGTCCTCAATTAATTTTAAAACATACCGCTTTACAACTTTTAATACAGGTGATTAGAATTTACTGTAATCCATCCACACTGATTCTAATAAGGTGATAAAATAAACTACCCTTATAAACTATGGTAATAAACACACAATTTAGGATTGTTATCTTAAACTGACCTAACAAAAAGTACATGCCGTTAAAGATTTTATCATAGTAAAAAACAGTTTTTTTAAACTCCTTTTTTAATATCAATAAAAATCTATAACGAGCTGATAACAGACGTGTAGAAGTTTAGGTCTTGTATAAAATGAAAATACTTATAGTTTTAAAAAAATAAGAGCTGGTAGTAAATTTAGAACATCTGTTAGGAATGATTTTATGACCTCGTGTAGAATTACACATCACGGCGATAAGAGAAAACGAGACAGAAAAGGAATAACAAAAGCATTGAAAATCGTTTACCTTTGTAGCTTGTAAAAAACCTATATGTCATTTGAAAAATTAGGACTCGATCCTGCACTTATAAAATCCCTTAACGATCAGAATTTAACACAGCCTACTCCTATTCAAGAACAGGCTATTCCTGTAATTCTAGAAGGAAAAGATGTGCTGGGTATTGCAAAAACTGGTTCTGGTAAAACAGCTAGTTATGCGTTGCCACTTCTTCAAAATTTAAAAGGTATTGAATCTAAAAACAGATTCATAAGTGGTCTTGTAATGGTACCTACTCGAGAACTTGCTGTACAAGTGAGTGAGGTGATTAAAACTTTTTCTAAGGCACTGGACCTACCGCTTATCACAATGCCTGTTTATGGTGGTGTGAGTATTAATCCTCAAATGATGAAGATGAATACAGTAGACGTGCTGGTCGCTACACCAGGACGACTTATTGAGCTGGTAGAGGCTAACGCTGTAGTCCTTAAAGAGTGTAAGATTCTTGTACTGGATGAGGCAGATAAAATGCTCTCTCTAGGTTTTAAAGAAGAGATGGATGCAGTTCTTTATCATTTACCTAAAAAGAAACAAAACTTATTATTTTCGGCTACCTTAAGTCGTGAGGTAAAAAATATCCAACAGGGATTATTAACTGATCCTGTAGTCATAGAAATTGAAGAAGAAGAGCAAGATTATTCTCTTATTAAACAATTAGGTTACCGCGTTACTCAAGAAAAAAGAGGCGTTCTTTTAAGACATCTTATTGAAGAGCATGATATGCAACAAGTGTTGATCTTTTGTTCTTCCACCTATCAAGTAGATCATGTAAATGATAAGCTTAACGTTAATGGAATAAAATCCAAAGCAATACACGGTAAAAAAACGCAAGGTGTGCGTAATGCAAATCTAGAAGCTTTTAAAAACCATGCAGAAACTGGCGTGCGATGTCTCGTTACTACAGATTTGCTTTCTCGTGGTATAGATATTGAATTCTTACCTTATGTAATTAATTATGAATTGCCTCGCTCTCCCAAAGATTACATACACCGTATAGGTAGAACTGGTCGTGCCGAAAATGCTGGAACCGCAATTTCTTTAGTCTCTAAAGAAGAGGCAAATCACATGAGAACTATTCAAAAGAAAACAAAATTAAAAGTCTGGATGGAAGATTTACCAGAATGGAATTCTTAACAGGTTTATCTCATTAAATACAAAAAGCGATACCCATACAAGTATCGCTTTTTTCGTTTTAGTATAACCTACACTATTTATCAACTCTTTTTGAGCAATTTAATAGTTGAGACAGCATTCTCTTCATCTGTTATCCTCATAAAGTAAGCACCGTCTTGTAAATCTTTAATGGAAATTCTTTCTTCCACATTTCCTTTTCTAGAATACACTTCTTTACCCAGTATATTATAAATAGAAACCGAATGAATAGCCGCTGCAGTATTGCTTTTTATAGTAAGATCGTTTACCGCAGGATTAGGTGCGATAGAAAACTCTGTTTTTTCAATTAATTCGTTAGATAAGGTACAGTTAGAGCTGTCTATCGCAGTAAATGTTCCAAAATCCCAAAATTGATTAAACTGTAAACAGTAGAAAAACACAGTTTGATAGTCTGCAATACTGACATTATTAGGTAAAGCTGCTGTATAAATAGAAGCACCAGAAAAACTAGAAACCAGACCTATTTCTATTCTAGGGCTGTTCAAGAAGTTATTAGGTACCGTTAACTGGCTGTCTGTTAATGAACCACGATCTACTAAAAATATTCTAACATCTGGTCCAGCCGCTGTAGAGAAATTATTTCCTAGATTCACTGATACCGTATTATTTGCATTAAGAACAACATCTATATCTCCAGACACATCATAATTAGGAACGGTATTGTTACCAAAATTGCTCGCAGGTTGTGAACATTGTGCTTGCGCAAGTGCTATGGCAAATAAATAAGTAAGTAATAAAGTAATTTTTTTCATAAGTGACCCTTTTTTATAATTTGACCAAATATGATACATTTATATAACAATATTATCACAGAAAATTTACTTAAGTAATTAATAACCAGCACAGACGTACTACTAGATCATATAAAAAATTGAATTTATTTACTTGCTACAACGCTGTAGAGCTATTTCAAAAAAGAATTCAATAAAAGGCACAAAGATTGATAACCTATAATTCATGAAAAATCTACCACCCTTTTTATTCTTATGTGTACTGATTTTAACATCTTGCAAAACAGATACAAAAACTTCTATTGAGGAGTCTGAAAAATTTGATTACCGAGCTTACTTGTTGAGGAATAACGATGAAGTTCCCACTTTAAAGATAAAAGAATATGATAACAAAGAAATTAAAACTGCATTAAAGAAATCGCTAAACACAGATTGTATCGATTATTTAAAATTTAATTCAATCACTAAAAATGGTATGATTAGTTCATTAGCAATGGGGTATTGTAACAACAGGCCTACTTGCAATAGAGGATTTGGAGTTACAGCCATATTTACTAATCAAAATCAGATAGTATTAGATGGACAATTATTATCTAAAGAAGATTTAAAAAAATTGGATATTACTAATTATTTAAATGCTTTTGGTAGAAAAGACTGCTACCTCTCCATCATTCAAGATAATAATGTAAATCAAGAAGTCGTAGATGAATTTCTACGTTTTATGATTACGGCATATATAAGATATGCAGAATTACTCAGTGAGAACAAATTCAACCAACCTCTTAAAGCACTCAACATTAAACAATTAAACTTTTTAAAAGAAATATCCACATTTAATTTACATTTTGTTGAAGAAATTCTACCTGCTTTACCGCCACCGCCGCCAGGGCAACAGAATATAAATGACTCAAAGGAAGTTGAAATCATTACTAATTTTGAATAACAAAAGAAAATACAATCTCGAGCTAGAGTCTCGCATTGACTATGTATTTATGTAAAGAAGTTTAATAAGTAATAAAGCTCATAGTATTTACACATCTGTAAAGGAGTTACATTACAAATCGGGAAATATAAAAGCAGAGTCCGCATCAAGTGCGTAATGACAAGATTAAAACCTACTCTGCTTTAAAATCTAGACTTAAACTATTCACACAGTGCCTTATTCCTGTTGCTGTAGGACCATCGTTAAAAACATGACCTAAGTGGCTACCGCAATTAGAACACATAATCTCGGTACGTATCATACCGTGAGTGGTATCTCGTTTACGCTCAATTGCACCTTCTACCTCATCATCAAAGGAAGGCCAGCCGCAACCTGAATCAAATTTTTGATCTGATTTATATAATTCGTTACCACAAGCCGCACAACTGTACACACCGCTGTCATAGTGCGTATTATATTCTCCAGTAAATGGTCTTTCTGTTCCCTTCTCTCTTAACACGTGATATTGCTCTGGAGTCAGTTTATCTTTATATTCTTGTTCTGTCATGATTTAAAGTTCTTGAATTAATCTCATTATTGCCATAGCGATAAAGAAAAAGCTCTCGACTAGTTAGTCCAGAGCTCTATTCAAATCTTACGCAACTTATATGTTTATTTTCTCAACGGAGGCAATTCCTGACCTTGTGGTATAAAATCTAAAGCCACACCATTTATACAGTGGCGTTTACCAGTAGTTTTTCTAGGACCATCGCTAAATTCATGACCTAGATGAGAACCGCAAGTATTACATTTCAATTCTGTACGAGCATATCCTATTTTATAATCGGTATCGCGCTCTACCTGTCCTTCTATCGCTCTATCATAACTAGGCCATCCAGTACCTGAGTCAAATTTATGTGCGTTATCATAAACTGGTGCATGACATGCACCACATACTAGTGTACCTGGAGCATATTGTTTATTTAAAGGACTCGTGTGTGGACGCTCTGTTCCAGCTTCTCTCAACACATTGTATTGAGATGCTGTTAGAACTTCTTTCCACTCTGCATTAGACTTCTTTACCTCATACACCTTTTCTTGTTGCATGTGATCATGAGAAGAATTCATTGCGATCTCTTTTGAGGTATTGTTACCACAAGAGACAAAACCTATTGCCATAACGGCTATTAAAATATGTTTAATCATCTGTCTTATTTTTAGATATGGTAAAATTACGTACTAAAAACGCTTACAGTTGTTGCAATATTGTTAAGTATTGTGTCAATAATATCACAATTTCATTTTAAAAAACTGACCTCATATTTGTAAATTTACCTCATGAATAAAAAAGTAGCTATTATCATGGGGTCTACGAGCGACCTACCAGTGATGCAAGACGCCATAGATGTTCTTAAAGAACTAGAAATAGAAATTCAAGTAGATGTGGTAAGCGCCCATCGCACACCAGAGAAAATGTTTGAATTCGGTAAAACAGCGCATGAAAACGGTATCGCGGTTATTATTGCTGGTGCTGGTGGTGCTGCACACCTACCAGGCATGGTAGCCAGTTTATCTCCATTACCTGTAATAGGAGTGCCCGTTAAATCTAGCAATTCTATAGATGGCTGGGATAGTGTTCTTTCTATTTTACAAATGCCAGGTGGTGTACCTGTAGCAACTGTTGCTCTTAATGGCGCAAAAAACGCTGGTATTCTCGCTGCACAAATTTTAGGTGCCACGCAAGAAGACATACGTGAACGCATTATTAATTATAAAGAAGGACTTAAAGAAAAAGTAAATAAGGCAGCTGCACAAATGCGTGAAAATGTCTAGAGCTTTTCAAATAGCCTCTATCTTTATTATTGCTTTAACCGCAGTATGGTTCGGTTATGAGATGATGTTGAGACACTCTGTCCAGTGGCATTTCTTAACCGCAGGTGGTATTAATTTCTTGATGGCAGTCATCATAAACAGGCAGTACACACAAAAAGATCACAACTACCTAGGCATCATTCATGGTGTTCTTATGGTGAGCCTTTTTGGATATGGCTATTTTTTCGTTTAACTACTTTGTTTAACCTTCAGGAGGTAAAGTTTAACAAAATAGTAATGACTTTCTTCTTTCTGACCCTTACTTTTACATTTATATGAACACAGATAACAATCCTTTATTACAAGAGTTTCATACTTTTCATAACACAGCGCCTTTTTCATTGATCAAGGAGTCTGATTATGAGTCCGCTTTCGCGAAAGCGATACAAATAGCAAAAAAGGAAATAAATTCTATCACCGAGAATACAGCAGCACCTTCTTTTGAGAACACAATAGAAGCGCTAGATTCTTCTGGAGAGACCCTAGGACGTATATCTAGCATCTTTTTTAATCTCAATAGTGCAGAAACTAATGACGAAATACAACGCATCGCTCGTGAGGTGAGCCCGCAGTTATCTGAATTTGGGAATGATGTGACCTTAAACTTAGATCTTTTTAAGCGTGTAAAAGCAGTTTATGATCAAAAAAATGATCTAGATTTAACTGAAGAACAAAAAACACTTCTAGATAAACAGTACAAGCGTTTTTCTCGTAATGGTGCAAACCTAACCGACGATAAGAAAATACGTTTAAGAGAAATAGATAGCGAGCTTTCAAAGTTGACTCTTGCATTTGGTGAGAATGTACTTGCAGCAACTAATGCTTTTGAAATGCACCTGGAAGACGATTCTAGACTTGCAGGTCTACCAGAAAGTGCAAAAGAAGCGGCTGCAGAAACTGCAAAAGCTAAAGATAAAACGGGATACGTCTTTACACTGGACTATCCTAGTTACATTCCATTCATGACTTATGTAGATGACAGGAAATTGCGTGAGGAGATGTCAAGAGCTTTTGGTAAAAAAGCTTATAAAGATGACCATGATAATCAGGAAAACGTACTAAATATAGTACGTTTAAGATATGAGCGTGCACAATTATTAGGTTATGAAACGCATGCACACTTTGTACTAGAAGAACGCATGGCAAAAACACCAGAGACTGTTATCCAGTTCTCGCAAGAGATTCTTGAAAAAGCAAAACCAGCTGCTCAACAAGATTTTGATGAGTTGACTAACTTTGCGATCTCTATTTCTAATCAGTCAGAAATTTCTGAACCGTTAACTAAGTTAGAAAAATGGGATGCAGCTTATTATTCAGAAAAATTAAAGCAACGTCTATTTAGTCTAGATGACGAGTTGTTAAAACCATACTTTAAATTAGAAAATGTCATTAATGGAGTCTTTGAGATAGCTAGCCGTCTATATGGTTTAAGTTTTGAAGAGACTCAAGAAATAGAAAAGTACCATCCCGATGTACTTACTTATGTAGTAAAAAATGAGGATGCTAGTTTAAATTCTATTTTCTATGCAGACTTTTTTCCACGTAAAGGAAAACGCAATGGAGCCTGGATGACTTCTTTTAAAGGACAGTGGCATGATGCAAATGGAAACAACGTGAGACCACATGTTTCTAACGTGTGCAATTTTACAAAACCTACTGCTACAAAGCCCTCTTTACTTACTTTTAATGAAGTAACGACTTTGTTTCATGAATTTGGTCATGCGCTACACGGTATGCTAGCTGATACTAAATATCAAAGTCTATCAGGTACTTCTGTATTCTGGGATTTTGTAGAGTTGCCTAGTCAGGTACTAGAAAACTGGTGTTATGAAAAAGAAGCATTAGAGCTATTTGCGAGACATTATGAAACTGACGAGGTAATACCTCTTGAGTATGTAGAAAAAATAAAAGCAGCGGCTAATTTTCAAGAAGGATTGCAGACTTTAAGACAGCTTTCCTTTGGGATGTTAGATATGAACTGGCATGGTATAGACCCAACTGGTATTACAGATGTAAAAGCTCATGAGAGAAAAACATTTGACCAGACAGATCTTTATCCAGATGTAGCAAGTAGTTGTATGAGTACTTCTTTTGGACACATTTTCCAGGGTGGTTACAGCGCAGGATACTACAGCTATAAATGGGCCGAAGTTCTAGATGCAGATGCTTTTGAAATGTTTAAAGAAAACGGAATCTTCGATCGCACGACTGCTAAGAAATTTAGAGATCATGTTCTTTCTAAAGGTGGTACAGAAGATCCTATGTTATTATATACTCGTTTCCGCGGAAGCGAGCCTAAAATAGATGCTCTTTTAAAGAGGGCTGGTCTAATAAGTTAAAACAGTTTACTAAAATGCCAGAAGTTAAATTAATACCAGAAAAATGGGTGGACCGTTATGGTGACTACCTCTTTAATTTTACCATAAGTAGGGTTAATGACCCTATAATGGCACAAGATCTGGTATCTGAAACTTTTCTAGCAGGTTTAAAAAGCGCGCATAGATTTAAAGGAAACTCTACAGAAAGAACTTGGTTAATTTCTATTCTTAAACGTAAAATTATAGATTATTATCGCAAGATAAATTCTAAAAAAGGAAAAGCCGAAATACGTATGGGCTATCTTTCTAACAGCGAGCAAGAAGGTGACTGGATGGAAGAAAAGGCTCAGGATTTGCGCAATCCAAATGTAGAAGACACTATAGAACAACAAGAATTAGGGAAGGCGCTTGAAGAATGTATCGCCTGTTTACCAGAGAGATATGCCACTATATTTGTTCAAAAAACTGTAGATAATTTAGAAACTGAAACTATATGTAAGGAACATGATATCACAGCGTCTAATCTATGGGTAATTATTCATAGAGCCAGAGTACAGCTTATGGAATGTATGAATAATAAATGGCACAAAGACAACTAATTTGATGGGTAGATTTTTTATAAACTGCGACGAGGCAAGTATTTTAAGTACGAGAAAACAATATGGAGATCTTAATTCTAAAGAAACTTTCCGTCATAAATTACATCAAAGACATTGCATAAGGTGCAAGTCTTTTCATAAGAAAAATGAATTCTTCCAGCGTAAACTTAAAAGACTTAAATGGGTCGCGATGTCCGATTCACAAAAAAATATTATTAAGAAAAGAATTGCAGAGTTTTTAAAAAAGTAAAATCTACAAATATTAAAAAAGAGCTATTTAGCTCTTTTTTTTATACCACCCAGTATAAAGCTAGCCATAAAACTGGTATAGCTTCTACAAAGAAACTCACATAATAATCTGCTTTAAATTTATCTGAAAACCATATTGCAATGGCGGTTATCACATAAATTAATAAGGGAATAAAATAATAAGGAAAATTATAGTGTACGAAGTAAAAGTGATGTAATAAAAAGGCAACCAGTAACAATACAATACCCAAATATTTTGTTTTTCTAATTCCTATTAATTGTGGTATCGTTTTTAAACTGGGAGCATCATATTTTAAATCTCGTATCTCAAACGGAATCAATAAACTGAATACAAAGAGAAACAACTCTATAGATTTTATGAGATAAGCTGTCCAATTAATTTGTCCCATAGCGTTTAAATTCATAATTTCTGAATACACTGAATAAACAGGTAACACCATTATAACCAGCCACCATACCACCACAACAGTAGCTACTTTTATAATAGACATCCATCTTAGACTTTTTTTATGGTAAAACGGTAATACATAAAATAAGGACAATAAACCTGATATAAGCAATACCACGTAAGCTTGTAAAGTTTCAAAAAGCAATAAATAAGCCCCTATTAGTGCACAAATTATAAAGATAAGAAAAATGCTCTTTTTATATTTAAAACTCTTGTTCTCATATACGAGCGTCGCATATTTAATAAAATTATATCCTGTAATAATAAAGCAAAAACCTAACAAAGCAAATTCATTACTCAATTTTACAAAACCGTAGCAATGAAACACATACAGCAAGGCTACAAAGCAAATTGCTACATGTAAACTACTACGTATATAAAAATCTAAAACGGTTTTAAATAACCTCATGGTTCAAATTTACAGCGCATAGTTAATAACTAGGTTAAAAAGGTTGAAAAATACCTATAAAACTGGGCTAACCCTTGTTAGTTTAGATATCTTAAACGACTATTTTTGCACTATCTTAAATAGACCATACAAGTACTATGAATACAGATCGTTTTGCCCTAAGACATATCGGACCACGCAAGGCAGACCTTGCACCCATGCTAGAAAGAATAGGAGTTGACTCTATTGACCAACTAGTTTATGAAACCGTCCCAGATAACATACGCCTACAACAAGATTTACAGCTAGATCCTGCAATGAGTGAGTATGAATTTCTATCTCATATTAAAAAACTGGGTGATAAAAATAAGCAATTTAGATCTTATATAGGTTTAGGTTACCATGCACCTATAACGCCAGCGGTAATCCAAAGAAACATTCTTGAAAATCCAGGATGGTATACCGCTTATACTCCATATCAGGCAGAGATTGCCCAAGGACGTCTAGAAGCACTATTAAACTTCCAGACCATGATCACCGATTTAACCGGTATGGAACTAGCAAATGCTTCTCTACTAGACGAGTCTACTGCTGCTGCAGAGGCTATGACCCTACTGTATTCCGTTCGTGAAAGAGCTCAGAAAAAAGAAAATGTTATAAAATTCTTTGTAGATCAAGATGCTTTACCACAAACTAAAGAACTATTAAAAACTCGTGCTATACCATTAGGTATAGAGTTAGTAGAAGGTAATCCACAAGAGATAGATGTAAATGGAGGATATTACGGTATTCTTTTACAATACCCTGGTGCTAGTGGTAATGTGGTAGATTATACTGCTTTTTCTAAAAAGTGCCAAGAAAACCATATACGTATAGCAGTTGCAGCAGACATCATGTCCTTAGTTTTACTAGAAGCTCCTGGACATTGGGGTGCAGATGTTGTTGTAGGGACTACACAACGTTTTGGAATTCCATTAGGTTATGGAGGACCACATGCAGCATACTTTGCCACTCGAGAAGAATTTAAAAGGCAAATTCCAGGTCGTATTATAGGTGTTACTAAAGATACAGATGGAAAACGTGCACTGCGCATGGCTTTACAAACGCGTGAGCAACACATTAAAAGAGATAAAGCGACCTCTAACATTTGTACCGCACAGGTTTTACTAGCTGTTATGGCTGGTATGTACGGTGTGTATCACGGACCACGTGGTTTAAAATTTATTGCAAATAAATTACATGCACAAACTACAACCCTAGCAGACGCTGTAGAAAAACTAGGTATTTACCAGACTAATGTAAACTTCTTTGATACTTTAAGTTTTAAAGTAAATGCCGAAACTGTTAAAAAAGAAGCTCTTGATTTAGAAATCAACTTCTATTATCCAGATGCAAACACGGTTCAGGTTTCTTTAAATGAAACTACATCTCTTGCAGACTTGAATGATATTGTTTCCGCTTTTGCAAAAGCGGTTTCTAAAGACTTCTCTCCTATCACAGAATTATTAGAAAAAACTCACCTAGGTACAGGACGCCAGACAGATTTCTTGACCTATGATGTGTTTAACTCCTACCATTCTGAAACAGAGTTGATGCGTTATATTAAGAAATTAGAACGTAAAGATCTGGCTTTAAATCACTCGATGATTGCATTAGGATCTTGTACGATGAAATTGAACGCTGCAGCAGAAATGCTGCCACTTTCAAATCCGCAATGGGGAAACATTCACCCATTTGTACCGCTAGACCAGGCGCAAGGGTATCAAGAAATGTTGAAGAAGTTAGAAATACAGTTAAATGAATGCACGGGCTTTGCTGGGACGTCCTTACAACCTAATTCTGGTGCGCAAGGAGAATTTGCTGGATTAATGGCTATACGTGCTTATCACCACAGTCGTGGAGATCAACATAGAAACATATGTCTTATTCCATCTAGCGCACACGGTACTAACCCTGCTAGTGCAGTAATGGCTGGTATGAAGGTAGTTGTAACTAAAGCGCTAGAAAACGGAAACATCGATGTCGATGATTTACGTGAAAAAGCAAATAAATATAAGGATAACTTAAGCGCACTGATGGTTACGTATCCATCTACTCATGGAGTTTATGAAAGTGCGATTAAAGAAATTACAGGACTTATCCATGAAAATGGTGGTCAGGTTTATATGGATGGAGCTAACATGAATGCACAAGTCGGCCTTACTAATCCTGGTAACATCGGTGCAGATGTGTGTCACCTTAATCTACACAAAACGTTTGCTATACCACATGGTGGCGGTGGACCTGGTGTAGGACCTATATGTGTAGCACCACAACTTGTTCCTTTTTTACCTACTAACCCTATTATCTCAACTGGTGGCGAGCAGGCTATTACACCTATAAGTGCTGCACCTTACGGTAGCGCGCTAGCCTGCCTAATTTCCTACGGTTACATAGCTATGCTAGGTGCCGAAGGTTTAAAACGATCTACAGAATATGCAATCATAAATGCAAATTATATTAAAGAACGTCTTAAAGGTAGTTATGAATGTCTTTTTACAGGAGAGAAAGGTCGTGCTGCTCATGAAATGATTATAGACTGTCGTCCATTTAAGGAAAACGGAATTGAAGTGGTAGATATCGCAAAACGATTGATGGATTATGGGTTCCATGCTCCTACGGTATCATTTCCAGTAAATGGAACTATGATGATTGAGCCTACAGAGTCTGAATCTAAAGAAGAAATGGATCGTTTTTGTGACGCGATGATTTCTATAAGAGCAGAAATTGCAGAGTGTTCTAAAGACCAGCCTAATAATGTTCTTAAGAACAGTCCACATACCTTGCAAATGATAACTAGTGACGACTGGGACCTCCCATACACTAGAAAACAAGCTGCATATGCACTAGACTACATTGCTGACAATAAATTCTGGCCTACCGTGCGTCGTGCAGACGATGCTTATGGAGACCGTAATTTAATGTGTACTTGTGCTCCTATGGAAGAATATTTAGATTAACTGGGTCTTAGATTATTAGACGTTAACTAGTCCAATAATCTTAAATACGCTCATATAAAACCGAATCAACAAAAGTTGATTCGGTTTTTTATTATAAGAAATTATCGTACTTTAAAATTTTAGAATAAAAACAATG
Organism: uncultured Nonlabens sp.; assembly: GCF_947495285.1. Lineage (GTDB taxonomy): Bacteria > Bacteroidota > Bacteroidia > Flavobacteriales > Flavobacteriaceae > Nonlabens. Next base: position 35,534 of record NZ_CANLXZ010000018.1, on the reverse strand, counting down.
TCCAACTACATCATTATCCAAACTAAAAATCAAAATAAACTTGAAAAAGCTATTTATGATTTAGTTGATCTATATAAAGACACGAGTTATGCTCATGGTTTACAGTTGTATAGAAAGAAAGGTGAATATGATAAATTTGTTTTGAGATTCAAAAATCAACCTGATTTTGAGCGGTTCAATTACTTTGTGAACTATCTAGATTACCCTATGGGTCTGGATGCGTTTTCTTTTAAAGTTTATGGCTTTTACAACAGTTCACAGCTTTATGAATTCTCTAAATTAAAAAACAGTGGGTGGTTAATGATCTATACAAATCTCAAAGATGAACATGGTGATAACGTTTATATCGTAAATGAAAGTAACAAAACATTTATCTACGATTTTGAAGGAAATTTAACAGAGATCGATACAGGTGTGTTGCCCTATAAATTCATTAGTATTTCTCAAGAAGATTATCACCACATTATCGATGTTCATCCTCCTTCAAAAGATAAGGCTGATAAAAAGCTTTGGTGGAAATTTTGGTAAATTCTGATTAAAGAAGTTATTCTGAAATTACAAGACTTGAAAAAAGCAGTAATACAAAAAACAATAAGTTGATAATTATTGAAAATTAAATTTTATAATTCCGCTTTCGCGAAAGCGAGATGAACATAAAAGCTTAATCACAGAACTGATAATTAGGTCTATGATTAAGTTTTATATATTCTATAATTAGTTCAAAACAAAATTAGCGTACAGTAAAAATTTATTTTGGGATTCTACATCGCCACCAAAAAGGTCTTGAACTAGAGGCAATGTATAACTAGCTCCTAAAACAAATTGATCAAATTTATATTCAGTACCGATACTGCCGTTAAAAATATAACCATCTGTATCCACGAGTTGCTCATTAAACTGCTCGATAGAGTCATAAACATCTGCTGACAGGTCTATGAATGGACTCAAAGCAGATTTAGTAAACGGTATATTATAATACGCATTTGAAGAAACACTGAACTGGTTACCAAATCGGTACTCGTTTTTATTCTCTGTTTTAAAATAATAGGTGGCTAGTGTATTGATTCCTAACTTATTTTTAGAATAGGTATGAGAGACTGATGCTAGAATATCGACACTACCAGTACCTACTTGAAAACCAGGATTGATACGATCTGTGAGTTCTTCTTCAAATTCTCCTGTCGGTAATTTTACACCTAAACCAAAGTTGAGTTGATGTCCCGTGGGAACTTTGTTTTCAAAAATCACTTTATAACCTTCTGGCTTTTCATAAAATACATGTTGATACCAGCCTATAACGGTCACATCGCCTAGTCCACTTATAGGCTCAGAACTGGTATTACGTTTTCTTGATAAATCTTGAAAAGGTACAATCGCATTTATAGAGAATTTTTTAGAAAGCGGTACTTTACTCCATATTTGATTGGTATTAAAATTCTCTTTACTGGTAGGTGAATTTACAAAAATACCATCTCGTGATTCATAGGACTGGTGGATATAACGCAGCCCTATAAAACTTATGTTATTAAGTGTTCCAAAACCTGAACTACCACTAGAGGTAGTACAGCCGCAAAGGTCACAAAATGTTTTTTCTAGATGCGGTGGGCAAGCCGCAAAACTAGATATGCAGTATAATAGTCCTATGGATAATGTGATGAAAGTTTTATTAAAATTCTGCAAAGCGCTCGTCGTTTAAAAATTCTTGATCCGTTAATGTTTCTAAAAAAGCAATGATGCTCTCTTTTTCATAAGTTGTTAAATCGATACCTAGACTACCGTCAGCTTTTACTAGTGATGGATCTATGGTGCCAGTATCTACCATACCTGAGGCATAGTGATCCAGAACAGATTCTAAGTCTGACAGACGACCATCATGCATATATGGAAAAGTAACTGCTACGTTTCTTAGACTAGGCACTTTAAATTTATATAGGTCTTGAGGTATTTCTAATAGGTTATATCTTCCTAGATCATTTAATCTAGGGTTTACTGCTAGACCGTTATTGCGGTAGCTTTGGTCCGTTTGCAAAGAACCTGCATGGCAACTTGTACATTTTTGGTTAAAAGATGCAAAACCATCAGCTTCTATAGTTGTGTAGACCGCTCCTTCATTGCGTTCTACTTTATCATACTTTGAATTTGAAGAAACCATAGTCACCATAAATTGAGATAAGGCTTGTAATAGATGGCTAGAGGTAATCTCTCCATCTTCAAATGCTTTACTAAACATGTTTCTATAACCTTGGTCTGCCTGTAATTTACCTATGACGTTAGATAAAGTCTCACCCATTTCTAGGTCACTAGTAATAGGCTGTAAATCTAGATGTGATGAAGCTCCATCCCATGTAAATGCATTTTGAAAACCTAAATTCTGAATAGGTTGTGCGTTTCTAAATCCTATGTTTCCATTTACTCCATGACTTAAAGTATGCCCATGATGGGTAAAAGCTGATGCCTGCTCGTGACAGAAAGCACAAGCTATTGCCCCATTAGAAGATAAATCTCCTTCGTAAAAAAGAGCTTTACCTAAGGCTATACCGTCTTCAGTTAAAGGATTTGCATCTAGATTATAAACAAGATCAGGGAAATTACTTGGTTTTTGAAAAGATACAAGAATAGGTTCATATCCCTTTTCTATATCATTTTCTGTACAAGAAATCATAAGGATTCCTAGTGCAAATAATATATACTTTTTCATATCAGATAAAATCATAGTAACCACTAGAAGGGTTTTGTTTAAACCCTTCTAGGTTACTATATAGAATATTAGTTATGTACGTGATCTACACTGAAACTACCCATAAAGTTATTTGCGATGATAGGAGTTTCTACTTGATTAGTATGTACCTGGTCATACCCATCTGAAAAATTCAATGAAGATGCTCCATCTAGAATTTGAAGGATATCTGTTACTAGGTGAATCTCACCATGAGAATCTTCTCTTACTCTTGATGTATTAGGTAAGTCTAAAGTGATTTCTCTATAGTTATCTAGAGACGTTCCTACACTACCCATGTGTATATTGAGTGGTTGATCTGTTACGGTAGCGTCAGAATACGTTCCATCTAGACGCATAAATTTATAACCAGAAGCCCATGACCAGAACATACCTGCATCTTGTGCGGTAGTCAAGAAATCTCCCTGACTTGCAGCACCTTGAGCAAATCTAGTCTGATCCACACCGATTCCAAAGGAGATCTTTGTATAGTTAGCAGCTGGTACATTATCAAGTTCTACATAAATTTCACCTGCATTATTTGCATTTGCCTCATCAATAATAAAAATATTATCGCTAGTTGGGTATTCAAATTCCACTCCATTCTCGTCAGTTAACTTGATGTTACTAACGATGTATTTAAGTGTTTCTAGTTTAAAGGATTCTCCATTAGATTTAGAATAAGAAGAGTCAAATATAAAATCCTGATTACCAACAGCATTATCAAACTTAACAGTAAGTTCTCCTGTCTGGTTAGATAGGTTTTCCATTGCGTCATCGTCAGATGAACATGATATAATAGCGATACTTAGAGCTAGTGCTCCTATAGTTTTTGAAAAATTCATTTTTTAAGTTTATTGTAGACGAGATCTAAGACTCACGTCCAAAGTCTTTGTAGTAATAAATACGAAAAATAAACTTATGATATAGGTGGCTTTAAAGGAGCCTCGTACCAGTTATAACTGTATAATAATTGATAAGAGAAATTAATAGAGTGATCTTTATAAATGACGTCACTTTCTATTTGTAACGTCTGTGGAGTTTCTAAAAACACAGGGAAAAAAGCATGTGCTTCTACACTTTTTGAGTCATCTGTTTCAGAGTCGTTAGCTGCGATAAGTTTATTAGCAAGAAAACATTTACCATCACATTTTAATTGTGGTCGTTCTTTGTTTACACAGTAATTCTCTATTATATAATCCATGTTCGTGCCATAAAACACAAATTGACCCACGTAGTACATAGGTCGCAATGCAAATAAAATAAGCATTAAATATGATTATAAAATTTTTCAGGTCTCTTGAATTATTTTGCAAATATAATGTTAGCATCTAAAAAAAGGATCCTATTTCTTAGATTAAAAAACTACTACTTTTACATATATAGGTACCGTTCTTAACTCTAATAATTCATAGTCCAATACATTTTAGTTCATCTGTAGAATAAAGAAAAATAAGCAAAACAAGCTAGTTTACTATTCATCGCATTATATATAATGCAAGAAAAACACCTATTCTTTGATTGATTCTTAACAAAATAAAATTTACCATATATTCCGTAGATAATAATTAGGAATGAACACCATAAATCACTTTTTTTGTTATTCCTAAGTTTGAAAAACAGTTTAATGAGAGCAAAAATCACTGGTGTAGGAAGTCATATTCCCGATGTAGTTAGAAAGAATGAAGAGTTCATGAATCATGAATTCTTAAATAATGATGGTAGTTCTTTCGGTAGCGATAACTCTACTATCATTAAAAAATTTGTTGCTATAACTGGAATTGAAGAGCGCAGGTATATAAGTGACGAGCTTGTTACTAGCGATATAGCAACACTTGCTGCTTTAAAAGCAATAGAAGATGCAAGTTGTGATCCAGAGACATTAGACTTTATAATCATAGCGCATAACTATGGTGACATGAACTCTGATGGTGGCTCTAGCGATATGGTCCCTAGTCTAGCCAGTCGTGTAAAAAATAAACTAGGTATTAAAAACCCTGCTTGTATTGCATACGATGTATTATTCGGTTGTCCAGGATGGATTCTAGGTGTTACTCAAGCAGATTCTTTTATAAAATCAGGACTTGCTAAAAAAGTACTCGTTATAGGAGCAGAAGCTTTGTCTAGAGTTGTAGATCCACATGATAGAGATTCTATGATATATTCTGACGGTGCTGGTGCAGCAGTGTTAGAAGCTAGTAATAATGAGCATGGTATCATAGGACAGGCTACAGCAACCTATACAGAAGAAGAAGCGTTTTTCATATTCAATGAAACTTCTTATAATAAAGAATTACAAGATAAGACCAAGTACATAAAAATGTATGGTCGTCGCATATATAATTTTGCGTTATCCAAAGTACCAGAAGGCATGAAGAGTGCTATGGAACAAGCAGGTGTAGATATCAAAGATCTTAAAAAGATATTTATACATCAGGCCAATGAAAAAATGGACGAAGCCATAGTAAATAGATTCTATAAGCTTTATGATATGGAGGTTCCTAAGGATATCATGCCTATGATTATCCATAAATATGGTAACAGCTCTGTAGCCACCGTTCCTACTGTTATGGATCTCGTCATTCATGATAAAATGCCACAACACAAAGTAGAAAAAGGCGATGTAGTCATGTTTGCTAGTGTAGGTGCAGGAATGAATATAAACGCCATAGTTTACAGATACTAGAATTTATCTAAAATTTAAAAAACACCCCTTGAAATCAAAGATTTCAAGGGGTGTTTTTTTTCTAGACCTAGACATCACAATAACCTAATCTATAATTTCCATATCTATAAAAATATCATTTTTAGGCCAGTCACTGTCATCTTTTTCAACTTTAGAAATAGCGTCTGCCACCTCCATACCTTTTACTACTCTACCGAATATGGTATGCTCATTATCTAAATGTGGGGATTTACTCAAAGTGATAAAAAAGTCAAATGGATCGTGCCAGTTATCTGGATTATTAACCCATTGTTTTGCACTACTTAAAGAACCTCTTTCATGACGCAGGTAAGGTAAAAAATGTGGTTCTAGTTTATAATTTCCTGCACTGGCTCTTTTTAAAGAAGGCAGCGTTTCATCACTATTACCAGCCTGTATAACAAAACCTTCTACCACTCTATGCACAAAAGTGCCATTAAAATATTTATTCTTTACTAGGTAAATAAAACTGGCTCTATAGATAGGCGTTTCTGTAAATAGCTCCATTTCTATGTTTCCATATGTCGTTAATAATCGCACCTTAGTTTCTGGATTTTCTATCCCATAACGAGTAAAAAACACTTGAACACTATCTTGAGGTATATAAGAAAGCAAAGTATCACCACTAGTTGATATTTGTTTCTTATACGTCTTTTCTAAAATACGCTGTGCTCTAGTTAATCTCTTAACCGTATCTTGTTTTTTTACATTTTTGATATCTACCACATGTGGACTATCTTTACAAGAGATACTTAATAGTATAACTACTAAAATCAATACTAGTGACTTCATTTGAGGATTTTTTAAATCAGATTTCAAAACTAAAGAAATTACCACTTCCAGGGCCACAATCTCAGCTTAAAATGGCTGCGGTAGAACGCCTAGAAGAAATACAGAAAATTGCTGTAGAAAAAAAAGAACATAAAGAAGCCTCTGTCATGATGTTGATTTACCCTAAAAAAGACATCCCTTACTTTGTACTGATAGAACGCACGCAATCTACAGGTAAACACAGTGGTCAGATAGCTTTTCCTGGAGGTAGAAAAGAACCCACAGATGCAGATAATAGCATCACCGCACTGCGAGAAACTGAAGAAGAAATAGGTATATTAATGAAGCAGCAACATATAATAAGACCCTTAACCTCTATCTATATTCCGCCTAGTAATTACATGGTTTTTCCTTATCTCGCTTTCGCGAAAGCGGAACTATCATTCACACCTCAACTAAGTGAAGTAAAATCTGTGATAGAAATACCTCTGGAGAGTTTAATCGATCCTAAAAACAACTCTACTACCGTACTGTCTAACAGCTATATGAAAAACGCAACAGTTCCTTGTTTTTATTTTAACAAAGTTATGGTATGGGGAGCAACGGCTATGATGCTGCAAGAAATCAAAGATCTTTTTATTACAGCAGGTTTTAAATAGAATGCAATAGTTTAAAAAGCTATTACTATATTTGTAATTCGCCTAAAATTAAAAAACTACATGGGATTATTTAAAAAAAATCCTTTCGGTCATATATTATTTCTCAAAAAATGGCTCATACGTATTGCTGGTGCATTATCGCACAGACGCTATCGTGGCTTTAATGAGATGGAGATAGAAGGAAGTGATATTTTAAGAAATCTACCTGAAACAGGTGTGCTATTTGTTTCTAATCATCAAACCTATTTTGCTGATGTGGTAAGCATGTTTCATGTCTTTAATGCCGCTTTAAAAGGTCGTGATGACAGCATTAAAAACATAGGTTACTTATGGAGTCCTAAGCTAAATGTATATTATGTAGCTGCCAAGGAAACTATGCAAAGTGGCTTACTGCCTAAAATACTTTCTTATGCTGGCGCCATTACTGTAGAAAGAACCTGGAGAGCAAAAGGTGAAGAAGTAAATCGCGCTGTAAATCCAGACGATACAAAGAATATAGGTATCGCTCTAGAAGATGGATGGGTGATCACTTTCCCGCAAGGAACTACAAAGCCCTTTAAACCTATTAGAAAAGGAACTGCTCATATTATAAAACAGTATAAACCTGTAGTAGTCCCGGTGGTTATCGATGGTTTCCGTAGGAGTTTTGATAAGAAAGGTTTGCGCATTAAAAAACGTAATATTTTACAATCTATGGTGATCAAGGAACCGCTAGAAATAGATTATGAAAACGATAGCGTAGAAAAGATTGTAGAACAACTAGAGTATGCTATAGAACAACACCAGTCCTTCTTAAAAGTAGTCCCTTTAAAGGAAATAGAAGCTCAAGAAGAATTAAATAAGCTACGTCAGTGGGAATATTAAAATAAAGAAAAAGGACCTGAGATTTAGTTTAAATCTCAGGTCCTTTTCTTAGAGATTAATTTTGAATTTCTATAAATTAATATCTGCTATACTTTTTATTCTATTGCGTTCTAAGAATGCATCTATAGTTTCAAAGTGTTCTATCACACGCTGCTCTTTAAATTCAAATACTTTTTCTGATAGCCCTTGTAAGAAGTCTCTATCGTGAGATACGAGAATAAGCGTACCGTCATATGTAGATAACGCCTCTTTGAGCACATCTTTAGACTTAAGGTCTAGGTGATTTGTGGGCTCATCGAGAATTAATAAATTAACCGGTTCTAGAAGTAATTTTACCATAGCAAGTCTGGTTTTTTCTCCACCAGAAAGTACACTTACTTTTTTCTCTAGATCGTCACCACTGAACATAAAACGACCTAATATATTTTTAATCTGTGTTCTTACATCGCCATGTGCAACGTCATCTACCGTTTGAAAAATAGTCAAATCTTGATCTAATAACGCTGCCTGATTTTGTGCAAAGTATCCCACTTTTACATTATGACCTAGTTCACAAGTCCCTTCTACCTCTATTTCTTTAAGAATAGCCTTAATCATAGTGGACTTACCTTCTCCATTACGACCTACAAAAGATACCTTCTCACCTCTAGCGATAGACATATTTGCATCTTTAAAAACTACGTGATCTCCATAGGATTTTGACACATCGTTTACCGTAACAGGATAGTCACCAGAACGAGGCGATGGTGGGAAACTAAGTTTCAAGGCGCTATTATCCACTTCGTCTATCTCGATAATTTGAAGTTTTTCTAGCATGCGCTCTCTAGAGGTAACTTGATTAGTCTTAGAATATGTTCCTTTAAAACGTTCTATAAAAGCCATGTTATCGGCTATAAATTTTTGCTGCTCTTGGTACGCTTTTACTTGGTGCGCTCTACGTTCTTCACGTAGTACTAAGTAATGAGAATAGGTAGCTTTATAATCAAAAATACGTCCCATAGTTACTTCTATAGTACGGTTTGTTATGTTATCAATAAATGCTCTATCATGAGAAATCACCATAACAGCGTCTGCTTTATTTACTAAGAAGTCCTCTAGCCATATCACCGACTCTATATCGATGTGGTTAGTAGGCTCATCGAGTAATATCAAATCTGGTTTTTGAAGTAAGATCTTAGCAAGCTCAATACGCATGCGCCATCCACCACTAAATTCTGTAGTCTGTCTGGTAAAATCTTCTTGTTTAAAACCTAATCCTTTGAGAGCTTTTTCTACTTCGGCATCATAGTTAACGTCTTCTAGAGCATAAAACTTCTCTCCTAATTCTGTTACCTTTTCTATGATTTTCATGTACTCGTCACTCTCATAGTCAGTTCTAACAGTAAGCTCGTTATTAAGATGATCCATCTCTGCCTTCATCTCAAAGACGTGCTTAAACGCTTTGGCCGTTTCTTCAAAAACAGTACAATCATCTTCAGTAAGTAAATGTTGTGGCAAGTATGCAATTACTACATCTTTAGGTGCTCTTACATGACCGCGTGTTGCACTCTGGGCACCTGCGACTATCTTCATCATCGTAGATTTTCCTGCACCGTTTTTACCCATTAAAGCTATTTTATCTGTAGGGTTTATTACAAATGAGACATCGCTAAATAAGGTGGTACCACTAAATTCTACGGCAAGATTATCTACTGTGATCATGATTATATTTTAAGAATGCAAAAGTAATTGAAAAGTATGGGAGTGTTAAGCTTTTGAGTCTTTGAGTAGTGGAGTATTTATTAACTGAAAATCTAATTATCTGTATTTAAACAAATAAAAGCTTGTGAAGATAATCATAGATATTTTAAAAAAGACACCATTAATGTCATTGCTCTAAGCATTATTATAGTGAGCTATAGAATTAAAGATAAAAAAGATATTTGAAGAATTATATAGAACATAATGCCTATCAAGTTTTTTAAAACAAAATCACTTCCTATAAAAAATGTTCATATAAGTTCACATTTAACTACAAAAAAGAACTATAATTTAATGACCTCAATCACAATACTGCCCAATTCTTCAGAACTTGTAAAAAACAAGTAATCGGTTTCATGCTCTGAAAATTGGTATTTCTTACGTAATTGCGCTACAGACTCTTTGTGATTGCGCGTCACAACTCCTCTTGCACTTTTACCGTAAAGCCTTTTAATTTTTTTAGGCTTGTTATCATTTACACTTTTGATTTCAAATGCACGACCTGGGAATTCTATTAAATGCTCTGAAGTAAACAGATGAGCATCTTGATCTAATTTTAACAATGGATATTGTTCTAGGATCGCGTCAAATTCTTGGGATTTCATTACCGCAGCATTCGGTTCATACAAATATTTTAAAGGCCTAGAATAACGCCCTATCGATTTATACTTTATTACAGATTCAAATACAGGTTGTTCTGTTAAAAGATTCACACACTTAACTACCGGTGTACCTACCTGTTCTTTTGTTAGAATCCATAACAATTCTTTTACCTCGTTCTTAACTGCGACTATATGTAGGCTCCTTACATATTCTAACTGCTGTAGTCCAGCTGTTATGTCCAGCATGGGTGAGGTCTTAATCATGATTTGCTTACCTTTTTTTAATAAAAACTCAAGGTTTTCTACCACATTAGGCTCATAATCTTTTAAAAGCACTGCCTTTGAATGGCTCGCTGTTTTGCGACTAGGGTCTATGTATATTAAATCATACTGGGAACTATTTTCTTTTAAAAATTGCAGTCCGTCTGCACAATATGATTTTATTTGAAGACCCTGTACTTTAAAAGAGTGCTGTGCATACTCTTGCAACTGGCTAGATAATTCTACGTGGGTTGTTGTTGGGCACGCTTTCGCGAAAGCGGAAACGTCAACACCAAAACCACCAGTAAGATCTATCATACTATCGATCTTACTTATTTGAGATTTATAAACCGCCGTAGCTTGTGAACTGGTTTGCTCTAGATTTACCTTAGGAGGATAAATAATCTGGTCGTTCTCAAAAAATGATAAAAATTTACTGCGTGCTTTCTGTAAACCTATTAATTGTTGGGTCAACTCAAGGGTAGTTACCTCATTAAAAGGATGTTTCTTGAGCATAAAAGCCGCTGCGTTTTCATGCAAACACGATCTTAAATATTCCGTTACTTCTGGTAAAATTACCTTAAGATTCATCTATAAGTTTTGAGTCAGTTTCTTAACGATTTTATATTCACTCAAGAATTCTTTTGAGATCACCTTAATCGCTGTGTAAGTAGGCACAGCAAGTACTAGACCTAATATACCGAACACAATACCTGCTATTAAAATAACAATAAATATCTCTAAGGGATGTGATTTTACACTTTTCCCAAAAATCAAGGGCTGATTTAAGAAGTTATCAATGGTCTGGACGGCACCATATCCTACAAATACAATGATTAACTGCGGTAAAATAACGTCAGAAAAGTCAGATCCTAGATTATCACTTATCACAAATGCTGACATAAGCACATAACCTATGACAGGACCTAAATAAGGAACTAGGTTCAATAATGCACAGAAAAAAGCAATGATAATTGCGTTTTCTACACCTACTATAAATAGAATAGTACTGTAAAGAACAAATAGAATCAATACTTGAAACACCAGACCTATAAAGTAACGTGACAGGAGATGTTTAATCTTTGTAAAGGCTCTTAAAAACTGGCCTTCATTACCTTTTTTAGAAAATACTAAAACACCTTCTAAGAGAAGACGGCTGTCCTTAAGTAGAAAAAACGATATAAAAAGTATAGAAAATAGACCTATGGCAAAACTGCCTAGCGTGCCAAAAAATCCATTTACAAATTGAGGAATAAGATCCATATTAAAGTCCTGATAGTAATCGGTTTTTTGTAATCGCTCTAATAAATTCACCCTTTTAATACCAAAATAATTACTTACTTGCTCGTTGAGTACTTCTATATTAATCTGTAACTCTTCTAGGTCTATCTGACTCAAATTCTCACTTTGCTCTGTTATAACTGGTATAACCATCATGACGATACCTACGATAATCATAAATAAAAAGAGCAATGTTATAATAACCGCAATGGTGTTATTAAATTTTAATTTTTCTCTCAATAAAAGTACAATAGGTCGACCTATAAGAGAAAAAACAGCTGCTATACCTATATAAGCAAGTACCGACTGGATTTCCCATAAGAACCAAAGTAATACCAGGATACCTAAGATGACACCTATCGCTCTTAGTATACCAAAAGCAATGGATTTAGAATGTACTGCTTTGCTCATATCTAGTTGGTAAAAACGTATTTAATAATATTTGCGCCCATGTCTAGGGCTTTTTTACGCACCGCCGGTGGGTCGTTATGCACCTCTGGACTTTCCCAGCCATCACCTAGATCACTCTCGTAGGTAAAAAGAAGGACTAGCCTGCCTTCATGAAATAGACCTTTGGCCTGTGGTCGCTGACCTTCATGTTCATGAATTTTAGGGAGACCTTTTGGAAAATCTACATAACTGTGAAAAATAGGATGTGTAGATGGTAATTCTATCAATTCCTGTTGCGGAAAAAGTTTAACGAGTTCTTTATTAACATAAGGCTCCATACCATAATTATCATCTATATGTAAAAAACCACCACTTAATAAATAGTTTCTAAGATTTTGAACATCTCCTTCATTAAAAACAAAATTTCCATGTCCTGTCATATGAATAAAAGGGTATTGAAAAATATCAATACTACTTACTTCTACTGTGGCAACTTCTTTATCTAATTGAGTTTTTAAATTCTCATTACAGTATTGTACCAGGTTAGGCATAGCAGTAGGATTAGAATACCAGTCACCACCTCCCTTATATTTTAAAACAGCAACTTGCTGAGAGTTACTGCATAAACTACAAAACAAAAATAAAATAAAAGTGAAAAATTTCATAAGTAAGCAAAATACAAACTTATATCACAATTCTTATTAAATGGAATTAATATTTAGGTAAAAAAAATAAAATAAAATTGTTACGATAACGTTAATTCTTTATATTTGAACACATCATAATTCCCCTGTTATGAACATAACAACTTCTCAAAAGATACTGTTACCCATTATTAGTTTATCGGTAGCTTTTTGTATGCTCGCATTTCAACATATTGAAAACAGCTCGCAACCTATTCAGTTTTCACCTCAGGAAAACCCTGTCGTTATTGAGCTTTTCACTTCTCAAAGTTGCTACACTTGTAACAATGCAGATGCTGTGGCTCATAAAATAAAGGATTATAAAAATGTTATACTCCTCTCCTATCACGTGGACTACTGGAATAGTCTAGGATGGAAGGACATCTTCTCTGACTCTACACACACGGACTATCAACGTATGTATGAGAACAAGTTAGAACAACCTTCTTTTACTCCACAAATGGTGGTGAATGGGAAGACTCAATTTGACGGTACTAACATAAGATTACTCAACAATTCTTTAAAAGAGAAAAGCACCACAGAGCCTTTATTAAGTCCTACAGCTTTAAGAAATGGTAGAGCTATAGAAATGTTTTACGACCTTGACAAAAATCATAATTATTCTAGTGCTTATGCATTATTACTAATGGACTCGTTTAAAATAGATATAAACAAAAATCCTTACATGAACATGACGCTAGTAAATCCTAATGTAGTTTTAAAAAAAGTACCTCTTAAAACTAGTGTAAAAAAAGGTGTTCTAACTTTTGAATTACCGAGTATGGTTAATGAAAATAATAAATTTAAGGTTGCTCTTTTATTACAAGATGAAAACATGACTGTAGTAGCAGCATCTATAGCTACTGTTCAATAAAACTATTAAAAACAGCTGCAGCATAAACCCCTGCGGTTTCCGTACGTAATCTTTTAGTTCCTAAAGATACAGGTAAGAAACCTGCGTTAATCGCTTTTTCTATTTCCCTACTTGATAAATCACCTTCTGGACCTATGATAATGGTTAGATCTTGATTTTTATTAATTGCTTGGGTCAATAATTTTTTATCTGTCTCTTCACAATGTGCGATGCATCTCACACCTTTATCAGTCACTGGGTTTTTTAAGAACTCATTAAAGGCTGTTAAATCCTTGATTTGAGGTAAGTAAAACTGATTACTTTGTTGCATTGCGCTCACAATTATCTTTTTATACCTTTCTAGATTTATTTTCTTTCTCTCGCTATGGTCACACAATAATGGTGTAATAGAAGCTATGCCCATTTCTGTTGCTTTTTCCAGAAACCATTCCATGCGGTCATTCATCTTAGTAGGAGCAATTGCTACGTGTAGTCTAGGAGATTGTTGAGGGTACGCTTTCGCAAAAGCGAGATCTATATTACATTTATTACTAGTAACCAGATTTAAAGTTCCATTAAATAGATTTCCCGCACCATCTGTTATCTGGACAGTATCACCTACTTTTTTACGTAGAGCCTTAGTCATATGACGCGCTTGTTCTTTATCTAACTGAAGAACAGTAGTGTCTTGGGTAATATTTTCAAAATAAAATAATTGCATTACATTTTTATTCTAGGTGAAGCAGTGACTTCCATGCCTGCAAAGTTTCCTTCTAAATATTTAAAATATCCCGATATACCTATCATCGCAGCATTATCTGTAGTATATTGAAATGGAGGTATAAATACATTCCATCCTTTACTTTCATAAGATAAAAGTTGGGCTCTAATACCTGAATTTGCACTAACACCACCACCTATCGCAACAGATTTTATACCGGTTAGTTTTACTGCTTTTTCAATTTTTTGAAAAAGAATTTTAATAAGCGTGTACTGTATACTAGCACATATATCTTTTAGATTTTTTACAATAAAATCAGGGTCTTTTTTCACCTCTCTCTGTATAAAATACAATACAGCTGTTTTAAAGCCGCTAAAACTGTAGTTAAGATCGGGCGCTTTAGGAACAGGAAATAAGAATTTCTTAGGATCACCTTCTTGGGCTAATTTATCTATTTGAGGACCTGCTGGATATCCTAACCCTAGAATTTTACCACTTTTATCAAAAGCCTCTCCTATTGCATCATCTTGAGTGGTGCCTATTACCTCCATATCATGATAATCTGTAACTTTTACGATTTGCGTATGTCCACCACTTATAGTAATACCTAAAAATGGAAAATCTGGAGTTTTTTGATCCTCATTAATAAAATGCGCTAGTATATGTCCATGCATATGGTGGACATCTATAAGTGGAATATTTAGTGCTAGAGATAATGATTTTGCAAAACTAGAACCTACTAATAAGCTTCCCATCAGTCCTGGACCTCTGGTAAAAGCAATAGCAGTTAAATTTTCTTTTGATATCCCGGCCTGTGATAATGCCTGATCTACCACAGGAACTATATTAGACTGATGTGCTCTAGAAGCTAGCTCTGGTACGACACCGCCATATTTTTTATGTACTTCCTGACCAGCGACTACGTTAGATAATACGTGATCATTTCTAAGAACGGCACAAGAGGTGTCATCACAAGATGATTCAATTGCAAGAATGTATGAAATTTGTGTATCCATTAAGGCATAAAGGCATAAAAATTGGTAATCTTTGCAAAAGTAAATGATATATCATTAAGAAGCTTCTTAAAATACTAGCGAAAGCCACTCTTGTACTTCTAATACTATTTATGTTGTTAGTAGTAGTATTCTCTTTCCCAGCTGTGCAAACCGCAGTTGCAGGTCGCGCGACGACCTATCTCAACGAAGAATATAATACAAATATAAAAATAGAAGCTATAGACGTTTCTTTTTCAGGGGACGTTATAATTAAAGAATCGAGGGCTTTAGACTCTCAAAAGGATACTATATTTTATTTTAAAAAGCTTACCTCTTCCATACTGGGTTTTAATGCTTTGTTAAGTGGACAGCCAGATTTAGGAGACACTTCTATAGATGGGCTCTTCTTTAATATGAAAAGGTATAAAGGTGATAGCGATGATAATTTAACAGAGTTGCTTCATAAGTTCAGAAAAAGTGATGGTGGACCATCTAAGAGCCCATTTATACTCACTACTGACGATTTAAATATTACTAATTCTAGAATTAGTATAGTGGATGAAAATTTAAAGTATCCTGAATCATTTATCGCAACAAATTTTAATCTACAATCTGATGGATTGAAAATTGAGGGATCTAACATATCGGCCGTAATAGAAGATGCAAGTTTTGACATGTACACCGGTGTAATGAAACCAAATGTAAATGGTATTAAAGTTTTAAAAGTTAAAAGTCTTAAAGCTGACTTTTCTTACACTCCATCACAAATACTTGCGACAGATCTAGTTATTAATACGGCTGGCTCTATGCTGGAAGGTGATTTAAAAATGTCTTACAAAAGAGAAGATTTTATCGATTTTGTCAATAAAGTATCTTGGGATTTTCATATTAAAAATGCCGATTTATCTACTAATGAATTAAGAAAATTCTATAATGAAATAATTGAGAATGAAACGGTAAAGTTAAAAGGCGTACTAAAAGGTCCATTAAATGATTTTACCGTAAGTAACATGCTCGCAACTACACTGAGCGATATTACTATCGATGGCAAAATGAGATTTAAGAACCTCATAGAAAATAAAGATGACTTTTTTATAGAAGGTGATTTTAATAATCTGCAAGTAAGTAATACAGATTTAAAACGCTTCTTACCAAATATTCTAGGTAAAACGATGCCTGGTGAATTAAATCAATTAGGAACCGTTAAGGCTATAGGATATGCTAGTGTTGATTCTAATCGAGTAATAACTAAATTATCTGGATCTACACGCAAGGGACATTTCAATTCTGATTTAGTTTTAAATGATATTCAAAGTGAAAATATAGCTTATAAAGGGAACATAAAATTAGATGAAATTCAACTAGGTTCTTTACTTCATCTAGAAGAATTTGGTACAGTAACGTTAAACCTAGATGTTGACGGCCGTGGTTTTGACCCTGAAAAGATAAACACGACACTCAGAGGTAAAGTAGCTCAACTAGATTTTAACGGCTATTCTTATAAAAATATAGTTATTAATGGAAAATTTAAAAAACCTATTTTCAAAGGGAAAGTATCTATAAATGACCCTAATGTTAAAATGAACTTTAACGGACTAGCTGATCTTACTGCAGCCGTTAATACTTATGATTTTAAGGCTAGAATAGAATATGCAGATTTAAAAGCCATTAATTTATTTACTCGTGATTCTCTTTCTATTTTAAAAGGAAATGTCATCATGAATATGAAAGGTACCACTCTAGATGATGCTATCGGTTCTATAAAAATTAACGATGCTAGCTATAAAAATCATAATGATGATTATGTTTTTGAAGATTTTGCTATAAAATCGTCTTTTAAAAATGAAGAGCGATTAATAACAATAAACAGCCCTGACATTATAGAAGGTGAATTATCTGGAATATTTAAAATTGCTGAGATACCAGAACTATTTAAAAATAGCCTAGGTAACGTTTACACAAATTACAGGTCAGAAAATATTACTGAAGACCAATATCTGGATTATGAATTTAAGATTTACGATAAAATCGTTGATCTCGTGTTTCCTGAAATTGATTTAGGAGAAAACACTATTTTAAAAGGTCAAGTGGCTAGTAACGAGGCCCAGTTTAGAATGACATTTAGATCGCCAGATATAAAGGTTTATGGTATTGAACTGGATCAGGTTAACGTTCAAATAAACAATCAGAATCCACTATTTAATACGTTCATTAAAATAGATCAAGTAAAGAATGATGTTTACGACATTGAAGATTTTCAGTTGATTAATGTTACTAATAAGGACACCTTGCTTTTCCGTACTAAATTTAACAGTATGGCACGTGAAACCGATAAATTCAATTTAAGTTTCTATCATACTGTTAATGATAGTAACGAGTCTGTAGTAGGAATAAGAAAAAGTGATGTCATTTTTCAAGGTCAAAAATGGTTTCTAAATAAACAAGACCGAGAAGTAAAATTAAACTTTGACCATAATTTCAAAACATTTAAATTAGACAGTCTACTTGTAAAACACCAAGAAGAATTAATCACCATAGTAGGTCATGTAGCTAGAAAAGACAGTAAAGATCTACACATAGGATTTAAAGATGTACGAGTCTCTAGCTTAACATCTCCTATAGACAGTTTAAAACTCAAAGGTCATATAGATGGAGATCTATCTTTAAAACAATTTGATGGTAAGTATGCACCTACCAGTGATTTCACAGTAAAAGGACTAGAAGTGAATGAAACTCCTTTGGGTGATTTTGAACTATCTGTTATAGGTAACGATAATTTAAGTAGGTTTGATGTTAATGCGCAACTTAAAGATGATGTTCAAAAAACATTTACAGCATCTGGGTATATAGACGCCAGTGGAGAAGCTAGTACTATAGATGTAAATGCTGTTTTTAAAGACTTTAACCTTTATGCCCTAAGCCCATTAGGCGGTGAGGTTTTAGATAATATAAGAGGTTTTACATCTGGTCAAGCGAGACTAACAGGAGATGTACAAGCGCCAGATATCTCCGGCTCTCTTAAAATGAGAGATGCAGGTTTAAGAATTCCTTACCTCAATACCGATTTTGACATAGAAAATAACTCAAAAATATCGATTACATCTACCTCATTTGACTTTAATAACTTACAAATTAAGGATACAAAATACAATACTAGAGGTGTGTTATCTGGTGCTATAAATCATAAAAACTTTGGTTTCTGGGATTTAGACCTTAAAATAGAATCAGAAAAATTACTTGCTTTAGACACGCAACTCACACCAGATGCTCTTTATTATGGAACCGCATTTATCGATGGACAGGCTACCATCACCGGTCCTACAAATGAGCTATTTATAAACGTGATCGCTACTACTGGAGAAGGAACTGTATTTAAGGTTCCTATAGATGACGGTGAGTCCCTAGGAGATACGTCTGCCATATATTTCTTAAGTCCAGAAGAAAAGAAAGCACGTATTTCTGGCGAGCAAGTTATAACCAATAAGATAAGCGGTCTAGAGCTAAGGTTTGAACTACAAGTTACCCCTGATGCTGAAGTTGAAATTACAGTAGACCCAACTAACGGCAGTTATATACGCGGTAGAGGTGTCGGTAATCTATTATTAGAAATTAATACTAACGGTAAATTTATAATGAATGGTGATTTTATCGTTACAGAAGGAATATACAATTTTAAATATGCTGGTATCGTAAATAAAAACTTTACCATCGAACCAGGTGGGACTATGGACTGGAATGGAGATCCTACTAATGCTAATATCGACGTAGAAGCTATTTACATTACAAGAGCAAACCCTTCTATTTTATTAGATAACCCTAACCTTAACGCACAAGTACCGGTAGAGGTTCTTACTAAATTACAAGGTGACTTAAGTTTCTTTGATCCTGAGTTTGTTATTAGATTTCCTAATACCAATTCTGTGGTAAGCTCTGAATTACAGTATAGACTAGATGATAAATCTCAAAGACAGCTGCAAGCGCTGTCCCTAGTTGCTACTGGCTCTTTCTATAACCCCAACAGCATAGGACAAAACGCAGTCACTGGTAACGTAGTAGAGAGCGTCACAGGAATTGTTAATGATCTAGTAAGTCGTGAGGATAGTAAATTTGATTTTGGGGTAAGTTATGAAGCGTCAGAACGCAATCCTAATTCTGACCTAGAGCGCGCAGATCGTTTTGGTATAACTTTAAGTACGCAAATTACCGATCGCGTATTGATTAATGGAAAATTAGGTGTCCCTGTGGGCTCAACCAGTTCTAGTGAAAGAGCTGTAATAGGTAATGTAGAAATTGAATTCTTAATAAATGAAGATGGCACCCTACGTTTAAAACTATTTAATAGAGAAAACACCTTACAACAACTAGGACAACAAGAAGACTATACTCAAGGTTTAGGACTGCAATACCGCATAGACTTTGACAGTCTAAAAGAACTATATGAACGCATCTTTAAAAAGAAAATGGTCAAAGCTAGAGAGGTAAAAGCTAGTGAAGAAGTAGATAGTGCTCCTATACGATTTAAATAAAACACAGATTTTATCTCAATACTATTTTCTCTATCATATCCTTACCTAGGTGTTCATTAAGGTTTTTAATAATCATGGTGCGACCGTACATAAGTTCCTGTCTTAATACAGAAGATGATAAATTAACAAATAAAGTTCCTGCTGTAAACTTTAACTGTGTGGTGTAGTTAGTAACACCTGGTCCCATGATTGTATTCCACGCACCTTCTACGTCTACTTTTACAAAACCTTTTTGCAACTTACTTTGTGATTTAAAATCACTCAATAAATCACTCATGCTTAAAAAATCGTTCTTCTTATTATTTCTCATCTGGCGTGTATGCTTTATAGGTGTAGCTCGTACCGTTCTCGTGAATTAAAATCAAAGTCTGCTCTGTTGCCTTCTCAACTTTTTGATTGTAAGCTTGTTCCCCTTCTTTAAAAGAAAGCCATAAATCACCATCCCTTTCTTCCCAAACAAAACTAACAGGATCACCGTAGGATACAAAGCTACCATCATAAGTTGGACTTACACGATTTTTAACCCCTTTAAATCCATCTATTTCAAAATGGTCCATATGATTTGAAAAAGGGAACTCACGCTCACTTCCATTAGGTAAAACCACTTGATCTATATTCCAGTAACCTTCTATGGCTTTTATCTTTTCTTCGTTAGAATTACATGAAATAAGTAAAAAAACTAGTACTATGTAAATTAGGTTTTTCATAACTTAAATATCTTATAAGATTGCTCTGTTTGTTTAATAACCGCTTCTGTTCTTTCTGGGTGTGTGTCACTTATAAACAACTGCCCAAATTGATCATCATTAACCATATCTATAATTTGTGCCACTCTAGACTCATCTAATTTATCAAAAATATCATCTAATAGCAAGATAGGCACGGTACCACTTTCTTGTTTAATAAACTCGAACTGCGCCAGTTTTAATGCAGTTAGAAAACTTTTTTGTTGTCCCTGACTACCGAATTTTTTTACGGCATGATTATCCAGCAAGAATAACATGTCGTCCTTATGCGTTCCCACACTTGTGTACTGCAATTGCATATCCTTTTGTTGCGCAGCTTTTAAAACTTGTGCAGGATCTACATTATTAAAATCGGCTTTATAGTAAATATCAACTACCTCTTCAGATCGAGAAATTTGATGATAATACTTCTTAAAAATAGGAGTAAATGATTTTAAAAATTCAGTTCTAGTTTTATGAATGTAGCCTCCTATTACAACTAGTTGCTCGTCATAAACAGCAAGAGCATCACTATCAAAAGTACGATTAATAAAGAAATACTTAAGCAATGCATTGCGCTGCTGTATCAGTTTATTATAATTAATTAGTTTAGTTAAATACAACGAGTTGCTTAGTGATATCACACCATCTAAAAACTTACGTCTCGTATCACTACCTTCTATAATAAGATCCCTGTCTGCTGGAGAGATAATAACAAGAGGTATTAACCCTATATGATCACTAATTTTATCATAGATTTTACCATTGCGTTTTACTACACGCTTCACCCCTTTTTTTGCGCTGACTACTATCTTTTCATCTTGATCGTTTTTTAAAAAATTACCGTTAACCACAAAAAACTCTTCACTATGCTTAATATTTTGAATAGTGATAGGATTAAAGTAACTTTTTGCAAAAGCAAGGTGATAAATCGCGTCCAAAACATTAGTTTTTCCCACACCATTGTTCCCTACAAAGCAATTTATCTTTTGATCGAAGTCAAATTCGGCCGAAGAAAAACTTTTATAGTTAATAAGACTAATAGAGTTAAGATGCATAGAAAAATAATATAAAATATTGAATATTAAATGATTGTAACTTTATCGCTTTCGCGAAAGCGGAATTATAACGATCTTTAAAACAGGTTTGCAAATTTAACCTAAGAAAAGGTAGAGAATAAAGCTTTCACACATTTTTATATATGGATAAAAATTATATTTTTGCGCGTTCAATTAATGACTACTATGGCTACTTATAACAAAAGAGGATACAAATCCAAAACAAAACCAGAAAAAGAAGAGAAAGAAGAGATCTTTGATGACTCTGAATCTACTACAGCTGAAGTATTTAGCACTCTAGATGAAGGTGCTAACAAAACAGAAGAATGGTTAGAAAGAAACCAAAAGCCTCTTATTATAATAGTTGCTGTTATAGCTATAGGCGCATTGTGCGCTTGGGCATATAGTCAGTTTGTTCTAGAACCTAAACAAGAAGAGGCAGCTTCTGAAACTACTGAAGCAAACAAATACTATGATCTTGCTCTCAACTCTACTGGTAAAGAAAAAGACTCTCTTTATACCCTAGCACTAGAAGGTGTTAATGGAAAATATGGTTTAATTCAAATATCTGAAGAGTACAGTGGTACAGATGTAGGTAACATTGCTACTTACCAGGCTGGTATGGCATTTTTAAATATAGGTGGTGATAAGCTTCAAAAAGCTATCGATTACCTTAAGGCTTATGACGGTGGTGATTCTGTATTACAGTCTATCGCACAAGCTGGAATAGGTGATGCACTAGTACAGGCTGGTCAGGCTGGTGATGCTGTTTCTTATTACATGGACGCTGCAGATACTAATGAAAATGAATTTACAACTCCTAAGTATTTACTTAAAGCTGCTCAAATAGCTCTAACTACTGGAGATAACAGTACTGCTGTAAAAGCTCTAGAAAGAATTAAAGAAAATTATCCTAATGCTGTAGAATTTAAGACAGCACAAGTACTTCTAGGACAGGCTCAAGCAGCTTCTAACTAAAACACTATGGCAACCGTAGGAAAAAACCTATCACATTACGATAAAGAAAGTATGCCAGACGCTACTGACATGCGTATAGGTATAGTTGTGTCTGAGTGGAATGATGATATTACTGAAAACCTTTTTAAAGGTGCTCAACAGACCTTATTAGATTGTGGTATTGATCCAGAGCGTATTTTCCGTATGGATGTACCTGGTTCTTTTGAACTTATCTACGGATGTAAGAACATGCAATATGCAACTTACCCTATTAAAGATAGCAAACTACGTAAACCTCTAGATGCTATCATAGCTATAGGTAGCGTTATTAGAGGTGAGACGGCACATTTTGACTTTGTTTGTAACGGTGTTACTAGTGGTATTAAAGATTTAAATTTAAATAAATCTAGAGTACCGGTCATCTTTTGTGTCTTAACAGATAACACTCATGAACAATCTGTTGCACGCAGCGGCGGTATTCATGGTAATAAAGGTAGTGAAGCGGCTGTGGCAGCTATTAAAATGGCTGCGATAAAACAAGGTCTTTAAACATAGTTTCTTATTAAAATAGAAAACGGCTATCCCATTAAATCGGATAGCCGTTTTCTATTTTATAAAAGTAACCTTTTTGTAGAACTACTTTTTTCTTAGCCCTATTAATTGATAGATTCCTAAAACTATAAGTCCTGCTGCAAGAATCCATTGGTAACTCTCTACATCAGAATTTTGTACAAACTTATCGTAGAGTTTCCATGCACCTATACCTATAAAAGCTATAGATAATAATAAGGTGTATTTACGTTTATTATCTTCTTTACTAGACATCTTTCTTAGGCAATAAAGTGTAGGCGATATATAGTCCATATACTATAAAACCAGCCGATAATACGAGTCGCCATGATGCCATCTCTTCTCCTAGACCGTAGTGCGCATATAATCTATAAGCACCAAAACCTATAAAAGCTACTGCCATAATACTTCCTAAAATCGGATTTCTTTTTCTAACTGCCATAATTATATTTTTATCCAACAAAGATAAATAAAAAGTACACGACACGCTATAAAGGAAATATGACCATTAGAGACAGGCCCTTGATTTGAAAAACTACTTATAGCAATTCATAAATTAACCATTAAAATATTTTGAATTCCATATAGCGGTATTAAAATTCTTACCAGCCGCAAATGAATAGTACAGCACTATAGCAGCGATAGATTTAAAAGTAAAAAAGAAAATAAGTAAAAATTGAACATTTGTAGTATCCTTTGAGAAGACTCCATTAGGAATTAAGTAAGTTAATAAAAGACTAACGATTACCGTAGAGAAAATAAGATTTTCAAAACTCTTAAAATTCCAAGCCCAAATTTTTCTGAAGGGATTTAAATCATTTCCCCATTTATGTATAAGATAGAAATAACCGTTTCCAATAGGTGCAAAAAGTAACGGATCATCTGCATCTTCTAATTTGAACAACTTAGATGGAGCAACTATTTTAAAACCGCGCATTTCTATATCGTGATCCTTTTCCATCTCTTTAATCTTCATTAAAGCTTCATAAGGTATCTCGTTCTTAAAATACTTAGTATCCAGAAATCGCAATCTATAGGTTATACAAATATCTTGTATTTGATCTACGTGATAAATGCGATCTTTATTTAATAAATCGATATTAAAATGATTGCGAGGCGTGGGTTTTTGAGGACTCTTCATACGTGCCATAATCGCATCTTCTCTCTTATCATCTTCTTTAAGAATAGCTGCCACCTGATCCATGATTTCAGTTCCTTTAAAGCTTTTTGCTTTAGATTTCTTGAGCTTTTCTTCAATATTAGTACGACTCCACATAACAACTTCTTGATTAAACGATTGAGAATGAAATGAGCCTTGTTACAAGAACGAGTAACTCATTCACCGTTTAGGTCGTAAAGGAGTCTCTATAATTTCAAAATGAGAATGTTAATTTTTCTGCTTTCGCGAAAGCGGAAAATACAATCTATTAATATCCATTAGGGTTTCTAGGGCTTTTAGAATACCCACGTTTATTTTTAAAATAATTCATCAGAAAATGGTCCACATGCTTTTTACGAGACCAACTTATTAAATTATTTACGATAAGAATTACAAACGTAGATATACCTATAACAGTCCAAAAGTAGTAAGAGAATAGATAGCTAAAAATTCCTGCTGTAATAAGAAGAAATGCGTAATAGGCAAAAGGAGATAAAAAAATCTGCAACAATGGTATAAGTACCATCATCAGATTCATTTATAGATATTTGTACATTGTTAGGAAATCTTCTAGCTCTAAACTCAAAGCCGTTAGACTTAACACCACCTGCTTATTGATCCTTAATGATCAAAGATTACAATGTATTAAAAAAGTCATCGTTGATCTTGATAACAGTTTGTTCAGTACACGCAGCACTGAACAAACTTATTACCCTTTTAATGATCTTTTTAAACATAGAAAGATCTATCTACCTCAATACCGCACCAGCCTGATTCTCTAGCTGCTGTTGTATCTTATTCATAGTCTTATCTATTTGCTTATCTGTAAGTGTTTTATTAGCATCTTGAAGTGTAAAGTTTAAGGCGTAAGATTTTTTACCTTTAGGCAACTTACTACCCTCATAAACATCAAAAAGCTGCACCGACTTTAAAATCTTCTTTTCAGAATTTAAAGCAATCTCTCTAAGTTGTTTAAAATTCACAGCATCATCTACTAACAATGCAAAATCTCTACTCACTTCAGGGAATTTAGGTATATCAGTAACAGGAGTATATTCCTTAGAAACGATCTTTAAAACCTCATCCCAATAAATGTTTGCAAAATGTACCGTTACCTCTATACCGAAGTTCTTTGCAACCTTCTTTTTCACCACACCTAGATCGGCAATTTTTGCACCACTACTTAAGGCAATACCTTCACTTAAGAAATCTAATTTAGTAGGTTTTTCATTTATAGTATTAATTCCTAAACGTTTTAAAACAGCAATCACAGCACCTTTAAGGTAAAAGAAATCTGCTGGTTGTGATGGACCATTCCATGTAGGACTAGAAGTATTACCAGCCGTTAAAATACTCAAATGCTTATTTTCTGTAAACTGACGTTCTTGATACTGGTGGTAACTACTACCGAATTCAAATAACCTCAGGTTCTCTTGTTTTCTATTTAAGTTATAAGCGATCGCTTCTAGACCACCATAAATTAAACTCTGTCTCATCACAGCAAGATCACTGCTTAACGGATTTAACATACTCACCTGGTTTTTAGGCGAGATGTGATCAGTAAGTGTGTGATTCTTTTCAGACGTTAAGCTGTTTGCCATCATCTCAATAAAGCCCTGCCCTACCAGTTGCTGTGCTACTATATTTTGCACTCTATTGTTTTCTAGTTTTGAAGACTTTGCAATAGTTGCATTAATCTTTGAAGGGCTTTCTATACGGTCATAACCATAAACTCTCAATATCTCCTCAATAACATCTGCCGGGCGAGTTACATCATTCCTATAAGCAGGAATAGTAAGTCCTATACCAGTTTCTGTAACGTTATTTACATTTATATCTAGAGTTCTTAAAATACTTTTAATCTCTTCTTTAGGTATTTCTTGACCTATTAAAGAATTCACCTTTTGATAAGTTAAAAACACTTGTTGATCTTCTATTTTCTGAGAATACAAGTCTGTAATATCACTAGATATCTCACCGCCACCAGTTTCCTGTATTAATAATGCCGCTCTTTTAAGAGCATATTCCGTAATATTAGGATCTATACCACGCTCAAATCTAAAAGAGGCGTCTGTATTAAAATTGTGCCTTTTGGCCGTTTTACGCACGCTTACTGGATTAAAATAAGCACTTTCTAAGAAAATAGAAGTTGTACCATTAGTAACACCACTATTCTCACCACCATAAACACCGGCGATACATAAAGGTTTTTCTGTATCACAAATCATTAAATCATCTTCATGAAGCTTGTGTTCTACACCATCTAAGGTTGTGAACGGCGTGTCTTTCTCGAGTGTTTTTACTATAATTTTATTACCGGTAATTTTTGATAAATCAAAAGCATGTAGCGGCTGTCCTAACTCGTGCATTACATAATTAGTAACATCTACTACATTATTTTTAGGAGCTATACCTATAGCGTTTAATCTATTTTTAATCCATTCTGGAGATTCCTTAACCTTAATTCCTGTAAGAGTTACACCACAATAACGCGGTGCTAGATCTGTATTTTCTACTTCTATGTCTACTCTAGAAGAGCGACTATCTACATGAAAACCACTTACCGACGGCGTTATAAACTCTACCGCGTCTGCATTAACAGCAAGTCCAGCTCTTAAATCACGTGCCACGCCCATGTGCGACATGGCGTCAGACCTGTTAGGCGTTAAACCTATTTCTATAACATGATCTAGTTCTATATCTACTACATCTTTAAGCGGTGTACCTACCTCTAGACTCTCATCTAGAACCATAATACCGTCATGTGATTTACCTAGACCTAACTCATCTTCGGCACATATCATTCCATGACTTTCTTCACCTCTTATTTTACCTTTTTTGATTTTCCAGGCTTCACCCTTATCATCATATAAAGTAGTACCTATGGTAGCAACAGGCACTTTCTGACCTGCAGCGACATTAGGCGCTCCACATACTATTTGAACCGTTTCTTTACCCAGGTTTACCTTTGTGACTTTAAGTTTATCTGCATTAGAATGCTGCTCGCAAGATTCTACATATCCTACGACTATGCCTTCCAGCCCACCTTTTACGCTTTCATATTTTTCTATACCTTCTACTTCTAACCCTAGAGAGGTTAATAAGTCAGTATGTTTTTCCAGCGCATTTGGTACGTTGATAAATTGCTTGATCCAGTTATAGGAAACTCTCATATATCCATTACTTTTTAAGGTCGGTAAAGATAGTTATATGTCCGCTTTCGCGAAAGCGGAACCCACATAAACATTGTGCATAAATTTACCTACCATCCCTGTATTAAACTACTTATTTATCCAGTAGCCTAAGGACTTCAAAGACCACCTTTTTAACTAAAATCTCATAGCTGTCAAAAATTTTAAAAGATGCATATTTTTTAAAGAATGCCTATTTTTAAGCCTAAAATAAAATTTTATGAAAAATCTAGTAGTTCTATCTGGAGCAGGTGTTAGTGCAGAAAGTGGTATAGCAACCTTCAGAGATGCTGGTGGTTTATGGGAAGGACATGATATTATGGAAGTAGCCTCGCCAGACGGTTATGCGGCAAACCCTGCATTAGTATTAGATTTTTACAACAAGCGTCGTGCGCAATTAAAAGAAGTTGCACCTAATGATGCACATTTTTGTATCGCAAGATTAGAACACAATTATAATGTGCAGGTTATTACCCAAAATGTGGACGACCTACACGAGCGTGCTGGTTCTTCTACTGTAATTCACCTACACGGCGAGTTAAAAAAGGCACGCAGTTCTAAAAATAGCAATGAAATTCAAGATTGCGATGGCGATATAGTAATAGGCGATTTAAGTGCCGATGGTTCTCAATTGCGACCACACATAGTATGGTTCGGTGAAGAAGTACCTGCCATGGAACAAGCTATAGAGCTGGTCTCAAAAGCAGATGTACTCCTTATAGTAGGGACATCGTTACAGGTCTATCCTGCTGCTGGACTTAAAGATTTTGCACCTAGCACTACACCTATTTATTTTATAGACCCTGCACCATCTATAGAGTCTCATGGAAAACTTACTGTTATTAAGGAAAAAGCAAGTAAAGGTGTGCCCATGGTAGTCAATCTTTTAAATATAGAAAAATAATGAAAACACTTTTAAGCTTATTATCGATCTTGATTCTAGTTAGTTGTAACAACGACTATAATAAAAACACAGAACACGATACGGTAGAAGATGTGATCGTTCCTACCACAGAATCCAGGCCGATAAAAGAGTCTGTCACTGACAGCACAAGTGCAAATGTTACCTCTTACCTACCATTATACAAATCTAAGTTAGAAGCATCTAAATATAAATATGTAATAAGCAACCACAACGGATTACTTTCACCTCCTGGTTTTTACAATATCGACCAGACGTATTCTAAAGGAATAGAGAACATAGAACGTGCTTTAAAGGAAGTAGGAAAAACGGTGGTTAAAAAGAATAGTTTTCAATACAAAGCTCAGGTAAAGAGAAATGGTAATATATTTTCTCAAGGAAGTGTAACCGAATATATCTTTAAAAACGAATCTATAGCTGTCACTAGTTACACCAGACTCATGGTATTAAAATCTAGTAGTAAAACTGCATGGAAAGAAGGTATAGACCGGAATTTGCCAGCACTTATGGTACGTAAAGAAAATCGTATTTACCACATTATTACTGGAGGTGATCACATGGCAGGAACAGAAAAAGAAATTGCAAATATCATATTTAAATAGAATTAGATCGCAATGACCGCTGCAGATTTAAAACAGAATTTAAAAAAACTCAAAGCCTATAAGGCAGAACGTGTAAGGCTGGGAACCGCTGCTGTAGAATTTAATCTGTTACCAGAACTTATAGAATTGTGTCGTCCAGAAAGTGGCGTTTCTCACCAGGCCTGCTGGAGTCTAGAGCAATCTTTCTTGATTCATGAATATGCTTGCTATCCATTTTTAAAGGAAATAGGTGAATTATACGAGTTAGAAATCAACTCTTCTGGCATGCGTGCTTTGTGTAAAATATCTGGAATTTTAACCAAACAATTCTATAGCAAAAAAGATAACAAAGTAAAAAAACTACTTCTTAAATCCATGAGAGAAAGCATGATAGAAGGTTGTTTTCAAGAATTAATAACAACAGATAAGACAGCAAACATGGCTTATTCTGTTTACAGTCTCTTTGAACTAGGCAAAGAATTTAACTGGATATATCCAGAACTAGCGCCAGTTTTACAACAAAAATTACAAGAAGATTATGGTAACGGTTTTAAGTCTAGTGCTAGAAAAATCTTAGCCAAAATAGACTCTCAATAGATCTATAATCAATTATTAAAACCGTAATTTAGCACGCTTTAAAGACACAATTATGCCTACTGCTTTACAAGCTATTTCTCCTATCGATGGACGCTACCGTTCTAAAGTCGAGCCACTTGCAAATTACTTTTCTGAGTCTGCACTAATACGTTACCGCGTTCTTGTAGAAGTAGAATATTTTATCGCTTTAAGCGAAAGCGGAATTAAACAACTACAACCACTACCTGAGCAAACTCAAGAACAATTAAGAGACTTGTACCACAAGTTTAATGATGAGCACGCACAAGCAATTAAGGACATAGAAAAAGTGACTAATCACGATGTCAAAGCGGTAGAGTATTTCTTAAAAGAACAATTTGATAGGCTAGGATTATCTGACCACAAAGAGTTCATACACTTTGGCCTTACCTCTCAAGATATCAATAATACTGCTATACCTCTTTCTATTAAAGACGCTATAGAAAATGTGTATTTACCAGAGTTAGAAGCGGTACGTGATGATATTCATAGACTAGCAAAAGAGTGGAAAGACATCCCATTACTAGCTCGTACTCACGGACAGCCAGCATCTCCTACTCGTTTAGGTAAGGAATTCTATGTATTTGTAGTACGTATAGAAGAGCAAATGAATATGCTGGAGCAAGTACAGCACGCAGCAAAATTCGGTGGTGCGACAGGTAATTATAACGCACATCACGTGGCGTTTCCAGAAGTGAACTGGCAGCATTTTGGAGAAGATTTTGTTGAGAGTCGTTTAGGTTTAAAACACAGTTTCCCTACAACACAAATTGAGCATTATGATCACATGGCTGCTCTTTTTGATAACTTAAAAAGAATCAACACCATATTTATAGATCTAGATCGTGATATATGGACGTACATATCTATGGATTACTTTAAGCAAAAAATTAAAGCTGGTGAGATAGGTTCTAGTGCCATGCCACACAAAGTAAATCCTATCGACTTTGAAAATTCTGAAGGTAACCTAGGAATTGCAAATGCTCTTTTTGAACACCTAGCAGCAAAATTACCTATATCTAGATTACAACGTGACCTTACAGATTCTACCGTATTGAGAAATGTAGGTGTACCACTTGCACACACGATCATTGCATTTAAAGCTACTTTAAAAGGACTTAATAAACTCTTATTAAACGAGGTAAAGATTGCACAAGATCTAGAAAACAACTGGGCTGTTGTTGCAGAGGCTATACAGACTATTTTACGTCGTGAGGCGTACCCAAATCCTTATGAAGCTTTAAAAGAATTAACTCGTACTAATGAAAAAATTACTGGTAAGAGCATCGCAAACTTCATTGAAACCTTAGACGTAAGTGAAGATATTAAAGCAGAAATGAGAGTCATTACTCCTAGTACTTTTACAGGGATTTAATTCTTATCCTTTACCTGTTGTACCAAAGCCTTGACTAAAAGTCAGGGCTTTTTTCATGTTTAGTCATAAGTATCTTTTGGCTTATTTTAAATACAGACATTCCCTTTTATTGCAACTTACTACATTATAGATTTGCGACTTTTACTAATTTTACATAAATTAAACCAAACCATTATGAGCATTCTTACTATTCTATTAAACATATTTTTACCACCTATAAGTGTTGCGCTTAAAAAAGGTGCTGGTAAAGATCTTACTATAAATATAATCCTCACCTTTTTAGGTTATTTACCAGGTATAGTTCATGCTTTCTGGTTGACCTCTAATAAGAAATAATATTTCAACTGGACACTTATTATTTGAAACCAGAAAAGTTGTTCTTTTAAGTGATTTTTCATAATTTATTTATATTTCAAGTTTCCGCTATCGCGAAAGCAGAATTATTATTTTAATAATAACCCAACGTTCATTATTTTTACCAAACAACCAACTAAATAACCACCATGAAAAATATTTTTAGAATAAGCCTATACACGCTGTTTCTCTATACACTACTGATATCGTGTACCAATGAAAAACTTGCGACCACACTAATTCCTGAAGATGCGTTTCTAGTTATGTCTTATGATGTGGAATCTCTTGCTAAAAAAGGGAACCTTGAAAAAGTGGCTGAATTTTCTTCTTTTAAAAGTCTGGAAAGTGAGATTAAAAGTGAAAACAGACAGTTCTACAATATACTAGATGATTTACAGGAAGATCCATTGAGTGCAGGGATAGACTTACGTGATCCTATATTTATGTTCATGGTGTCTGACGGAAATAACAATCCATTTATGGGTCTGACTATGCATTTATGGGATGAAAATGATTTTTCAAAGTTTGCAAAAGACATTCTGGATATGTCTAAGATAACCAACTATAGTGAGAAAAATGAAAACGGATTTACCATCTATTCCATTAAAAACAGAATGAATATTGCGTTTAATGGAGATAAAGCGCTTATTTTATTTAAAGAAGGTTATGGTGGAAAAAACACCTTAAATGCACTTACTAATGAGTTGCTTACATTAGAAGAAAATGATAATATTTTTGAAAATGATGCTTTTGAGGATTATATGGATAATCAAGAAGATATCAATCTATATCTATCAACTGATTTTATTTCAGAAATGCCACAATATAAAAGAGAGATGCAAAATCTTCCTTACGATTTAAGTGGTAATACCTTAATGGCTCATCTTAATTTTGATGATGATAAGGTTAATTTAAAAGTCAACATGGACTATAATGAGGACATGGAGAAGATGTATGATAAAATTCTTGCCGGCAATCATAAAGTCACCAATGAACTGCTGAACTACTTACCAGCCGATAATATCGCTGCTGGAAGTTTTACAATTAATCTGGAAGGTTACCTTAATTTAATTAAGGATGGTATGGCAAATGATCAACGCGCCATGAGAAATGTCCAAAAGGTCATTGATGAAATGGATCTTGAAAACCTTCTTGCTAAATTTGAAGGTAATGCTGCAATGACTTTAATAAGTGTTGATGAAAAAGAGGTGGAAGTTAATAATCGCTATTCTTCTCGATCATATAAAAGGAAACAAACCATTCCTGAATTTTCAATGGTTATGGGGATCAATGATAAGAACTACATGGAGAACCTTCTAAGGTCTAAAATGGGAGAGAAATTAGAGGATTATAAAGGAATCATGAAAATGGAAATTGAGAACTATCAAATATTTTTAAGTATGAATAATACGAGCTCTCTTTTAACAACAAATGAATCTCATGCATTATCTCATAAAGCTGGTAAAGCTATTGAAAACTCACTGAGCGATTCTAAACTTGCGCCCAATATGAAAGACTATCCTTTTTACGCATCTATGGATATGAATAGTGACCGATTGCCAGAAGCAGCTACTAGAGGAATGGGAAATCGTGTAAGTAATACATTAAATCGTTGGAACAACACGATGGATCGTATGGAGTATAAAGTCACTGATAAAAACAAAATGGAAATGACATTATACATGAAAAATGATGATGATAATAGTTTATTTCAAATCATTGAACTTGCAGAAAATAGTTATCGTGATCTAAACAATCGTTAGTCTCATGCTTATTGAACTCAATAATCTCAAACCTGCTTACCTTTCAGATAAGCAGGTTTCTGATTCTCAAATTTATTTACAGGAATCCGTAGTTTTTGAAAAAGAGAAAAGGTATGTTATAGAAGCTGGTTCTGGTAAAGGAAAAAGTTCTCTTCTTAATATTATTTACGGTGTCCATGAAAAGTATGAAGGCGCATTACATTATCACGGTATAAAGAAGGATCAAATTAAGAAAGATCAAATTTCTTATGTTTTTCAAGATCTAAAACTCTTTAAAGAATTAACCGCCCTAGAAAATGTATTGCTCAAAAATAATCTTACTCAACATAAAGAGATTACTGTAATTAAAGAGCTTTTTAATCAGTTTGGTCTAAGTAAACAATTAAACCAAAGCGCTGCGACTCTTTCTTTAGGGCAAAAACAAAGAGTTGCCATTATTAGATCGTTGTGCATGCCCTACAAATTATTATTGATGGATGAACCCTACAGCCATCTGGATGATGACAACATGAAAATTATTATGGAGATTATTAAAAATGATGCTCTTGAGAATAGTGCATCAATTATTATAGCTTCTTTAGGAAATTCAACCGAACTGGATGCCGATCAAATTTTGCAGATATGAACATACTCGCAAGATTACAGTTTAAGATTCTACCTCTCAAGCAAATTTTGGGATATGCACTGGTACTTGCCATAGGAAGTATTATAATCCTATTGGCAGCTCAACTATATATAGATGTGAAACCCTATTTCACAAATGAATCGTCAGTTTTGGGAAGTCGTGTACTTGTTGCAAGCAAGCAGGTTTCTGTTTTCAAAACAGTTGATAAATCGAGTATTTATTTTACAGAAGAAGAATTACAAGAAATTAGAGATCAAGAGTTTGTGGGAGATCTTGCGACTTTCTCAACCGCACAGTTTGAAATTAAGGGTTTTACAGAAAGAAAGGAAGGAATGCCCGATTTTAAAACAGATTTGTTTTTTGAGGGAATTCCAGAGAAATACCTAGACATAAAAACCGATCAATGGCAGTGGAAAGAATCTGATAGCTTAATCCCTATTATAATCCCAAGCAGTTATTTAAAACTTTACAACTTTGGACTGGCAGAGTCTAAAAACTTACCTGTAATTTCTGAAAATACTATTTCACAAATGCAATTTGGGATAGAAGTTGAAGGACAAGAAAAATCAAGAAAGTTTAAAGGGAGAATAATAGATTTTAGTGACAAGTTAAATTCAATTCTCGTACCTGAAAAATTCATGTCATGGGCAAATGATAATTACGGAAATGACAGTAATAGCAACCCAAGCAGAATATTGATAGAGATATCTCAAAGCGATCATCCTGAACTTTCTAGTTTTTTTGAGAATAGAAATATTGATATCAACAAGGAAGCTTTAGAACAAAATAAGATTTGGTTCTTTTTTCAGCTTATTTTCCTTTTCTTGTTTGTTATTGCTTGCATCATCATTGTATTAGCTTGTGTTGCTATGTTGCTTTCTTTTAATTTAATGTTTTACAAGAATAAAAGTGCATTCAATAATTTACATCTCATAGGCTATTCTAACAGAACTATGACTAAGTATTTCCAATGGATTATGCTAGCATTAACCCTTCTTGTAATATTTACGTCTTATATGATAACAAATATTATAAGATTAGAAATTAGGGAACGCATGGAGTCCATTTTCAGATTTGAAAAAAGTAGTTCTTTAATTGAATTAAGTATTTCGCTAACAGTAATTCTTGTGTTTATCACTTCTGTTACTATTAAAAGTAGCGTTACCAAAATCAATAAAAATATCCAATAAAAGCAACTACATTTTGTAATAGTTAATAGAATAACAATTCTTAATATTTTAAGAAATTAAACCACTGTAAATCAGTAAATTTGATTGTATCAAAAAAAAACTAACTATGAGCATTCTTACTATTATATTAAATATTTTCTTACCGCCTTTAAGTGTAGCTATGAACAAAGGATTAGGTAAAGATTTTATAATCAATGTTATTCTAACCTTATTCGGTGGAATACCAGGTATGATTCACGCATTTTACGTGACATCAAAATAAATTTTAGAATTAAAATTGCTTTGAAAAAGATCAAAACCGATGCTGTAAAGCATCGGTTTTTTTGTGTTTAAAATTAACATTTTCAGTATCTTACTAAATAAGCTTAAGTTAAAAAACGTCATTAAGACTGTTACCAATGATTGACTAATAATTACCTTTATATTTTGATTATATAAAATGTTCGTTCAAAAAATATTTAACCAAATTATTTTTAACATCTTGCATAACTACTTCAGGTTTTAAACCCTTCAGTGAAGTCTCTATTAACAGTACTAATTTCAGAAATTCTGGTAAATAATCTATTGCAGTAAGATCTGATATTGTTTTGCAAGAATTGTAAATTTAATTTATAGAGGTAATCATCTAAATACTTATCTTTAAAGTCAATAAAAAGGTTTAAATATGGATGTTTTCAAGGGTC
>NZ_CANLXZ010000017.1 GCF_947495285.1 uncultured Nonlabens sp. | reverse complement strand
AAATAGAAACATCAAACCCAAACCTTTTCACCAGCCCTAAAAGGTGAGGTTTCTCATAATCCTAAT
The DNA here is from genome assembly GCF_947495285.1 of uncultured Nonlabens sp. Lineage (GTDB taxonomy): Bacteria > Bacteroidota > Bacteroidia > Flavobacteriales > Flavobacteriaceae > Nonlabens. The sequence goes on along the minus strand of NZ_CANLXZ010000017.1, from coordinate 69,236 downwards.
AAAAAATAAATTTTTCCGCTCTCTTTAGTGTTAGGGAATGGAAACATGATAAAAAAAACCGCCTGCGAGCAAAGAATGCTCCACAGGCGGCTTCCAACCAACCAAATCTTAAATCAGTTCTACCTGATTATTTTTTATTTTCCATTGCTCGATTATAATCGAACATTCTATTCTTTATACTATTAACGCTAGAGGCCTTTTTAAATTGTATCTAGCCAAGACCTTTAAATCTATAGGTAGTCTCACTATCGATAGGATACAATTCTATGATCCTATCAATCACGGTACAAAGATCGAAATAATCGTTCCATATAAAATCATAACTCAACGTTAATTGCTTGTTAATACTTCCAAGAGACTGATCGCAAACGGTAAAATCATCGCTAAAACACCAAAACAAACCACCTGAATTAAGTCCATTTCTATCTTGAGAACATTCAAAAAATATTTTCATTAATTGCTGGGAAAAATCTCAGATAGTTTTCTCTATCAAAATCATTGATAGCACCCACATTACTGATATACCTCTTTATCTAGCTTTATATTCATGTAAAACATTTTAAACATAATCATAAAACAACTCATCGTAATCAAAATTACCCTATCCTGACCGACTAGAAAATATCTCGTATTGTTATATGAATCTATGGAATCTAATCTGTCCTATGCCCTGACTATTACTTCAAAATCATGCAACCCATCTATATCGTGTAAAATAGAAGGTTGATTAATAACCACATTATAAGAACCTACATCTATTCCTAAAGCTGCGCCGGCACTTCCTACCCTACTAGGTTATTATTTGCATACACAGTTCCAAAATCAAAACTTAACGTAAACGCTCCAGTCATAAATGGCAAAATGAGGTGTTCCTTATGTGCTGTTTAAATCTACGTACCAGACCTCGCTAGCAACACGTACTTCATTTAGTGTAGCATCACTATTTCTGTATCACCACTCGTTAATGAAAAAGTTAGTAAAGCAGATGCTAAAAAATAGTTATCGCCTTCATCATAGTAATATTTATAACATACTACTTGATTTTCTAAAACCATGTCGTAATTTTAAATTACTGATTTAAATCGTTTTGAAAGTTCCGCTTTCGCGAAAGCGGAATAAAATCAGTCTACTATTTAACCCTAAAAATTTAGAATATATTAAAACCTGTAGAGTCTTGAGATTGCTCTAGGTTCTTTTCTTGATTTTCATTTTTGTTAATTTCTACGGCTTCTTCACCACGAAATTTTCTATCTACACGGTCTGCCTCTTCAAGAATTTTAGGCAATAAAAATGGAGCAAGTGGTTCTACATGTTCATAAACGATACTCTGCTCTTTAATATCTCTATCCATAATATGGAACTCGCGACTAGCTGAATTAATAAACATCAAAATCACACTAGCTAAAAATCCCATTTTCACAATACCAAAGGCTGCACCAGCAAGTTTATTAATAAAACTAAGGTTAACAGTTTTAAGCACCTTAGTAATTAATTTACCTACATAGGTAATTACAAATATAATGACCAGAAATGTAATTATAAAACTAGCGATAGTAATGTATACGTCATCCCATTGCACTTGTTCCCGCAACCAGTCCCCAGCATAGTTAGAAAAATAAATAGAGCCATAAATAGCTGCTACTAGTGCTATTAAAGATGTAAGTTCTACAAAAAAGCCATTTAAATAACCTTTATAAAGCCCTATTAATAAAAAAATGCAAATAATTATATCTAACCAATTCATCTTGCTAAGTTAATTAAAAATGTGGTTAAGCAAACTCATAGACCCACGAGATTCTTTCCAGACGGTTTAACTAATCAAATGTGCCTTTCATAGTGCGAGGGTGAGTCTATATCTATTAAGTATAGATTAACCGTCTGGTTATAATTAATTTCCACATCTCAATTACATATTCATTTAATAAACTTACACATGAAAGATTTATTTAAAACATCCCTTATAATTTTCATATCCATCCTACTTTTTAGTTGTGATAATGATGATGGAATGTCTGACAATCAAAATGTATGCACCTTTGAAGGTCTAACCTTCTTTGACGGTACTACACAACCACTTATCCCAGAATCACAATTAACTACCGAACTTTTTCTTAACGGTGGCGGCAGTGGTATACCAGAAATAGAGATTTATGAAACAACTAACCCTGGTAATATATGGTTACTTACTACAGCAGTAACGGCTAACACTAGTGCCAGTGGTACGCTAGGTATAAATAACACAAATTATACAGTTGCTGTAACCTGTCCGCGATCTGGAACTGCAGTAGGAGACGAATTCAGATTTGACGTAGTAACAACAAATGGCCTAGAAGGTGAATTATGTGTCGTTCTAGATGAGATTATTCCATAAGAACTGACACAGCACTACCCTATCTAAAACGAAAAAAACGGCATAGATTTTAAAATCTGTGCCGTTTTTTATTTCTAATTAATTTCTCTGAGTGATAAAATAACCGTTTACCGATCAATAAAACATATGAGTCTTATTCCTTCTTTATATCATTTTTCCTAAATAAGGATTTCAAGACTTTATAGCCCGAAAACAGTCCTATTAAAAAACAAGTTCCAGAGATAAAGTATTGTTGTTCTTCTAAGTATTTTAATCCTGTTAACAGTCCAAAAATTAACCATAACACATTAGTCAACGTTTCACTATTTACAATTCTTTTAATCATAATAAGTGATATATAATTAGATCTTTCTTAACCACTCACTCATACTAACACGCGACTCTAGGTAATTTTTAAGATCTTTAATCGCTACACGTTCTTGTGTCATGGTATCGCGATCTCTTACCGTTACCGCATGATCTTCTTTAGTATCGTGATCTATCGTTACACAATATGGTGTACCGTTTAAATCATGACGCGCATATCGTTTACCTATGGAATCTTTTTCTTCATAAGCTACATTCATAGACCATTTTAATTCGTCTACGATCTCGTTTGCTATTTCTGGTAATCCATCTTTCTTTAATAAAGGTAAAATAGCTGCTTTTACAGGAGCAAGAACCGCAGGTAATTTAAGAACTGTACGCTCGCCACCACCTTCTAGTTTCTCATCTACTAGAGAATTAGAAAACACAGCAAGAAACATTCTATCTAGACCTATAGAAGTCTCTAGAACATAAGGAACATAATTCTTGTTATCTTCATGATCAAAGAACTGTAGTTTTTTACCACTATGCTCTTCATGTGCTTTTAAATCAAAGTCTGTACGCGAGTGAATTCCTTCTAATTCTTTAAAACCAAATGGGAAGTCAAATTCGATATCAGTCGCAGCGTTTGCATAATGAGCCATTTTTTCATGATCGTGAAAACGGTAATTCTCATCACCCATTCCTAAAGATCTGTGCCATGCCATGCGCTTTTCTTTCCATATCTCAAACCACTTTAATTCTGTGCCTGGCTTTACAAAATATTGCATCTCCATTTGTTCAAATTCTCGCTGACGGAAAATGAACTGACGCGCAACGATCTCGTTTCTAAAAGCTTTGCCAGTCTGTGCAATCCCAAAAGGAATCTTCATACGACCAGATTTCTGTACATTTAAGAAGTTTACAAAAATACCTTGAGCCGTTTCTGGTCTAAGAAATAAATCTGTAGCAGTGTCTGCACTAGCACCTATTTTAGTACCGAACATAAGGTTGAACTGACGCACATCTGTCCAGTTTTTAGAACCTGTATCAGGGTCTGCTATTTCTAGTTCTTCTATTAAAGCTTTTACACCTTCTAGATCTTCAGCCTCTAGCAATTGGGCTAGTCTAGCGGTAGGCTCTGTAGCTTTTTTCATGTAACCCACCACACGCGGATTAGTCTCAGCATACATTTTTGCGTCAAAGTCTTCGCCAAAACGTTTTGCCGCCTTAGCTATTTCTTTATTTGCCTTCTGTAAATGTTTCTCACAGTAGTCCTCTACGAGCACGTCTGCACGGTAACGTTTTTTAGAATCCTTATTATCGATCAATGGATCGTTAAAAGCATCTACGTGACCAGAGGCTTTCCATACCGTAGGGTGCATAAATATCGCCGTATCTATACCTACTATATCTTGATTTAATTGAGTCATCGCTTGCCACCAGTATTCTCTGATGTTTTTCTTTAACTCCACTCCATTCTGTCCATAATCATAAACAGCACTTAAACCGTCGTAGATTTCACTAGATTGAAATACATATCCGTACTCCTTTGCATGAGAGAGTACTTTCTTAAACTGATCTTGGTCGTTGTTCTTTGCCATAGCTGCAAATGTAAAAAAATGTGATTAGTTAACGTTGTGATTTTGTGTATTTCGCTTTCGCGAAAGCGAGAAAAAAAATCAATTATTTACTAGTATCTAAAACTGTTGATTTATCAAAATCTTTATTTAAACCTAGCAATAGAAAAGGAACACAAAATAAAAAATAAGAAATATCCACAAAACTATTAAAAAAGGCACTCGACAAGCCGTGTTTATAGACTACATAAAAAGCATAAAACAATATACTAAAGAAAAGGACATAGCCTGAAAAAAGAAATCTATTTTGAGAATTTCTCGCTTTCCATCCTAGTAAAAATGCCGTAGCAAATAACACAGGCATATATTTTTGAGGTAATAAAAACGAAGATTGAATAATAAAAGGATTCATTTCTAAAAACTGATCTGGAAATGCTATTATCAATGGTAAAAAGGTCAAACTAAATGTAATAAGCACAAAAAAAGTATACTTTAAAAACTCTTTAAGACGGAGAGTTTTGGTGGTTAAATAAGAAAGAAAAAAGACAATATATGCTAATGAAAAAACACTACGTGTAGATAATAAAAAACCTAAAACTATGGATAGCAGCAGTAATCTTTTACCATTCCCTACTAGCGATTTATCAAAGTAATATAGACCAATAACTACCATAGAACTATAAGTTATTATATTACTCAAAGTCATTACCTCCCATAACATAGGTACTGATAATATTGCCATTATTAAGTAGGATTGATATTTCTTACTATCTATTCTATTAAATAATCCCAAAAGAATAAATCCTGCAAGACTCAACAGACTGTACAATTTAAATAAGAAAAAAGGAATCGCTATAATGAAGTAAAAAGGCATCGGCCCAGGATAGTTTCCAACATGAGAAGTAGCCTTGTAAGGATAATTCCCTTTAAAAAGTTCTGTAAGAAAAGAATCTATAACACTCCACCTATCCACATTTAAATCTTCTGGCTGAATAACCAAAAAACTTGTAATACTAATAAGAATAGGTATGACTATAATTGATGCATATACTATCCTTCTAACTATTTTAAGATTAAAAAAACGATATCCTTGCGATACTAATAAAACTTGTATTACAAGATACAAAACTGTTATTAACACATAGAACTCAGTAACTCTTTCAAGATATTTTAAACAAAAAAGAGAGTTGATAAATATCAGTATGGATACCGCAAGGTTTTTAGTCATTTGTAAAAATCTTTGACTTAATCTTTAAAATACGATGTGAAAAATACTGAATCGAAGTTCCTAAAACTCCAAAACCATACTTGGTACTTCTTGCAAAATTTATAGAAGAAGCTTCTTCAAAATACTTTGTAGGACAAGTAATTTCGGCGATTTCATAATTTACCATACATATTTGAGCCAGCATCTGGTTATCAAAAACAAAGTCATCAGAATTTTTATCGATGTCTATTTTATCAAATATTTCTTTAGAAAAAGCTCGATATCCCGTATGATATTCTGCTAATTTTTGATACATTAAGATATTTTGAAATGCCGTCAAAAATCTATTTGCTATGTATTTATAAATAGGCATACCACCATTTAAAGCGCCTTTACCTAAAATACGAGAGCCTAGAACCACCTTGTACACATCGTTTGCGATTAAATAAGACATAGAGTGTATCAACTTAGGCGTGTATTGATAATCTGGGTGCAACATGATAATAATGTCTGCTCCTAGTTCTAATGCTTTATGATAACATGATTTTTGATTTGCACCATAGCCTTTGTTTACATCATGTCGTATCACATGCTTTATACCTAATTGTGTAGCTAGAACACTGGTATTATCTGTACTAAAATCATCTACTAGAATAACCTCATCTACTATATCAAACGGAATCTCTCTATAGGTCTTCTCGAGTGTCTTTGATGCATTATAAGCAGGAAGAACTACTATTACTTTAAGGCTGTTTATCAAATCTTTGGATGGTTAGTTGAAAATCAAAAATAACAAAATAAGTGTATTCTTGTTCTTCTTAGGAAAAAGCGAAATTTAATCTTTAGAAAATAAAAAAGGTGTAATAAATCATTACACCTTTAAAATATCATTGCATTTTAAAATTACCTCAGTGTGATCTCATTACTACTCACACGTATAGGACCGTTGTAAAGGTTAATTCTATAATTTCCTTTAACTATATTATCTTCATCTGCTCCTAGTACATCACATATATCTAGTTCTTTACCTTTGTAATTAAATTGTATCACTTTAGAATAAGTCAATTCCTGACCATCAAACATTTGTTTTTTATTGAGTCCTAAAACATTGTTCTCTGGGTTTATTACTTGCAGGTAAAAAGAAGTGACTCCAGTACTAGCAAGTGGATTTTCTGGCAGTGTAAAACATACTTTTATATCATCTACTCTACGCGCTCTATCGTTTTCTATTTGCTTACCTGAACTTCTTACTATAATTCCTACTGGTTTAAAGTTAGTAGGTATTAACGCGGCTGCACGAGCCATGTCTGCATTCATGTTCTCTATGGTAGAATTTTGATCTTGGTTTTTTAAAATCTCACTGTTTAAAGCAGATAACGTACTATCGTTCACCATGGCAAGATTTTGATTCACTATTTCTAGAGTATGTATTCTATCCTGCAATAAATCACGCTCTTTTCTAATATTAGATAATTCGGCACGCATTCTAGACAGCACTCTTACATCTGTTTCTAATTTACCGACACTATCCACTAGTCTTGCGATGCGATCTCGTGCGTCTACCAGGTCTGCATTGAGCGCGTTACCTTTTTCTATTTCTAGATCATACTCTGTAGAGATGTTCTCTAGTTCTTTTTGAATTTGTGCTTTCTCATCATTTAAAGCTACCTTAATACCTTCATTTTCTTGATAATTACTATAAGACCAACCTCCTAATCCTATGAGTGCCAAGAGTAAAACTGCTAGTAAAATTTTAAATATTCGGTTATCTTTTTGCTGTGCCATGTTGGGTTGTTTATCTTTAGAACGTAATAATACCTATTTCAATTATAAATATCGGTTATAAATGGGTTGCTTTAAAGTTTAAGTTGGTTAAAAAATTATCGCGCAGTCTTGATTAAGCACGATAATTTTCTTTTACTTCCCTAACTTCATATCCATACCGTTCATTTACACTAAATTTACAATTGAGATAAAAAAGGCTAAAATAATTTATTCTGAGGTGGATTTCTGATTTTATTAACTTGTTTTTTCCTGTGGTCTGTATGGGCTGCAACGGTATCTTAACGACTGGAGAACAAATCATTTGCACCACCTGCCGTGCTGAAATCCCAACATCTCTCAATCATTTACAAAAAGACGATAAAGTAAAAGAACTTTTCTTTGCTAGGGTAAATATCGAGACTGCCACCAGTCTATTTTATTATGAAAAAATAGGTGTGGTACAACAGTTAATCTATCAATTGAAATATAATGGTCATGAAGAGGTAAGTCCTTTTTTGGGAAAATGGCTTGCTACCAATCTTAAGGAAGATCCTGCTTTTAAAAACATAGATCTAGTAATTCCTGTTCCTGTACATCCCAAACGACGCGCAAAAAGAGGATATAATCAGGTAGATGGTTTTGGAAAAGAACTAGCAGTTGTTTTGGGTGCTCGCTTTCGCGAAAGCGTACTCATAAAAAACCGTAATACCATAAATCAAGCTCAATTAGGACAAGTAAAGCGTAGTGACGAGACGCAATCTCCTTATGAACTAGTTGAGAAAATTGCACCAGGCACTCATGTTTTACTGGTAGACGATGTAATTACTACTGGAACGACATTAACGCTTTGTGCCAAAGAACTACACAAAAATCCTGATATAAAGATCTCCATCGCTACGATGGCCATATCTGTGTAGAGAAAAAATATTACACTCTTTATGCTTGATTTAAGATTATTGAGAGAGAGAGGTAGATTTTTGCGACTAGAAACTTATGATTTTCTTTAATCATGGCTTTAATATTCTTTTTACTTTTGTTTTTAAACATTTACTATGAACAATATTCTAGTTGCTACAGAAAATAAAATTACAACCATAACCATAAATAGACCTACAAAATTAAATGCTCTCAATAAAGAGACCATTGAAGAATTGAGCCAGGCTATATCTACTGCCGAAGAGGACGTTAACACACGTGTTATCATTCTTACTGGAAGTGGTGAAAAGGCATTTGTGGCTGGAGCTGATATTTCAGAATTTGCAGACTTCTCTCCAGAAGAAGGAAAGAGACTGGCTGGTAAAGGTCAGGAATCATTATTTGATGCTATCGAGAATTGCTCTACACCTGTTATTGCTGCCATTAATGGTTTTGCGTTAGGTGGTGGTCTTGAGCTTTCTATGGCAGCTCATTTTAGAGTAGCTAGCGGTAACGCTAGATTAGGACTTCCAGAAGTATCTCTAGGTGTGATCCCTGGCTATGGTGGGACACAGCGTTTACCACAACTAGTAGGTAAAGGTCGCGCTATGGAAATGATAATGACTGCAGGAATGATAGATGCTGACACAGCTCTTTCTTATGGACTTGTAAATCGTGTAGTGACTCTAGAAGAATTAATCCCTACTTGTGAAAAACTAGCCTCTAAGATTATTAAAAACAGCCCGATGGCTATAAGCGCTGCCATAGATGCGGTTAACGCTAGTTACATAGATGGTACTGATGGCTACCAGGTGGAGATCGATAACTTCGGATCTTGTTTTGGCACAGAACAGTTTACTGAAGGAACAACAGCCTTTCTTGAGAAACGTAAGGCACAGTTCTAGAAATAGAATTTTTATATTAAACACAAAGGGCAAAATTAATTTTTGCTCTTTTTTTGATTAAAATGGAAAAATTATTATGATATTTAAGCTCAGACTTAACCATGAATTCTCTTTTACTAAATCTTTTACCTCTTCTACTTTCACCAGCTTTTATATTTATCGCTTTAGCTTATTTCAGTGACTATAAGCGAGACAAAAAGTATATGCGTAGCGGTTTTAGGTTTATGCTGTGGTTTGTAATTGCAACAGTAATATTTTTTTTTTGAATAGGTCAGATTATAGGAGAAGGCATTGTCATACAGGTCATAGCATACGGTATTTTAGTTCCGTTAGTTTTGGTGATTAAAAGTTCCATTAATTATAGGATCAATAGAAAATTATAGGTTTTGCCAAACATAAGCGTGTATCGCGCATCATAAGGGGCGGAATTAATTCCGTATCTAATTATATTGAACGTTTATTCTTAAAATATGTATTTATTAAACATTCTGATAGTAATTATTGTTGGAGCCTTTCTCAAACACATTACTAAAAAAACACTTGAACAACCCATAGAAGTTGGTGGTAAAACGGTTTTACGAATGAATTCAATGTTTAAATTACTCGGATTAACCTGTATGTTTTTGGGGTGGTCGATGCCTATTCTGTTTTTAATTATTGAAGACTATTCAAAAGATGGAATGATAATAATGTTTGGACTTTTGATATTTTTTTTGGTACGGGATATTGGATATATTCTTGGAGTAAAAATCATCATGTTCTCTATGACAAGAATGAAATAACAGTGAGCATATCAGGAAAAAAGAGTAAGACATTTCTTTGGACTGAAATAAAACAGGTCGAATTAAGTCATTGGAGCGCTAAGTATATTTTAAGTCTAAATTCTAACGAAAAAATATACTTGAGTCAACATATAACTGGTATAAAATATTTTATAGACAAAGTAAAAAATATTATTAAGTAATCGTCAATCACAATTTATCCTCTAAACAAGAAGAAATCATCCTTCATATCTTCGATTTGTTCATCTTTATTAGTGATGATATAATCTAGTGCTTTCTCCGTAAACTTAAGACCTTTGTTAGTGAGAGAAACCACCTCATCTTGCATGGTAATCATGTTGTTTTTTTGTGCTAATTCAAGAACCGTTTTAGCACGTACTTTACCCCAATTGATATGTTCATGTAAGTGCGCAACTCTTCTTTCTTCTATACTATCATGATTATTAAGATGAAGTAAGAATGTCAATAAAGAAACTTCTGTACGCTGCCTTTTCTGTCTAAATAGAACCGCTATCAACCCTTTAGTCGGTGCAAAAAGATAAACTAGTAAAAAAATTAACCCTAAGACTGTTGTGATAGAGCCGCTTATAGAAGCATCTAACCATACTGCAAAATAATAACCGCCTATAGCACTCATGATTCCAAAAAGAATGGACAAGACGATCATCTTTTTTAAATCTGTAGTCAGTAAATAAGCGGCTGCAGCTGGTGCAATCATTAATGCGACTACAAGAATAGCTCCTACTGCATCAAAAGAAACCACTGTAGTTACTGACGCAACACTCATTAATCCATAATGTAATACCACAGGAGAAAAACCTAAAGCAGATGACAATCCTATATCAAACGTGCTTAATTTCAATTCTTTATAAAAAGCAAATAATAGAGCTAGCGTTATTACTAGAGTTATAGAAATGGTCCACATACTTTTAGGCCCATAGCTTACATGATCTATCATTAACTTATCAAAGGCGGCATATTCCAGTCTACCTACTAATACGGCATCGGTATCTAGATGAATATCGTTTGCATAAATAGCAATTAATAAAACCCCTATACTAAATAAGGCTGGGAATACGAGTCCTATCGCTGTATCTTCTTTTACTAAACCGGTTTTTTGAATAGCTTCTACCAGCACAACAGTTATAATACCACTGAATGCGGCAAGCAATATCAACCATGGTGAGGCAAGGTCTTCTGTAATAAAAAATCCTATTACTATACCTGGAAGAATAGAGTGACTTATCGCGTCGCTTATTAACGCCATTTTACGTAAAACTAAGAACACACCTGGTATAGCACAAGCTACAGCAGTAAGGCAAGCAATTAAGATAATAGCTAATTCTGCATTCATGATTCAGGCATATTAGTGTTATACAAATTTGCTGCAGTTTGAAAACCTTCTTCTGTTAGTGACCAGTCTTGTCCTTTTATGGTTATCCAGCTCTTATCTGACAGCGTTTTTAAAGTACCTCTTGTAAAACCTTGGAAACCATTTAATATTTTAATAGAGTGAGGTCTGGAAATATCCTCATGCTTTTCTACAATACCATACATAAAATACAAAGTCTTTTTTAACTCTAAATCTCTACGGTTTCTTATCAAACGTATTTGTTTAAATAAAACACCACGACTAGGAGAAAAAATAAATGACACTCCTACAAAAACTGCGGCAACTAAAACAATCACTGGACCAGTAGATAGGTTGTTATAACTAGCACTTATTCCTGTACCAAAAACACCAGAAAAAGTACCAAATACAGCTGCTAGAATCACCATCGTACCAAGACTATTAGTCCACTGTCTTGCCGCTGCTGCTGGAGCGAGTAACATAGCACTCATTAAAACAACACCTACCGTTTGTAAACCTATAACTATAGCTAATACAATAAAAAAACTGATCAATCCATCTATGAATCGTGTATTAAAACCTAGAGTCATGGCATAATTCTTATCAAATAACAAGAGTTTAAATTCTTTCCAGAATAGCAACATTACGACAAGACTTATACCTGTCACAATAATCATAACAATCACATCGCTTTGCACAAGTGTAGCCGCCTGCCCGAATAAATACTTATCTAACCCTGCCTGATTTGCATCTGGTTGTTTCTTTAAATAACTTAAAACCAATTCTCCAAAGCCAAAGAACAAACTCAAAATAAGACCTAAAGCTGTATCTGTTTTAAGATGTGTTTTAGTAACTATTCCACGTATCCATACGGTACCTATAAAACCACTGATTAAAGCGCCCAAAAGAAGAACGTTAGAATCCTTTAATCCAGTAAATAGAAAGGCTAGCGCGATACCTGGTAACGCGGCATGAGAAATCGCATCTCCTAATAAGCTTTGTTTTCTCAAAACAGCAAAGCTACCTAGCATACCACAAATAGCACCTAGAACAGCCGTACCTAGCGTTATAGTACGCAACGTATAATCTGTAAAGAAATCTATTAATTCCATCTAGTTATTTTTGTACAGCTACTTTATAATTGATACCATACGTCTTTGTTAGATTATCATCATTAAAAATATCTTTTACAGGACCTGTAGCAATATGCTTTACATTTAAAAAAGTAACCCAGTCAAAGTATTCAGGAACCGTCTGTAAATCATGGTGCACGACTATTACCGTTTTACCAGCTTTTCTCAGTTCTTTTAAGATATTAATGATCGCAATTTCAGTAGTAGCATCAACACCTTGAAAAGGCTCGTCCATAAAATAGATAGCTGCATTTTGAACTAATGCACGAGCTAAAAATATACGTTGCTGCTGCCCACCAGATAATTGTGATATCTGCCTACCTTTAAAAGCAAGCATTCCTACTTTCTCGAGCGCTTCTAGAGCTTGTTTTTTTTGTTTTGCGCCTGGTCTTTTAATCCAGCCTAGAGCGCCATAAGTACCCATCATGACCACATCTAGTGCTGTCGTAGGAAAATCCCAGTCCACACTACCTTTTTGTGGCACGTAAGCTACTTTATCGCGTTGCTTCTTATAAGGTTTACCATAAACAGCAACAGAACCTGCAATAGGGTCTATAATACCCAGAATAGATTTTATCAACGTAGATTTTCCTGCACCATTAGGACCTACTATAGCCATTAACACACCTTCTGGAATAGATAAATCTATATCCCATAGGACTGGTTTATAGTTATAAGCCACCGTAAGATCATCTACCGCTACTGCTATTTTCTGTTCCATTATTTAAGTGCGTTTACAATAGTACTCACGTTATGTTTATACATACCTATATATGTACCTTCTACCGTTCCAGCACTACCTAATGCGTCACTAAAAAGCTCTCCACCTATCTTCACATCATGATTTTGTGCTTTAACAGCAGCTTGTAAAGCCTCTACCGTACGTCTAGGGACACTACTTTCTATAAATACCGCATTAATTTTATTTTCTATTATAAAATCTGTAATGCGTTGAACGTCTTTAACACCAGCCTCTGTTGCAGTAGATATTCCTTGCAGGCCTACTACTTCAAAATCAAATGTTCTACCAAAATAATTAAAGGCATCATGAGCAGTTACTAGAATACGACGCTCCTTAGGAAGTTCTTGTATCTTTACGTTTAAAGCAGCTGTTAGGTCTATTAATTTAACTAGATAAGCATCTCGGTTTGCTTCATAAGCTAGTTTGTTTTCTGGATCTAGTTCAATAAGTTTTTCAGTTACATAGTATGTAATTTTATTCCAGTAAGTCAGATCAAACCATATATGCGGATCATAATTACTTGCAAAATACTCGCTACCTATAAGAGACTTCTCAGACACTCCATCACTTATCGCGATAGTAGTTTTACCTTGCTCATTCATTTTTTCAAAAACCTCTACCAGTTTACCTTCTAGATGCAAACCGTTGTAAAAAATAACGTCTGCACCGTCCAGTTTTCTCACATCGCCCTGACTTGCTTTATATAAATGAGGGTCTATACCACTACCCATTAAACCATTTACATCGATAAGATCACCACCTATATTTTCTACTAGATCGGTAATCATGGTAGTAGTTGTCACAACTTGCAACTTACCGTTATCTTGTTTTTTTTCTCCACAGCTCACTATCGATAAGACTGTTAAGAGGAATACTATTTTTTTCATGTTGTAAATTTTAAATGTTCCGCTTTCGCGAAAGCGGAAACACTAATAATTTATTTATTATTTCTAATTCTATAACTTAAACCTGCACTTAATAAAATATTCTGAATATCTGAAGTAATACCTGTTCCGACAGTTATATCAAATTGTAAGTCATCGTTTGCTAAATAAGTTAAACCTGCATCCCAAAGATGATTTGCCTTAGAATCTTCAGGGAAATCTCCGTACAACTCTGCATAAAATCCAACTTTATCAAATAAATCATATCCATAAGAAATAGTATAGATGTAAGCAAGTTCAGGGTTTTCTGGACTAAGTTTTGCACCTACATTATATGCGATTCCAGAACGATCTGAAAGTGTATGATCAAATGCAAATCTGAAATCTATTCCTGTATTCTCTGGTATATAGTCAGATCCTGCAGTAAAAGGAAGGGTTAAATGTCCTAGTAAAGCAATTTTAGGCATCCATCCTTTTTCTTGGGCAATACCTATTTTTGCACCTAATAGTAATGGAGATGTTCCATTTAAATCATCACCTTGACGCTCTCCATTAGATTCAAATTCTGTGTTGCGATAATCTAATCCTAATCTCAATTCAAAATTATCTAAAAGGCCGTAGCGTAGTAATGTTGTACTATAAGTAATTTCTTTAGTTTTTAAGTCATTATCTTCACTTTCTGTATAAAAACCACCTGTTTCTATTTGAAGAAACCCTTTTCTAACCGTATTAGCAGATTCTGTTGCGTCTGGTCTGTCAGTTACAAGCGCTCCTATTTCTTCGGTTTGAGCCACTGCAACGCTAGAAGATACAAGGGCAATTAGTGTAAGTGTTATTCTTTTCATTAGTTCAATTTAATATAAAGATTATCAGATATTAGTTTTGATATTTGTAGTTCAGCTCCATTTACTTTAATGGTATAGGAAAGGTCAAATTCTTCAAAATCGACAATTTCTATATGAGTACCTAGTTTCATATGTTGCTTATCTAGATATTTCAAGAAATTTTTTGAGGAGTCTATCAGACCGATTAAGGTACCTTTATCACCTTTTTTAAGTTTAGAAAGAACGGTTTTATTGGTCTTTTCATAATTTCCATGCCGGTCAGGAATAGGATCTCCATGTGGATCTTTTTTAGGAAAACCGAGATGTTTATCGATTTGATCAATAAGCTTTTGTGATTGAATATGTTCCAGCTGCTCTGCTACTTCATGGACCTCATCCCATGAAAAGTCTAACTTCTCGACTAGAAACACTTCCCATAATCTGTGTTTTCTAATGATTTGATTTGCACATAGTACTCCTTTATCAGTAAGTCTCGCACCTTTATAAGGAACATATTCTGCTAGATTTTTATCTGCTAACTTTTTAAGCATGTCCGTTACAGATGACGCTTTTGTATTCATGCGCCCTGCTATTTCATTAGTAGACACTAGAGCCTTACCACCTTGTAGATGGTAAATAGCTTTAATATAATTTTCTTCAGATATGGAATGCATGCGGTAAAGGTAAAGTTTTTATTTGATATAGGTAAATTAATTTTTAGTCTTGTCTAAAAATTTAGTTAAAAGAAAAATCAAACATAAAAATTTAATCTATTCATAGAAATGCATTTCTTCCACATATTTTTGCACATCATGGTGCATAAAATATCTCAAATCTTTACCTGACGCAATACCATTGCGTATCATGGTAGAAGAAATCTCCATAATAGGTGCTGGAATAAGGGTGATCTTGGGGTGATTTACAAACTGCTCAGGAACATCACCAGATGAAACTCTAGGATAAACTATGATGCTATAATCTTCTAGAATTACTTGATAATTCTTCCATTTATGTAAACTTTTCAAATTATCTTCTCCCATTATAAGAGTAAAATCCTTTGTAGGATACTTTTCTGAAAGATATGCGAGAGTATTTACCGTATAATTAGGCTGTGGTAAGTTAAACTCAATATTACTTGCATTTATCTTATCATAATTATCTGTAGCAAGATGCACCATATGTAAACGCTGGTAGTCATCTAACAATGTCTTCTTTTTTTTATGCGGATTATGAGGTGTAACCACCATCCAAATTTCATCTAGATCGCTATTTTCAACTAGATAATTTGCAATAGCTAGATGCCCTATGTGTATAGGATTAAACGTACCGAAGTATAGACCTATCTTACTCCTCTTCGTCATCACTGACTTCTTTATTTATAAACTCATGAACTGTTTGAAACGCTTTTAACTTTGCCGCATCGAGATCGTCGTTCTCGATAATAACGTCAAATTGTGGTGCTGTCGCCATTTCAGTACTAGCCTTTGCTACTCGCATAGCAATTTTCTCTGCAGTTTCTGTTTTACGTTTTTTAAGACGTATTTGCAACTCATTAATAGAAGGTGGTTTAACAAAGATAGCAAGGCTACGATTAGGAAATTTTTTCTTTAAACGCAGACCACCTACCACATCTATATCAAATATAACATGCTTACCTTGTGCCCAAAGTCTTTCTACTTCTTCTATAAGAGTCCCGTAAAACTGATCTTTATAAACCTCTTCAAATTCAAGAAAGTCATTTGCTCTAATTCTATTTTTAAATTCATGAGTACCTAGGAAATAATAATCTTTTCCATGAACCTCTCCATCTCGAGGCTCTCGAGAAGCGGCACTTATAGAAAAAGCGAGGTTAAGCTCTTCTTGATTCAGTAAGTGTCTTACTAGGGTGGTTTTACCAGCACCAGAAGGAGCACTAAAAACAATTAGTTTAGGTAATACTTCCATTATAATACGTTAAGCAGTTGTTCTTTTATTTTCTCTAGCTCGTCCTTCATTTGAACCACTAGCTGTTGCATGCTAGCATCATTAGCTTTACTACCTATTGTATTTACTTCCCTACCTATCTCCTGGCATATAAAAGCTAATTTCTTACCCTGAGATTCTGTAATACCCATGGTCTCAATAAAGTAGTTCAAATGATTTTCTAAACGCACCTTTTCTTCTGTAATATCATATTTTTCTAGGTAATAGATAAGTTCTTGTTCAAATCTATTTTGATCAACCGACTCTTTTAGATCAGATACTGCTTTTTCAAGTCTTGTTCTTACGCTAGCGAGTCTCTCTTTATCCTCTTCTATCACCTGGCTAAGAAGAACTTTAATATTAGTGATACGCTTATTGAATTCTATCTCTAGCACATTACCTTCTTCTTTTCTAAAATCATTAACTGCCGCAATAGCCTTTAAAGCAACTTGTTGAATAACAGCGACATCTTCCTTTGCTACTTCTTTGCTTTCTTGAGAAAAAACATCTGGAAATCTAGTGGCCATTTCTAGCAATTGTAATTTATGCTCTGGACTATCATATGAAACGCCGTCTAATTGTGCCATTTGCTTCATGTAACCTTCTACTACCTCTAGATTAAGTTTTGAAGTGGCCGCTATACCTGTTTGCTCTATATGGACAGAAAAATCTACTTTACCTCTTGATAAATATTTTGCAACTAGCTGTCTTAAAGGCAACTCTTGCTGTCTGAATAGAGAACTGATTCTTATGTTAAGGTCTAAATTTTTACTATTAAGAGTTCTTATCTCTATAGTTATTTTTTTATCTGATAATTGATCGACTGCTTTACCGTAGCCAGTCATAGAAGTAACCATTCTCTACTTTTTTTCTACAAAGATAACAATTAAGTAAAGGATTATGGTTTAACTACTAGTTTCATCCATTTTACCACGTAATCTACTTAAAGACTGCTGTCTTATACCTAAAAAGGACGCTATCTCTTTGAGCGGTAACCTATCTTCTATAGGCGCATAGCGCTCGATAAATTTAAGATATCGAGTAGTAGCATCGTGACTAATCATTCTAGATTTCTCATCTACCATGTCATGATATCTTTTCAACATAATCTTGTGAAAAGCTGGTGACAGACCAGAATACAGCTTACTCATGTATTCAAAATCTTGATATTTAAAACACAACACCTCACCTGCTTCTATACAGGTAATTTGAAGATCAGATGGTTTTTGATCTATAAAACTATACATAGAAGCCATAACATTACCATCTGCAACAAATCGCACGGTATGTAAGGCACCCAACTCATCAATAATACTACCTTTAAGTATGCCTGATTTAACGATAAAGATACAGTCAGCCACCTCACCTAAATGAAGTAAAACCTGTTTTTTACGTACCTTAATCACTTCGAGCATGCTAAAAATTTGATTAGCATATTCCAATGAAGGTTTATCACCTTCTCCAGTTAAATCATATAAAAACGATGGTAATTCCATAATACGAATTTAATTAATTTACTCGTTAACAAGTAAATATGGATAAAATTTATTTAAGCACAAAACTCCAGACCTTACAAAGTAAAAATGAACGCTTTCAATATTAATTAAACTTCATAAATATCTTATTTTTAAAGATATAAACAAAAACAATTATCGCATCCATAAGGTTAAAAAATATGCAGATGATCAGGTAAAAATAACTAATTATCCTAAAACACACTAGATTACTCTCATAAAATAAGGGAGCAAATTTACTAAAAATAGAGAATACCGACAATATATTTGAAATGGTAAAAAAATAACTTTTAGCTCAAAAGAAGTTTAAACCGTTCTAAAATAATATATTGTTGCTTTTTATGAACAATTCCCTACTCTCCACTAAAATAATTACACCTGCCCAACAAGAATTAGTTCTTAATACAGGAATAGGATTAACACAATACGATATTTTAAAAACAGAATATGTAATTCTAAAGGAGAACGTTGTTTGGGACCATATAATTATAACTAGTAAAAACGCAATCCCAGCGATATTACCTTATTTGAGCCTAATTCAAAACATTTACTGTGTGGGTAATAAAACCGCTGCATTGTTGCAAGAAAATGGTCTCCAGCCTAAATATATTGCACAAAATGCAGTAGAACTTGCCATAGAATTAACTTCACATTACAGTAATCAAGATTATTATTATTTGTGCAGCGAGCAACGTCGGGATGAACTTCCTGCGTTCTTTCTAGATAAAAAAATACCTTTAAAAGAAGTTTTTGCCTATAGATCTATTGCGGTCGTGAAAACCTTTGATCGTATTTTTGCAGCTATAGCTTTCTATAGCCCTCGTGGTGTGCACGCTTTCGCGAAAGCGAACCCTAACAACAAAACTCTAATAGCAGTTTGTATAGGAGATACAACCGCCACCACTGCAAGACTCTATTTTAAAAATATAGTAATCGCAAATAAGCAGACTATAGAAAACACATTGATAACAGCAATAAAAGCATTACGTAATGATTAAGAACGATCTTTTTTTAAGAGCATTAAAAGGTGAAACCGTAGAACGTCCACCAGTATGGATGATGAGACAAGCAGGCAGGTACCTACCTGACTTCATGAAGCTTAAAGAAAAATATGATTTTTTTACTAGATGTCAAACTCCAGAACTAGCCACAGAAATTACGGTAATGCCCATAGATCAAATAGGTCCAGATGCGGCTATTCTATTTTCTGACATTCTTGTCATACCGCAAGCAATGAACATAGATGTAGAGATGAAAAACGGTATAGGACCGTGGCTACCTAATCCTATAAGGTCTGTAAAAGATCTAGAGCGCGTGGTAGTGCCAGATGTAAAAGATACTTTAAGTTATGTATATGAGGCCATAGACATGACTAAAAAAGTACTAGATAATAGAGTTCCTTTAATAGGCTTTGCAGGTTCTCCATGGACTATTCTTTGTTATTGTGTACAAGGACAGGGAAGTAAAAACTTTGACAAGGCAAAAGAATTTTGTTTTACCCAACCAGAGGCTGCACATGTATTACTTCAAAGAATTACAGACACTACTATCGCTTATTTAAAAGAAAAGGTAAATCACGGTGTGAATGCTGTACAAGTTTTTGACTCTTGGGGCGGCATGTTATCTCCTACAGATTATCAAGAATTCTCATGGAAATACATCCAGCAAATAGTAGACGCTCTTAAACCACATACAGAGGTTATCGTTTTCGGTAAAGGGTGCTGGTTTGCACTTAATGATATGTCAAAGAGTGGTGCAAGCGCACTAGGTGTAGACTGGACTTGTAGTGCAAGAAATGCTCGTTACCTTTCTGGTGGAGAAATAACTTTACAAGGTAATTTTGACCCATCTAGATTATTCTCACCACCTGCCGAGATTAAGAAAATGGTAACGCAAATGATTAATGAATTCGGTAAGGATCGTTTTATTGCTAACTTAGGTCATGGTATATTACCTAACATACCTGTAGAGAACGCACAAGCATTTGTAGATGCTGTAAAGGAATATGAACAATAATATATAATTATGCTTAAAAATATCCTGAAAGGACTGCAAGC
Source organism: uncultured Nonlabens sp. (assembly GCF_947495285.1). Classification (GTDB taxonomy): domain Bacteria; phylum Bacteroidota; class Bacteroidia; order Flavobacteriales; family Flavobacteriaceae; genus Nonlabens. The sequence continues at coordinate 48,960 of NZ_CANLXZ010000017.1, read as the reverse complement.
CTATAAAGACAGTTTTAAACTGATCAATGAATTAAAACTCTGGTCATTTTTTCTAGTTCCTATGGGTATAAGTTTACTTTTTGGAGCATGTATATTTCTAGCTATTTACGGTCTATCAGATAACTTAGGCCGTTTTATCGCTGGAATATGGTTTTGGGAATGGGGTAAAGAAACATTTACCGAAATAGCGACATGGATAGGTGGACTAGCGATAGCCATTTTAGGATTTATATTATATAAACACGTAGTTATGGCGTTAAGCGCGCCTTTTATGTCACCTGTGTCAGAGCGTATTGAAAAACACCTCTATCCAGATTTACATGACGATATTAAACATCGTAAAACTAGTAACACTGAACAGTTAATGCGAGGTTTACGTATTAACATAAGAAATTTACTTTACGAAATTTCTATCAGTATACCTCTTCTCTTTTTATCGTTCATTCCAGGGGTTAATTTCATCACCACACCTTTACTCTTTTTAGTACAGGCGTATTATGCAGGTTTTGGTAATATGGATTACACTTTAGAACGTCATTATACCTATAGAGACAGTGTTAATTTTGTTAAACAAAGTCGTGGTTATGCCGTAGGAAATGGCATCGTATTTATGGGAATGTTATTCCTGCCTGTTATAGGTATAATACTCGTTTTACCAGTTGCAGTTACATCAGCTAGTAAAATAACACTAGAATTATTAAGAGAACGTAAAATGCTGGTAAAAAGTAAACAGCAACAGTTAGAACAATCACACACTCCAAAACTAGAATCGTGAAAGATCAATTTTACTCCTTTATAGTAGAACTTCAAAATACCATTACATCAAAATTAGAAGCAATAGATGGTGGCGCAACCTTTCATCAAGATGAGTGGCACCGCAAAGAAGGCGGCGGCGGTTTTTCTCGCATTATTCAAAATGGTAATGTATTTGAAAAAGGTGGTGTGAGCATAAGTGCCGTTCATGGTGACTTACCACCAGCAATGCAAACCTATTTTAAAGTAAAAGATTGTAATTTCTTTGCCACTGGTTTAAGTCTGGTATTGCATCCAGAGAACCCTATGATACCTACTGTACATGCAAATTTTAGGTATTTTGAAATGTATGATCAGTCAGGCACGATAGTAGACTCCTGGTTCGGTGGTGGGCTGGATCTGACTCCTTATTACCTGTTTGAAGAAGATGCTCGTCATTTCCATCAGGTATGTAAAGACGTATGTGACCGTCATGAAATTGCAGACTACGCTCTTTTTAAAGAGAAGTGTGATGCCTATTTTCACAACTCACATCGTGATGAGGCTCGTGGGATAGGTGGTTTATTTTATGATTATTGTAAAGAATCAGAAAAATTCACCATGCAGGACTGGCTTGCTTTTCAAATAGATATGGCCAGCCATTTTCTAGAAGCTTATATCCCTATAGTAGAAAAAAGAAAAAGTTTATCTTATACAGAAGAACAACGCAACTGGCAAGAAATACGACGCGGCCGCTACGTGGAATTCAATCTAGTACATGATAAAGGAACACTCTTCGGTCTTAAAACAAACGGTCGTATTGAGAGTATCTTAATGAGCCTGCCACCACATGTGCAATGGGTTTATGATCACCAACCTGATGCTGGCAGTGACGAAGAAAAATTACTTAAGGTATTAAAAACACCAGTGAATTGGCTTTAGAATATGATAAATCCAGTCTTTAAATGGGTTTAAGGTTTTATCAAAATTTGGTTAGCGATATAATAATAATCGTGTTTAGTCAATTTTGTGCTAATATATAAACCGATATGCTTCCTACATTTGGATAAATCAAAAAATATTTATTAAGTTTAAAAAATCAATTGTGCTTGCAATGGGATTTGCTTTTAGTGAATCTTTAATGAGTTTTGCAAAATCAGAAAATGATAAAGAGTATAATTGTAATATACCAGCTTGTTACTCCGTAGGATTGGCTGATAGTATGAGTTTATCATTATCTCCAGCCGACTATGAAGACGTTTAAAATGATGCTTATAGTTTATGTATGAAATAAATGATTATAAATCTTTAATTAAAAATAAACATCATTTATTTAGCCCAAATTATTAAAATTAATTTGGGCTATAAAATTTTATATATGAAATTCAAAATATTATTTCTCCTCCTATTTACGACTTTCACAGCATTTTCTCAAACGGGAAAAATCACTTATAGCGTGCAATTGATTAATGATACTGATCATGAGTTTATTCATAAATTACGAACAGAATTTGAACTTATGGAATTCACTCTTCGTTATGATGCAGACTCCTCCTACTTTGAAATGCAACCGTATATTATAAAAGATGAATTATCTAGTAAAATAGCAAAATCTTTACTCAGTATTAAAAGCGGTATTCAACAAACTAAAAAACAAGCCAATACAATAAGAAAAGTTAAGGATAGTATGTTCAAAGTTGATTATTCGGCAAGAATGAATGCTTGGAAATTTACCAATGAAACGGCTATGATAGATAACTACAAGTGTTACAAGGCTGTGTTTGAATTTTATAATAAACTTTCTGGTAAAACATTACTTTATAATGCATGGTACACTCCAGAAATTCCAGCAGGTTATGGTCCTATAGGCTTTGGCGGATTACCAGGATTAATATTACAATTAGAATATAAAAACGCTACATTTAAGGTTGAAAAAATTATTTTGAATCCTAAAAATATAGAGGTGCCATCTATAGGTGATGCTCCTATGATAACTGTAGATGAACATGTTAAGAAAATGAGAGCTGCCAGAAGGGTTACTGAAGAAAAGGAATAACAATGCTTTCTTATTCACTTTTTAAATATCAATCATAGTAATGCTAAGTAAATTTTCCATACTATCTTTTTTATTGCTTTTTTGTATTAGTGCTGCTGCTCAAGTACAATTAAAAGGTACCGTATTAGGTGTAGATAATACCGTTGTAAGTGACGCAAACATTATTGCTTATCCACAAGATGATTTATCACCACCTGCATTTACAACAAGTAATGATCGTGGATTATTCTCCCTAACTCTAGAAAATAATGTTAATTACCTATTAAGTATTACACATATCAAATACATAAGGTTTAAAGATTCACTACTATTAAAAACAGACTTATTAAACTATACGGCCATCTTAGACACCAGTATTGATGAGCTACAAGAAATAATAATAAAAGGTAGAGTCCCTATTACCGTAAAAAAAGACACGACTACTTATGATGCGTCAGCTTTTAGTAATGGAAAAGAAAACAAACTAAGAGAACTACTTAAAAAACTACCAGGTATCACGGTAGATCGTGAAGGAAACGTAGAGCATAAAGGTGAGAAAGTCACTCAATTATTAATAGATGGTAAAAAATTCTTCTTCGGTGATACAAAGCTAGGGGTTAATAATATCCCAGCAAATGTGGCAAAAGAAATTGAGGTAATTAAAGATTATCATGAAACTTCATTCTTTAAAGGACTAGAGAAGTCAGAGCAAATCGCACTTAACATTAAGCTTAAAGAAGATAAAAAGAAATTCTACTTTGGAGAAATAGAAGTAGGTGCAGGAATAGAAGATCAATATGTATTGAATCCCACTCTTTTTAAATATTCTGATAAACTCACCATTAATTACATAGGCGATCTCAATAATACAATAGAAAAATCTTTCACCTTAAAAGATTACCTCAGGTTTACTGGAGCATCTGACCTTGATGGTATAAAAGATGTATTAACTTCAGGCATTTCTCAATCTTTAATAGAGCAAGAATTTAAAGCAAATCGCCATTTGTTCTCAGGTTTTAATTCACAATACAATCCAAATAAAAAATCTGAATTTAGAATATCACTTATTGGCTTACAAGATCAAACAGAACAGCAAGACGCAAATGTTTTGAGATTTTTAAATGAGAACACAACAGACAGCAGATTAACTAATACAGAAAATGAATTAAAAAATTTATTTGGATTATTTGAGTATAATCTTAAAATAAATCCTAATACAGAACTACGCAATAAACTAAAATACGAGAAGACCATTTTTGACTATGATAGTCAGACAACTTCTACATTTTTAAATAACGGCAACCCTTTTAAAGAGTCGGTCACTGGTTACAATACTTCTCTTTTACTTGAAAGTAATTTTAATAAGAAATTTAATAAACATCATACTACAAAAATCACTGTAAAATGGAAGCTAGATCAAGAAGAGGAGATTAATTCTACACTAAGTGAAACTAATGTGTTTGCAGATTTCATTCCAGTAGTAAACCAACAAGAATATTCAGTTCTTCAAAGTAATGATACTAAAAGTCATAAAATAGGCGCCGATTTTACTCATTATTGGGTATTAAATCGTAAAAACCACCTATATCTAGAGTCTTCAAATTACTTTACCGATCAAAATTTTGATTCACAAGCGTTTCAAAATATTGAAAGTAATGAACGTCTTCTATTTGATGGGTTTAATAATGACGTTAGCTTTCTAAATTTTAAATCACAATCTGGATTTACCTATAAACGCTTATTTAAAAATATAATTGTAGAGTCTAGCCTTCACTTCTTACACAATACTCTATCGATCGATAATATAAGTAATGCTTCTAACCTTGTTAATAATAAAATTTTACCTTCAGTAAATGCAGAATGGCAACTGAATAAAAAAAATGAAATCTCTTTTCAATATACTGAAAATGCAGATTATGTGAATTTTCAAAAATACACATCAGGTTTTCAACTCAATGGATTTAGCAGTATTTTTCAAGGTAATCAATTTCTAGATATTCAAGAAAGTAATAAGGCAGTGTTAAATTACTCTTATGGGCAAACCTATGGATTTACTTTACGCACCACTCTAAGCTATAAAAATGTTGAACCTATAATTATCAATCGCTTTGAAGTAGACGAGATTTACAGAACAAGTACTCCAGTTCAAATCGATCGTTCTAATTCATTTTATACCGCAAATCTTAGATTGAGTTATATTAATCCATATTGGTTGATCAGATTTAATTCGTCCTATAGAAAATCAAATCTTACTACCATAATAGACTCTACCCTATTACCTACTACTAGTAATACTTTAGATAATGCATTAACGGCAAGCACTTCATTTAAAGATAGACCGAATATTGATACAGAAATAAGATATTTAATTTTTAATAATAAGATCGATGATTTTGAGAATACGCAACAAAACTTCTCTATCAACACTACTTTGACCTATGATTATGAAGATTGGAAATTGAATTTAACTTACGATTTCACTACTTTTAGAAGCAATAACAACGATAATCGTACTTCATCATTTTTTGATAATTTATCTTCTCAAATCATATATCAAAAAGAAGATAGTCTTTGGGCTTTTAAATTGAAAGTATACAATCTGACTAACAATGAGGAATTCATAAACACTTCATTTAACACTACCTTCATATCTGAAATAAGTAATGCCGTTTTTCCCAGATATGCTTTATTTTCTGTGAGCTATAAACTTTAGCAATTGTTTACAAAACTAGCAAAAGATGGTCTACAAAAATCGTTCAATTATTATTAAAATATTCATTCTTAGCTGCTCTTAATGTTTACGCTTTCGCGGAAGCGTAATTAAAAATGTCTTTTATCGACTAATTAATGCTTTTTAGCGGTTTTAAACTCCCTATTAGAACGGATCAATAGTTTTAGCAAGAATTTAATTTAATTTTAATACTAACTATAGATGAATTAAATAATGAAAAAACTAAAATATCCGGTAGGAATTATTATAACTATTATCATAGGAATACTGCTCACCATATGGTTGTGTTGTGGTACATGTTATAGCGGTAATTGTAATGACCAGGAGAAAACAGACTCAGCGATTACTGTAGACAGTGACACCACTTCTCAAATTAAAACTGCACCCCAAAAAGAGCGTTTTAACGGCATAGAGCTATTTAATAACAACCAAGAGTTAATTGAAAGATCTAATGACAACCTAGATTTTAACAGCAATGATTATCACCACATCATTCCCGTATCAGATAACGCGACAAATAGCTTTAAAAACATAAAGAACTATTTAGAAGACAACCCTGATACTAAATTAAATATTACCGGTCTATACACGAGTACAGAAACTAACTCAAGTGCGTTTACTAACCTAGGTGAGGCAAGAGCAAACGATGTTAAAAACTACCTAACTAGTTTAGGGTATGACAACTCTAGAATGGATATCTATGGCAGCTTAAATGATGAAATGACAGCGAGTGATAGTATTTTTAAAGGACCCATTACCTATACGACGGCATTAATAGCAAAGGGAGATGCTGCACTAATTGAAAATCAAAAACTAGATGAGTTAAAGGTTCAAATTAAAGCAAACCCTTTAATCCTACACTTTCAGACAGGAAGTAATACCGTAAAATTAACTGCGACACAACGTAAGAAAGTATCTGAGATCAATTATTACACAAATAAAAGACCAGAAGATAGAATTCTAGTAATAGGACACTCTGACAATGTAGGTAACAGAAACTCTAATATCGCATTGAGTAAAAAACGCGCGATAGAGGTTGAAAAATACCTTATAGAAAATGGATTATCTAAATCAAAAATAGAAACTGGAGGTAAAGGCCCAGACGCTCCTATTGCAAATAATAAAACAGCAGAAGGAAGAGCAGAAAACAGACGTGTAGAAATAACAATTAAATAAAACCAACTAAAAAATAAAATATGAATTTATCAAATATATGGTGCTGGTTATTACCATTATTAACAGGGATTATATCGGGAATAATAGGTTATTACTGGGGTAAATCTAATTCTGTAATTACTAATGATTGTGACGACTGGATAGATAAGAACAAAACATTACAGTCTGAAATAGACCAATTAAAAGATCAATTAAAAAGTTGTGAGATTAACTCTTCTAGTCTAAAAAATAAGGTGTCTCAATTAACCAAAAATTCAGATGATTTAAAAATAAAAGCATCAAAAGCAGAGGCAGATGCAAGATCGCTTCAATTAAAATTAGATCAAGCACCTGCAGTAGATGCAACAAATACAGCAAATCTAGCTAGCGGATTTGTAGCAGGAGCAGTTACTAATAATGTTATCGATAGTGCAAATGAAGACAGCAATTTAAAATATGATGCCGATGCTGCAAAGGCCGCAATGGGTAAAAGAATAAAACCAGATGACCTTACCATAGTGGAAGGTATAGGTCCTAAAATTTCTGAATTATTTCATGCAGCAGGTATTAGAACGTGGTATAAATTATCACAAACAGACCCTGTTAAGTTAAAAGAAATTCTCAACAACGGTGGTTCTAGATTTCAAGTACACCAACCTGGTAGCTGGCCTAAACAGGCTGCTATGGCTTTTAAAGGTGAATGGTCTCAACTATCAAAATGGCAAGATGAACATAAAGGCGGTAAGGAATAAAACCATAATTTATGTTACTAGAAGATGCCCGATATTTTATCGGGCATTTTTGATTATTACATTAAATTATTACTGTTGGGTATTTATAAAGTAAACTATCGCACCTATAACAATCAATGCAGCTAGAATAGCTAGAAATATCTTCCAAAAAGAATAAGGTCTACTACCATGAATAACACCAGTCTGTCCATTTACATAAAAGTTATAGCGCTTGCCATTAAATTTATAAGAGCTTATGTAAACTGGTAATAGAATATGCTTAAAAGTCTGGTCACTTAATTCCATTTCTAATCTATGAATGCGCTGGGTATCGCCACCTATATCACGTCGCACCCAGTTTGCGGCAATATCTCTTGCTTTTTCTTTGGCATCTAGATGTCCATCTTTAAGCGGTATGGTGTATTTCTCTGTCACATAGCCCGCTAGAAATCTAGTATCAAATGTTTTGAGATGTTTTAAATTCCAAGATGCTATTTTAGATGGTATTTGTCCTCCTTTTTGTTGAGAGGCTTTAACTAAAGTGTCATCTATAAAACCAGAGATATCACCAGATGCGTCATACCATCTCGTGCGGCGTTCTTGTGTGGTGCGTTTATTTTTTCCTGAACCACGTGTTACTGTAACATAATAATACTCGCCTCGCTCTCCTTCATATTGAGCGTCTAATTGTGCATCAAAAGTCCAGTAGGGAACGTACAGTCCTTTTGTATTCTCGGGACTTAGACTCGCTTTTTGTAAATTATTAGGTGCCCACCATAAACCAGCGACCCATTTTTTGAAAATATGATAAGCTCTATCTGGCTTAAATTCAAACGGAACCACCGCTCCAGGAAGAATCCAGTCGTCTTTATATGCGTCTTCAATAATAAGCGGCATTGTACAGTACACACAATGTAGCGATTTATAACTCTCTTCTATGTGCTGGTTTGCCCCACAATTATCACAGTGCAACATGGTAATTTCCATAGAGTGCGACTGGGCACCCATTTGATCCATGTATTTATTAAGCTCCAGTTCTTTAAAAGGCTGGTCAGATTGCTCGATAACTTCTTTATGACCACAATAATCACAGGTTATTAGATCTGTTCCTGGCTCGTAAGTAAGCTCTGCACCACAATTGATACAGGATTTTTTACGCTCAGAGTTTATAGAAGATGAGTCACTCAAGATAGAAAAGGTTCAAAAAGTTATATTTATATCGTATTAAAAATAAGGATTTAAGTATTGCTACATAAAACAAAATTTAAGGATAAATCTAGAAATTATAATCTGGAAAAGCAATGCCCTATTCTATCATACGGTAGAATGACAGTTAATAACGACCTAGAGTTATAAATTAAGCAAAAGGCTTTAAAAGTTGGAAAATTATATTTTTACATAGGTAATGGCGGTGGCGTGTTGCCGCCTAAGAATCCTTTTAACTCCTCTACAGTACTTAATGCTTTCCAGCCATCCATACCTGCTTTCCAGACTAACGTGTCTTTATTAATACTGCGACTAGCAAAAAGAGATCTTAATTGATCAAAAGAAACAGGTCCAGCTTGTGCTCCATTTACCGCATAAAAATAACTTACAGCTTGTGGCATAGGTGGTGGGATTGCCGCGGCCTGGGGCTGCTGATACTGTTGCTGTTGTTGCGGCATTTGCTGCTGTCCACCCATTTGAGGCGACATCATACCACCCATTTGTTGGGCCATGACAAAGCCCATTCCCATTCCCATACCTGCACCAGCAGTACCTCCATCATTATTTGCTGCTGCTTCTATAGCTTTGGCAGTCTTAAATTTAGTAAGCTTATCCAGATCTATTTTATCTAGACGGCTGTATTCAAAGATCTCTTTCTTGAGTTCTTCTGGCATAGAAACATTCTCGATGTAGAATTTTTCTAATGATATACCTACACTCAAGAATTCTGTTTTCATTACTTCCTGACAGGTTTCAGAAAGTTCTGTAGTATTTGCAGCATATAATTCTATAGGTAGATTTGCCTCTCCTACGGTATCAGTGAATCTAGTTGCAATAAGACTTTTAAGATGCTCATTGATCTCAAAGTTGGTAAAATTATTATCTGTCCCTACTATATCTATAATAAATTTACCAGCGTCTGCTATTTTAAACGCATAAGTACCAAATGCTCTAATCTCTACAAGACCAAAACGATTATCACTTAAAGTAATTGGGTTTTTAGTACCCCATTTTTCATCTGTAAATAAAGTAGTGTTTACAAAATAAACCTCAGCTTTAAATGGCGAGTTAAAACCATATTTCCAGCCTTTGAGTGTACTTAAAATAGGAAGGTTTTGGGTGGTAAGATCATAAGTACCAGGTTTAAAAACATCTGCTAGTTGACCTTCATTAATGAAAACAGCCATTTGTCCTTCACGCACTATTAATTTAGCACCGTTTTTAATCTCATTTTGATAACGCTCAAATCTATGTGCGATCGTGTCATTTGTATAATCTAGCCACTCTACTATGTCAATAAACTCGTGACTTAATTTCTCTTTAATCTTATCAAATATGCTCATGCTGATTTATTTTTAATTTAGATTTCTAAGTTACAGATTTTTATTAAAACTTCGCTTTTGCGCAAGCAGAATAAATACCATCACATATAATAGGTATAATGTAGGATCATTATGTTACAATTTAACATTCCTAAATTACTAGATCGGTCGCAATAAATTACCTGTTCATTAAGGGATGATTCTTTTTAATATGAATAGCATTCTCATTACATCCCATTTAATGAGAACGGTGGCTGTTAATTCCTTCCTTTCTCATCTAGATAAAACGTATGTACTGGCTCACTTTGCCACACCTCTTTAGTCTCTACACATATTGCGGTTAATGGACCTTTATAAGCTGCTGCAGTATCGATATTCCACACGCAGGCTGCGTTAATAGGTTTATGCGAGCCTAAGCGATCTGTAGGAGTGTGTCCTATGTATACTTCATTATAGATTTTTAGTCTACCTGGATACCGATCGTTTTCTTTATCTAAATGTGGATCTACCGCAAGAGCTAGCTCCCATAACGTACGGTCCCAGTAAGTTATATTTTTATAATACTCGTAATGCGGTCCTTTTAAATTATGGAATCCAGCATGAAAAAAGCCATTACCGTCTAGCTCATAAAAATTATGAAGTTCAAATCTTAAAAAATTAAAATGCAATTCTAATTCGGCTTTACTTCTATTCTTATAGCTATCTACCGTGCTTTGCCCGCCGTGAAACAGCCACATTTCATTAGGTGTTGTTGCTTGTAAATTATCTACAATTAATTCATCATGATTACCTCTTAAATAAATAGGTACCACTTGATTGTTTTGTTTCCGCTTTCGCGAAAGCGAGATCAAAAAATCTATTACCTCAAAACTCTCTGACCAGCCGTCTACATAATCCCCTAGAAAGATTAACTGGTCGTCATCTTTTAAATCTATCCTTTCTATAAGCTGAATTAAGGCTTTATAACCGCCGTGAATATCTCCTATTGCAATAGTTCTCATGAATTATATTTTACTTTGCGCAAAACGCGTAATGCTTCTTTATATGATTTATAGGTATCTGGATAGTTTTTAAGAAAACTCTTATGAGATTTCATCTTTTCTATAGGCTCTCCTACGTTGTTAAACTGGCATATTAACATAGTCTCTGGCAACTGTCTAAGGTCTATTAGCTCTTCATTTTTTAAGGGTATGTCGTGCGAGATTTTATGTAAAAGAGCTAGGTTTGTGTTATAAATATGATGCAAAGTACGACGGTGGTAATAAGGAGGATTAAATAAGATCTTATTTTCTAGCAAATAAGTTCCATTATGGAAAAACCGTAACGTCTGTCTCTCTAGTGGGTGATAACGCTGTCGGTCTCCTATACCTAATTGAACAAACTCTAAAATGCTGAAACTGTCCTCATCATAGGTGATTTGAACCTCATCTAACGTGCTGTAAAAAATTTTAACCTGTTCATTTACCATCTCGATGTCTACACGATTATAATATCGCTGTCCTTTATTCACCTTTACTTTTCCTGACCAGCAAATAACAAATTGCTCTTTAAAAACCTTATAATGGGTTTCTAGATCTTCATTTTTACGATTTAAAAATTCTACAACACTATCTAAAGTATGTTCTATATTATTGCTAGCTTGTTTTTCTAATTTCTTTACTATCTCTGAATTGACATCTTTGATTTCAAGATCAAAAGTTTTAGGCATTGAAATACTTCCATCTCTGAAGAATACACTACCACCGTAGTATTTCCAGATGTTTTTGCGTAGTGATGTGAGTCCTACTTGTGCTCTTATAGTTACTAATCCGACGACCTTACCCAACGGCAAGTGAGGAAAAGGGATGTTTTCATACTGTATAATAGGAGCATTTGTAAAGTAGGCATTGATCAAATTTTGTAATTTTGAATCATCAAAGAAGTCTACACCTACTATGGCGTTAGTCTCATCATCGATACCTATTACTATGTAACTATTATTGTCAGGATTAGAATTTGCTAGTGCACAGATGTGTTTTAAAAACTTTGCTTTTCCTTCTTTACTACTCAGATCTATTTTTAACTTTTTATCATAGAAACTATTCTCATCATTATGAGCGAGTAAGTTCTTAACTAGAAGCCGTTTATTAATCATAGAGTCTAAGATACTCTCTTTATGAGTTATACAGATTAAAGTAATGTGAAAATTAAGATAAATATACAATCCTATAATACACGGACATTACCCCATTCGATAATTCAGATAGCGGTAAGTGTATTATCTTTGTGGCTATGCAAATTCCCGAAGGAAAAAAAATATATTTCTCTAGCGACAACCATTTAGGAGCGCCTACTCAAGAAAAAAGTAAACCACGTGAACAGAAATTTCTAACCTGGCTAGATCATATCAAAGAAGATGCTGCTGCTATATTCTTATTGGGAGATTTATTTGATTTCTGGTTTGAGTATAAACATGTAGTTCCTAAAAATCAAGTTAGGGTATTAGGTAAACTTGCTGAAATTGCAGATAGCGGTATCCCTATTTACTTTTTTGTAGGGAATCATGATTTGTGGATGTTCGGCTATTTTGAAGAGGAATTAGGAATTCCTGTTTATCACAGACCTCAGGCTTTTGAATTTAATGGTAAAAAATTACTCATAGGCCATGGAGATGGTCTAGGACCTGGTGATAAAGGTTATAAACATATGAAAAAGATATTTACTAGTAAATTCTTTCAGTGGTGTTTTAAGTGGGTGCATCCCGACATAGGTGTAGGGATAGCAAGATATTTATCTGTTAAAAATAAACTTATATCTGGAGATGAAGATGCTGTTTTTCTAGGTGAGGATAAAGAATGGCTGGCACTCTATGCTAAGCGTAAATTAGAAACAGAACATTTTGATTACTTCATTTTTGGTCATAGACATTTACCTATGGAAATAAAGGTAGGAGAAAATTCTACTTACATTAACATAGGAGACTGGATAAATCATTATACCTATGGAGTGTTCGATGGAGAGCAATTTAAATTAGAAAAAATACGCTCTTAACCAATCAAATATGCTGTTAATCGATTTTAACTTATAAAAAATTAACATTTGTTTTAGAGACTCACAGATTATCTAGTTTTCTTTTTTAAATTAGATCAATGGAGGATCAAGAAAATCACGAGATACACGATCAAATTAATATTATTGTTCAGGCTCCTATTGCGGTAGCTTTTTTAGATAATCAATTGAGATATGTTGCACACTCTGCAAAATGGTGCACTGATTATAAACTAGAAAAGTCTGATTTAAGAGGCTTTAATCATTATGATATATTTCCTGAAATAAGTGATCAATGTAAAGATAAACATCAAAGAGTTTTAAATGGTGCTGAAGAATCTCGAGATGAGGAGCTTTTTATACGTGAAGATGGCAGTGAACAGTGGTTAAAATGGAGTATTAAACCCTGGTATGACCATAATGGAAAAATAGCTGGTATAGTAATGGTTACAGAAGACATTACCTCTCAAATTCTTATTAAAAAACGTGATCAATTAGATTTCAAAATTTTACTAGATCTATGCTCGCACGCAAACGTAGGTACATGGCAATATAATAATGTGACTAAAGAGTTATACTGGTCAGATGCTACAAAAAAACTTCATGAAGTGTCTAATGATTTTGTGCCAGACGCTACGCAAGCAATAAATTTTTATAAAAACGGTGAATCTCGCAATAAAATATCAGAAGCTTTTCTTAACTCTATTATGAGAAATGAACCATACGATCTAGAATTAGAGTTAGTTACCGCAAAAGGTAACTGCATATGGGTAAGAGCAACAGGTCAAAGTGAGTTTAAAAATGGTTTATGTATAACACAATACGGAACATTTGAAAACATAAGTGACCGCAAAAAGAAAGAGCACGAGATTAAAGTTACATCACAAAAATTTCAAAAATTATTCTTTAATTCAAACTTAGGTGTAGCCATACTAGACACTGCTACCCTTGAATTCCTTAATGTAAACCCCACACTAGAAAGAATAACTAAACTAAAAAACAAGGATCTATTAAAAACTTCTTTTGATCAACTAATCGACAAAAGTGATTTTACAGAATGGTTTCATCACTTAGAAAAGGTTTTAAATAAAAAAACAGACCATATTAGACAAGCTATAACCTTGAGAGCGTCTGATGGATCCATAGTTTATACTCAAACTATATGCAATGTATTACATGATGAACATGGCGACCCAGAAAACCTAGTTATTCAAATTTTAGATATAACTAATGAGCGCATGGTAGAAAAGGAAAAGAAAGTATTTCTTAAAGAAATAATGAGTAAAAATGAAAGACTCCTCAACTTTGCCTATATAGTTTCTCATAATTTAAGATCGCACTCTAGTAATTTTAAAGGACTTATTGATTTTTATAAAGAAAGTGAAGAGATAGAAACTCGTTCTAAAATCATATCCATGTTAAATACATCTAGCAATAATTTAAATCAAACCATAGAAGATCTTAATCAGGTAGTTTCTATACACTCTAATAAGATCAAATTAAAAAATATTGCTTTAAAAGACTTCGTTCTACAAACGTTAGAAAGTGTTTCATTAGAAATAATGAAAAATGAATACGATATAGAAATAGACATAGAAAACGGCACAGAGATTCTGGCTTTCCCTGTTTATTTAGAAAGTATCTTGCTCAATTTAATCACTAACAGTATACGATATAGAAATCCTGACGTCCACTTGAAAATAGTTATTTGTGCCAGGGTTAATAACGATTCTTGTAACATAACAGTATCTGACAATGGGATAGGAATAGACCTGGATAGAAATAAGAATAAAATATTTGGAATGTACAAGACATTTCATGACCATAAAGACTCTAACGGTCTAGGTTTATTCATGACTAAAAATCAAGTAGAAGCCATGGGTGGAAATATATCTGTACAAAGTAAAGTAGGTATAGGAACAAAGTTCACTATAGAATTATAACTCTACTAAGGTATCAAACGTCTTTTAAAATGCGCTTTTTAGCTGATTTTAAAGCGTTTAAACGATTAAAAATTAAGATCAACTTACATTCTCAAAACCTGGTTTAAAAGTGTGAAATTTATATCTCAAAATATAAGTTTTATGAACACATCTAAAATCTGGATCATTGATGATAATCCTATAGATTCATACGTAATAAAAACCATGCTAGAAGTAAACGATCTAGCAAATAATATAGAGGTGTTCTCTGATAATAAAGAAGCTCTTCATAATTTAGATAAATTAAACAGTACAGACTACAAAGAATCTATTGTAGTCATCACAGAGAACAAGACTAATTCAGTGAATGGATGGGATCTTATTACCGACATGTCAGAAAAAAAGAAAGATCTCAACATTAAATTTCATATGACAAGCGAGCTTTATTCTAACAAGGATTTTAAAGAATTTAAAGAAACAGAACCGTTACTTTCCATAAATAAAAAACCTTTAAGATTAGACGATCTAAAAAATATCATAAACAATTAAAAAAAATGTAACACATACAGTAAAGTTACAATTATAAAATACGATATTTAAGGTAGCAACCTAATTAACCTAACTACATTTAGGATAATTAACAGTTTCATCTCAAAACGAGATACTTAGGAAAAATTCAAATTTAAAAACGTATATAAAACATTATTTTTCACTTTGTTCTCCTTTGTACCAGAAATCAAAAACAGACAGCAAAGAGCGTCTCTAATTATCTATTAGAGATAAACATAAAAAGTTAAACACCATCACTCTGCAACCAATGTGTTTTTATAAACAATAAAAAAACATTGCGCAGGGCTGCAAAACTGAGTAAAAGCAACATTACAAGTGTAAAAAAGATATAACTAACTCTATCTCATTATCTAGGAATATGATAGATAACAGCATGAGAAAGTTTTATAACAAGTACAGACCGGTTACACCCATCGGTAAAGTAGAATTCTTACCATCTGTGTTTTAAGAAGTAATGTCTCTCAACCTCAATTGCAAAGAAACATTTCCTTGCCATTCATTTTCATCAATAGAATAAGCAATGTGGAATTTTTTACCATCGGTAATTAGATCGTATGTATCACCCATATTAAAACCTATGGCATTAAAGCCATTCTTCTCCCCTTTTTTTGAGGCCACTTTAATTTTAAGGTGGCCTTCGTCCTTCCCCACACGTTTACCGTACCCAGTATCTACCACATTTTCTGTCATAAACACAGGTGTCATATTCCCTGGACCGAATGGCGCCATTTGCAGTAATATGCGATAAAATTTAGGTGTAATTGCGCTTAAAGGCAACTTAGAATCTATGTTTATTTCTGGAGTCAGATGTTTATTTTCTATGGTAGCACAAACCACCTCTTCAAATCTTACTTTAAACTTCTCATAATTTTCTGGCAACAAGGTAAGTCCAGCTGCATACATATGCCCACCGAATTGTTCTATAAATTCAGTACATTGTTCTAATGCATTATATACATCATAACCTCTCACACTACGTGCACTAGCGGCAAGTCTATCACCAGATTTACAAAACACTAAGGTAGGTCTATAATAGGTCTCAGTTAAACGAGAAGCTACTATCCCGATAACACCTTTATGCCAGCTGTCATGATAAACTACACTTGTAAAATTCTCTTCTTCCTTATTAATTATAATTTGATCTAACGCTTCTTTTGTAATAGATCGATCTAGCTCTCTCCTATCAGAATTATAATTTTCTATAGCAGCGGCACATTCTTTGGCCTTATCTAGATCTATCTCTTTGAGCAATTCCACTGCATGCAGCCCATGCTCCATTCTACCAGCAGCATTGATACGTGGCGCAATGGTAAAAACAACGTCAGTAATATTAAGGACCGTTTTATTTAAATTTTCAATAATAGCCTTAAAACCGGCTCGCGGGCTAGTGTTTATCACATTAAGACCATGATAGGCAAGTATTCTATTCTCTCCAGTCATCGGCACTATATCTGCACCTATTGCCGTGGCAACAAGATCTAGGTAAGGAATCAAAATATCAAAATCCCAACCATTTGTAACAGTAAGAGCCTGGCATAATTTAAATCCTACACCACAACCGCACAACTCATCATAAGGATAAGTACAATCTACTCGTTTAGGATCTAAGACCGCAATAGCATCTGGCAATACTCTACCAGGTCTATGATGATCACAAATTATAAAATCTATCCCCTTTTCCTTTGCATAAGCAACTTTATCTACAGCCTTCACACCACAATCTAGTGCAATAATTAAAGAAAAATCATTATCGCCCGCAAAATCGATTCCTTTATAACTCACCCCATAACCCTCATCATAACGGTCTGGTATATAAGTAGAAACACGTTCATAAAAACTTTCTAAAAACGTAGACATCAATGCAACACTAGTAGTTCCATCTACATCATAATCTCCATAAACTAGAATATTCTCGTTATTACCGACTGCTTTTTGAATACGTTTAACTGCCAGCTCCATATCCTTCATTAAAAAAGGATCATGCAATTCTTCTAGATCAGGTCTAAAGAAGGATTTCGCTTTTGCAAAAGCGTCCACACCACGCTGTACTAACAAACCAGCTAGAAAAGGATCTACTCCTAACTCTTGAGCTAGCTGCTGCTGTTTTTGAGAATCTGGTACCGGTTTTAAAGTCCAACGCATTTGGTAAAGATAAGATCTAAAAAAGAGTCTAAGCTCTTTAATTTTAATTGCAATTTTCAATTTTGTGATGTTTCCTTTATTTTTAAAACGTAAATTACGAGACAAGAAAATATAAATAAAACATACATGCCATTAGTAACCCCATTAGACGCCCGTCATGATCCAGAAACTGCTCAACTAGCAGATTTCTTTAATGAAACATTAGGTTTTTGCCCTAATTCTGTCCTTACTATGCAACGACGTCCAGCCATATCTAAGGCATTTATCAACCTGAATAAAGCCGTTATGGCAAACGAAGGTCGTGTAACCAGTGCTTTAAAAAGAATGATTGCTTGGGTATCCAGTAACGCAACAGGCTGCAGGTACTGCCAGGCACATGCTATAAGAGCTGCAGAGCGTTATGGAGCAGAACAAGAACAACTGGATAACATATGGGAGTACCGCACACACTCTGCCTTCAGTGAAGCAGAGCGTGCAGCATTAGACTTTTCACTAGCAGCGAGTCAGGTGCCTAATGCCGTTAATCAAGACATAAATGACAGACTACACGAGCACTGGGATGATGGAGAGATTGTAGAAATGCTAGGTGTAATCTCACTATTCGGCTACTTAAACAGATGGAACGATTCTATGGGAACTACCTTAGAAGGTGATGCTATCGATAGCGGTAATCAATATTTAGGAAAGCATGGCTTTGAAGTAGGTAAGCATGTTTAAACTGCTTTAAAATTTCACAAACCTTCTTAAAAGAAAACAGGGTGCTGATATAAACCAGCACCCTGTTTTATAAATGAACCTATTTATTATGGAACATTTACAAATTCAATAATCTGTTCTTCCTTATTATTTATGTACTCAATAATAAATTTATCGCCATTCCTGTATCCTACACCTGCAAACACAGACGTATGTACTAGATAAGCATTATTACTTTTCTTAAGCACTACACCTATAGGTAGATTATTATCAAAGATTAAAAAGCCTTTGGCGCTTTTCATTAATGCAAATCCTTCCTTTGACGTGAACTCATATTCACTAGACGGCGCAGCATCATCTATCACATTCTTTTCAAACTTCGGAGATTCATCCGGTGCTATCTTTGTAATTAAGGAGTTTTGAGTTGGCTTTTTAACCTCTTCTGTTTCTTTTACGACATTACCTGGTTGACTAGACATAGTTTGCACACTAGCTATTCCGATTGCTGCTACTTCACTATTTGGAAGTATTTTTATATCATTAGGCTTTACATATCTATAATCAACAGCATCAAAAGAAGTCATCGCATCTCTTACTGCTTCATAATAGGCTTTGTCATTAGACTTAGTTCTTCCTACACCTTTTTTACTAGTAAAAACAGTTTCACCAGCACAGTTCACCAGTTTGAAAATCAAACTCCTGGTAAAACTTCCACTTTCATCTATTTTTAATTGAAGTGCATTACACACACCTCTATTCCTATCTTCTGGTAGAATTTCTGTATTTCTAAAAGCATTAAAATTGCGTTTTTTAAACTCAAAAACAATCAACTCATTTAGTCGGTATTCATTTGCCTCACTCTGAAAATCGTATTGATTTTCTACGACAATGTATTTATAATCATTCAAATCTTGATTTTGAGCAACCGCAAAAAATGTTATGATAAAAAATAAAAATGTAAAAAGATACTTCATATACTCGTTTCAACTGAATTATAAGATTTCTAAATAACAATAATACAAGTGCATATGTTGTTGGAAATCTCGCTTTCGCGAAAGCGGAAAAATACAAATTAACTAGATAGAAAAGTATCTATCGCACTAGATAAATCAAGAAATGACCACATCAAGTTATAAACAAAGCTTTATAAAAACACACTGAAACCCTACCTTTGAAACTTGTCTTTTAAGACGTTACACGCCATTCAAATCAATATTATGAAAAAACTAGAACTACTCAAAAAGTATTTTGGTTACGACAGTTTCCGCCCGTTACAAGAAGAAATTATAGACAGCGTTATTGCTGGAAAAGACCTTATGGTCGTCATGCCTACTGGTGGAGGTAAATCCATGTGTTTTCAATTACCTTCTTTACTACTAGATGGCATTACCCTAGTAGTGTCCCCACTTATAGCATTAATGAAGGATCAAGTAGATGCGTTGCGAGCAAACGGTATTGCAGCATCTTACTTTAACAGCTCTCAAGATGCAACGCAGCAACAAGAAATGCTGGAAGAATTGCGTTCTGGACGTCTCAAATTAATTTATGTAGCTCCAGAAAGTATAGGTTTATTAAATAATCACCTTCAGGGAATTCCTGTTTCTTTAATTGCCGTAGATGAGGCGCACTGTATTTCTACATGGGGTCATGATTTTAGACCTGCATATACACAGTTATCTTATTTTAAAACCAGTTTTCCAGATGCTAACCTGATCGCACTAACTGCCACGGCAGACAGAGCCACTAGGGCTGACATTAAAAAACAATTAGGGATTCAAAATGGAAAGGAATATGTCTCCTCCTTTGACCGCCCTAATTTAACTCTAGAAGTACGTCCAGGAAATAATAGACTGCAGCAAATACGTCGTTTTTTACAGAAAAATAAAGACCAATCTGGAATAATCTATTGTCTAAGCCGTAACACGTGTGAGTCACTAGCTAGTAAGATAACAGCTTATGGATTTGATGCGGCTGCTTATCATGCTGGTTTGAGTCATGAAGAAAGAGAAAATGTACAAGAAAAATTCATCAAGGACGATCTTAAAATAGTGTGTGCGACTATAGCATTTGGGATGGGAATTGATAAATCTAATGTGCGTTTTGTACTGCACTATAACATGCCTAAAAACATAGAAGGTTATTATCAAGAAATAGGTCGTGCTGGTCGTGATGGTATCAACTCACATGCGTTATTATTTCACAGTTATGCAGACGTGATCCAGCTGCGCAAATTTGCAGAAGGAAGCGGTAATGCCGAATTACAAATTGCAAAACTAGAACGCATGAAGCAATTTGCCGAGGCTCTTACCTGCCGCAGGAAAATGCTCCTCTCTTACTTTAATGAATATCTAGATGAAGACTGTGGCAACTGTGACGTATGTCTTAACAAGCCCGATTTCTTTGAAGCAACACTACCGGCGCAAAAAGCATTGAGCGCCATAATACGCGCTAATGAAAAAGCATCCCTTAATCTTTTAATAGACGTACTACGTGGTGCACAGAATGCAGCCATTATGGAAAGTGGTTTCCAGCATATGAAAACTTATGGTGCTGGTAAAGATATAACGTGGAACAACTGGCAACAGTACATCGTACAAATGATTAATCAGGGTCTGATAGAAATAGCTTTTCATGAAAACAATCATTTAAAAATTACCCCTCAAGGTAAAGAGGTGTTATTTAACGGTCGTAAAGTCTCTCTAGCTGTGATACCTAAACCAGAAGAACTAGCCTCTCGTAGAGCAAAACTAACTAGAGAAGAGTTGCCGACAGAGGTAAATCGTGATCTTTATGAAGCATTGCGCAAAACTAGATTACAACTGGCTAATGCTGCAAATCTAGCTCCTTATATGATTTTTAGTGATGCGACTTTAAAAGATATGGCAGCGAGAATTCCACTGGACGATAATGAATTTGCCGACATTACCGGTGTTGGAACTCATAAACACGATACCTATGGTGCAAAGTTCTTAAAAATGATATCAGAATTTAAAAATGATCGTAAAAATAACTTTGTCTATAGAGATGAAATAGTAAAACCTAAAAAAGCCAAAAAGAAAAGTAATGGTACTAAAAAGGATACGGTAATGGAAACAGTCCTTTTATTTAGAGAAGGTAAAACGATTCAAGAAATAGCTGAAATAAGAAATTACCAGCCTGGTACTATCTTAAATCATCTTACTAAGCGTTATGAAAGCCACGGCGATATAGATCTAGAGAAATTAATAGACCCTAATGATTATAATCTAATGGCCGCAGACTTTGAGCAAATAAAAGATAATGAGAGCCTTAAAAGCATCTTTGAACATTTTAACGGTAAAATAGATTATGGATCTTTGCGACTGGGTCTCACTTTATTAAAGAAATCTCTATAATAGATACATCTATCCTCCGATAATGGCGGGATTTACCCAACTAAATGTGGCAGAATCTGTTGGGATTTTTATTCTTTGAGAAACACGTTCCATACGTGCAGGAAGTTTCATTAAATAATCTCGTGCTTTCTCAGCCTCTTCGGTAAGATGTGTCATGTTTGCAATATCCCATTGATCAATGAGTTTTTGCATAATATCTATATAATCTTGAGCAGTGTAAACACCTATACGTTGCGCGCTGTTTGAGAAATCTTCAAATGCAGCTCCTATACTCTGACCTTGCTCTCTTAAAAACATGGCTGGCATGACTATTTTATGAACCATCATTTCTTTAAAGGCTACCATCATGTTGCTGGCATCTACTTTAAAGATTTCTTTTACAAAAGTGCTATAGGCTTTATGATGTCGCATCTCATCTCCAGAAATGATACGACACATTTTTGATAAGGCAGTATTTCCATAACCACGAGCAAGTTTTGCCACACGGTTATGTGAAATGTAGGTAGCTAGTTCTTGAAAACTTGTGTAAATAAAGTTTTTATAAGGATCACGATCTG
The DNA here is from genome assembly GCF_947495285.1 of uncultured Nonlabens sp. Lineage (GTDB taxonomy): Bacteria > Bacteroidota > Bacteroidia > Flavobacteriales > Flavobacteriaceae > Nonlabens. The sequence goes on along the minus strand of NZ_CANLXZ010000017.1, from coordinate 26,760 downwards.
TACCGATGTCAAAACCATCTGTGAGTAAATGATGTGTTGTAATTTCTACCTGACGCATGTTAACACGACCAGATAGGTACAGATATTTATTTAATGTATCTCCATGTCGGTTTTCTTCACCTGTCCACTGGCGCACCCATTTAGACCAGATATTACCTTTACCTTCTACTTGATTAATTCCTTCTACATCCATTAGCCATGCCTCATAGGTAGGTAAAGCTTCTTCTGTAATAGTATCTCCTACTAGGGCAACCCAAAAATCATAAGGAAGCTCTTTGGCTAATTCTCTCAACTCTCTCACTTCTTCAAAAAAAGTATCTTCTTGAGAATTAGGTAAAAAATCTGTAGGCTGCCAGATCTTATCAACAGGAATTAAATATTCATCCATAAAGGATTCTACTTTATTCTCTAGCGATTGCATCACCTCGATGCGTATATTTTTAAGGGGCTTGCTCATAAGTATAGCTTATTATGTAAAGGTAGTCGTTTTGAATTTGTTCCGCTTTCGCGAAAGCGGAAATATTATCCAACTCTATACCGCAGTAGAAGTAACGCCTTTATGCACAATTTCTTGTGTTTCTAGAATTACCTCGTCCATATCTCTTCCTTGAATAGGAATAGGGTTGTGTAGGGTTAGTGCTATCTTATTCCCCATACCATAAGGGAATTTTCCATAACGATCTACTTTCCAGCTGTTATTAATTGTAACTGGCACGATAACGGCGTCTGGAACATATTTAAAAATAGTCTTTAAACCATTAGTCTGGAATGGCTTAGGAACACCTGTTCTACTGCGAGTACCTTCTGCAAAAATTACAACGCTACGTTTCTTTTCATGTATGTTTTTTGCAAATTGAACAAGGGCGGTTATGGCCTGCTTGCGGTCTTTACGATCTATGGCGCAGTTCTCTCCTATTCTTAAATTAAGTGAAATGCTAGGTATCCCTTTGGCCAGTTCTTTTTTTGCTATAAATTTTGCATGATAATTTCTAAGATAATAAATTAAGGGTGGTATATCAAACATGCTCTGGTGGTTACATACAAACACGTAAGATGGACCAACAGGTAGATCCCTTTTATAGTTGATAGTAAAAGTATTGAACAGCGGCAACTGTGACTGCATTAAGAACCAGTTAAGTATATATACACTCTTGCGATGTGCATTATAACCACTTAATTTGTAACAAATAAGTTGTATGGGATGGAATATAACCAGAAAAAAGAAGAAGAGTATGAAGTGAATTACTGTTAATGGATATGAGATGATTTTTTGCATACTGCAAAGATAATTTGTTAATACACATCAAAAAACGAGAACTGCTTAAATCGATATGCGTGCATAGTATTTTTGAGGTAGTAGTTAGAGAAATCAAATTTTAAAAATTATCACACAAGAACAAGTGTGACGTATTCTTCCTACAGTTTTAAATATAAACTTGCCTATTATTCTAATAGCTAAGCATCTTGCGGTAGATCTTAAATAAAAAGTGCTTTTGTTTTCACAAAAGCACTTTTAAAAATTTTAAACTAGGACTGACTAACAGTTCTCGTTATACGCTTCTTTAAGATTTTCGGCGATCATTTCAGCAGGTCTTCCTTCTATATGGTGACGCTCTAACATGTGTACTAACTCGCCATTTTTAAACAATGCCATAGATGGAGAACTAGGTGGAAAAGGAATCATAGCTGCTCTCGCTGCATCTACTGCATCACGATCTACTCCTGCAAACACGGTCACGATGTGATCTGGTTTTTTTGAGTTATCTAGAGACATTTTTGCTCCTGGACGTGCATTTGCAGCTGCACAACCACATACCGAGTTTACAACAACAAGTGTTGTACCTTCTTTGCTTAGTGCTTCTTTTACGTCGTTTTGTGTATATAAATGTTCAAATCCTGCGTTACCTAAATCGTCACGCATAGGCTGAACTAATTCTGCTGGGTACATAATTTTATTTTTTACAAAGGTAAAGACTTCTAGCTCTTTATAAAACAGCAATCCTATCATTTTAGTTTATTACAAGAATGCTTTTATGAATAGTTGATGAGTAATTTTTTTTTTAAAAACAATCGCTACTTATTTTATTTCCTTTCTATCAGGACACTTTTAATAAATAGCTGCGTCTCTTATAATAGTACTCCTAACCGTTTACAAATGTTTAGTATATTTAAAGAATAGATAGTAAGGTAATTATGGCTAGAAAAAAATGTCCTGAATGTAAAGAAGAAGTGCGCGGTAGAGCAGATAAAATCTACTGCAGTGACTACTGTCGTAATGTAGCTAACAATAAGCTTAACCGAGATAGTAACGCCTTAATGCGTAATATTAATAATAGATTACGCAAGAATCACAGAGTATTAAAAGAACTTAACCCTAAAGATAAAATTAAAGTAACTAGAAATAAAATGCTAGCGGCAGGATTTGATTTTAATTTTTTTACTAGTATTTACACTACAAAGAAGGGAACGGTTTATTACTTTGTATACGATCAGGGCTATCTACCTATGGACGATGATCACTATTTAATTGTTAAACGCGATTGATCAATAAAACAGAAAAAGACACGTTTTTAATTCTATAAAACATTTAATTCTTACATGAATTTCACTTCTAACAAAGACATTTACCGATGGTCCATGATTGTAGCAGCAGTCATAATTACTTCACTAATTCTATGGAACACGTTTGATTTTTTCCAGCAATTAAAAGAGAATGAGCGCAAGAATATAAAAGAATTTGGTATCGCTGCAACAGATCTTCAAAATCAATCTCTTCAAGCAGATTTGGGAGATTTAGGCATTACAGTAATGGCAAACACCACATCAGTCCCTATGATAGTAGTTAACTATAAAGGTGAGATGAGCGCCCGTAACTTATCAGAAAAAGTAGAGCGAGATACAGAAGAACTTAAAAGATTAATCGAGGTTTTTAAACAAGAAAATGATCCTATAGTCACTGAATTTGAAGGAGAACCATTCAGCACCATATATTATGGAAATAGTGACGTAATTACAAAGATCAAGTACTACCCTATGGCGCTAGTAATTATAATGCTTCTATTTTTCTCAGTCATATGGTTTTTCTATCGATCTAGTAAAGCAAGCGAGCAAAATAAATTATGGGCTGGTATGGCCAAAGAAAGTGCACACCAGATAGGCACACCGCTTTCTTCTCTAGTAGGCTGGACTACTATATTAAGAGATACGGACGTAGACCCATCTTACATTGACGAGATGGAAAAAGATATAAATCGTCTTAAAATGATTACCGATCGTTTTTCTAAAATAGGCTCTATTCCCACACTTGCTCAAGTCGATATCGTACATCAAACTAAACAAGCTGTGGAATATATAGCAAACAGATCTTCTAAGTTAATTCTATTTAAGGTAGATCTTCCTGACCAGCCTATACAGGTAAAGTTAAACGAACCTCTTTTTCAATGGGTTATAGAAAACTTGATTAAAAATGGTATCGATGCCATGAAGGGAAAAGGAAACATAACCATTTATCTCAAGGCAGACGTGTATAATGTGTTTATTAAAATAAAAGATACTGGTAAGGGGATTCCAAAACAGCAATGGAATCAAATATTCACACCTGGATTTACAACCAAAAAAAGAGGTTGGGGCCTGGGATTATCTCTCGCTAAGCGTATAATTAAAGACTATCACAACGGTAAAATAAGAGTAATCGATAGTAAGAAAGACATGGGGACCACCTTTGAGATAATCTTAAACAAGGTTTAATAAAGATTAAAACATATTAACATCTAGGTAGAGTTACTATAAACCTTGTCTCTTTACCATAGACCGTATGCATCTCTATCTTTCCATTAAAGTTCTCTACGATTTGTTTTACCATAGCTAGACCTAAACCCATTCCGCTATTTTTTGTAGTGAATTTGGGCTCAAATATTTTCTTCTCGTTATCAGGGTGTACACCAGTACCAGCGTCTTTCACGGTTAAAAAGATATGATCTGAATCATGAGTCACTGATACCTCGATTATATTTTCTCTATCACTATGTGTAGCCTGTATGGCATTTTTTACAAGATTAGTGACCACACGTATCAATTGTGTCCTATCAAAAACAGCCATTAAGGAATCTACATCTTCTGTATAACGTATGTTAGATTCATTAAATATATCCAGAGCGAGCTGTGTAACCATACATACATCAGTCTCTTCATTTTTTTGAGCCGGCATGGTGGCATAGGTAGAAAATGCACTAGCGATATTGCTCATCACATCTATTTGCTCGATTATTGAATTAGAATATTCATTTAGTTTTTCCTTAGCATCAGGATTTTCTGGATCAAATCTTCTCTGAAAACTTTGTACAGTAAGACGCATAGGTGTCAACGGATTTTTAATCTCGTGTGCCACTTGCTTTGCCATTTCTCGCCACGCTTGCTCTCGCTCGCTAGTGGCTAGTTTTACAGCACTTTCTTCTAACTCGTCCACCATTTTATTATAAGACTCTACTAGAGTATTAATTTCTTCAGTTCCTTTATAATCTATGTCTATTTTACGGTTGCGTTTTGAAATGTCTAGCTCTTTTAAGTTATCAGATATATTTCTTATCGATCTAGTGATGTATTTAGAAAGGAAATAACCTAGTATTATAGAAAAGCAAAATATAAAGGCATAAACTAGGGCCAGTCTTTTAAGAAACTCCTCTAGTTCATGATTCATAAAGTCGTCATTCTCTATATAAGGTAAGTTAAGAATAGCGATGTTCTTAAATCTATTATCGGTAAGATAGGTATAACTAGAGCGATAACTCTGTCCGTCTACTTCAAATTTTTGCACGTAACGACCATCGTCTGCATTGTTAAGTTTCTTAATAATATCTAACGATATTTGTTTGTGTAAACCATCACTAGTAAATTGTGCTTTAGAGCTTTTAAGTAAAGTTCCATTTAAATCATACATATAAATAGGCATACCATGCACAGCACTTAAACCATAGATATCTTCTTTAAAAATATAAGGTAAGTTATTTGTTACGACCTGAAAATCTGTTTCATCTAGGACAAAGGCAATATGCTCCTTAATCGCCTGTTCCTTACGTAATAATCGCTTCTCATGATAGTCCTTTGCTTGCTCTTTAAATTGATATATAGACATACCGGCAATCAAAACACTTGCAATAATGGTAAGCACCATCATGGAGAAGAAGATGCGATTTCTAAGGCTATTTTTATACAATCTCATTGCAGTAAAAATAACAATAATCGAGCCAGTTGTAAAACGCTATTAAATGTAATATGTAGATGAATAATTCCGCTTTCGCGAAAGCGAATACAAAATCCATTTTTAAAGAGCCATAAAACTTCCTACCAGTGCAAACAGCATATAATCGCATAAATTAATAGATTTGCAGTATGAAAATAGATAATCTAGAGCAGGGATATTACGGAATAGGAATCATGCATGGCAAGACACCAGAAAATTTAGGTGTATTATGGCGTACGGCACAAAATCTAGGAGCAAATTTCATTTACACAATAGGTAAACGTTATGCAAAACAAGCCTGCGACACTCACAACGCTGTAGGTGCTATTCCATATTTTCATTATAAAACATTTGACGATTTTTACAACCATTTACCTAAAGGCGCTATGGTAGTGGGAATAGAGTTAACAGATAGCGCTGTGGCGTTAGAAGACTTTAAACATCCACGTAATTGCGTGTATTTATTAGGAGCCGAAGACCACGGATTAACTAACGAGGCCATTGCAAAATCACATCATATAGTAAAGTTTAACACTCCCAAAAGCCTAAACGTGGCCGTTGCAGGTAGTATTATTATATATGATAGAAGCGTTAAAGGAAATCATGTCTACATAAATGGAGTTCCAAAAGAGTAACCTAACAACAAAAAGTAGGGTTAACGCTTAAATATGAACACCATAAAGGATTTTAATTTTATGACGTACACTTTTATCAAAGTAGACCATAAAACAAGGAAACGTATTTTTTAATAGATTAAAAAGATTGGGATTAATCGTTAAAAAGAACTGATCAAAGTTGCTCTATGCCCGTTACAGAAATGATAAACGATATAGAAGAAACACACCATGTATAGAATGAATAAAGGTGAGTGCATACTGTGAATCTATAAGACGAGTGGATGAACCTTTTATTTTATAGAATAAGTAAAAATCAAATCTCATCAAAGGCCGTGGTTTTTTTATTTGTTCTTAACAAAAAAACTTCGTTTTATAAAAGCTAATAAAAAAAGTCGCTTTGTTAACAAAGCGACTTTTAATATATTTTAAAAAGAAACAGAATTACTTCACGCCTAGTTCTGCTTTTACGTCATTAGTAAGGTCATAACCGTCTGCCATGATGATACCAGTTCCTGTTGTAGAGTCTAATACATAATCAAAACCCTTTCTTCTAGCAACTGTAAAGATAGCTTCTCTTACTTGCTTATATAGTGGCTTTAATAAGTCAGTTCTTTTTTGACCCATAGCAGTTTGAGAGTTCTGGTAATATTCTTCTAATTTTTTCTGACCTTCGGCAAGCTCTGCAAGAATTCTTTCATTTTCTTCTTGAGTTCTTTGAGGTGCCGCCTCTTGTGCATTTTGATATTTAGTCTTCAGTTCTTTATCCATAGCAGTTAACTTAGTTTCATAAGTTTTTGCAAGGTTTCTTAATTGCTTATCTGCTGCAATGGCACTAGGTAAAGACTCTACTAATGATTGAGAGGCTACGTGACATACCTTAGTAGGTTGAGCGTCTTGTGCCTGACCTATATGAATACCTGCAAAGATGAATGCGATTACTGCTATTAGTGTTTTTACTTGTTTCATTTTTTTATTAATTGTTATCAATTTTTAAATTCAGTAGCCTAGTAGGCGATTGCAAATATAAGGAGTTCCTATATTATTCTCCACCAGGTGGGGTTTTCTTATTTTTCTTTGCGTTTCTAGCGTCTATTTGAGCTTGTTTTTTTGCTCTAGCGGCTGCTCTTAGCTCAAGAACACTATCTTTCTTACGCTTACGGTCTGCCATAAGCTTATCTCTTCTTTTTTGATAAGCTGCTGCTTTTGCCGCTTTTGCAGAGTCGCGTACTCTTCTTTGTTCGTTACGGACCGCATCACGCTCAGATATAACTTTTTGAATCGCTTCTTTTTTATCTTCTTTAAGCTGTTCTTTTTTCTCCTTTTCTTCAGCTTCTACCACAGACAGGTAGGGCTCATTATCTTCTACTGGATTATTTCTAGCATTTTGCTTTTCTCGCGCCTCTTTTCTTTTTCCAGTTCTGCCTATAGCTTTTAATACTAGGTCACTCACATCATGGCGATCTGCACTATATAACAATGCCGCTTCAGAACTATCGATTAACATGTCGTATTTCTTCTGTTTACCTATCTTTTGCACCTCGTTAAAAACCTGGTCTTGTATAGGCTCGATAAGCTGCTGCCTTTGCAATAAAAAATCACCCTGTGGACCAAAACGTTTTTGCTGATAGTCAGCTAGATCTTGCTCTTTTAAGGATATATCTTCTTCCTTTTCTTCAATAAGTTCTTTGGTGAGTAAAACCTTTTCATTTTGAAGAGATGCTTTCATTTGAGAAATCTCATTAGACATTTTATCGATCTCACCTTTCCACTTTTGCATTTTTTGCTCCAGTTGCTTTGATGCTTCCTGATATTCTGGAACACTTTCTAAAATGTATTCCATGTCTATGTAAGCTATTCTTGCTCCTCTTTGTGCTTGCGCAAAAGTGAAACTAAAAAAAACTGTTAATCCAATAATTAAAATCTTAGTTCTCATAAGCTTGTTGTTTAAAGAAATAATTATGCCATATTTAAAACTGTTGTCCGATTATAAAGTGAACGTTCCAACCACTAGGATCATTACTTGCAGCATTAGGAACACTATCAAAACCATAACCAAAATCAACACCTAATAAACCGAATGCTGGCATAAATATACGTAATCCTGCACCTGCAGATCGCTGCACATCAAAAGGATTATAGCTTCTAAAACGATCATAAGATCCTGCAGCCTCAGCAAATGTTAATACATAAATAGATGCTGCTTGTTCTAATGATATAGGGTAACGTAGTTCCATAGAGAACTTATTGTATACCGTATCTCCATCATCACTTGTAGTTAACGCACTATTATCATAGCCTCGCATTCTAATAATATCGCGACCATCTAGAGAAAAAGCACCTAATCCATCACCACCTACAAAGAATCTTTCAAAAGGAACGAGACCACGATCATTATTATAAGCTCCTAAGAAACCGAATTCTGTTTTAGTTTGTAAAATTAATTTTTCATACAGTTGTGTATACCATGTACCTTCAAATTTTATCTTATAATATTCTAAGAATTTAAATTTTTCTTGATCTATCTTACCATTGTCTGCTATTCCATTAGTTTGAAACTCTGGGTCATCTTCTAGATTTGCATAATCTACACCATTCCATACAGAATAAGGTAAAGTCATTTTTGCAGTAAGGCTGAAGGAAGATCCATAAGTAGGAAAAATAGGGTTAACACCAACATTATTGCGACTTAAACCAACTGTGTATGCCAGGTTATTTGAAAAACCATTAGGAAAATTAAATAAACTAGTCTGATAGTTTTTTAAGTTATAATGCTGGAAAGAAATGGCTTGAGAGAATTGAAAATACTGGTCAGGCCATTCTAATCTCTTTGCTATACCTACTGTACCACCAGTAATTAAAAATCTTTGATTTCTATCTACTTCCCTAAAATTTTGTTGATTAACACGGAATTGCTCGCTGTGAGAAAAAGACACATTAAAAGAAACTGGCTTTTTACCACCTAACCAAGGCTCTGTAAAGTTTAAACTGTAAGTTCTAAAAATAGTACTTGCCTGGGCTCTTATAGCCAGGGTCTGTCCATCACCCATAGGAACAGGCTCATATGCTTTACCATTAAATATATTACGTAATGAAAAGTTGTTAAAACGTAAACCTAGCGTTCCTACAAAACCTCCACCACCATAACCACCTTGTAATTCTATCTGACTTGCTCCTGCCTCTGTTAGTTCATAATCTACATCTACAGTTCCTTCTTCTTGATTTACATTATTTAATTGCGGATTAATTTTTTGAGCATCAAAGAAACCTAATTGCCCTAATTCACGTATGGAATTAATAATCTTCTGACGAGAATATTTCTCACCAGGAGATGTTCTTATCGCTCTGTAAATGACATGATCATTTGTTCTTGTATTACCACTTACACTTATATTATTAAAATAAGCCTCTTTACCTTCTACGATTCTAATTTCAAAATCAATAGTGTCATTTTCAACACGAGTTTCTACGGCATTTACACTAGAGAATAAGTAACCACTATTTTGATATAAGTTAGTTAAATCATCAGAATCTGGGTCTTGTGGATTACTAATTTGCTCATCAAAAGCAACTCCATTATAAACATCTCCTTTTTCTATTTTAAGCAATCTCTTTAATTGCTCATCAGAAAAAGCTGTATTACCTATAAATTTAATATCTCCAAAATAGTACTTTGTCCCCTCTTCTACCTCAATATCTAGAGAGATGGTTTTATCATTTACCTTAGTTAGAGTATCAGATATCACACGAGCATCACGATAACCACTTTCTTTATATTTATCTACCACGGCAATTAAATCGGATTGAAAATCCTCTTCGACATATTTAGATCTTTTTAAAAATCTAACAAAATTCTTCTTTTTAGTATTGGACATTGCTCTACGCAGTTCCTTATCGGTAAGCATGGAGTTTCCTTCAAAATTTATCTCTGCTATTTTAACTTTCTTACCCTTATCGATATCTATTTTCATATCGACTCTATTCTTTCCAGTTGTATCTACTAGCGTGCGCGTTTTTACCTTAGCATCTGCATATAAGAAACCTTTCTTTTTATATTTATCTTCTATAAAAGATCTAGTTGTAGTGATAAGATTTTCAGTCGCCTTACGTCCTTTAGTTAACTTTAATTCTTCTCTAAGATCTTTAGTCTGTCCTTTGCGCAGTCCCTCTATAGTTACCTCATTAAGGTTAGGCACCTCGATAATATTAATTTCTAGATTAATAGTATCCATCACATCATCTTCTGGGTCTCCTATAATATCTGTAGCAAAAATTCTTATGTCACTAAAAAGTTTTAGATCCCACATTTTCTTTACCACCTGGCTTATACGTTCACCTGGCACAAAAACTTCTTCACCTTTACGTAAACCAGTAAAAGCGATTACTGTATTATCATTATAGGTCTGGCTACCGGTAACAGTAATTTCACCTATTTTATATTTAGTGGCATCTCCTATTGCTAGGTCTCCTCTTTTCTCTTGAGCGTATGTAGCTGCACTTAATAGTAAACATGTTACCAGTAGTAGCGAGTTTGCTAACTTTTTTATCATTCTATAATTGTTCACTTGTTTTACCAAACCTTCTTTCTCTATCTTGATAATTATGTATTGCCTCTATCAGATTTTCTTTTCTAAAATCTGGCCAAAGCACTTCTGTAAAATATAATTCTGCATAAGCAATTTGCCATAAAAGAAAATTACTAATACGTTGTTCTCCACTAGTGCGTATTAACAAATCTACATCGGGCATATAACTCGTATATAGATGTTTATTAATGACGTCTGTATCTATTTGATCGATCTCTAAGGAACCTTCCTTTACCTGACCGGCCACATTTTTTATAACTGATATCAACTCTTCTCTAGACCCATAGCTTAAGGCTAGAGTTAAATCCATTCTTTTATTCTCTTTGGTCGCATCAATAACTTCAGCTAGCTCTTTTTGAGCAGACTTAGGTAAAAGACTTAAAACACCTACAGCCTTAAGAGAAATATCATTCTTCTGTAAGGTAGGAAGCTCTTTTTTAAGGCTAGAAACTAATAACCTCATTAAGGTATCTACTTCTAACTTTGGTCTTTTCCAGTTCTCTGTACTAAAAGCGTACAAAGTTAAGTGCTCCACACCTAATTCTGCACATGTTTCTACAGACTGTCTAACTGCCTTTGCACCTTTTTCATGGCCACGCACGCGCATTAAACCTTGTTTCTTTGCCCACCTACCATTACCATCCATTATAATAGCGATATGCTTAGGGATTCTAGTAGGATCGAGTAATTGTTGTGCCATACTTAAAAATTACAATAACAAGGTTTACGACCGAATGTGTAAGTAAGAGTCACCCCACTGAACACGTACCAGTCGTTGTTATTTAAGTTACCAAATTTCAAATTATCAAAATCTTTACTTCTTACAGGACTACTTCCATCTAGATTATCTGTAAAAGTATATCGAGCACCTATCTCTGCTGCGAGTATCAATTTAGGAGTAAGAGACATCTTAACTCCAAAAATTATAGGCATTGCAATATCAGTCGTTTCACCGTACTCTTCCAACTCATTTGTGTTATTTAGTGCAAACAACTCATAATGAAACGCAGTAATTCCTGTATATAAGTAAGGTGTAAACTGCGGTCTACCTGAATACAGTTCCCAATCCCAGAAGGTGTACTCTAAGCCTACACTCGCTTCTAGCATAGTATAATCATATTTTAAACCTCTTAAATCTCTTGAAACATCATCACTATCATTATCATCACCTACCATATTTGCAGATATTATGGTGGCTCTAAAACTGTGTCGTGGACTACGATTCCATTTAAAAATACCACCTATTGCGATATCGTTAAATTGAATGTACTGAGTACTCCCGACATCACCTACCACATTTGAGGTTCCTGCAAAAATACCTAACTCATAGGTTTGCGCTTTCGCGAAAGCGAAACTAAAAAAAACAATAAATAAAAAAACTAACCGCATGAAATTTTTAAAACGTGCAAATATAACAATTCTCTTTACCCAGCATGATGTTTACATGCTCGATTCTAGTAATACAGAACTAGTATTGATGTTTTTTATTGTTTAATTGCGTTTATCTTCACCCCAGAGTAACTTATCTCTAATGGTCTTAATGAAACTTTGCCCTTTTAGCTCTATGAGATCTATAGTAAAATCTGCTTTTTTAAGTGTTAATTGTGTTTCATTAGGATAGGATGCTATACGATTATCTAGTGATGCAAGAAATTCTTCTTCTCGACCACTTACCTTAATAGTGATCTCTGTATGATCTGGAATAACAAGTGGGCGGGCATTTAAATTATGAGGCGCAATAGGTGTTATGACAAACGCGTCTGTATCTGGCGATATAACAGGCCCACCACAACTTAAACTATAACCGGTAGAACCTGTAGGTGTAGATATTATTAGACCGTCTGCCCAGTAAACTGTTAAAAGTTCTTTATTTAATTTAGTTTCTATTTGAATCATGCTAGTTGTATTCATTCTACTAACGGTCACTTCATTAAGTGCAAAATTACGTGGCTCTGGATGATTTTCTTCATGTGTAGAAACTAAGGTAATTAGACTACGCTTACTCAGTGTGTAATCCCCATTATACAAGGCGTTTACCGCTTCTTCTAATTGGTCTTTATGAAGGGTTGCTAGAAATCCCAATCTACCTGTATTCACACCTATTACTGGAATATCTACTTTACCTATGTAAGCAACTGCTCTAAGAACAGTACCATCGCCTCCCATACTTATAAGTAGATCAAAGGATTTATCTAATTGATCAAAAGAATCTAAACCTAAGGCTACTCCTTGATCTTTAAGTAAATTATGAAATCCAGACTCCACCAGCGCGACACAATTCTTAATTTTTAAAAGATCGATAAGCTTTTTACAAGTTATTACTGTGTCATCATGGAGGTACTGACCGTATATAGCAACTTTTTTCATTTACATGTTTAGATATTTATTCAAATAATCTGAGCGCTCCTTGAGAGTATCTAGATAAGAATCTTCTTCGGCTGCACTTATTATCTCATAACTGTACCTTCTAAAAGTCTGTAAAACGGTATTTAAATTTTGAGGACTCAATTTAAGAGTAATCTCAGACATATGGTCGTTATAATTACTTACAAAACAACCGAATATTTTAGAATCATTAGACTCTACTATTTGCGCTATTTCACTAAAACTATAATCATTAGAACCTTTTTGTACGACGACCACCGCACCAGACTCGTACATAAAAGGCGCGTCATTAAACAGCTCCATAATATCTTTAAGTTCATAGTATCCTAAATATTCATTCTTACTATCTAAGACAGGCATCATATTAGATTGATGTTGTGCAAATGCTTCTAAAACATCTAGCCAGTGCGTCTCTTCTTTTACATGAAAAGCAGTCATAGAATACTTAACGGCCTGCAATATTTGATCTGACTCAAAGCAATGCGCATCATTTTCTGACAGACACCCTATGTAAATATCATTTTCCATTATAGGTAAATGAGAATAAGTAAGCTGCGAGAATATTTCTTGAGCCTTTTTCATATCTGAAGAGATTTCCAAAGGCATTACATCATTAATTATGTATTGCTTAATATCCATAAAGTACAAAATTTAACGCAAATTAATCAATTCTACACTTATACCTCTGACACAATCCTTTGTATTTTTGAAATAAAAATAAAACATGGCAATTTTAAGTGTAAATGTCAACAAGATAGCAACTTTACGTAATTCTAGAGGTGGTGATGTTCCTAATTTATTAAAGGTAGCAATAGATCTAGAAGCTTTTGGTGCGCAAGGAATCACTATCCACCCTAGACCAGATGAGCGTCATATAAAATACCAAGACGCTAGAGATCTTAAAAAAGTAGTGCAAACAGAACTTAATATAGAAGGAAACCCTATAGAAAGTTTTATTAAACTAGTGGACGAAGTACAACCTGCGCAAGTCACTCTCGTACCAGATGGACCAGATGCTTTAACATCTAATGCTGGATGGGATACCGTTAAACATAAAGACTTCTTAACTAAAATCGTGAAACACTTTAAAGATCAAGGAATACGCACCAGCATATTTGTAGACCCAAGTATAGAAATGATAGAAGGCGCTGCGCTAACAGGTGTAGATCGTATTGAGTTATACACAGAAGATTTTGCGAGTCATTATGATACAGACAGAAACCATGCAATTGCTCCTTACATAACAGCAGCAAAAAAAGCAACAGAACTAGGTATAGGTATCAATGCCGGTCATGATCTATCATTAGAAAATATTCAATTTTTTAATGAGCATGTACCAGAATTATTAGAAGTATCCATAGGCCACGCTTTAATTTCAGAGAGTCTTTATCTAGGACTAGAAAATGTAGTTAACATGTATAAATCAAAACTGGTATAATGTTACATTCTATAATTTTAGGTGAAGGACAGCCTTTTTTAATTCTCCACGGCTTTTTAGGCATGGCAGATAACTGGAAAACTCTAGGTCGCAAATGGAGTGAAAACGGTTTTCAAGTACACCTTATTGACCAGCGTAATCATGGACGCAGTTTACACAGTGACCAGTTTAGCTATTCCTTAATGGCTCAAGATATAAAAGAATACTGTGATAAGCATAAACTTAAAAACATCATACTTTTAGGACATAGTATGGGCGGTAAAGTAGCCATGAGATTTGCAGCAGAAAATGAAAACTATCTGGACAAATTAATAATAGCAGATATAGCGCCTAAATTATATCCACCGCACCACAGCGATATTATAAACGGCCTAAAAAGTATCGATTTTGATAAGATAAGTACTCGCAAGGATGCAGACGAGATGTTAACAAAAGTAATTCCCGATTTAGGAACACGTCAGTTTTTATTAAAAAGTCTCTACCGCGTTGAAAAGGGTCGTTATGGATGGCGGTTTAACCTAGACGTTTTAGGAGAGTCTCAAGAAAAGATAGGCATTCATGAACCCATAAAAACACCTATAGAAAGACCCACTCTTTTTATAAGAGGTAGCAAGTCTGGATACATATTAGAAAGTGACATAGTTATTATAAGGCACGCTTTCGCGAAAGCGGAACTAAAAACAATAGAAAATGCAGGACACTGGCTTCATGCTGAGAAACCGCAAGATTTTTTAACATATGTTACGGAATTCATAAAATAAACGTTGTTATGCTTGCATCATAATAAAGAAAACCCTTGTGTAATATCATTTTAATATTAAATTTGACACTTACAAATTTAATTTATACCTCAAATCATTGATTATGAACAAACTGAAAGTTTTTGTTGTACTTTGTTTGATCTCTACGTTTGCTTACGCAGGTGGATATCGTGTCAGCACACAAAGTAACACGCAATTAGCAATGGGACATACTGGTGTCGCTGTCGTTAATAATGCAGACATCTTATTCTTTAATCCAGCTGGAATAGTACACCTAGAAAACAAATTAAATATAAGCGCTGGTGGTTTCGGTGTGTTCTCTGATGTAAAGTACCAAAATGAAGAATTCGGAACCTCTTTTGAAACAGAAAGCGAAGTAAGCACACCTATTTATCTTTATGCTACCTACAAAGTGTCTGAAGATTTTGCTGTAGGTTTAGGTATTTACACACCTTACGGAAGTAATGTAACATGGCCTACTGACTGGGCAGGATCTCACCTAGTTAATGAAATAGACTTAAGCGCTATCTTTATTCAGCCTACTTTATCTTATCAATTATTTGATAGTGTAAGTATAGGTGGTGGACCTATCCTAGCTATAGGAGCGGTAACATTTAATAGAAATGCTAGTAGAACACTTACCGATGAAGAAGGTGTACGTTCTAACATAGAAATAGAAGATTCTGGTATTACAGCCTGGGGATGGTCTGCTGGACTTATGTTTACTCCAGACGACAGATTTAGTTTAGGTTTTAACTACCGTTCTTTAATTGATATAGAAAGTACAGAAGGTACTGCTACCTTCTCCAACTTTCCTAACTCAAGCCTTACAGGTATAGATGTTGATGAAAATGGAAGTGCAACAGCTGGTTTTAACGCTACACTTCCTTTACCTGCAGAGCTTACTGTAGGAATGTCCTATAAATGGGATAAACTACTTCTTGCTTTTGATTACAATAGAACTCTATGGAGTGAATACAACAGTCTAGATCTAGAATTTAGTAATGGTGCTACTTCTATTAACCCAAGAAACTATAAAGATGCTTCTACATGGAGATTAGGTGCTCAATATGAGTTTACAGAAAAACTAACAGTTAGAGGTGGTTATTACTTTGATGAGTCTCCTGTACAATCTGGATTCTTTGCACCAGAGACACCACGTAACGATTCTAATAATTACACTTTTGGACTTTCTTACAAAGTAAATTCAAAGTTATCTATCGACACTTCATTCCTATTTGTACAGTTTAAAGAAATAAATGAATCTTATGATTTCTTTTTTGACACTGGCGCAACTACTCCTGCACCATTTGCAGGAACCTATAAATCATCAGCATTTATCGGTGGTCTAGGTATAACTTATAGCATGTAAAAAAAATAAAATAATGAAAAACTTAAATATAAAATTCATTGCTCTTTTTCTTGCAGGTACTGCAATAATAGGTTGTGATGACGAATTTGACAACGCTATCGAAGATGGTGGAGTCTATACATCTGGAGAAGCAGATTTCTCTAAATTTGTAACATTAGGAAACTCTTTAACAGCAGGATTTGCTGATAACGCACTATACCTAAGTGGACAATTAAATTCTTATCCTAATATCATTGCAGGACAAATGCAATTTGCTGGAGGTGGTGAATTTAATCAACCATTAGTTAATGATAATACCGGTGGTCTACTTGCTGGTGGTGTGCAAATACGACCTAACCGCCTTGTGCTAGCGTCTGACGGTAATGGAACTCCTGCTGGACCAGTTGTTCTAGACGCAACTCCAACGACAGATATTACTAACAAAGTTACCGGACCATTAAACAACTTTGGTGTTCCAGGCGCAAGAGTATTTCACCTAGCAGCTCCAGGTTACGGTGCTTTAGCTGGTGTTGCTACAGGTACTGCAAACCCATACTATGCTCGTTTTTCTAGCTCAGAATCTTCTACAGTAATAGATGATGCGATTGCTGCAAACGGAACGTTCTTTACTCTATGGATAGGTAATAATGATATATTAGGATATGCTACTAGCGGTGGGTTAGGTGTTGATAACAACGAATTAAACAACATAGACCCAGCTGCACAAGGAGACAACAGTATAACTAACAATAATGTATTTGCTCGAGTGTACCAACAGTTAGTTGATGGACTTACTGCAAACGGTGCAAAAGGAGCTCTAGTTAACATTCCAGATGTTACTTCTATTCCTTTCTTTACAACGGTACCTTCACAAGCTCTAAGCCCAGTTGATCCAAATTTTGGACCACAAATACCATTACTTAATCAAGTTTACGGTGGACTAAATCAAATATTTGCAGCTTTCGGTCAACCAGACCGTCAAATTTCTTTTTCTACTTCCGCTGCTAGTGGACTTGTTGTTAGAGACAATGACTTAGTTGATTTATCACAAAATCCAAGTTTTGTTGGCGCATTAGTTCCTTTAGTTCAAGGTATTGGTGATTCTTTTAACTTAACCCTAAATACTGCGCAAGCTACTGGATTAGCTCAGATTTTGGCACCTCAATTCGGTCAAATACGTCAAGCAACACCAAGTGATTTAATAACATTTACAGCGGCGACATTACTCGGCGAAAATAATCAACAACTACTTGGAACCTTAACAGATGCTCAAGTACCAGTAGAATTAGCTCGTGCGTTAACGGCAAATGGTATCACCTTCCCTTTAGGTGATGAATTTGTACTAGATGATGATGAACAAGATAGAATAACCGCTGCGCAAACTGCATATAACGCGACTATAGAAGCTATTGCTATAGCAAATGATCTAGCATATGTTGATGTGCGCACAGAGTTATCTAGAGTAGCTACATCAGGTATTTCTTATAACGGCGGTGTTTTAACTTCTACATATGCATCAGGTGGTGCTTTTTCATTAGATGGTGTTCACCCTACAGCTAGAGGTTATGCATTTACTGCAAACACTATCATAGATGCAATAAACGCACAATATGATTCTACTTTACCTAAAGTAGACATAGGCGCTTATGACTCTATTCAACTAAGTGATTCTGCTCAATAAACAGAGCATATTATTTCTATATGAATCTGCTGAAGGCTCGTTCTTCAGCAGATTTTTTATTTTTACACAAATTCTATAGTATGAGATTCATTATAAAATTACTTATTACGGCTGCACTAGTAATGGGACTGGCACAAATCTTACCAGGTATAGGTATTACTAATTATGTAAGCGCCATACTAGTTGCCCTTACCTTATCTATATTAAATTTTATAGTAAAACCCATACTTGTTATACTTACCTTACCTATAACTATAGTCACATTAGGTATATTTTTATTATTTATAAACGTTATCATTATCTACCTAGCAGACTGGTTTGTAGACGATTTTACGGTAACAAGTGTATTTTGGGCATTTATATTTTCACTATTACTCGCAGCGGCACGATCTTTTCTCTTTAAATTATTAGACAAAGAAGATAACTGAGAATATCTAACCACCACGTAGGTCCATAGCAATAAGACAAACACTTTGATAACTAGTAAATAAAGCTTAATTTTGCAGCCCAATTTTAACAGCATAAAAAAGTCTTTAAATGAATATAAAACGTACGGACACAGACGCATTAAATGCGACAATTACCATAGAAATTGAAAAGGCAGATTATCACCACCAAGTAGATAACGTACTTGCAACTCACCGCAAGACAGCAAACATACCTGGTTTTAGAAAAGGCCATGTACCTGCTAGCCTTATCAATAAAAAATACCGCATTCCCGTATTAGTAGAAGAGATCAATAAACTGACTCAATCTCAACTTAATAAATTCATCACCAGTGAAAAAATGAACCTTTTAGGAAACCCACTTCCTAAGACTCAAGAAGATATTAACTGGGATCAAGATAATTTTACTTTTGAATTTGAAGTAGGCTTAGCTCCAGAATTTGATGTAGATGTAAAAGGTAAAAAAGCCATTACACAATATGAAATAAAAACTGATGATAAAACAATCAACGACCAGATCGATCGCATACGTGAGCAATATGGTAAGTTAATTGCAAAGAAAGAAGTGGAAGAAGGAAATGAAGTTACCGGAGTTTTCAGAAATGACGACGAAGAAATCAATTCTGACGCTACGTTTTCTACATCAAAAATCAAAGGAAAGACTAATCTTAAGAAATTCATAGGTGCTAAAATAGGTGACTCTTTAGAACTTAAAACAAAAGATCTTTTTAATGATGATCACGATCTAATGAATTTTCTTAAATTAGAGCAAGATAAAGCACAAGGTCTTGAAACACCTGTAACTTTTGAAATCACTGAAGTTAACGAGCGTGAAAAAGCAGAGTTAAATCAAGAATTCTTTGACAAGCTTTTTGGAAAAGATGTTATCAAGAGTGAAGAAGAACTGGTTGAAAAACTACGTGAAGACGCAGGCAAACAATTTGCTCAACAAACAGATCAGAAATTATTAACAGACGTTACAGAATCACTTATTGAGAACACAAAATTTGATCTTCCAGCAGACTTCCTTAAAAGATGGATCGCAAGTAATGGCGAGAATGAATTAACAGAAGAAGAAGCTGCCGCAGAGTACGAGCGTTCTGAAAAAGGATTGAGATATCAACTAATTGAATCTAACATTGTAAAAAACAATGAAGAATTACAATTAAAGTTTGAAGATCTACAGGAATATTCTCGTAAAATGATACGTTTACAGATGGCTCAGTACGGTCATACTGGCGCAACTGACGAAGAAGTAGATAGTGTAGTGGCACGTATCATGAGCAATCAAGAAGAAGTAAAACGCATGAGCGAGCAACTACAAAACGAGAAAATGCTAGATTTCTTCAAAGCAAACGCAAAATTGAAAAAGAAAGAAATGACCTACGAAGACTTCATTAAAGAAGCTTACGAAGTATAATTTATTCCTGTCAATAATTCATATCTTTAGGCGTTGACTATTTTATCAATTAGTTAACGCCTTTTTTATCACTCATATAGTATCATTACAACATGGACATATCTAAAGAATTTGAAAAATTTGCC
Organism: uncultured Nonlabens sp.; assembly: GCF_947495285.1. Lineage (GTDB taxonomy): Bacteria > Bacteroidota > Bacteroidia > Flavobacteriales > Flavobacteriaceae > Nonlabens. The sequence continues at coordinate 6,714 of NZ_CANLXZ010000017.1, read as the reverse complement.
GTAAAAGATCAAGGAGTAAATCCTATGTATTACGATAAAATTATGGGTAGCATGTACCCAACTAATCTTACTCCTAACATTATAGAAGAACGCCAGATGAATATCGCGATCTTTGACGTATTCTCACGTTTAATGATGGATCGCATCATTTTCATGGGAACCGGAGTAAATGATCAAGTAGCAAACATTATACAGGCGCAACTGCTTTTCTTAGAAAGTGCAGACGCAAATAAAGACATACAGATCTATATAAACTCACCAGGCGGTAGTGTTTATGCTGGACTAGGCATATATGACACGATGCAGTTCATAAAGCCAGATGTAGCCACTATCTGTACAGGCATGGCCGCAAGTATGGGAGCTGTCTTGTTGTGCGCCGGTGCCCAAGGTAAGCGTAGTGCTTTACCACACAGTCGTGTAATGATACACCAGGTTTCTAGTGGAGCACAAGGCCAGGCTAGTGATATAGAAATCACGGCTCGTGAGGTTGTAAAACTTAGAGAAGAATTATACACCATCATAGCAAAGCATTCTGGACAAACTTATGATAAAGTCTATGCAGACTCTGACCGCGATTACTGGATGAAAGCAGATGAGGCTAAGGAATACGGTATGATAGACGAAGTACTAAGAAGAGACTAAGATCAATTCTTGCAATATAATTAGTGGTTATTCCGCTTTCGCGAAAGCGGAAACCACAACAATTAAACTGCCTATATTAAAATTAAGAATCGTATTTCTAACCTTATAGAAAAACGACTCCTATCTAAAAAGGCACAAACTATCGTGTCAAAAACAGAAATATGAGTAAAGAACAACTAGAATGTAGCTTTTGTGGACGCAATAAAGCAGAAACTAATTTGCTTATCGCAGGACTGGATGCACATATTTGTGACCGCTGTATTGAGCAGGCTCATGGAATAGTTCTCGAAGATACTACAGTGGATAAACCTGGAGTTTCTAGTGCAGAATTAGAACTTAAAAAACCTAAGGCTATAAAAGCTTTTCTTGATGAATACATCATAGGGCAAGAATTTACTAAAAAAGTAATGTCTGTAGCGGTTTATAACCACTATAAAAGATTATTACAAAAAAATACCGATGATGATGTAGAGATACAAAAATCTAACATCATGATGGTAGGACAAACAGGAACTGGTAAAACACTTATTGCAAAAACAATTGCAAAAATGTTAAACGTTCCTCTTGCCATAGTAGACGCAACGGTACTTACTGAGGCTGGATATGTAGGAGAAGATGTAGAAAGTATCTTAACTAGATTATTACAGGCAGCAGACTATAATCTTGAAAAAGCACAAACAGGAATCGTTTTTATAGACGAGGTAGATAAAATTGCCCGCAAGAGTGATAACCCATCTATTACTAGAGATGTGTCTGGAGAAGGTGTACAACAAGGACTTCTTAAATTACTAGAAGGAACTGTGGTAAACGTACCGCCCAAAGGTGGTCGCAAACATCCAGATCAAAAATTTATAGAGGTAAATACAGAGAACATCTTGTTTATCGCTGGTGGCGCCTTTGACGGTATTGAAAAAGTAATACGCAAGCGATTAAACATGCAGGCTGTAGGCTTCAGCGCCAGTATTTCTAACGATGGTGTGGTAGAAAAAGATAATCTGTTACAATATATTATACCTAAAGATATTAAAGATTTTGGGATGATTCCAGAAATCATAGGTCGTTTACCTGTATTAACGTACATGAATCCGCTAGACGCAAATACGTTAAGAGCTATACTTACAGAGCCTAAAAATGCCATTGTAAAACAATACAAAAAATTGTTTGACATGGATGAGATTGATTTCACTATCACCGACGATGCGCTTACCTACATAGTAGAAAAAGCTATTGAGTATAAGCTAGGAGCACGTGGACTACGTTCTTTATGTGAAGCGATTCTTACAGACGCCATGTTCGACATGCCAGGTGGCGATACTAAAGAATTAATAGTTACTAAAGAATATGCCGCATCTAAATTAGACAAAAGTGCTATTCAAAAATTAAAAGCAGTGAGTTAAACCACTTCATTAATTTACCCAATAAAATCCCTTTGTTATTTAATGCAAAGGGATTTTTTATTTCATAATGGTAGTTCAATTTACCTTTCTAGTATTTATGTATTCACCTAATTCTTGTTTCTTATATCTATCTGCATTAATCGTAAAACTAAGAAATGCACTTTTGAGAAAAGTTAGTTGATAGGTTCCATCCTCATTTGTTTTAACAGACTTAATCACACTGCTTTCATAACTTTTCATCTGGCCTATCCCGATAATACCAGCATTCCATATTAATAATAGCATTGTGTACCGGTAATTTTTTTGTGAAATCGAGCACTGCTCGGTTCACCACAACATCATCCACATCACTAGCGCACCTCCATAAACTTAAAAAGCTTAAAGCGAGAAAAAAAAAGAGTAGAGAACTTCATAAACAGCAAAATTGAAACTTAATAGAACTAATTTAAAACAATCATCTTAAATTGCACTCGTTAAATATACCAGTGAAAAAACATTTTTTAAATATACTCGCAGTTCTATTCATAGCCATCACATTAGTTCAATGTGCAAAAAAAGGCACACCTACAGGTGGTCCAGTAGATGAAAAGCCGCCGGTAATATTACGCATGTATCCAGATAATTATACTCGTAATTTCAAGAATCGCATTATCGAGATAGAATTTGACGAATTTGTAAAACTCAATGATTTACAAAAACAACTAGTTATATCACCACCTTTAAAAACGCGTCCTACTATTACACCACAAGGGACTCCATCAAAAAAAATAACTATAGAGATTACCGACACATTAAAGGATAATACCACTTATGTTCTCAATTTTGGACAAAGTATAGTAGACAATAATGAAGGGAATCCTTATCCATTTTTTAAATACGTTTTCAGTACCGGTACGGTGATAGACTCCTTAACCTTAAAAGGTAAAATAACAGATGCATTAAATTATGAGGCAGAAGAATTTGTAAACGTTTTACTATATGAAGTAAATGAAGAGTACACAGATAGTGTTGTATACAAAGAACAACCGCGATATGTTCTAAATACTCTAGACAGTCTGACTACCTTTACTATGGAAAACCTTAAAGAAGGTACTTATAAAATGGTAGCTCTAAAAGAAGAAAATTATGATTTACGCTTTGATGTAACAAGAGATAAAATAGGCTTTATCACAGAACACATAACTATTCCTAGTGATAAGATTTATGAACTTAACATGTACCAGCAAGAGCTGGACCCTAGCATTAAAAAAATCACACAACAGGCTCTATCTAGACTATATGTAGGTTATACAGGAAACGTAGAGAATTTAAAAATAGAACCTACTGACAAATCACTAATTACCAAAAGCCGCTTAACACAATTAGAAAAAAAAGACACTTTACAATACTGGTATCAACCGGTTATTAAACAAGATTCTGTTATGATAAGTACAACAGTTTCAAACCAAGAGAAAGAATTTAAAGTGCGTTTAAAAGAACTTACCAAAGACACGTTGAGCATAAAGAAAGGCACTGATTTCTCACTACATAAACCCTTCACCTTTTCAGCATCTACTCCTATAGAAAAGGTGGACACCAGTTTCATGAAACTTATTGATAAGGACAGTCTACAAATATCTTTTACCACAAGGTTAGACAGTCTTAAAAACAATGCTATAGTAGACTTTGAAAGAAAAGAGTCTCAAAAATATAATCTAACCCTTTTACCAGGTGCTGTAACAGATTTTTACGGCGAGAAAAATACAGATACATTAAGCTATAGTTTCAACACGGTAAAATCAACATCTCTAGGTAACATTATTGTTAGCATAAATAATACAAGTGCATTCCCTATTGTTATTCAAATTACAAAAAAGGATTTAAGTATAGAATTACAACAGTCAGTTGATAAGAATGGAACTTATAACTTCTTCTATCTCAATCCTGGAGATTACTATATAAGAGTAGTTTATGACGCGAACAGAAATGGCAAATATGATGCAGGTAATTTCTTAAAAGGCATACAACCAGAAAAGGTAGTTTACTATCCTGAAGTAGTAAAATTAAAACCTAATTGGGACGGAGTTTACAAACTCAATTTAAAGTAAACTGATCTCTATCTTCTAGAAAGCGCAACTCAGAACGGTATCTCTCAATTTGAGATTTATGAATATCAATAGTTTGTATTCCTTCTTCTTCCCAAGGTTGATTAAGTAATTCATTACCTAAAACGTCATAAACTTGAGAGTGTCCGTTGTAATCCATTCCTGTACCATCTGTTCCTACTCGGTTCACGCCTATGCAGTAACTCATGTTTTCAATGGCACGAGCTTTTAATAGAGCATCCCAGGCGTTTATTCTAGGTACGGGCCAGTTAGCCACATATAGGAGCACATCATAATTACTAGTATTTCTAGCAAAAACAGGAAAACGCAAGTCATAACAGATTTGTAAATTAAATCTCCAGCCTAGATATTCTGCCACAGCGGCTTTTTCACCCTTATTGTACACCTCATGCTCACCAGCAAGTGTAAAGGTGTGTCTTTTATCATAAATAGTAGAAGATCCATCAGGACGCATGAAAATACCGCGGTTAACAAATTTATCAGCAATTTGAAACATGACACTTCCATAAATAGCAAAACCGCCTCTCATGGCATGATCTTTTAAATAATCGATAACACCAGAGTCACAAGCAAGACCATCAGCCCTCATAGAGAAACCTGTAGTGAACATTTCAGGAAGCACCACTAAATCTGTTCTTCCGTAGAGTAATTCTATCTTCTTAGCAAAATTCTTTAAATTTTTTTTCGGATTTTCCCAAACTAAGGATGATTGAATAATCGATGTTTTTAAAATATCCTTTTTCATAAGTATGTTTTAAATTAAAAAAACAGGCAGAACTATTTAAAGCACTGCCCATGATATAAGTGATAGAATATAAAATAAATACTACAACATTAAGCGTTCATTATATCTTCTATTTCTTCTGCCTCTATAGGAATATCTCTCATAAGGTTAAATGGCGCACCACTACTATTGATAACCACATCATCTTCTAGTCGTATACCAAAACCTTCTTCTGGTATATAAATGCCTGGCTCTACAGTAAACACATTTCCTGCTTGCATAGGCTCCCATAAAATACCGTAATCATGAGTGTCTAGTCCCATGTGATGAGACGTACCATGCATAAAATATTTTTTATAGGCCGGCCAGTTGGGATTTTCATTTGCAACATCTGCCTTATCGATAAGACCTAGTTCTAAAAGCTCTTTAGTCATTATCTTACCTACCTCAACATGGTATTCTTTCCACAAGGTTCCAGGAACAAGCATTTTAGTAGCCTCATTTTTCACTCTCAACACAGCGTTATACACTTGTTTCTGTCTGTCTGTAAAACGGCCATTAACTGGTATAGTTCTAGACATATCACTTGCATAATTAGCATACTGCGCACCAGCGTCTATAAGAATTAAATCGTCACTCTTACATTCTTGATTATTTTCTATATAGTGCAATACATTTGCGTTATTACCACTCGCAATAATAGGCGTGTAAGCAAAACCGTCACTACGGTTTCTTATAAATTCATGTAAAAACTCTGCCTCTATCTCATATTCCATCACACCAGGTTTCACAAAATCTAGTACACGACGGAAACCTGCATTAGTAATATCACAAGCCTTCTGGATTAAATCTATCTCTATTTGATCTTTAACCGCTCTTAAACGTTGCATAATAGGTGCAGACTTTGCATAATTATGCGCTGGGTATTGTGATTTGGTTTTTTTTATAAATCGGTCTTCACGACTTTCTAATTCTACAGACTGGCGGTAATGCTCGTTAGTATTAAAATAGATGGTATCGCACTGAGTCATCATTTCAAAAAACTTCTTATCAAAATCACTTAACCAGTACACCGTTTTGATACCAGTTATTTCAGTCGCTTTTTCTTTGGTTAGTTTTTCACCTTCCCATACGGCGATATGCGCATTAGTTTCAGTAACAAAAAGTACTTCTTTATGCGCTGGATCAGAACTATCTGGAAATAATACTAAAATAGTATTTTCTTGGTCTGCGCCACTTAGATAGAATATATCACGATGTTGTTTAAACGGCAGTGTACTATCAGCTCCTGTAGTAAAAACATCGTTAGAATTAAAAACGGCTAGACTAGACGGCTTCATTTTGGCCATAAAGTTCTTACGGTTTTTGATAAAAAGAGCCGAATTTATAGGATGATATTTCATATGTAAAATCTATAATTGAGTTAGGGTAATGGTTTGTGTTTCGCTTTCGCGAAAGCGGAACTACAACCTCCCGCAAGGTAAGAATAGCTCAATAGACAACAAAGAAAACTAGAATTCATTAACAACAAGATCTTAAACACTTTTTAAAAGATCTTAAAATTATTTATGACCGTCTCTTCTTACGGTTTTTAATAAAAGTAACTACTAAAAGTAGTACGATAACTATAGCAACACTGATTATAAAATATCTTGCAACTTCCACGATAATGATGATTTTTATTAGCATGATAAACATACAGAAAATTTAGCAATAAAAAAAAGTCCTGTTTTTTAAGCTAAAAAAACAGGACTTTAAATATTTTATAACAATCCTGTCCTAAATAAATTTAAGACATATCAAACCTAACCATTTTACTGGTTTGATTAGCTGTTTTATTGTTTTT